>NZ_JBIAYX010000020.1:0-182579 GCF_042898365.1 Streptosporangium sp. NPDC000509 | reverse complement strand
GCCTCCGGCGCCCGCCGCACATCCCACGACCGCACCGGCAACGGCCGCAACACCCCCCGCCCGAACAACCCCAGCACCTCCGCCAACATGTCGCGCAGGCCGTCGAGCCCCGCCTCCATCAGCGAGTACGGGATGTAGTCGACTCCGGGACAGGCGGCGGCGACCTCCTCGGGGGCGCGCAGGTCGGTCTTGCCGATCTCCAGGAAGCGGCCGCCTCGGGGCAGCAGGCGCAAGGAGGCGTCCACGAACTCACGCGCCAGCGAGTTCAGCACCACATCCACCCCGCGCCCCTGCGTCACCCCCAGGAAACGCTCCTCGAAGTCCAGATCCCGCGACGAGGAGATGTGCTCCTCATCCAGCCCCAACGACCGCAACACCCCCCACTTGGCAGGACTCGCCGTCGCGAACACCTCCGCCCCCAGATACCGCGCCAGCTGCACCGCCGCCATACCCACCCCACCGGCACCCGCGTGCACCAGCACCGACTCCCCCGAGGTCAGGCCGCCGAGCTGGACGAGCCCGTAGTAGGCGGTGAGGTAGACCACCGGGACGGACGCGGCCCGCTCGAAGGTCCAGCCCTGGGGAATCGGCGCGAGCAGCCGCCGGTCGGTCACCCCCACCGGGCCGAACGCGCCGTCCAGCAGACCGAAGACCCGGTCACCCGGCGCCAGGTCGTCCACCCCGGCACCGACCTCAAGCACCACGCCGGCGATCTCTCCGCCGATGGGCTCGTCGTTCTCGGGCACCATGCCCAGGGTGACGACCAGGTCCCGGAAGTTGAGCCCCGCCGCGCGGATGGAGACCCGCACCTCGCCGGCCTCCAGTGCCCTCGCCGCCTCGGGTGCCGGGACCAGCGCCAGGTCCGACAGGCTCCCCTTGACCGGCGCGTCCAACCGCCACTCGGCCACCCCCGCCGGCACCGCGAGCCCGTCCCCACCCGCCGCCCGCGCCAGGCGGGGGACGAGCACCGTGCCGGACCGTACGGCCAGCTGCGGCTCGCCGGAGCCCGCGGCCGCGAGCAGAGCCGCGCCCGGCACGTCGTGCTCGTCGAGGTCCACCAGCACGATGCGATCCGGGTTCTCCGACTGCGCCGACCGCAGCAGGCCCCACACCGGCGCGTTCGCCAGGTCGCGCACGTCCTCACCGGGCCCGGTCGCGACGGCGCCCCTGGTCACCACCACCAGCCGCGCCGACCCGAACCGCTCCTCGGCGAGCCACTCCCGCACCAACCCCAGCGCCCGGCGGGTGGCCTGTCGTGCCTCGCCCGCCACATCCGCGTCGGTCCCGGTTCCCGGGAAGGAGGTGAACACCAGGTCGGGAACCGCGTCCGTGCCCGCGAGCGAGGCCAGGTCGGCGAACTCCCCGCTCACCACGCCCGCGGTCCGCAGGCCGTGCGTGTCGGGGCCGAGCAGGGCGGCCCCGGTCGCCCCCGACGTCTCCACCACCGGCAGCACCGCCCAGTCGAGGCGGAACAGGGAGTCGTGGTGCGAGGCGGTGGCCGCGGAGAGCGACTCGGCGGAGACGGGGCGCGAGACCAGCGAGCGTACGGAGGCGACGGCGGCCCCCGAGGTGTCGGCCAGCCGCAGCGACACGGTGTCCGGGCCTTCCGACCACAGCCGCACCCGCACGGTGGAGGCGCCCGTGGCGTAGAGGGAGACCCCGCTCCAGGCGAACGGCAGGCTCACGCCACGCCCCGCGGCCTCCTGCTCGCCCTCCAGCAGCGACTCCGCGTGCAGGGCGGCGTCCAGCAGCGCCGGGTGCAGGCCGAACCTCCCGGCGTCGGCGGCCACCCCCTGGGGCAGGTCCACCTCCGCGAAGATCTCCTCACCGCGCCGCCAGGCCGCCCGCACCCCCTGGAACACCGGGCCGTACCCGTACCCCTGGCCCGCGAGCCGCTCGTACAGGCCGTCCACCTCCACCGGCGTCGCACCCGCCGGAGGCCACTCGACGAGATCGAACACCTCCGGAGATCCGGCCGGGATCACGAAACCGGTCGCGTGACGGGTCCACGGGGCGTCGACCGGGGCGCTCTCCGAGCGCGAGTGGACGGCGACCGGACGGCGGCCCGACCCGTCGGGCGCCCCCACCGACACCTGTACCTGCACGCCGTCGTCCCCCAGCGGCAGCGGCGCCTCCAGGGCCAGCTCGTCCACCGTCCCGCACCCCACCTGGTCACCGGCGCGCACCGCCAGCTCCACGAACGCCGTACCCGGCAGCAGCACGGTGCCCGAGGCGGCGTGGTCGGCGAGCCAGGGGTGGGTCTGCAGCGAGAGGCGGCCGGCGAACAGCACCCCGTCGGAGTCGGCGAGCATCACGGCCGCGCCCAGCAGCGGGTGCTCGGCGGCGACCAGCCCCGCCGAGGTGACGTCGCCTCCGGACACGCCGGCGTCCAGCCAGAAGCGTCGGTGCTGGAAGGCGTAGGTGGGCAGGTCGACCCGCCGCGGGCCGTACGGGGCGAACGCCTGCTCCCAGTCGACGCTCAGGCCGCGGACGTGGGCCTCGGCCGCCGAGGCGAGGAAACGGCGCGGGCCGCCCTCGTTTCGGCGTAGGGAACCGAAGGCGGAGGCGTCGACGCCGGCCTCGTCGATCGTGTCCTGGACGCTCATCACGAGCACCGGGTGCGGGCTCGACTCCAGGAACACGCGGTGTCCCTCGGCCAGCAGCGTCCGGACCACCTGGTGGAACTCCACCGGGTAGCGGGCGTTGCCGAACCAGTATTCGGCGGTCAGCTCGGCGGTGTCGAGCAGGCCGCCGGTCACCGTCGAGTAGAACGGGGTGTGGCCGGTCCTCGGGGAGACCGGGGCGAGCAGTTCCAGCAGCCGCTCGCGCAGCGGATCGACCTGGGCGCAGTGCGAGGCGACCGAGGAGGCAATCACGCGGGCACGCACGCCCTCGCCCTCGCACTCGGCGACCAGCTCGGCCAGGGAGCCGGCGTCGCCGACCACGGTCGAGGAGAAGGGGCCGTTCTTGCCGCCGACGGACAGCTTGCCGTGCCAGCGGGCGAGCCGCCGCTCGACCTCGTTGGCGGGCAGCGCGACCGCGGCGACTCCGCCCTTGCCCAGCAGGGTCTCGGTGAACAGCCGGCTGCGCAGCACGATCACGCGTACCGCGTCGGCCAGCGACAGTCCTCCGGCCACATACGCGGCGGCCACCTCGCCCTGCGAGTGGCCGACGACGGCGGCCGGCCTCACCCCGTAGGACTCCCAGAGCGCGGCGAGCGAGACCATCACCGCGAACAGCACCGGCTGGACCACGTCCAGCCGGTCCAGGGAGGGCGCGTCCGGTGCGCCGCGCAGCACGTCGAGCAGTCTCCAGTCCACGTGGGTCTCGATCTCCGCCGCGCATTCCGCCATGCTCCGCGCGAAGACGGGGAAGGAGTCGAGCAACTCGGCGGCCATTCCCGCCCACTGGGACCCCTGACCGGGGAAGACGAAGATCGGGCCTTCCCCGGTGGAGGCGACGCCCTCGACCACGCCGGGAACCGACTCGCCCGCGGCGAGGGCGGCGAGGGCGGCGAGCAGTTCCTGCCTGTCCCCGGCGACGACCACGGCGCGGTGGTCCCACGCCGACCGTGTGGTCAGCAGGGAGTGTCCGAGGTCGACCAGTCCCAGGTCCTCGTGGGCCGCCACGTGGGCGGCGAGGCGCGCGGCCTGGTCGCGCAGCGCCTTTCCTCCCCTGGCCGACAGCGCCACCGGCACCGCGGCGGGCTCGGTCCGCTCCTGCGCGACGGCGGCCGGCGCTGTGTTCTCGCCGTCCACGCCGTCCTTGCCGTCTTCGCCGTCCACGCCGTCCGGGACGCGCTCGGCGGTCGGGGGCTCCTCCAGGATCACGTGCGCGTTGGTGCCGCTGACGCCGAAGGAGGACACCGCGGCCCGGCGCGGGGCGCCGGACTTGTCCCAGGGCAGGTCCTCGGTCAGCACTTCGACGGCGCCGACGGACCAGTTGACGTACGGGGAGGGCTCGTCGACGTGCAGGGTGCGGGGCAGCACGCGGTGCCGCATCGCCATCACCATCTTGATCACACCGGCTGAACCGGCGGCCGCCTGGGTGTGGCCGATGTTCGACTTGATCGAGCCCAGTTTGAGCGGCTGGGCGTCGCCGCGGTCGCGCCCGTACGTCGCCAGCAGGGCGTGCGCCTCGATCGGGTCACCCAGCTTGGTACCGGTGCCGTGCGCCTCGACCACGTCGACGTCCCCGCTGGACAGTCCGGCGTTCGCCATCGCCTGGCGGATGACCCGCTCCTGCGAGGGGCCGTTCGGCGCGGTCAGCCCGCTGCTGGCACCGTCCTGGTTGATCGCCGAGCCACGGATGACCGCCAGGACCGGGTGCCCGGCGCGCACCGCGTCCGAGAGCCGCTCGACCACGATGACGCCGACGCCCTCGGAGAAGCCGGTGCCGTTGGCGGAGGCGGAGAACGCCTTGCAGCGGCCGTCGGCGGCGATCACGCCCTGCCGGCTGAACGCGGTGTAGGTACCGGGGGTGGACATCACGGTCACGCCGCCGGCGAGGGCGAGCGAGGTCTCGCCCGTCCGCAGCGACTGGCAGGCGAGGTGGATCGCGACCAGGGAGGCGGAGCAGGCGGTGTCGACGGTGAGGGTCGGGCCTTCCAGGCCGAGGGCGTAGGCGATGCGGCCGGACACCACGCTGGTGGCGTTGCCGGTGACGAGATATCCCTCGACCTCCCTGGGCGCCTTGTCCAGCCGGGGACCGTAGTCCTGCGGCTCCGCGCCGATGAACACGCCGGTCTGGCTGCCCTTCAGCGAACGCGGGTCGATACCGGCTCGTTCGAAGGCCTCCCAGGCGGTCTCCAGGACGAGGCGCTGCTGCGGGTCCATCGCCTCGGCCTCGCGCGGGTTGATCCCGAAGAAGTCGGGGTCGAACTCCGCGGCGTCGTGCAGGAAGTGCCCGACGCGCGCGTAGCTGGTGTTGGACTTCGCCGGGTCGTCGTCGAACAGCCGGCCCAGGTCCCACCCTCGGTCCGTGGGGAACCCGGTGACCGTCTCGCGCCCTTCGGCGACGAGCCGCCACAGCTCCTCGGGAGTGGCGACGCCGCCCGGGTAGCGGCAGCCGATGCCGACGATCGCGATCGGCTCGTCGGAGCCGGCGGCCGCGTGGACCTCGGAGATCCTCTCCCCTGCCAGGTCGAGGACCTCGGTGAACAGGTAGGCGGCGACGGCCGCCGGGGTGGGGTGGTCGAAGGCGATCGTCATCGGCAGCTCCGCGCCGATCCGCTCGGCCAGCCGGTCGTGCAGTTCGACGGCGGCGAGCGAGTCGAAGCCCATCTCCCTGAACGCCTGGTCGGGGTTCACCTCCTCGGGCGCGTACGGGAGCATGTTCCCCAGGATCTCGACGGTCAGGTCGTGCACGAGCCCGACCAGGAAGCCGCGCCGCCGCTCGACGGGCAGGTCCGCGAGGGATGTCGCGAACGCCGAAGGTTCTCCCCGCCTGCCGCCCGCCGCGTCGGAGGTGCTGGAAACGAACTGCTCGGACTCGCTCATCGGTCCACTCCACGTCGTGTGAAAAGCCGTATAGATCTTCGAAGTCGGCGGAGACCACCGCGGGTCCGCGCCGGACGGCCCCGCCGCTCCGCCCTGCCGGGGCTCGGGCCGCCGAGGTCAGGGCCCGGCGGGGGCTCAGCAGGGGCTCGGCCCACCGAGGTCGGGCCGGTGGGATCTCAGTCGTATTTCCTGGTGAACTCGACGCGCGAGGCGGACACGACCTCGCCGCCGCGTACGACGACCTCGGTGGGCGCGGGGCGCCCGAGGAACATCAGCAGGCTCGCGGTCATCCCGTACGCGCCGGCGTTGGGGATGCTCACCACGTCGCCGACCTCGAGCACCGGTAGCGGCACGTTCTTGCCGAGCACGTCGCCCGGCGTGCACAGCGGCCCCGCCAGGGTCGCGACCTCCCGCTCGGCGGGGTCGGTCTCCTCCAGCCGCACCGACACCGGCAACAGCCGGCCCAGTCCTGACATGCCGCCGAGGGTGTTGATGCCCGCGTCGAGGATGACGAACTTGCGGCCCCGGCTCTCCTTGATGTTGACCACGGTGCACAGCAGCTCCCCGCAGTCGCCGACCAGGTGACGGCCGGACTCGCAGGCGATCCGGGGGACGCCACGGCGCCAGTCGGGGAACTCCTCGTCGAGGACGTCCTCCAGTTCCGCGCGGAGGTTGGGGTAGGCGGGCCGCTCTCCCGGCGAGAGGTACGGGGCGGCGAATCCCCCGCCGATGTCCAGGAGGTGGACGGGCAGGCCCACCTCCCGCCGGAGTCGCGCGGCGACGGAGATGGTGTGGCGGAACTCGCCGACGAGGCTCTCCTCGTCCTTGGCGTTGCTCAGTGAGAACAGGTGGGCCCCGAACAGCCGGGTGCCGGGCACCGCGCGCAGCTCGGGCATCAGCTCCGGCAACGTCTCGCTGTCGATGCCGAACTGCGACGGCGTGCCGGTCATCCTGATGCTGGTGGCGGCGCTGGAGGTGGCGCTGTTGACGCGCAGCAGGCAGTCGGCGACCACGCCGTGCCCGGTCGCGACCTCTCCGACGTGCCGCAGGTCGCTCGGCGACTCCACGGAGAACGAGGTGACCCCGGCGCCGATCGCGACCCGCAGCTCCTCGTGGGTCTTGCCCGGCCCGGTGTAGAGCATCTCGGAGCCGGTGAAACCGGCCTCCAGCGCGGCGGTCAGCTCGCCGGTCGAGCTGATCTCGGCCAGGCAGCCGCGCTCACCGGTCCCGCGCAGCGCCCGCGCGATCTGCGGGTGCGGGTTGGCCTTGAAGGAGAAGAAGAGTTCGAAGCCCTCGGGAAGCGAGGACAGCAGGGAGTCACGGGCGGCCGTGACACGGTCGAGGTCGTAGAGGTACAGCGGGGAGCCGTACCTGGCGACAAGGTCCGCGTTCCGCGTCATCGCGCGCTCTCCTCCAGCAGCGACGCCAGCCGCTTGCGCTCGTTCTTGCCGTTGAGGGTGAGGGGGAACCTGTCGAGCACGTGGCAGGCGGCGGGCACCTTCGGCGGTTCCAGCCGCCTGGCCAGCTCGCGCAGCACCACGTGGGAGGGCAGGTCGCCCTCCACGAACACGACGAGGTCGCGGTGCTCGTCGGGGGGCAGCGCGACCGCCGCCGTGACACCGGGGATGTCCATCGCGGCGGCCTCGATCTCCACCGTGCTCATCCGGGTGCCCTTGCGTTTGAACATGTCGTCACGCCGCCCCTGGAAGTAGAGGTAGCCGTCCTCGTCGAGCCGTCCGTAGTCGCCGGTGTGCAGGCGCACCTCGCCGGTGTCGGGGTCGGGGCGGTAGGCACGCGCGGTCAGGACGGGGTCGCGCCAGTAGCCGGCCATCACGTTCGGCCCGGCCACGACGATCTCCCCGACCTCCCCCGGGGGCACCGGGCGGCCCTCGCCGTCCAGGATGAGCACCCGGGTGCCCGGCAGCGGCCTGCCGGACGCGCCGGGGCGCTCGGCGTCGAGTTCCGGTTCCATGATGGTGACGCGCTTGCACTCGGTGATGCCGTACATCCGGACCACCCGCGCGCCGGGGAACGACTCGTGCAGGCTGTCGATGGTCGCGGCCGGCAGCGCCGCCCCGGTGTTGGTGAACATCCGCACGGTGGGCGCGGAGCCGGGGGCGCGCCTGGCCAGCGTCGCGATCATCGCGCCCAGGGAGGGGACGACCGGGACGATAGTGGCTCCGCACTCGCGGATCTGCCGGAGCAGCACCAGGTCCGGCTCGTCACCGGCCAGCACCAGCTCCGCGTGGCCGAGGGCGGACAGGAAGATCTGGTACAGGCCGTAGTCGAAGGACATCGGCGGGCGGCAGAAGACCACGTCGCCTCGCCGGTAGCCGAGCACCGCGTTGATGGCGGAGGCGGCGTAGGTGACCCGGGCGTGCGGGCACACCACGGCCTTGGGTGCGGCGGTGCTGCCCGAGGTGTAGATGAGGATCGCCACGTCCTCCGGGAAGATCTTGACGGGCTCGTGCTCGGCGGGCCGGCCGGCCCGCTCCTCGACCTCGGCCCAGATCTCGTCGATGTCGTGTACGGGCACCTCGGCGGCGGTCTCCCGCACGGTCTCCGCGGAGCTCCCGGTCCCGATGACCAGCGCGGGTTCGGAGTCCTTCAGGACCGATCCCAGGTGGAAGGGCTTCATGCCGGGGTTCAGCGGCACGAGGACGGCGCCGCGCCTGGAGACGCCGTAGACGATGGGGGCCACCTCACGCCGGTTGGGGAGTTGGACGATCACCCGGTCGCCGGGGATCACCCCCCGGTCCGCCAGCCAGCCGTCGAAGGCGTGGCTGAGTTCGACGACCCGCTGATAGCTCCACGCGCCCCGCGAGTCACGGACCGCGGGATCGGCCGGGCCCGCGGCCGCGGCGTCGTCCAGCAGGTGGTGCAGGAGATCCGACCGCAGCGGCGGTGTCCCGGGTACCAAGCCTTCCAACGCGACTCTCCCGTTCCTGAATGAAAAAAGAATTCACTCCGGCTCTCATACCGCTTACTCAATAAGTGGGAGCCGAACAAATACATGGAAACGTTACCCCGGCACTCCCCGGACCCCACACCCCTACGGCCCCCCTAAAGGATTCCGAGACCATCCACGCATGCTCGGCCCCCTTTTCCGGGACGGCTTTCAGGAGAACACATTCACCGTCCTGTGCGCCATTGGGTGCGGCGTCGCGGGACCTGGCGCGTGAAATCCCGTATCCATGGGTCACACCGTTTCCGGCGACCGTCACACAGACCGGCCGGCACCGGCGAGCACGGTGGTGGCCCGGTCGCGCAGGCCCGCGCGGTCGACCTTGCGATTGGGGTTCAGCGGCAGCTCGTCCATGTGCCGGTAGTGGCGGGGGACGATGCCCGGCGGCAGGACCCGGCGGAGCCCGGCGGCGAGGTCGGCCGGGCGCGAGGGCGTCCCGGTGTAGAACACGACGAGCTCGGTGACGCCGTTGATGGTGCTGCTCACGGTCACCGCGTCGTCGACCCCCTCGCAGCCGCACATGGCGTGGTCGATCTCGGCGAGCTCCACCCGCCAGCCCTGCACCTGCACCTGCGCGTCGGCCCTGCCCAGGTAGACCAGCTCGCCGTTGGCCGCCCGGCGGATCCGGTCGCCGGTGTTGTACCAGGTGCGCCCGTCGCGCTCGACGAACCGGCCGTCGTCGTCGGCGGGGTCGAGGTAGCCGGGGGTGGTCTGCGGCCCGGTGATCCACAGTTCGCCCTCGACCTCGGCGGGCCGGCCCTCGTCGTCCAGGAGCACGTGGTCGTGCCCGTCGTTGACGGTCCCGATCGGCGACATGCCGTTCACGCCCAGAGCCGGGGAGGTCTCCTGGTCCCAGCGATGACCGGCGATGGTGATGGTGAGCTCGGTCGGCCCGTAGAGGTTCTCCAGCGCGCAGGCGTCCGCCGCCCGTTGCCAGTCGGCGGCGTCGGCGCACTTCAGCGCCTCACCGGCGAAGAAGCTCCAGCGCAGGCCGGGCAGCGCGCCCGGCTCCAGACGGCCCGTCCTGCGGACCATGGAGATGGCGCTCGGCGTGGAGAACCACACCGTGACGCCCTGCTGCCGCAAGAAGGCCGGCAGGTCGCGGTAGGCGTGCGGCGGTACGGCGACCGCCGTGGCCCCGGCGCCCCAGGCGCAGAACAGGTCGAACATCGCGCAGTCGAAGGTCAGGTCGAAGGTCTGCGAGAAGACGTCGTCCGGGGTGAAGTCGTAGCGCGCGTCGAGGAGGTCGAAGTAGTGGGCGGTGTTGCCGTGGGTGATCGGCACCCCCTTGGGGCGCCCGGTGGATCCGGAGGTGAACAGCACGTACGCGACGTCGGAGGGGGCGACGGGACGCGGGCGCGCGAGCGCGCACTCCGGGTCGAAGGAGGTGATCGCCGGTTCGAGGACCGCGACGTCCAGCCCCGCCTCGCGCAGCTCGGCGGCTCGCGCCCTGCCACGACCGTCGACGATCAGCGTGGAGACCCCCGCGGCCTCGATCATCTGCCGGGTGCGGGCCGCGGGGAAGTCCGGCTGCAGCGGCACGACGGTCGCCCCGGCGAACAGTCCGGCGAGGACGCCGGTGTAGGAGGTGGCCCCCTTGGCGGCGAGCACCCCGACGGCCCCGAGCGGGGAGGGGGTGAGGAGTGACAGCGCGCCGGCCCACAGCAGCGCCGAACGGTGGACCTCGGCGTAGGTGGCGACGGCACCGTCGACACGGAAGGCCGCCCGTCCCGGAGACGCCTCCAGGCCGCGCAGGAAACGCGCGTAGAGGGCGTGCGAGCTTTCGCCGTTCATTTCCATCCTAAGATCTCGACGAGTATCCGTGGTTATTCGGATACGCTTTACGGAAAGCACGGGAATAATTCAATTGATTCCGGCCGGCCCGGTGGACATCGAAGCGCACGCGCGCTAGATTCAACAACGGAAGGGCTGATTCCACAGCGTCGCCCGGCACGGGCACCGACTTCGACGGCGAATTCCGTGAGTCACGGCCCCGTCCCCTCCTTTTCGCACGCCCGCTCATCGCGACTCTCCTTGAGAAGGGAAATCGATTGCCATGTGGGACGATCGTTTCGAGGAAACCCTGCGCAGGCAGCTCCCCTTTCTGCCCGCCGACGAGAGGATCCGGGAGGACACCGGCCTGGCCGACTTCGGGCTGGACTCACTCGGCATCGTCGAGTTGCTGGCCACCCTGGAGGAGGAGTACGGGGTGAGGTTCAGGGACGAGGCGCTGACCATGGAGACCTTCGAGACGCCGGGGACCCTCTGGAAGGCGCTGTCCGGGATGTTCAGGCCCGTCGCCTGACCGGTGAGGGTGCCCGCGGGACACCTCCCGGCGGATCCGCGGGCCCTCTCACGCACCTGAGCGCCGCACCGGCTGCGGCATCGTCGCCACCCGGGGATTCACCGGGACCACCGTGAAGTTCCTCGTCGTGACCGGCACCCGCCCGAACAGGCTGTCCTGCCCGGCGACGCAGACCCTGGTCACGCCGAGCTCCCGGAGAGTGGCCACCACCTCCGGCCAGCGCAGCGCCCGGACGAAGCCGTCCAGCAGCATCGTCCGCACCGCCTCCCCCGTCCTCAGCACGGTCCCGTCGTGGTCGTCGACGACCGGCAGGCGCGGATCGGCGAAACGCAGGCCGTCGAGGACCTCCTCCGCGGCCCTGCGCCGCAGCGGCTCGAACGCGGCCGAGTGCATCGGGGGCCGCATGGTGTAGAGGGAGAGACCTCCGAGGGAGCGCACCCGCCCCTGCAGCCACTCGACCCGCCGCTCACGCAGGGACAGCATGTGGAAGTCGTGGTCGACGCGGCAGGAGAGGTCGTACCACTCGTTCCCCGCGTCCAGCTCCGCCAGCACCTCCTTCAGCGCGGGCTCGGGGACGCGGACGAAGGAGTGGGTGACGACGTCGGTGTGCTCGCGGCCGAAGTAGTCCTCGGTGACGCGGGCCAGCCCCGCGGTCATGCGCACGGCGTCCTCGAAGGACAGCGCGCCCGAGTAGGCCGCGGCCGCCTTGCCTCCGAAGCTGGGGCCCGCGCACACCTCGGGCTCGACGCCGAGTTCCCGCTCCGCCCAGTCGGCCAGGGCGAGGCAGTTCACCATGAACGCGACCTGGGCCGCCTCCGTGTAGTCGTCTCCCGAGTCGCGGAAGCGGTCGACCAGCGAGTAGCCGAGCGCGTCGTCGGCGAGGGCGACCAGCCGCCGCGCCGAGGGGTTGTCGAGCATGAACCCGGCGACGTCGGCGAACCTGGTGGGGCCCATGCCGGGAAAGACGATCGCCGTGACGGCCTTGGCGCCGGTCTCCATATGGCTATTCCAAACTCTTGAGAAACTCGATCATGACCGCGATGAAACGCTCCGGCTCCTCCAGGTGCGGAGTGTGGCTGGAGTCCTCGAAGATCTCCCAGCGCGCGCCGGGGACGAGCTCGGCGTACGGCCGGACCGTGGCGGGAGTGGCCTCGTCGTGCCGCCCGGAGATCACCAGCGTGGGCACCTCGATGTCGGGCAGGCAGTCGACGACCCCCCAGTCGCGCAGCGAGCCGATCACGTGGAACTCGCTGGGCCCGTTCATCGCGTAGTAGACGGTGGGATCGTTGTAGATCTCCATGAACGTGGCGACGAACTCGCGCGGCCATGGCCGGAGCGTGCAGACGTGCCTGTTGTAGAAGACCATCATGGCGTCGAAGTACTCCTTGGAGTCCGTCGTGCCCGCGGCCTCGTGCTTACGCAGCGTGTCGTCGACGCCGGGCGGCAGCCTGTCGCGCAGGACCCGCATCTCGCTCAGCCACAGCGGATACGAGGCGGGGGCGTTGGCGACCACCAGACCGCGCAGGCCCGCAGGCCGGGCGGAGGCGTGCTTCGCCGCGAGCAGGCCGCCCCACGACTGGCCGAACAGCACGTAGTCACCGTCCACGCCCAGTCGTCGCAGCAGGTTGTCCAGCTCGTCGAGGAAGAGCCGCGGCGTCCAGAAGTCCGTGCTCGCGTCGGGCAGGTGGGTGGAGCCGCCGTTGCCCAGCTGGTCGTAGTGGACGACGGGCCATCCCGACTCGGCGAGCACCGCCATGCCGACCAGGTAGTCGTGAGTGCTGCCGGGGCCGCCGTGCAGGGCGACCACGGTCGGCCGCCCCGAGTTGGGAGTGCCGGTCACCCGGTACCAGGTCCGGTGCTCACCGAACGGCACGGTTCCCTTGGCGCTGGGGGCTGTGGACATGTGAACCTCCCTCACCGGATCGGCGTGCCGGGAACGGACTCAGGGCCGGGGGTGCGACGGGCGCCTCCCCGCTCCCGGCGGTCTCCGGGAGCCCGATGCCCTCGCGCATCCGGCTCCGCGGGCGGAGGGGCACCCGGCCGCCCGGGTGACGGGGGCGTCACCACCCCTTCCTGATCGTGTCGACGACGTGGCCGCGCTGCTCGTCGGTGACCCACGAGCCGACGGGGACGCACACGACGCGCGGGGCGACGCGTTCGAGGTTGGGCAGCAGCGCCGAGTACTCGCGTACGCAGGTGTGCAGGTCGTTGCGCTCGTGCACGTTGCTGACCATGATCCCGGCATCGTCCATGCGCTTCATGAACGACTCCCGGTCCTCGACCTTCATCGGGTAGATCCAGAAGGAGGACTCCCGGTCGCCCGCCCGTTCGGTCAGCTCCAGCCCGGGGATCCCGGCGAGCTCACGGTCGTAGAAGGCGGCGTTCTCCCTGTGCCTGGCCAGGACCCGGTCGACGCCCGCGAGATTGGCCAGGCCGATCGAGGCGTTGATGTCGTTCATGTGGAACTTGAAGCCCCACTCCAGGACGTCGGGCGGGTTGCGGAGCCGGTCGGCGGTGCGGTCGATGCCGAACCAGCGCAGCAGCCGGGCGCGCTCGTGCGCCTCGTCGGTGGGCAGCACGATCGCGCCGCCGTCGCCCGAGGTGAGGTGTTTGATGGCCTGGAAGCTGAAGACGGAGATGTTGCCGTGGTTGCCGAGCGGCCTGCCCCGGTAGGTGGCACCCCAGGCGTGCGCGGAGTCCTCGATCACCGCCGGCCGGAACCCGAACCTGGCCTCGGCCTCGTCGAGGATCTCCCCCAGCCTGTCGAGGTCGACCGGGTAGCCGGCGAAGTGCACGACCATGATGGCGCGCGTTTTGGGCGAGATCTTGCGGGCCAGGTCGTCCAGGTCGACGTTGAGGGTGGCCGGATCGATGTCGACCCAGCGGATGCGCAGCCCGTTGGCCAGGATCGCCCAGTTGGTGGCCTCCATGGTCAGCGGCGTGGACAGCACCTCGCCCTCGGGGTCGCCACCGGGCCGGCCGTCGCCGGCGACCAGGCGCAGTGCCAGGTGCAGGCCGGCCGTGGCGCTGTTGAGGGTGGCCACCCTGGGGTTGCCGATGGCCGCGCCCAGGGCGCTCTCGAACTCCTCGACCTTGGCCCCCTGGCCGATCCTGCCGCTGCCCAGGACCTGGGCGACCGCGGCCGGGGCGTCGGCGGACATCGACACGCTGAACAGTGGGATCATCGCTGGCTCCAGACTTCGCGGTGTTTCATCCGGTGAAGGCGTATTCGCCGTGGGCGCCGAGGCCGTCGAGTTCCGCGTACCTGGCCTTGCAGTCGGCGTACGTCGGCAACATGCCCTGCTCGGCGGCCTCCCGCAGCGAGGGGGCCACCCGGTCCTTCTCCGACAGCAGCAGCCGCTGCCCCCGCGGCCAGGGCAGGGCCAGTTCCTCGTCCAGCGGGTCGATCTGGATCTGGCCTTCGGGTGACCAGGTGCTGGAGCACAGGTAGACGACCGTGGCGTGCTCGGTCAGCGGGGCGAATCCGTGCGCCAGGCCCTCCGCCAGGTAGAGGGCGTGGCGGTTCTCGGCGCTCAGCGTGACCGCGACGTGCTTGCCGTACGTGGGCGAGCCGACCCGGATGTCGACGAGGATGTCGACGATGGCCCCCTGGGCGCAGGTCACGTAGCGGGCCTGGCCGGGAAGGGCCGTCGCGTGCAACCCGCGGATCGTCCCGCGCCGGGACAGCGAGCAGTTGACCTGGGCGACCGAGAGCGGATGACCGATGGCCTTGTGGAACGCGGGCTGGTTGAAGACCTCCAGGAACAGTCCTCGGTCGTCCGTGAAGATCTGAGGGTTGATCAGGAACGAGCCGTCCACCTCAAGCTGGTGGATCTCCATGTCCGGAACCTTTCTGGGAGCCTGCCATGTGCCGGGGAACACGCGCGGGCCCGCGAAGCCTCTGACCACACGCAGAAAAACCGCACTCGGTCTCTCCGGATGTCACCGGAGATTTTCCTCGCACCATCGGAACGCGCATCGTTGAATCACGCCCGGTCGAATGCGAATTCATCGCGAATCGGCATTCCCGGAAACGTGTTCCGCGCCGGCCCCTCTCGTGCCCCGTCTTTCCGCCGCCTGCCTTCGGAAGGGGATGGACGTGTTTCACAGAGGCTCGGCGAACTGGATCACACGTCCGGCGCCGTTTCTCGTTGACACCGTTCATGGTTGTCAGCGACACCGCGCGGGACAACCCCTACCTGCCCCTTAACGAGGCGGGCGGGACCGTTCAGATCACGGCGTCCGCGCCGAGCCGGTCATCGGCGGAGGATCCACACGCTCCTGATCTGCGAACAGGTGCCGACATCTCCGCCCGGGGCCGCTGACGTGCACCCGCGGAGGGCTCGGTCTCCCCGACCGGTCCCGCGGGAGGATCCGGCGCCGCGCGACCGGCGCGGCGCGGCCATTCGGATGGACAATCCGTTAGGGGTGCGATAAGGGTTGGTGCTCACCTGGACGACATATAGCGTTTCCCCCACATGACGGGTAAAAACTGCGAACCCCTGTGGCGGTGACTGCGAAACCTCCTGGCCGCCGGCCGCCGATCGCGCCCGTACCTGATTTCGATGGGGGTGCCCCACGTGCAAGGAAAAACGCCCTTCACCGTGTCGACTTTTCTTGGGAATGGATTATGGCACTGACCGTCGGCTATCCGAGCACTCAGCGAGAGCCCGAGCTCGACCAGCGCGCACCGGCCGTCCGCCTGGCACGGCTGCTCGACCCGGACTCCCTGATCCCGCTGCACGAGGCGGACGGGAGCGGTGTATCCGCCGTGCGGGGCCGCGTCTCGGGCATCGACGTGATCGCCTACTGCACCGACGCCACCGACATGGGCGGCGCGATGGGCGCCGCGGGCAGCGCCAGGGTCGTGAACGCCATCGACACGGCCCTGCTGGAGGGGGCACCGGTGATCGGCCTGTGGCACTCCGGTGGCGCCAGGCTGGCCGACGGCGTCGAGTCGATGGACGGCGTGGGCCGGATGTTCGCCGCGATGACCGGAGCCTCCGGTCGGGTGCCCCAGGTGTCGGTGGTCCTCGGCCCGGCGGCGGGCGCCGCCGCGTACGGGCCCGCGCTCACCGATGTGGTGATCATGGCGGAGGCCGGCCGGATGTTCGTGACCGGACCCGACGTGGTGCGCGCCGTCACCGGTGAGCGGATCGACATGGAGTCCCTCGGCGGGACCGTCGCGCACGGCGGCAAGTCCGGTGTGGCGCACGTGGTGGTCGCCTCGGAGGCCGAGGCCTACGAACAGGCGCGCCGGACCGTCGATCTCCTCACCCGCCGGTCCGTCTTCGACGTCGCCGCGGCGCGCGAGGGAACGGACCCTCGGGCACTGCTGCCGGACAACCCTCGCCGGGCCTACGACGTGCGCCCCCTGCTGCGCGAGATCCTCGACCCCGGCGCCCCCTTCGTGGAGATGCAGCCCCGCTGGGCGGCGAACGTGGTCGTCGGCCTGGGCCGGCTCGCCGGGGGGTCGGTCGGCGTGGTCGCCAACAACCCGTTGCGCAAGGGCGGCTGCCTCGACTCGCTGAGCGCGGAGAAGGCAGCCAGGTTCGTTCGCATGTGCGACGCGTTCGGGGTGCCGCTGGTGGTCGTCGTGGACGTGCCGGGCTACCTGCCGGGTGTCGGGCAGGAGTGGGGTGGAGTGATCCGGCGCGGGGCCAAGCTCCTGCACGCCTTCGCCGAGGCGGTCGTCCCACGGGTCACCCTCGTCACCCGCCAGTCCTACGGCGGGGCGTACATCGCGATGAACTCCCGGTCCCTGGGCGCCACCGCGGTGTTCGCCTGGCCGGACGCGAAGGTCGCGGTGATGAGCGCGGAGGCCGCGGTCGGCGTGCTGCACCGCAAGCGGCTCGCCGCCGCCCCTGACGACGAACGCGAGGCGCTGCGGATGCGGCTCGTCGACGAGCACGTCCGTACCGCGGGCGGGGTGAACCGCGCCCTCTCCCTCGGCGTCGTCGACGAGGTGATCAATCCGGTGGACACCCGGCGCAGGATCGCCGAGGCCCTCGCCGCCGCCCCGGCCCAGCGTGGCCGGCACGGGAACATCCCCCTCTGAAACTCTCCTCTGATCTCTCCCCCGAGTCCCGTGACCGTCGCGGCAAGACCACTTCAGGGCCAAAGACGGGCCCGCCCGCAGAGGGCCGTCACCGCAGGCAGACCCACCACACCGAAAGGAGCCGGTGGATTCCGATGAACGCCGTTTCCCCCGACCTGCCCTTCCCACGCCGGACGACCCCGGCGGCCCTCACCGCGGATCCGATGGCCGAGGCCGTGCTCGGCGGGGCGTCCCCCGACCAACTGGCGCGGACCCCGGTACCGGAGGACTACCTCGCCGCCCACCTGCGGATCGAGGACGTCGACATGTTCACCGGCATCGAGGACAAGGACGTGCGCAAGTCGATGCGCGTCGGGCGGGTGCCGATGCCCGAGCTCGCACCCGACGAGGTCCTGATCGCGGTGATGGCGAGCTCCATCAACTTCAACACGGTCTGGTCGTCGATCTTCGAGCCGCTGCCGACGTTCAATTTCCTGAAGCGGTTCGGCGCCACCGGCGGGTTCGCGGCCAGGCACGACCTTCCGTATCACGTCGTGGGCTCCGACTGCGCCGGGGTGGTCGTGCGGGCCGGGGTCGGGGTGCGCCGCTGGCGGGTAGGCGACCGCGTCGTGGTGAGCCCGATCCAGACCGACGACCAGGAGCCGGCGACGCACGGCGACGGCATGCTCGGCGCCGAGCAGCGCGCCTGGGGCTACGAGACGAACTTCGGCGCGCTCGCCCACTACGCGGTGGCGCGTGCCAGCCAGTTGATCCCCAAACCCGCCCATCTCACCTGGGAGGAGGCCGCCAGCATCACGCTGTGCGCGGGCACGGCCTACCGCATGCTGGTCAGCCGCCAGGGGGCGGACATGAAGCAGGGCGACATCGTCCTCATCTGGGGCGCGACCGGCGGGCTCGGCGGATACGCCGTGCAGATGGTGAAGAACGGCGGCGGCATCCCGGTCGGGGTGGTCGGCTCCGCGTCGAAGGCCGCGGCCCTGGAACGGCTCGGCTGCGACATCGTCATCAACCGCAACGAGATCGGAATGGGCGGCGACGCCCCCGACAGTCCTGAGCGGACGGTCGAGCTGGGCAAGCGCCTGGGAAAGATCATCCGGGAGAGGGCGGGCGGGGACCCGCACATCGTCTTCGACTACATCGGCCGGGCCACCTTCGGGATCTCGGTGTTCGTGGCCCGCCGCGGTGGCGCGGTCGTCACCTGCGGCTCCAGCACGGGCTACCAGCACCAGTTCGACAACCGCTACCTCTGGATGAACCTCAAGCGCATCATCGGCAGCCACGCGGCCAACATGCAGGAGCTGTGGGAGTGTCTGCGGCTGTTCGAACTCGGCAAGCTGGTGCCGACCCTGTCGGCGTCGTACCCGCTCACGGAGGTCGCCGAGGCCGCCCGGCTGGTGCAGACCAACACCCACCTGGGCAAGGTGGGCGTGCTGTGCATGGCCCCCGAGCCCGGTCTTGGCGTAACCGACCCCGAACTGCGGGCCAGGGTCGGCGAGGAGAGGCTGAACCCGCTGCGAGACCCGTCGGCCCGGCGCGACGCGCCCCTCCTCGCCGGAAAGGTGTAGGCGACCGTGGCCGGGCGAACCGCCGGAATCCTGGCGACCGGCTCGTATCTTCCGAAGGAAGAGGTCGGCAACGCGCAGGTCGCGGAACGAGTCGGTGTCACCCCGGAATGGATACTGCGCAAGACCCGGATCTCCTTCCGGCGGTACGCCGCGCAGGACGAGGCGACCTCGGACCTCGCGGCGCGGGCCGCGATGAGCGCGATCGAGCAGGCAGGCATCGATGTGGACCGCATCGGCTACGTCATCGTCTCCACCTCGACGGGTGACCACCCGCAACCGCCCACCTCCTACCTCGTGCAGAACGCGCTCGGCGCCTACGGCGCCGCCTGCTTCGACATCAACGTCGTGTGCAGCGGGTTCGTGTACGGCCTCGCCCTGGCGAAGGCCCTGCTCTCGCTCCAGCCCGACACGTACGCGCTCGTGGTGGGCGCGGACCTCTACACGCGCTGTGTCGACTTCACCGACCGCCGCACCTCGGTGCTCTTCGGGGACGGCGCCGGCGCCGCCCTGGTCGGCATGGTGCCCGAGCCGTACGGGATGATCGCCTGCGACCTGTCCAGCCGGGGCGAGGCGAGCGGGCTCATCGGCGTCAAGGCCGGGGGCAGCAGGTTCCCGACCTCGCACGAGACCGTCGCGGCCGGCGAGCACTACTTCAGGATGGACGGCCGCGGGGTGCGGGACTTCGTGATGGAGAACGTCCCGCCCGCGCTGGAAAGGCTGGTGGTCGGTGCCGGGTACAGCCTCGACCAGGTCGACGCCTTTGTGCCGCACCAGGCCAACGGGGCGCTGCTCGACGAACTGGTGGAGCGCTGCGGGCTCACCGGCGCGCACACCCCACGCACCGTGGAGCGCTACGGGAACATGGGGAGCGCCTCGGTGCCGGTGGCGCTCGACGAGGCCAACAGGGCGGGCATGCTCGGCGACGGCGACCTGGTGCTGCTCGCCGGTTTCGGCGGCGGCATGTCGATGGGAATGAGCCTGCTTCGCTGGTCGGCGACCACACGTCTGGAGACGAGATGAGCGACATCCACAGGGTCGGTATCGTCGGATGCGGGCTGATGGGCTCGGGTATCGCCGACGTGTGCGCCCGCGCGGGGCTGGACGTGCGGGTCGTGGCCTCCAGCGGCGCCTCGATGAACCGGGGACGGCAGCGGCTGCTGAGATCCCTCGACGGCGGGCTGCGCAAGGCGACGATCACCGAGACGGAGCGAAACGAGGCGCTGGAGCGGGTCTCCTTCACCTGCGACCTCTACGATCTGGGCGACCGGCAGATCGTCTTCGAGGCCGTCCCCGAGCACGAGCCGACCAAGCTCGACCTGTTCCGCGCCCTGGACAAGATCGTGGAGGATCCGGACGCGATCCTGGCGTCGAACACGTCGTCCATCCCGATCATCAGGATGGCGAGGGCCACCGAGCGGCCCGGCCAGGTGGTCGGCGTGCACTTCTTCAATCCCGTGCCCGTCATGCCGTTGGTGGAGCTGATCGGGTCGCTGCTCACCGAGGACGAGCCCCTGGCGCGGGCGGAGGCGTTCGTCACCGGGACGCTCGGCAAGCAGGTGATCCGCTCCTCCGACCGGGCGGGCTTCGTGGTCAACGCCCTGATCATCCCGTACCTGCTGTCGGCCATCCGGATGGTGGAGACGGGGTTCGCCACCGCCGACGTGATCGACAAGGGGATGGTGCTGGGCTGCTCGCACCCGATGGGTCCGCTGAGGCTCGCCGACCTGATCGGGCTGGACACGGTGGCCTCGATCGCCGACGCGCTGTACGGGGAGTTCAGGGAGCAGCAGTACGCGCCTCCGCCGATACTGCTGCGCATGGTCGAGGGCGGCCTCCTCGGCAAGAAGACCGGCCGAGGATTCCACGTCTACTCCTGATATCCCTATATCCCTCTGTTCCCTGGAACGGCGCCTGGACACGGTCCGGCGCCGTTCTCGCGTCTGTGCGCGGGGACGAGACGTGTGGCCGGGGCACATGGTCGGGGCGTGTGGCCGGGGCACGTCGCCCGTCCACGCCCGTCCACGCCCGCGCGTGCCCGTGCGCGAGCACGGGTGGGCGCGCGGGACGAGGGCGCGGGACGGGGGCGCGGGACGGGGGCGCGGCGAAGCGTTTCGACGCGAGGGCATGGTCGTTTCCGCGCGGCGGGCGGCCATTTCAACACAGAGCGGGCGATACGCGAAAAGCGAAAGACGTCATTTCAACACGGAGAGGGCGCGTGACGCCCCCGGGCAGGGCCTCAGCGGCGCGAGTCCGCGGCGAGCAGGGCCGACGAGACGCGGCCCGCGACGAGGGCGACGATCTCCTCGACGTGGTCGGTGAGGTAGAAATGGCCGCCGGGAAAGAACCGCGCCTCGAACCGCGACCGCGTATGGTCGCGCCACGCCCGCACGTCGTCCGGGCGGGCCTTCGGGTCGTCGATGCCGGACAGGGCGGTGACCGGGCACGACAGCCCTGGCCCCGGCCGGTGGCGGTAGGTCTCGACGGCCCGGTAGTCGCTCCTCACCACGGGCAGCATCGCCCGCATGAAGTCGTCGTCGCCGAGCACCGTCGTGGCGGTCCCGCCCAGTGCGCGCAGTTCGGCCAGGAGCCCGTCGTCCGGCCGCAGGTGCGCCCGGTCGTTCCGGTGGATCGACGGGGCGCGCCGCCCCGAGACGAACAGTTCCAGCGGCGCCGTACCGCGCCTCTCCAGCCTGCGGGCCACCTCGAAGGCGACGAGAGCCCCCATGCTGTGCCCGAAGAGCGCCAGGGGGCGCGTGACGGCCCTGGCCGGTAGTGCCGCGACGATCCGGTCGGCCAGCTCGTCGATGTCCTCGACACACCTCTCGGCGCGCCGATCCTGCCTGCCCGGATACTGCACCGCGAGCACCTCGACCGTGGGCGGGGCGAGGCGCGCGACCGGAAGGTAGAAGCTCGCGGAGCCCCCGGCGTGCGGGAAGCAGACCAGCGTGGCCGGTGCCCGCTCGGCCCGCTCCCCCGCCTGCCCGAAAAGGAGGCGCCGGATCCACATGTCGTCGCCGTCCTTGACCGCGCTCATGACTCCCACCCCGTCTCGACCATCGCGTTCCGGCCGGCGCGTCTCGATCCCGCCGTCCAGGACGACCGGTCACCGGCGGCCTTTCCGACAGCCGGAATCAGGTCTCCGATAGATCCAAAATCACCGACCTCTTTCACATCAATACCTCGGAAGGAATATAATCCATCTCGCCCTGCACTCCCGTAAGCATTCGTCACCCACCGTCATACGCCAATCACATTACGGCAACATCTAGCCGTCGGCATGCGGAAGGATATCCAAGGTCGCCTGCGACGATCCAGGGAAGCAGCCCTTCGCGCCCCCCTAAATCAACCCCATCGATAAGGGTTAATAGGGGGTTTGCATTTTCGCCGAGAGCCATAGATGATCCCGCTGGGGCGGATACGGGGTTACCGCCTGGTTAAGCGTTCTGGATGCCGTGATGAAATTAGGTGCGAGAGAATGACGAAATCATGGGCAGTGCCGTGATGAAATTCTTAAATGGCATCCTACCGCCGTCGGCAGTTCCGTCGGAAAAGAGGAAAGGTTGACGTCACCTACCGGCAAATATAGGTTTCCTTCTCTTACCAGCCGGGTGTTATCGTTCCATCATCTGCTTTCATCTAGGGTGGACGGGGAGCCCTATGATACTTATCGAGCGGGACAACGAAACCACTTTTCTCACAAACCTGCTTTCGGATTGTGCGCGCGGCCGTGGCCGGGTGGCGACGATCACGAGCCCTACCGCGACCGGCAAGACCGAGCTGGTGTACGCCTTCGGTCGCAGCGCCGCCGAGTCGAAGGTCACCTGGCTGAGCGCCACCTGCTCAGGGGCGGACCAGAAGGTGCCCCTCGGCGTGGTGAGCCAGATCTTCCACAACGCGGCACTCCCCATCGACCACGCCTTCCGAGCGGCACAGCTCATCGAGGACGCCGTGCTCGGGGCGAAGTCGTCCGGTGAGCGCCCCGAGGAGTCCGATTGGCTCCGTATCACCCAGGGCCTGTGGGCCATTGTCCTCGAACTCTCCAAGTCGAATACCGTGCTCATCACCGTGGACGACATCGAATACGCGGACTCCCTTTCCTGGCAGCTTCTGCTCAACTTCGTCCATCGGCAGAAGAGCGCCAACGTGCTCATCCTGCTGACGGCCACAGAGGGCCTGCAGGGAATGGATCCGCATCTCGAGATAAACCTTATGCGCCATCCTCACTACGAGCGCATACCACTGGCACCGCTTTCCCTGCGAGGCGTCATCAAGACACTGTCCGCTTTTGTCGACAACACTGCGGCGGTTAAGTTCGGCCCAGCGGCCCACAATGTAAGTGGAGGCAACCCGCTGCTGGTCAAGGCATTAATAGAAGACTACAAGAGTGCCGGCGAGCCGGATAACCTCATCGTCTCCGACGCATTCTCCCGATCGGTCCGGGCTCTCCTGCACCGCAGCGATCCCACCATGTTGCTGGTCGCCCACGGGCTCGCGATACTTGGGGACCTCGCCCTGCCGACTCTTCTCTCGGAGTTACTCGGCATCACGACGACAATGGTGAACCAGGCGCTGAACCGTCTCAGTGTCATCGGCATTGTTGACTCGCTACGTTTTCAGCACCCCGCGGCCAGGTCCGCCGTGCTCGACGACCTCGACCCGCATCGGCGTCAGGAGATGCATCGGCTCGCCGCGCGGCTTCTCCACGCGGAGGGGGCCGCGGCCACCGTGGTCGCCGAGCATCTCATCGGCTCGCCCCGCTTCCGGGAGTCCTGGGCACTGGCCGAGCTCCGCGAGGCCGCCGAGCAGGCGCTCACGAACGACCGGCACGAGTTCGCGGTCCAGTGCCTGAAGCTCGCCCTGCAGCTGTGCGACGACGACCGGCAGCGCACGACGACCACGGCGATGCTCGCCCGGGCGGAGTGGCGCCTCAACCCCGCCGCCGCCAACCGGTACGTCGACCGGCTCGTCGCGGACGCCCGCGAGAACAGGCTGGGCTTCGACGAGCTGGACACCCTGCTGGGGTTCCTGCTCTGGCACGGGCAGCACGACGAGGCCGTGGAGGTGCTCGAACGGCTGACCGAGCTGGCAGGCGAACCCTGCGCCGACGAGGAGGCGGCCTGGCTCGACGTCCTCCGCCACCGGCTGTCGTGCATCCACCCCCCGGTCCTCGCCCGTGCCCGCGTCGTCGCGAGCGCCGACTCCGTGACGAGGCCGGCGTGGACGACGTGGACGACGGTCGAGAGCGGTCCGCACTCGCGGGCGGCGGCTCTGCTCGCGGGCGTCCTGCGGGACGGCCCGGACGAGAGCACGCTCAGGACCGCCGAGCGCGTGCTGCACTCCACCTCTCTGGACGACGTGAACCTGGAGACCGTGGGGGCGGCGCTCCTCGCCCTGGTCTACTCCGACCGCCCCGACAAGGCCGCGCTCTGGTGCGACCTCCTGTACTCGGAGGCCGTGCGGCGCCGCTCCCCCACCTGGCGGGCGCTACTCGCCTCCCTGCGGGCGAGCATCGCCATCCGCCAGGGGGACCTGTTGACCGCCGAGGAGTACGCGCGTGCCGCACTGGACATCCTGCCGCCCCGGAGCCTGGGCGTCCTCGTCGCGTTGCCACTCGCCGTACTGATCCGCGCCACCACCGAGATGGGTAAGTACGACGTCGCCGAGCGCCATCTCAGATGGCCGGTGCCCAACGCGATCTTCCAGACCCACTTCGGGCTCCACTATCTGCAGGCCCGTGCCCACTACTATCTGGCGACGAACCACTCGCACGCCGCGCTCAACGACTTCTCCACCTGCGGGCGGTTGATGCGTGCCTGGAATCTGGACACCCCGGCGCTGGTGCCGTGGCGTCACGGCGCCGCGGCCGCCCTGCTCCAGCTGGAACAGCGGGAACAGGCACGGACCCTGCTGGAGCAGCCCTACGAGCTACCCGGCGGCGACTCGCTCAGGACACGGGGGATCTCACAGCGTCTCCTCGCCGCCACCAGCGACCTCAGGCAGCGTCCGTCCATGCTCCGGGAGGCGATCGACACGCTCCAGAGCGCGGGCGACCGCCTGGAGATGGCCTACGCGCTGGTCGACCTCACCCACACCCTCAACGAGCTCGGCGAGCCCAACAAGGCACGGATGATCGGTTATCGTGCCGACAGCGTGGCCGGCGAGTGCCGGGCCGAGCCGCTGCGGCAGGCCGTACGGCACAACAGCGACGGCTACGACAGCGGCGACGGTCTGGAGAGCATGAACGTGCTCAGCGACGCCGAGCAGCGCGTCGCCTCGCTCGCCGCGCTCGGCTACACCAACCGCGAGATCTCCAGAAAGATCTACATCACCGTCAGCACCGTGGAGCAGCATCTGACCCGCATCTACCGCAAGCTCAACGTGAAAGGCCGCAGGGATCTGCCGGCGCAGTTCTCGCAGATGTGAATGACCGGCTCGCCGCCCGTGCCCGTCCGGCCGGGGCTTCCGAGGGCACGGGCGGCGAGGGTCACTCGGTACGACCGTCCACCTGCGGGGTGTCCACTCGTACCGATCGGAGAAGGATCGTGGCGAGAACCGCCGTCAACGCCATGATGACGGCTCCGAGGACGGCGGCCACCTGCATGCCCCCGGTGAAGGCCGAACGGGCGGCGTCGAGCAGGGCCGCCCCGGCCTGCTCCGGCATCCTCGCGGCCACCCCGAGCGCACCGCCGAGGGTCTCGCGCGCCGCCTCGGCGTCCTCCGGGGGCAGGGCGGGCGCCGAGGCGACGAACCTCTCGCCGTAGACGGACAGGCCGACGCTGCCCAGGATCGCGATACCGAGAGCGCCCCCGAGTTCGGTGGCGGCCTCCATGACCGCGGACGCCGAGCCGGCGCGTTCCGGCGGGGCTGCAGCGACGATCATGTCGGATGCCACCGCCTGCACTGCTCCGATGCCGGATCCCAGCAGGAGCAGACCGCTGACGAGAAACCATCGCTCGGAGTCCACGTCGATCAGGCTCATCACGACGAAGCCTCCGGCGGCGAGCGCCATGCCGCCGCCCATGATGAATCCCGGACGCGCCCACTTCGCGATCACGGCGGCCAGTACGGAACCGGCGAGGGCCGCACCCGCCGCGGGCAGGGTGAGCAACCCCGCGGTGAACGGCCGCAGTCCGAGCACCATCTGCAGATACTGGGCGATGAAGTAGAACAGCCCCACCAGGGCGAAGATCGCGAGTGTGCTCGTGATCAGCGACATGCTGAAGGGCCGGCTGGAGAACAGTCTCAGGTCGAGCATCGGGTCGGGCAGCAACCGCTGCCTGCGCAGGAACACGACACCGAACGCCAGCCCGACGATCACGCCGGTCATGGCCTGGAGTTCGAAGCCGTCGGCGGCGAACTGCTTGATCCCGTAGACCGTCGGCAGCAGGGCCGCCAGCGACAGCAGGGCGCTGAGCAGGTCGAACCTTCCGGGGCGGGGGTCGCGGTACTCCGGCAGCACGATCGGTCCCAGCAGCAGGAGCAGGACCATGACCGGCACATTGATCAGGAACACCGATCCCCACCAGAAACGCTCCAGCAGCCAGCCTCCGACGATCGGTCCCAGCACGCTGCCTCCGGCGAAGCCCGCGGCCCACACGGCGATGGCCATCCGACGCTGTCCGGGGTCATGGAACATGTTGCGGATCAGCGCGAGGGTCGGCGGCATCAGGCTCGCCGCCGCCGCGCCCTGCAGGGCGCGGGCCACGACGAGCAGCTCGGCGCTGGGGGCGTAGGCGGCGACGGCCGACGTGACACAGAACGCGGTGGCACCGATCAGCAGCAGTCTCCTGCGGCCGATCCTGTCACCCAGGGTGCCCATCGGAATCAGCAGACCGGCCAGCAGGAAGGCGTAGATGTCGACGATCCACAGCAGCTGGGAACCGGTCGGCGCGAGGTCCGCACTCAGGAAGGGGAGCGCGAAGTACAGCACCGTCACGGTCACGGAGATGAGCAGGACGGGCAGGACCAGCACCGCGAGGCCGAGCCATTCCCTCCGCCCGGCTGTGGCTGCGCCCTGTGTCATGACTACAACTCCTTGGGTACTTCGTACATCAAATAAACGCATACATCGTACGCACAACTCTTCGGAGAGCACAACGGCTCATCTTCAGATCGACCTTGACTTCTGAAAAGTTCCAGATAAACCCTAGAGAACAGCGGGTTCGCACCTAACGACGCCTCACTCCCACTGGTTATTTCATCACACTTGGATCGCTAATTACGTCACAAAAAGCATGTGCTAGAGTTTCGTCACACGGCTGTGCATCTGGAATCGGACGGGGACCACATGTTGACGTGCACACAATGTGGAAAGCCTTTGAACGCCGCACCTCGGGGACGACGCCCTCGGTACTGCTCCCGCGCCTGTCAGGCGCGGGCCTACCGTGCCCGAACCGCCGAGCGGTCCGCGCAGTCCGCCGGACGGACCCCGGCCTCCGCGCTGCGAGTCGCGCCCCCCAACGTTTCCCTCTCCGCGGCGCCGGGATGCGCCCCCGCCCCGGACCATGCCCCGCTCCGGCAGAGCGCCGACGATCTGGCCATGCACCACGAACCCCCGAGCGGCCTGAGCACGGAGCGGATCGTACGCACCGCGGTCCGGATCGCCGACACCGAAGGACTGGACGCGTTGTCGATGCGCCGCGTCGCGACCGAGCTGGGCGCCGGCACGATGTCGCTGTACCGCTACGTGTCGGGCAAGGACGCGCTCGTCGAGTTGATGGTCGAGGTCGTCTTCGGGGAGACCTCCTATCCGGTCTCCGTACCGGGAGGCTGGCGCACCAGGCTGGAGATCGCGGCACGAAGGGAGTGGGGGATGTACTCCAGGCACCCCTGGGCGCTGCGGGTCATCGCCACCCCCCAGCCGCCGCTCGGGCCGAACGTGCTCGCCGATGTCGAGTGGGCGATGCGCGCCATGGACGGCCTCGGCCTCGACCCGATGACGATGCACTGGGTGGCCATGATGGTGAGCGCCCAGGTGCAGGGCGCGGCCCTGCTGCTGGTGAACGAGCTGGAGGCCGAACGCCGCACCGGCGTCACGACGAGACAGTGGCGCGCGTCGAAGACGCCGATGCTCCTGGAGATCCTGGAGTCCGGGCAGTTCCCGATGCTGTCCAGGCTGTACGCGCAACAGGACGAGCCGATCGACATCGACGAGTGGTTCGAGTTCAGCCTGCGGCACCTTCTCGACGGTGTCGCCGTCCTGGTGGAGGGCCGGAACAAGGGGGCGTAGGGCACGCACCCGGATTCGCCCCGCGACCAGCCCGACGGCTCCCGCGGGACGCGAATCACTCCCCGTCACCGGAAAGCCTTTTTTCGGCAAGTCGTTCATGTATGAAAGAAAAACATCGAAGGACTGCGCTACTCGGCGATTCTGGTCCGGGTCGTCCAACGAAAGACAGCCGCTCCGGAATCATCGGAAACCGATTCCGTCTGCCGCTCGAAGTGCTCGTAGCCATTGTGCCGGGGAATCTTTATCTTTCCGTAGGCCGCCGTCGCGTCGTCGACCCGGAAGGTCCGTGAGATATCAGCGGGACCCCCTTCGAGTACGACGTCGACATATGCCCGTTCGAGCTGCGGTGCGGCGAATCCGGAATGGCCCTGCCCTTCCGCCCCGCTCTCCTGCCCGCCCTGGTCGATGGAGACGCTCATCTGGAATACCTCCGGTCTGTGTGTTCGGTCGATGTGGTCCGCCGCCGTGGCCGTGGATCGTTTCCGCGCCTCCGACCCCTGGAACGCTCAGCGGAACTCGGCCGCGACGCCGCGTACGTACCGGCCGTAGCTGGAGGCGGAGAGTTCGGCTCCCAGCCGGTCGCAGGCCTCGGCGTCGATGAAGCCCATGCGCAGCGCGACCTCCTCGATGCAGGCGATGCGTACGCCCTGCCGGTTCTCCAGCGCCTGCACGTACTGGGTGGCCTGCAGGATCGACTCCGGCGTGCCGGCGTCGATCCAGGCGAACCCCCTGCCCAGGTCACGCAGGCACGCCTTGCCCCTTCGCAGGTAGGTGCGGTTGACATCGGTGATCTCCAGCTCCCCCCGGGGGGAGGGCCGCAGGTTCTTGGCGATGTCGATCACGTCGTTGTCGTAGAGGTAGAGGCCGACGATCGCCCTGTTGGACCGGGGGTTCGCCGGCTTCTCCTCGATCGAGACGAGCCGGCCTTCGGCATCGGTCTCCCCGATGCCGTAACGCTGGGGGTCGCTGACCGGGTAGCCGAACAGCACGCAGCCGTCCACGTCCGCGACGTTCTCCTGGAGGATGTCGTAGAAGGAGTTGCCGTGGAAGATGTTGTCGCCGAGCACGAGGGCGACCGGGTCGCCGCCGATGTGGTCGGCGCCGATGACGAAGGCGTCGGCCAGGCCCTTCGGCTCGTCCTGCTGCGCGTAGCTGATGTCGAGCCCCAGATGTGACCCGTCCCGCAACAGGCGGTTCAGCTGCGGCAGGTCGGCGGGGGTGGAGATGATCATGATCTCCCTGATGCCCGCGAGCATGAGCGTCGACAGCGGATAGTAGATCATCGGCTTGTCGTTCACGGGGAGAAGCTGCTTGGAGACCGCGAGCGTGAGCGGATACAACCTCGTGCCGTGGCCGCCCGCGAGAATGATGCCTTTCATGGAAAAGCCCTTCATGACGAAGTCGGCCAACGGTGGTCAATCGGATAGGAAGCCGACCGGTACCAAAAAGACTCACATGGCGCATAGGGGGCATCAACCCCCTACCGTCTCCCTTAATCCCCCTATTTCCTCCGGTCGAATTCATCGCCCGTGGGCAGGGCTTCTCACACCGGATCTCACCGCCTACAGTCGGACCCGCGGCCCCGGAATTCCGCGCCGACGAATCATCTCCAAAAAACCATGCGTGCCGAAATTCCGAACATCCGCGCATTCACGGAAGGGCACCGCCCCCGCGACGCCCACAGCCATGAGGGCGGGTCTCCCGTCCAGCGATCACAGCGAGGTGGATCTCCGTTGAGAATTCTCGTCACCGGGGGTGCCGGATTCATCGGTTCCCACTACGTACGCACCCTTCTCGGCACGGACGGCCCGGCGACTGTCACCGTGCTGGACAAACTCACCTACGCGGGCAACCCGGCCAACCTCGACCCGGTCCGCGACAGTGACCGCTTCGCGTTCGTCCAGGGCGACATCTGCGACACCGAACTCGTCGGCGAACTCGTCTCCCGGCACGACCAGGTGGTGCACTTCGCCGCCGAGTCCCACGTCGACCGGTCGATCCTCGGCGCCGGCGAGTTCGTGCGGACCAACGTGGTGGGCACCCAGACCCTCCTGGACGCGGCACTCCACGGCGGGCCGGCGACCTTCGTGTACGTCTCCACCGACGAGGTCTACGGCTCGATCGAAGAGGGGTCCTGGCCGGAGACCGACCCGCTGAGCCCCAACTCCCCCTACGCGGCCTCCAAGGCGGCCGGCGACCTGCTGTCACTCTCCTACCACCGCACCCACGGCCTGGACGTGCGGGTGACCCGCTGCTCCAACAACTACGGGCCCCACCACTTCCCCGAGAAGGTCATCCCGCTGTTCATCACCAACCTGCTCGACGGACTGAAGGTCCCGCTGTACGGCGACGGCCTCAACGTCCGCGACTGGCTGCACGTCGACGACCACGTCAGGGGCATCGAGCTGGTCCGCACGGCGGGCCGTCCCGGTGAGGTCTACAACATCGGCGGCGGCACCGAGCTGAGCAACAGGGAACTCACCGGCCTCCTCCTGGAGGCCCTGGGCGCGGACGAGAGCAGCATCGCCTACGTGGAAGACCGTAAGGGCCACGACCGCCGCTACTCCGTCGACTGGACCAAGATCGAGCGGGAGCTGGGCTACCGCCCGCGCAAGGACTTCGCGACGGGCCTGGCCGAGACCGTGGCCTGGTACCGCGACAACCGGGCCTGGTGGGAGCCGCTCAAGGCGGGGCTGCGGACCGGCTGACCCGTCCTTCCCGCCCCCGTACGGCGCGGGTCCCCGCACAACGGTCGTACCGGGGCCCCGCACCATCCCCGGGCCGGTCTCCGGTGGCCCGAGGGCGGTGCGGGGCCCCGGAGACGGCCCGGGGCGGAGGCGCGGAGCGCGGGGGAACGCGCCGACGCCGGGACACGAAGGGCGGCGCCGCTCACGCGCGAAGCTTGGCGTACAGGCCACAGCACTCCTCGTACGTGGGGAGCATGCCCCTTCGCCGGGCCTCGGCGAGGGTCGGGGCCGCCTCGTCCTTCTCCGACAGCAGCGGCTCGAGTCCGGCGGGCCACTCGATCCCCAGTTCCGCGTCGAGCGGGTTGATGCCGTGCTCACGGCCGGGCGCGTACCCCTCGGAACAGAGGTAGACCACCGTCGCGTCGTCGGTCAGCGCCATGAAGGCGTGGCCGAGCCCTTCGGAGATGTAGACGGCGCGGTGATCCCGATCGTCGAGGACCACCGCCTCCCACCTCCCGAAGGTGGGCGATCCGACGCGGATGTCGACGAGTACGTCGAAGACCGCTCCCCTGACGCACTTGACGTACTTGGCCTGGCTGGGCGGGACGTCGGCGAAGTGCACGCCGCGCAGCGTCCCCCGGCGCGAGACCGAGTAGTTCGCCTGGGCCAGGGCCAGGCTCTGGCCGGTGGCCTCACGGAAGGGCGCGTCGTGGAACCATTCGTGAAAGCTGCCCCTGCTGTCGGGGAAAACCTTCGGTTCGAAGACCCACGCACCGTCGACACCGAGCGGACGCATGCTCATCAGATCTCCTTGAGCGTGGAGGACCCGGGCTGCGTGAGCCCCTTTCCCGCGGAGTCTTCAGGAGCCCCTTCACCCTGGAAACCCCTCATTCACGGAGGCCGACAGGGGTGGCACCCGGTTCGTTCGCCGAGGCCGACCGGGTTGTGCCCGGTTCCCTCACGGAGATCGACAGGGGTGGCACCCTGTCGGATGAGGTCAAAGGACCCGTCGCCGGGGTCCGGCGACAGGAGGACACCGGCGTTCGGCGGGACTCCCCCTCCCCCTACTCCGGACTCACGCACCCGGAGAATGGTGAACGTCCCCTTCGTTCCCCTCGCCCGAGCGGCGGACAGCGCCGTCACCGCCCGGCCGATCGGCGTCACCGCCCGGCCGCGCACTCCCCCGCCTCCGCCGGTGCCCGTCGGCGTTCCTGGCGGCCGAAGGTGCCGCCACGACCGCGACGGCCGTGATCATGAGCCCTCGGCCCACCAGCCATCGGCCGAAGAACTCCTTCAGCTCGACACCGTCGCTCAGCCTCGGCCCCTCGGCCAGCAACCGGGCGTGGAAGCCGCCCCAGGCCGGATCGAAGGTGATCGACGCCTCCGTGAAGTCGAGGCGCGGTTCCCGCAGCGGCGCGAGGGGGAACCACGCCTTGTAGACGGACTCCTTCGCGCTGAACAGCAGCCGGTCCCACCTCACCGACGGATCGCGCCGCAGGAGATACGTCACACGGCGCAGCTCCTCGCCGACCGTGATCACCTCCAGTACTCCGGAGGGCAGCGGCTTGTTCGGCTCGGCGTCGATGCCCAGGGTCGTGATGTCACCGGACCGCGCGACGGCGGCGGCCCGGTATCCGGCACAGTGGGTGATGCTGCCGACGACACCCGAGGGCCAGACCGGCGCGCCCTTCACCCCGGGCGGCACCGGCACCGGAGGGTAGCCCAGACGCCCCAGGGCGTCGCGGGCGCACCAGCGTCCCGTGGTGAACTCGCGGCGGCGCTTCTCCACCGCCCTGCTGATCACGGCCTCCTCCTCGAGGAACAGGGCGCAGGGCCGCGAGTCGTCGAACACCTCCGATGACCTGACCTCACCCGGCAGTAGATCCTCGATCATGAGGCACGTTCGGAGGTCCGCGGGACCTGCCCGGTCCGGCGAGAGCGTCCGGCACTCGGCCGGACCCCCTCGGCGGGTTTTCCACCCCTCGCGGGGACGGCGTGCGGGCTGCCCGCCGCGAGCGGACCTCGTGTCCTCATGAGGTGGCCGGCTCACGCACGAACCGAAACGGCGACGACAGCGACGACAGCGACGACAGGGTCACGACAGGCCGAGCTCGTTGTCGAGCATGTCGAACATCTCACTGTCCGAGACCGAGTCGAGGTCGAGCTCCGTATCGCCTGGATCACCGGAATCACGCGAGAGCGCCGCCCATTTCGTCTTCAGAACGTCCAGGCGCGCCGCGACCTGCCGGTGCGCCTCGGGGTCGACGGCCATCCCGCTGAACGCCCTCTCCAGCTTCGCGAGTTCGGCGAGGAGCGCCGCGGACCCCGTCTGCTCGGTCAGGCCGAGCCGGTCGAGCAGGTGGTCGACGAGGGCGAGCGAGGTGGGGTGGTCGAACACCAGGCTGACCGGCAGGCGCAGCCCGGTGGCGTCGGTCAACCTGTTTCGCAGCTCGACGGCGGTGAGCGAGTCGAAGCCCAGCTCCTTGAACGCCCGGTCCGGCTCGACGGAGCCGGTTCCGCTGTGCCCGAGTACGGCCGCCACCTGGCCTCGTACGAGATCCAGGAGCACCTCGGCGCGCTCGGCGGCGCCGAGGGCGGTCAGCCCGTGCACCAGGGTGTCCGGCTCCTGGCGCCCGCTCGCGGCCGTCCGGCGTCTTCCGGCGGGCACCAGCCCTCTCAGCAGCGGCGGAACCTCCTCACGCGCCCGCAACGCCGGCAGGTCGAACCTGACCGGCACCAGCACCGGGCGGTCCACACCTCCGGCGGCGTCGAACAGTCGCAGTCCCTGCTCCACCGACAGCGGACGGATGCCCACCCGCGCCATCCGCCGCCGGTCGGTGTCGGCGAGGGCGCCGGTCATTCCGCCGGTCGCCCCGGCGTCCCGCGCCCAGGGACCCCAGGCCAGCGACAACGCGGCGAGCCCGGCGGCCCGGCGGTGGTGGGCCAGTCCGTCGAGGAAGGCGTTGGCCGCGGCGTAGTTGCCCTGCCCCGCACCGCCGGCCACGCCGGCCATCGACGAGAAGAGCACGAACGCGGCGAGATCCACCCCCTGGGTGAGCTCGTGCAGATGCCAGGCGGCACCCGCCTTGGGCCACAGCGCGGTGTCCATCCGCTCGGGGCGCAGGGAGGGAATCGTCGCGTCGTCCAGCACCCCCGCCGCGTGGACGACCGCCGTCAGCGGATGATCGGCGGGTACGCCTGCCAGCAGGTCCGCGAGCGCGCCCCGGTCGGAGACGTCACACGCGGCGACGACGACCTCGGCGCCGCGGGCGGCCAGCTCGGCCCGCAACTCGAGGGCGCCGGGCGCCTCCAGACCTCGGCGGCCGGCCAGCAGCAGCCGCCGCACTCCGTGCTCGCCCACCAGGTGCCGCGCCACCTCGGCGCCGAGGCCACCCGTGCCGCCGGTGATCAAAACCGTGCCCTCGGGATCCCACCGCCGTACGCCGTCCCCGTCCATGGCGGCCGGCACCAGGCGCGCCGCTCTCAGCACCCCGTCACGCACCGCGACCTGCGGCTCGCCGCAGGCCAGGACGGCCCGCAGCAACGCCGCCGAAGGCTCCAGCGGCTCGTCGAGATCGACGAGCACGAACCGGCCCGGATTCTCCGCCTGCGCGGCGCGGACCAGTCCCCACACGGCGGCACCCGGCAGGTCGGTCACCCGGTCGTCCTCGTGGACGGCGACCGCGCCACACGTCATCACCACGAGGGTGCTGTCACCGAGCCGCTCCTCCGCGAGCCAACGCTGCAGAAGGCCGAGCACGCGGGCGGTGGACCCGCGGGTCGCGGTGATGACGTCAGCGGGGTCGGCGGGGTCGGCGGCGAGGAACACGGCCGCGGCACGCGGCGGGGCACCCGGCGTGACGAGATCCCCGGGATCCGCCGTCACGTCCAGCGACACCACCTCCGCCTCCGATTCCTGGGCGTCGGCGGGCGTCTGGGGCAGAGGCGTCCACTCCAGCCGGAACAGCCCCTCCCCCGATGTCCGGCGCCCGCCGGCGACCAGGCCGCCGGGCGACGCCGGACGCGACACCAGCGACTCGGCGGTGAGCACGGGCGCTCCCGCCGTGTCCACCGCGCTCACCGACACCGTGTCCTCGCCGGTTCTGGTCACGCGCACGCGCAGCGTCGTCGCGCCGGCCGCGTGCAGGTGCACGCCGCCCCACGCGAACGGCAGGCGCCCCGCCTCGGGCTCGGCGGACTCCAGGAACGGCACCGCGTGCAGGGCGGCGTCCAGCAGCGCCGGGTGCACGCCGTACGAGCCGGCGTCGCCGGCCTGCTCGGGCAGGGCGATCTCCGCGAACACCTCGTCGTCACGCCGCCAGGCAGCGCGCAACCCCCGGAAGAGCGGGCCGTAGACGAACCCCCCCTCGGCGAACCGCTCGTAGAGGCCGTCCAGTTCGACGGCGGACGCTCCCCTCGGTGGCCACACCTCGGTGTCGAAGACCTCGGCCAGGGCCGCGCCCTCGCGTCCGCCGCCGGAGAGCACACCGGTCGCGTACCGTGTCCACGGCTCGTCGTCGGCGGCGTCCGCGGGCCGCGCGTAGACGCCGAGCTCACGGTGGTCCGACGCGTCGGGCGCGCCCACCGACACCTGCAGGTCCATCGCCTCCCCCTCGCCGAACACGAGCGGGGCGGCCATGGTGAGTTCCTCCACCCGGTCGCAGCCGACCTGGTCCCCGGCCCGGACGGCGAGTTCCAGCAGTGCCGCGCCGGGCAGGATCACCATCCCGCCGACGGCGTGGTCGGCGAGCCACGGGTGTGATCGCGGTGAGAGGCGGCCGGTGAGCACGACCCCCTCCGACCCGGCGAGCCGCACCGCGGCCCCCAGCAGCGGGTGCGCCGCCGCCGCGAGCCCGAGATCCCTGACGTCCCCGACCCGCCGCCCACTCGGCCAGAACCACTGATGCCTGAAGGCGTACGTCGGCAGGTCGACCCGGCGGGCGTCGCCGAACGCGGCCCCGAACACGGCCGGCCAGTCCACCGCGAGCCCGTGCGTGTGCAACGTCGCCACCGCGGTCATGATCGCGTCCTGCTCGCCGCGGTCACCGCGCAGCGCCGGTACCAGCACCGCGGCCTCGTCCTGGACGGTGTCCTCGGCCATCGCGGTCAGCACCCCGTCGGGTCCCAGTTCGAGGTACGCGCTGACCCCGCGCCGCCGCAGCGTCTCCACGCCGTCGGCGAACCTGACCTCGCGCCGCACCTGCTCCACCCAGTGGTCCGGTGAGCACAGCTCCTCCGCCGACGCGAGCTCGCCCGTCACGGTCGAGACCACCGGGATCCGCGGTGCCGCGAAGTCCAGGCCCTCGGCCACCCCGCGGAACTCCGCCAGCATCGGCTCCATCAGCGGCGAGTGGAACGCGTGGCTCACCCTCAGCCGCCTCGTCCTGCGTCCCCTCGCCTCCAGCAGGTCGGAGATCCGGACGACCGCGTCCTCGGCACCGGCGATCACCACCGAGGCGGGACCGTTCACCGCGGCGACGGAGACCTCGTCCTCGCACCCGGCGAGAAGCGGCAGCACCTCACGCTCAGGAGCCTGTACGGCGATCATCGCGCCGCCCTCCGGCAGCGCCTGCATCAGCCGGGCACGTGCCGCCACCAGCCGACACGCGTCCGCAGGCGAGAGCACGCCCGCCACGTGCGCGGCCGCGATCTCCCCGATCGAGTGCCCCACCAGGAAGTCCGGCTTGACGCCCCAGGACTCCACCAGCCGGAACAGCGCCACCTCCAGGGCGAACAGCGCGGGCTGGGTGTATCCGGTCCGGTTCAGCGACTCGGTGTCGCCGCCGAACATCACCTCGCGCAGCGGGCGGTCCAGCTCGGGGTCCAGGTGTGCGAGCAAGGCGTCGAGGGCGTCGGCGAACACCGGGAACCGCTCGTACAGCTCCCTGCCCATTCCGGCCCGTTGGGCGCCCTGTCCGGTGAACAGCAGCGCGAGCCTGCCCGGCCGCGCGCCACGTCCCCTCACCGTTCCCGGCGCCGGGCGCCCGTCGGCCACCGCCGCCAAGCCCGCGAGCAACCCGTCCCGGTCGCCGGCCAGTACCACCGCCCGGTGCTCGAACGCGGAACGGCCCGTCGCCAGTGAGAAGCCGATGTCCGCACAGGAGACGTCCGGATCGTCCTGGACCCGCGACAGCAGGCGTGCCGCCTGCGCCCGCAGCGCGTCATCCGTCTTCCCCGACACCGGCACCGGCACCGGCACCGGCACGACGTCCGGCGCCTGGCCGGTCGGGACGCCTGACGACGATCCGTTCAGTGATCCGTCCGACGCCCCGTTCTGCGATCCGTTCTGCGACCTGCCCGGTGAGCCGTTCGGCGAGCGGCGTCCGGCCGTCGCGTCCGCGGACGGCGGCGCCTCCTCCAGGATGACGTGCGCGTTGGTCCCGCTGATGCCGAACGACGACACCCCGGCCCGGCGCGGCCATCCGCCCCCCGGCCACGGGCGGTGCTCGGTCAGCAGTTCCACCGCCCCCTGCTCCCAGTCCACGTGCGACGAGGGCGCGTCCACGTGCAGCGTGCCCGGCAGCACTTCGTGGCGCATCGCCATCACCATCTTGATCACACCGGCGACGCCCGCCGCCGCCTGGGTGTGACCGATGTTCGACTTGATCGAGCCCAGCAGCAGCGGCCGGTCCGCCGGCCTGTCCTGCCCGTAGGTGGCGAGCAGCGCCTGCGCCTCGATCGGGTCGCCCAGGCTCGTCCCCGTTCCGTGGCCCTCCACCACGTCCACGTCCACCGTGGCCAGTCCGGCGCCGGCCAGTGCCTGGCGGATCACCCGCTGCTGTGAGGGGCCGTTCGGCGCGGTCAACCCGTTGGAGGCGCCGTCCTGGTTCACCGCGGAACCGCGGACGACGGCCAGCACCTGGTGGCCGTTGCGCCGCGCGTCGGACAGGCGCTCCAGCACCAGCGTCCCGACGCCCTCGGACCAGCCGACACCGTCGGCGGCCTCGGAGAAGGACTTGCACCGCCCGTCGGCGGCGAGCCCGTCCTGGGCGCTGAAGTCGATGAACGCCCCAGGAGTCGCCATCACCGTCACACCACCGACCAGTGCGAGCGAGCACTCACCGCCGCGCAGCGCCTGCGCCGCCAGGTGCAACGCCACCAGCGAGGAGGAGCACGCGGTGTCCACCGTCATCGCCGGCCCCTCCAGACCGAGGATGTAGGACAGCCGCCCGGACAGCACGCTGCCGGCCGTACCGGTGCCCATGAAGCTCACCACGTCCGGCGGGAACTCCGCGCTCGTCGCGTAGTCGTGGTACATCACCCCGGCGAACACACCCGTGTGACTGCCGCGCAGCGAGAGCGGGTCGATCCCGGCCCGCTCGACCGCCTCCCAGGCCACCTCAAGAAGGAGCCGCTGCTGCGGGTCCATCGCGAGCGCCTCACGGGGCGAGATCCCGAAGAAACCGGGGTCGAACTCCCCCGCGTCGTGCAGGAAGCCGCCCTCGCGGACGTAACTGGTGCCCCGGCGTTCGCGGCCGGGGTCGTACAGCGACTCCAGATCCCAGCCACGAGAGGTCGGGAACGCCGAGATCGCGTCCCCACCCTCCTCGACCAGCCGCCACAGCTCCTCGGGAGAGGTCACCCCACCCGGGTAGCGGCATGCCATCGACACGATCACCACGGGGTCGTCGCCGACCGGTGTGACCGGTCGCGCGACCACGCGCCCGCTCACCGGGGCACCGAGGTCACCCGGCAGTTCCGCCAGGAGGTACTCCGTCAGCGCCGTGACGTTCGGGTAGTCGAACACGAGCGTCGCGGGCAGCCTCAGCCCGGTGTCGGCGGCCAGCCTGTTGCGCACCTCGACGGCCGTCAGCGAGTCGAAGCCCATGCTCTGGAAACTGCCCAGCGGCTCGATCGAGTCGCCGTCCGCGTGCCCCAGCGCCCGCGCCACCTGGCCCCGCACCAGCTCCAGCAGGACGGCCATCCGCTCGCCCTCCCCGAGCGGCGCGAGGCGTTCGACGAGCGTGGCCGCCACCTCGGTCGTGGCCTGCCTGCGGGCCTGCGCCCTGACCAGCCCTCGCAGCGGGAACGGGACGTCCCCGCCGGTGCGGAACGCCGACAGATCCAGACGTACGGGCAGCAGGGCCGGCTCTTCGCCCGTGACCGTCGCGTCGAACAGTGCCAGCCCCTGCTCAGGGGAGAGCGGGAGCGTCCCGCGCCTGGCGAGCCTGCCCATCTCGGCCTCGCTCAGGGCGCCGGTCATGCCACTCGCCTGGTCCCACGGCCCCCAGCCCAGCGAGACCGCCGGTAGCCCTTCGGCCCGGCGGTGCCGGGCGAGCGCGTCCAGGAAGGCGTTCGCCGCCGCGTAGTTGGCCTGCCCCGCCGTCCCGAACGTCCCGGCCACCGACGAGAACAGGACGAAGCCCGCCAGATTCTCGTCCCTGGTCAGCTCGTGGAGATGCCAGGCCGCGTCCACCTTGGGGCGGAACACCTTCTCCAGGCTCCGCGACGTCAGCGTGCCGATCACGCCGTCGTCCAGCACGCCCGCGGCGTGCACCACCGCGGTCAGCGGGTGTTCGGCGGGTATCCCGGCCAGCAGGGCGGCGACGGCGTCACGGTCCGCCAGGTCGCATGCCACGACGTTCGTCCGGGCGCCGAGTCCGGCGAGTTCCGCCACCAGCTCCTCGACGCCCTCCGCCCGGTCACCGCGACGGCTCGCCAGCGTCAGGTGGCCGACGCCGTGCTCGGTCACCAGGTGGCGGGCCAGCATGCCCCCCAGGCCGCCGGTGCCGCCGGTGATCAGCACCGTGCCCTCCGGATCCCAGGTCATACCGACCGGGTCGGCGGGCGGGAAGACGCGGGCAAGCCGACCGGCCAGCACGGCACCGTCCCTGATCACCAGTTGCGGCTCGGCGGCGGCCAGGGCCGACGGCAGTGCCGCGATCGACGTCGCCGGCACCCCCCTCGGGTCGTGGGCGTCGCCGTCCCGGAGGTCGAGGTCGATCAGCGCGAACCGGCCCGGATGCTCGGCCTCGGCGGCACGCACGAGCCCCCACACCGTCGCCGCCGCCACGTCGTCGCCGTCCACCGCGCCCCGGGTGAGGAACACCAACCGCGAATCGGCGAACCGCTCGTCCGCGAGCCAGGAACGCACCAGCTCCAGCACGGACGACGCCAGGCCGTGAGCGGCCGTCGCCACCTCGTCACCCTGGCCCGCCTCCACCGGGACCAGCACCGTACGCGGCACGGAAGCGTCACCGTCGTACGCCTCTCCCAGCGACCGCAGGTCGGCACCGACCCCGACGGGACCACCCACCGAGGCGGCGAGTGCCTCGGTGAGCCCCCAGCCGTCCGGGCCTACCACCGCCAGGGTGCCCGGCGAGACCGCGGACACCGGCGACGCCGGGACTGCCTGCGGAACCCAGTCCAGCCTGAACAGGGAGTCCCTTCCGATCGCTCGCGGACCGGCGGCCTGTCCTTCGGAAAGGAGGCGCAGGGACAGCGATCTGATCGAGGCCACCGGACCGTCCACGCCGGCGATCGCGATCGACATCGCGTCGGGTCCGGCCCAGGACATCCGCACCCGGACCGTCGACGCCCCCGCCGCGTGCAGGGACACGCCCTCCCACGCGAAGGGCACCTTACGCCGGGCCTCCTCGCTCAGGTCGAGGAGCAGGCACATGTGCAGCACCGCGTCCAGCAGCGCCGGATGCACGCCGAACGCCCCCGCCTCGGCCGCGTCCTGCTCGGGCAGGCTGACTTCGGCGTACATGTCCGAGTCGCCGCGCCAGGCCGCGGTGAGGCCGCGGAAAGCCGGTCCGTAGTCGAAGCCGTCCGCGGCCCGCCCCTCGTAGAAGCCCTCCAACGAGACCGGCGTCGTACCGGCCGGCGGCCACACGGTCGTGTCGAACGCCGGTGCGGTGTCGGGGACGGTGAGAGACTCGTCGACCGCGAGAAGCCCGTTCGCGTGCCGTGTCCAGGGACGCTCCTCCTCACCTTCCGGCCGCGCGTACACGCTCAACGGCCGCTGTCCCCTCTCGTCGGGTCCGCCCAGCCGTACCTGTACCCGGACGCCGCCCTGTTCGGGCAGGGTCAACGGCGCGGCCAGGGTCAGCTCGTCCACCCGAGCGCAGCCGACCTCGTCACCCGCCCGGATCGCCAGTTCCAGGAACGCCGTCGCAGGCACCACCACCCGGCCCGACACCACGTGATCGGCCAGCCACGGCTGGGAGCGCACCGACAACCGGCCGGTGAGGAGCACCTCGTCGCCACCCGCCAGCTCGACCGCGGCTCCCAGCAGGGGGTGATCCGGCGCTCCGAGCCCGGCCTCGGTCACATCGCCGACGCGGCCGCGCGAGGGCCCCGGCCAGAAACGCCGGCGCTGGAAGGCGTAGGTGGGCAGCTCCACCCGGTGGGCGCCGGGGAACGCCGCCCGCCAGTCCACCGGCACCCCGCGTACGTGCAGGGCGGCGAGCGCCATCATGATCGTTTTTTGCTCGTCCTGGCCCCTGCGCAGGGCCGGTACCAGCACATCCGGATCGGCCGCCGACCTCGCCTCGGCGTCGCGCGCCGGATCCGCGAGCACGTCGGCACCGGTCTCGGCCGCCACGGTGATGGTCTCGTCGGCCATCGCGGTGAGCACGCCGTCGGGGCCGAGTTCCAGATAAGCGCGTACGCCCTGTGCCTGCAGGGTGCGCACGGCGTCGGAGAAGCGGACCGCGCCGCGGACCTGCTCCACCCAGTAGTCCGGCGAACACAGTCGCTCGGCCGTCGCCTGCTCCCCGGTGAGCGTGGACACGATCGGGATCTCCGGCGGGCTGAAGGAGAGTGACCCGGCTACCGCCCGGAAGTCCTCCAGCATCGGGTCCATCAGCGGGGAGTGGAAGGCGTGCGACACCCGCAGCCGCTTCGTCCGTACTCCCCGCTCCTCCAGGGCGGCGGCCACCTCAAGCACCGTCTCCTCGACGCCGGAGATCACTACCGAGGACGGGCCGTTCACCGCCGCGATCGACACCTGCTCCTCGCGCCCGGCGAGCAGTTCGGCGACCGCCTCCTCGGCGACCTGGACCGACACCATCGCCCCACCGGCAGGTAGCGCCTGCATCAACCGCGCCCGCGCCGCCACCAACGCACACGCGTCGGCCAGCGACAGCACACCGGCCACATGCGCAGCGGCGATCTCCCCGATCGAGTGACCGGCCAGCACATCGGGCCGCACCCCCCAGGACTCCACCAGCCGGAACAGCGCGGTCTCCACCGCGAACAACGCCGGCTGCGCCCAGCCGGTCCGATCCAGCAACTCAGCCTCAGCCGACCCCGGCTCGGCGAACACCACCTCACGCAACGACCGGCCACCCAACCCTCCGGCCGATCCCCGCTCCACCCCCTCAAGCAACGGATCCAGCCCGGCGATCACCGCGTCCAACGCGGTCGCGAACACCGGGAAACGGTCGTACAGCTCCCGGCCCATCCCGGCCCGCTGACTGCCCTGACCGGTGAACAGGAACGCCAGCTGCGGCTCACCCGCGGCCACCCCGCGCACCACACCCGCACCCGGCAGATCCCCGGCCAACGCACCCAACCCGGCCAGCACACCCTCACGATCACCGACCACCACCGCCCGATGCTCGAACACCGACCGCGTCGCCACCAGCGAGAACGCCACATCACCCAGCACCAACCCCGGATCGGCACCCACATACGACGCCAACCGCCCGGCCTGCGCCCGCAACGCCTCCACCGTACGACCCGACACCACCACCGGAACCACCGGCGATCCCACCGTGACATCCGCCGCCTCGGCATCCGGCGTCCGGTCCCGTACGGGCTCTTCGGCCGTGCCCCGCTCGTCCGCCGACTGCTGTTCGAGGAGCACGTGCGCGTTGGTGCCGCTGATCCCGAACGACGACACCCCGGCCCGACGCGGACGGTCGGTCTCCGGCCACGACCGTGCCTCGGTCACCAGCTCGACCGCGCCCTCGCTCCAGTCCACATGCGAGGACGGCGCGTCCACGTGCAACGTCCTGGGCAGTGTCCCGTGCCGCATCGCCATGACCATCTTGATCACACCCGCCACACCGGCCGCCGCCTGCGTGTGACCGATGTTCGACTTGATCGACCCCAGCAGCAGCGGCCGGTCCTCCGGCCGATCCTGACCGTACGTCGCCAGCAGCGCCTGCGCCTCGATCGGGTCACCCAGCGTCGTCCCGGTGCCGTGCGCCTCCACCGCGTCCACCTCGGACGCCGACAACCCCGCACTCGCCAGCGCCTGACGAATCACCCGCTGCTGAGACGGACCGTTCGGCGCCGTCAACCCGTTCGACGCACCATCCTGATTCACCGCAGATCCGCGAACGACCGCGAGCACCTGGTGGCCATTGCGCCGAGCATCCGACAACCGCTCCAGCACCAGGATGCCCACGCCCTCGGCCCAGCCCACCCCATCGGCCGACTCCGCGAACGACCGACACCGCCCATCCACCGACAAACCCCGCTGCCGAGCGAACCCGATGAACGTGTTCGGCGTCGACATCACCGTCGCCCCACCCGCCAGCGCCAGTGAACACTCACCACCGCGTAGCGCCTGCGCGGCCAGGTGCAGCGCCACCAGCGACGACGAGCAGGCGGTGTCCACGGTCACCGCCGGACCCTCCAGGCCCAGCGTGTACGACACCCGACCCGACGCCACACTCGGCGCCGTCCCCGTACTTTCGTAACCCTCGACGGCATCACGCTGAGCGATGCCCTCGTCGGTCTGGTGCACCCGGCCGGCCGCGTTGCCCAACGCCAGACCGTAGTCGTTGTACATCAAACCGGTGAACACCCCGGTCCGGCTCCCCCGCAACGACCCCGGCTCAATGCCCGCCCGCTCCACCGCCTCCCACGACGTCTCCAGCAACAACCGCTGCTGTGGGTCCATCGCGAGCGCCTCACGCGGCGAGATCCCGAAGAGACCGGCATCAAACTCATCCGCGTCATGCAAAAACCCGCCATGACGCGTGTACGACGTCCCCACCCGACCAGGATCGGGATCATAGATCCCTTCCAGATCCCACCCCCGATTCGTCGGGAACCCGGTGATCGCGTCGGTCTCCTCCACCACCAGACGCCACAAATCCTCCGGAGAAGACACCCCACCCGGATAACGACACGCCATCCCCACGATCACCACCGGATCGTCGGCCACCGACCGCACCACCGGCGAAAGAACGCCCACATCGGCCCGCTCGCCGAGCAACTCACCCAGCAGGAACTCCGCCAGCCCAACCGGAGTCGGGTAGTCGAACACCAGCGTCGCCGGCAGCCTGATCCCCGTCGCCGCGTTCAACCGATTGCGCAGCTCCACCGCGGTCAGGCTGTCGAAGCCCAGCTCCCGAAACTCCCGCTTGACATCTACCGTCTCCGGCGAGGTGTGCCCCAGGACCATCGCCACCTGCGCCCGCACCGTGTCCACCAGCAACCGCACCCGATCGGCCTCACCCAACCCGGCCAGCCGTCCCACCAACGCACCGTCACCGGCCATGACCGACGACACCGCCGATCTGCGCGAGCCGCGCACCAGCCCGCGCAGCAGGTGCGGCACCTCACCACCCGCCCGCACCGCCGCCAGATCCAACCGCACCGGCACCACGGCCGGCCCACCGGAGCCGATCGCCGCCTCGAACAACACCACACCCTGCTCCGGCGTGATCGCCGACATCCCCGCACGCGTCAACCGACGTGCCTGAACCTCGTCCAGCCCACCCGTCATCCCGGCGTCCTGCTCCCACGGACCCCACGCCAACGACAACCCGGCCAACCCCAGCCCGCGCCGATACTCCGCCAACGCGTCCAAGAACGCGTTGCCCGCCGCGTAATTGCCCTGCCCCGCCCCACCGAACGTCCCCGCCACCGACGAGAACACGATGAAATCGGCCAGATCCTCGTCTTGGGTCAGCTCGTGCAGATGCCACGCCGCATCCACCTTCGGCCGCAACACCACATCCAGATCCTCGGCCGACAACGACGGGATCGTCCCATCGGCCAGCACACCCGCGGTGTGGATCACCGCCGTCAACGGGTGTTCCTCCGGCACCCCGGCCAGCAGCGCCGCCACCTGATCGCGATCGGCCACATCACACGCGACGACCGTGACCTCGACCCCGTGCGCGATCAACTCGGCCTGCAACTCCACCGCGCCGGGAGCGTCCAGGCCCCGGCGGCCGGCCAGCAGCAGACGCCGCACCCCACGCTCGGCCACCACATGCCGCGCGAACAAGCCCCCCAGACCACCCGTACCACCAGTGATCAACACCGTCCCCTCCGGATCCCAGACCCGATCCTCACTCAAACCGGAGACGGAACCGGAGCCGAGATCAACACCACGCTCGGAGGCGGGCGTCACCCGCGCCAGGCGCGGCACCCGCACCTCACCCCCGCGCACCGCCACCTGCGGCTCACCCGAGGCCAACACCCCCGCCAACACCGACGACGACAACTCCTCATCGATATCCACCAGCACGAACCGACCAGGATTCTCCACCTGCGCAGAACGCACCAACCCCCACACCGCCGCAGCCCCCAAATCCGCGACCACCTCACCCTCCCCGGCCACCACCGCACCCCGCGACACCACCACCAACCGCGAACCCCCACACCGCTCATCGGCCAACCACCCCTGCACCAACCCCAGAACACGAACCGCCAAAGCACGCACCGCCCCCACCACATCCCCATCCCCATCCCCATCCCCATCCCCGACCGACCCCACCACGACGGTCACCACCTCCGGCACCACCTCCAGCGCCGCCAACTCCGCCACCGATGCCAGGTCCAGAGTCGGTTCAACCTGGTCAGGCCCGGTACCGGCCGCCGACACCTCAGACGACACCGTCCAGGTCAGCTGGAACAGCGAGTCCCGGTGCGGGGCACCACCGGCGGTCGGCTGGTCGCCCGCGATCGGGCGCAGCGTCAGTGAGCGCACCGACAGCACCGGCTCCCCGACCACGTCCACCGCGCTCAACGACAGCTCACCATCACCCACCCACGCCAACCGCACCCGCAGCACCGAAGCCCCACCCGCGTGCAGACACACCCCACCCCACGAGAACGGCAACCGCACACCCTCAAAACCATCCAGATCAGCGAAAGCCACCACATGCAACGCCGCGTCCAGCAACGCCGGATGCACCCCGAAACCACCCGCATCGGAAACCTGCTCAGGCAGACCGACCTCGGCGAACACCACACCATCCGCGTCCCGCCAAGCTCCCCGCACCCCCTGGAACACCGGCCCATACCCCAGCCCACCCTCGGCCAGCCGCTCGTACAACCCACTCAACTCGACCACCGACGCACCCCTCGGCGGCCACACCCCGACCTCGAACCGCTCCCCGGCCTGGCCATCGGACGCCAGCACACCGATCGCATGCCGTACCCAGGCGTCGTGTTCACCGGCCCCCGCAGGCCGAGCATGAACACTCACCTCACGCCGACCCACCCCATCCGCAGCCCCCACCCGCACCTGCACCGCCACCGCATCGTCCTCACCCAGCACCAACGGCGCGGTCAAAGTCAACTCTTCGACCAGGTCACACCCAACCTCATCCCCCGCCCGCACCACCAACTCCAAAAACCCCGTACCCGGAAAAATCACCATCCCGCCCACCACATGATCCGCCAACCACGGATGCGACCCCAACGAGACACGACCCGTCAACAACGCCTCATCACTGTCGGCCAACCCCATGACCGCACCCAGCAGCGGGTGTCCCGCCACGACCTGTCCGAGACCTTCGGCGTCTCCGGCCCGTCTGCCACTCGGCCAGTACCACTGACGCTGGAAGGCGTACGTCGGCAACTCCACCTTGCGAGCACCGGCGAACAAGGTCGGCCAGCTGACCGGCACCCCGCGTACGTGCAGCCCGGCCAGCGCCGTCACGATCGTCGCCTGCTCGTCCTGGCCCCCGCGCAGCGCCGACACCAATACCGGGTCGGAGTCCGAATATCCGTCCATGGTGACGCGACGAGCATCCGGCTCCTCGGCGACCGCCTGAGAGCGGACCGTCTCCACCGCGTCGGCGAGCACGGTGAGGGTGTCGGCGGCCATCGCGGTGAGCACCCCGTCGGGGCCCAGCTCCAGGTAAGCCCGCACGCCCTGGCCGTGCAGGGTGCGCACGGCGTCGGCGAAGCGGACCGCGCCGCGGACCTGCTCCACCCAGTACTCCGGCGAGCACAGCTGCTCGTCGGTGGCGAGCTCCCCGGTCAGCGTCGAGACCACCGGGATCCGCGGCGGGTCATAGGTGAGCGTCGCCGCCACCGCCCGGAAGTCCTCCAGCATCGGGTCCATCAACGGCGAATGGAACGCGTGCGACACCCGCAACCGCTTCGTCCTGATCCCCCGCCCCTCCAAGGCGGCGGCCACCTCCAGCACCGCCTCTTCGGTACCGGAGATCACCACCGACGCGGCACCGTTCACCGCCGCGACCGACACCTCCTTCTCCCGCCCGGCCAGCAGCTCGACGACCACCTCCTCGGAGGCCCGCACCGACATCATCGCCCCACCGGCAGGCAACGCCTGCATCAACCGCGCCCGCGCCGCCACCAACGCACACGCGTCCTTCAGCGACAACACCCCGGCCACATGCGCCGCCGTGATCTCCCCGACCGAGTGCCCGGCCAGCACATCCGGCGCCACTCCCCAGGACTCCACCAGCCGGAACAACGCCGTCTCCACCGCGAACAGCGCCGGCTGCGCCCACCCGGTCCGATCCAGCGCCTCCGCCTCGGCCGATCCCGGCTCGGCGAACAGCACCTCACGCAGCGACCCGTCCAGCAGCGGATCCAGCTCGGCGATCACCGCGTCCAACGCCGCCGCGAACACCGGGAACCGCTCATACAGCTCCCGCCCCATCCCGGCCCGCTGACTGCCCTGACCGGTGAACAGCACCGCGAGTTCCGGCTGCGCCCCGGCCAGCCCGCGCACCACACCCGCACCCGGCCGCTCCTCGGCCAGCGCACCCAGCCCGGCCAGCACACCCTCACGACCATCGGCCAGCACCACCGCCCGATGCTCGAACGCCGACCGCGTCGTCGCCAGCGAGAACGCCACATCGGCCAGACGCGGACCGGACTCACCCTCCAGGAACGACGCCAACCGCCCGGCCTGCGCCCGCAACGCCTCCGCCGTGCGACCCGAAACCACCACCGGAACCGTCTCGGCACCCGGCACCTGACCCGCTGTGCGAGCTTCGGCGGTTTCCGGGAGCTCCGGCCCCTGCTCGACGATCACGTGCGCGTTGGTGCCGCTGATTCCGAACGACGACACCCCGGCCCGACGCGAGCGGTCGGTCTCGGGCCAATCCGTCGGCTGGGTCAGCAGCTCCACCGCACCCGAGGACCAGTCCACATGCGACGAGGGCGCGTCCACGTGCAGTGTCCGAGGCAGTGTCCCGTGCCGCATCGCCATGACCATCTTGATCACACCCGCCACACCGGCCGCCGCCTGCGTGTGACCGATGTTCGACTTGATCGACCCCAGCAGCAGCGGCCGGTCCTCCGGCCGATCCTGACCGTACGTCGCCAGCAACGCCTGCGCCTCGATCGGGTCACCCAGCGTCGTCCCCGTACCGTGCGCCTCCACCGCATCCACCTCGGACGCCGACAACCCCGCACTCGCCAGCGCCTGACGAATCACCCGCTGCTGAGACGGACCGTTCGGCGCCGTCAACCCGTTCGACGCACCATCCTGATTCACCGCAGATCCGCGAACGACCGCGAGCACCTCGTGGCCATTGCGCCGAGCATCCGACAACCGCTCCAGCACCAGCATGCCCACGCCCTCGGACCAGCCCGCACCGTCGGCACTGTCGGAGAACGCCTTGCACCGTCCGTCGGCGGCCAGCCCGCCCTGGGCGCTGAAGTCGATGAACGAGGTCGGTGTGGCCATCACCGTCACGCCCCCGGCCAGCGCCAGTGAACACTCACCACCGCGTAGCGCCTGCGCGGCCAGGTGCAGCGCCACCAGCGACGACGAGCAGGCAGTGTCCACCGTCACCGCCGGTCCTTCCAGGCCGAGCGTGTAGGACAGGCGGCCGGTCGCGACGCTACCGGCGCTACCCGTACCGGAGAAGCTCATCGCCTCGGGTGGCAGCTCAACACCGGTCGCGTAGTCGTGGTACATGACTCCGGCGAACACGCCGGTACGGCTGCCGCGCAGCGAGAGCGGGTCGATCCCGGAGCGCTCGACCGCCTCCCACGATGTCTCCAGCAACAACCGCTGCTGCGGGTCCATAGCCAGCGCCTCGCGCGGGGAGATCCCGAAGAACCCGGGATCGAACTCCCCGGCCTCGTGCAGGAACCCGCCCTCACGCACGTAACTGGTCCCCCGGCTCTCCCGATCCGGGTTGTACAACGTCCCGAGATCCCAGCCGCGTGACGTCGGGAACCCGGTGATCGCGTCGGTCTCCTCGACCACCAGGCGCCACAAATCCTCCGGAGAAGACACCCCACCCGGATAACGACACGCCATGCCCACGATCACCACCGGATCGTCGGCCACCGACCGCACCACCGGCGAGAGCACGTCCTCATCGGCCCGCTCGCCGAGCAACTCACCCAGCAGGAAGTCCGCCAGCCCAACCGGAGTCGGGTAGTCGAAGACCAAGGTGGCCGGCAATCGCAGCCCGGTCGCCGCGTTCAACCGGTTGCGCAACTCCACCGCGGTCAGGCTGTCGAAGCCCAGCTCAATGAACTCCCGCCGGACGTCCACCGCCTCCGGCGAGGCATGCCCCAGGACCGTCGCCACCTGCGCCCGCACCGTGTCCACCAGCAACCGCACCCGATCGGCCTCACCCAACCCGGCCAGCCGTCCCACCAACGCACCGTCACCGGTCACGACCGATGCCGCCGATCTGCGCGAGCCGCGCACCAGCCCGCGCAGCAGGTGTGGAACCTCACCACCGGCCCGCACCGCCGCCAGATCCAACCGCGCGATCACCAGCGCCGGACGATCCGTCGCACGCACCGCGTCGAAGGACGCCAGTCCCTGCTCGGGCGAGAACGGCGCCATCCCGGAACGCACCATCCGCCGCAGATCCACCTCGTCCAGCCCGCCCGTCATCCCGGCGTCCTGCTCCCACGGACCCCACGCCAGCGAACGCCCCGCCAGCCCCAGCCCGCGCCGATACTCCGCCAACGCGTCCAAGAACGCGTTGCCCGCCGCGTAGTTGCCCTGCCCCGCCCCACCGAACGTCCCCGCCACCGACGAGAACACGATGAAATCGGCCAGATCCTGGTCTTGGGTCAGCTCGTGCAGATGCCACGCCGCATCCACCTTCGGCCGCAACACCACATCCAACCGCTCCGCCGTCAACGACGGAATCGTCCCGTCATCCAGCACACCCGCGGTGTGAATCACCGCCGTCAACGGGTGTTCCTCCGGCACCCCGGCCAGCAGCGCCGCCACCTGATCGCGATCGGCCACATCACACGCCGCGACCGTGACCTCGACCCCGTGCGCGATCAACTCCGCCTGCAACTCCACCGCACCCGGAGCGTCCAACCCCCGGCGGCCGGCCAGCAGCAGACGCCGCACCCCACGCTCGGCCACCACATGCCGCGCGAACAACGCCCCCAGACCACCCGTACCACCAGTGATCAACACCGTCCCCTCCGGATCCCAGATCCGGCCCTCACCCAGATCAGCGTTAACCCCGGAGCCGGACGACACCGCCCGCACCAACCGGGCAACCCGCACCTCACCCCCACGCACCGCCACCTGCGGCTCACCCGAGGCCAACACCCCCGCCAACACCGACGACGACAACTCCTCGTCCACATCCACCAGCACGAACCGACCAGGATTCTCCACCTGCGCAGAACGCACCAACCCCCACACCGCCGCAGCCCCCAGATCCGCGACCACCTCACCCTCCCCAACCGCCACCGCACCCCGCGACACCACCACCAACCGCGAACCCCCACACCGCTCATCGGCCAACCACCCCTGCACCAACCCCAGAACACGAACCGCCAAAGCACGCACCGCCCCCACCACATCCCCATCCCCATCTCCATCCCCGACCGACCCCACCACGACGGTCACCACCTCCGGCACCACCTCCAGCGCCGCCAACTCCGCCACCGGATCCGATGCCGGGTCCAGGGAGAGCTCGGCCGTACGACTGACGGAGCCGGACACCGAGGAGGTCGCCGTCTCCGGCCTCCGCACCCACTCCTGGTGGAACAGCGCGTCCCGCCCCAGCACCCGACCGTCGGCGAGGGGGAGGTCATCCGTCGAGACCGGGCGCAACACCAGTGAGCGCACCGACAGCACCGGCTCCCCGACCACGTCCACCGCGCTCAACGACAGCTCACCATCACCCACCCACGCCAACCGCACCCGCAGCACCGAAGCCCCACCCGCGTGCAGACACACCCCACCCCACGAGAACGGCAACCGCACACCCTCAAAACCATCCAGATCAGCGAAAGCCACCACATGCAACGCCGCGTCCAGCAACGCCGGATGCACCCCGAAACCACCCGCATCGGCAACCTGCTCAGGCAGACCGACCTCGGCGAACACCACACCATCCGCGTCCTGCCAAGCTCCCCGCACCCCCTGGAACACCGGCCCATACCCCAGCCCACCCTCGGCCAGCCGCTCGTACAACCCACCCACCTCGACCACCGACGCACCCCTCGGCGGCCACACCCCGACCTCGAACCGCTCCCCGGCCTGGCCATCGGACGCCAGCACACCGATCGCGTGCCGTACCCAGGGTTCCTCGTCCCCGGCCTCCGCAGGGCGGGCGTGAATGCTCACCTCACACCGGCCTGACTCATCCGGTGTCCTCACCCATACCTGCAGCGCCACCGCGTCTCGTTCGCCGAGCACCAGCGGAGCGGTCAGGGTGAGTTCTTCGACCAGGTCACAGCCGACCTCATCACCCGCCCGCACCGCCAGCTCCAGGAACCCCGTGCCTGGGAAGATCACCGTCCCGCCCACCATGTGATCGGCCAGCCACGGATGCGACGTCAGCGAGACACGGCCGGTCAACAACACCCCGTCCGAACCGGCCACTCCCACAGCGGCTCCCAGCAGCGGATGGCTCGCGGCCGCGAGTCCCGCCGCCGTCACGTCTCCCACCTGCGAGCCGACGCCATCGGGCCAGAACCGTTCGCGTTGGAAGGCGTACGTCGGCAGATCCACTCGGGCGGCCCGAGGAAGTGCCGCCGGCCAGTTCACCGGCACCTTGCGCACGTGCAGGGCGGCGAGCGCCATCATGATCGATTTTTGCTCGTCCTGGCCCCTGCGCAGGGCCGGCACCAGCAGCACGTCCGGATCCGCCGCCGACCTCGCCTCCGCGCCGCTCACCGATCCCGCTGACGCAGCCCCGCGCATCATCCCATCGATGTTCGCGTCGGCGAGCGCGGTGAGGGTGTCGTCGGCCATCGCGGTGAGCACACCATCGGGGCCGAGCTCCAGGTAGGCGCGTACTCCCTGGTCGTGCAGGGTACGCACGCCGTCGGAGAAACGGACCGCGCCACGGACCTGATCCACCCAGTACTCCGGCGAACACAGTCGCTCGGCCGTCGCCTGCCCCCCGGTGAGCGTGGACACGATCGGGATCTCCGGCGCACCGTAAGTCAGCCTCCCGGCCACCGCCCGGAAGTCCTCCAGCATCGGATCCATCAACGGCGAGTGGAACGCGTGCGACACCCGCAACCGCTTCGTCCGCACCCCCCGCTCCTCCAGAGCGGCGGCCACCTCCAGCACCGCCTCCTCCACCCCGGAGACCACCACCGAGGACGGGCCGTTCACCGCCGCGACCGACACCTCACCCTCACGCCCGGCCAGCAGCCCGGCGACCTCCTCCTCGGAGGCCCGCACCGACACCATCGCCCCACCCGCAGGCAACGCCTGCATCAACCGCGCCCGCGCCGCCACCAACGCACACGCATCGGCCAGCGACAACACCCCCGCCACATGAGCAGCCGCGATCTCCCCGACCGAATGCCCGGCCAGCACATCCGGCCGCACCCCCCACGACGACACCAGCCGGAACAACGCCGTCTCCACCGCGAACAACGCAGGCTGCGCCCACCCCGTCCGATCCAGCACCTCCGCCTCAGCCGACCCCGGCTCGGCGAACACCACCTCACGCAACGACCGGCCACCCAACCCTCCGGCCGATCCCCGCTCCACCCCCTCAAGCAACGGATCCAGCTCCGCGATCACCGCGTCCAACGCCTCGGCGAACACCGGGAAACGGTCGTACAGCTCCCGGCCCATCCCGGCCCGCTGACTGCCCTGACCGGTGAACAGGAACGCGACCTTGCCGCCGCTCCGCACCGAACCGGTCACCACCCCCGGATCCGCCGCCCCCCGAGCCAGCGCCGCCAGGCCCCCCACCAACTCCGCACGCCCGGCACCGACCACCACCGCCCGATGCTCGAACGCCGACCGAACCGTCGCCAGCGACACCCCCACCCCAGCCAACCTCGCCCCGGACAAGCCCTCCACGTGCGACAACAACCGCTCCGCCTGAGCCCGCAACGCCACCTCACTACGCCCCGACACCACCCACGCGACAGTCCCGCCGTCGACCTCCTCACCACCGGCGTCCACCGGTTCCTCCACCGGCACCGGAGACTGCTCCAAGATCACATGCGCGTTGGTGCCGCTGATCCCGAACGACGACACCGCGGCCCGGCGCGACCGCTCCACCCGAGGCCACGCCCGTGCCTCGGTCACCAACTCGACCGCGCCCTCGCTCCAGTCCACATGCGAGGACGGCTCGTCCGCGTGCAACGTGCGCGGCACCATGCCCTCGCGCATCGCCATGACCATCTTGATGATTCCCGCCACACCGGCGGCCGTCTGGGTGTGACCGATGTTCGACTTGATCGAACCCAGCAGCAACGGCTCCGCGGTGTCGCGGCTCTGTCCGTAGGTGGACATCAGCGCCCGCGCCTCGATGGGATCGCCCAACCGCGTCCCGGTGCCGTGCGCCTCGACCACATCCACCTCGGACGCCGACAACCCCGCACTCGCCAGCGCCTGACGAATCACCCGCTGCTGAGACGGACCGTTCGGCGCCGTCAACCCGTTCGACGCACCATCCTGATTCACCGCAGATCCGCGAACGACCGCGAGCACCTGGTGGCCGTTGCGCCGAGCATCCGACAACCGCTCCAGCACCACCACCCCGACGCCCTCGGCCCAGCCCACCCCATCGGCCGACTCCGCGAACGACCGACACCGCCCATCCACCGACAAACCCCGCTGCCGAGCGAACCCGATGAACGTGTTCGGCGTCGACATCACCGTCGCCCCACCCGCCAGCGCCAGCGAACAATCCCCCGACCGCAACGCCTGCGCCGCCAGGTGCACCGCCACCAGCGACGACGAACACGCGGTGTCCACCGTCACCGCCGGACCCTCCAGGCCCAGCGTGTACGACACCCGACCCGACGCCACACTCGGCGCCGTCCCGGTGCCCTCGTAACCCTCGACGGCATCACGCTGGCCGAGACCTTCGACCACCTCGCCGACGGCCGCCTGGTGCACCCGGCCGGCCGCGTTACCCAACGCCAGACCGTAGTCGTTGTACATCAAACCGGTGAACACCCCGGTCCGGCTCCCCCGCAACGAGCCCGGCTCGATCCCCGCCCGCTCCACCGCCTCCCACGACACTTCCAACAGCAACCGCTGCTGCGGATCAACCGCCAACGCCTCACGCGGCGACATCCCAAAAAACCCAGGGTCGAACTCATCCGCGTCATGCAAAAACCCGCCATGACGCGTGTACGACGTCCCCACCCGACCAGGATCCGGATCATAGATCCCCTCCAGATCCCACCCCCGATTCGTCGGGAACCCGGTGATCGCGTCGGTCTCCTCGACCACCAGACGCCACAAATCCTCCGGAGAAGACACCCCACCCGGATAACGACACGCCATCCCCACGATCACCACCGGATCGTCGGCCACCGACCGCACCACCGGCGAAAGCACACCCACCTCGGCCCGCTCGGCGTCCACCGAGCCGAACAGCTCCCCGTGCAGGAACTCCGCCACGCCGTACGAGGTCGGGTAGTCGAAGACGAGCGTCGCGGGCAGCGAGAGCCCCGTCGCCGTGGCCAGCTGGTTGCGCAGTTCCACCGCGGCGAGCGAATCCAGCCCCATCGCGCTGAACGCCTGATCGGGCTCCACCGCATCCCCCGACGCGTGCCCCAGCACCACCGCCACGTGTCGTCGTACCAGCTCCTCCAGCACCCGCCGGCGCTCGGCCGTGTCCAACCCGTCCAGGCGCCGCCGCAAGCCGTCCTCTCCGCCGCCACCCGCGGCCACCCGGATCGGCCGCCTCGCCGGTACCAGTCCGCGCAGCAACGCCGGCACCTCGCCGCCACGGCCCCGCATCACCTCCGTGTCCACCCGAAGCGGTACCGTCAACGCCGCGTCCGTCCGCACGCTCACGTCGAACAGCCGCACTCCCTCGGCCGCGGACAACACGGGCAGCCCGAGCCTGGCCAGCCGGTCCCGGTCGGCGTCGGACAGCTCGGAGCTCATACCGGTGGCCACATCCCACAGCCCGTACGCCAGCGACGTCGCCGCCAGCCCTCGCGACCGTCGATGGGCCGCCAGCGCGTTCAGGAACACGTTCGCCGCCGCGTAGTTGCCCTGCCCCGCCGCCAGGACCAGCCCGCCCGCCGAGGACACCAGCGCGAACATCTCCAGCGGCAGATCCCTGGTCAGCTCGTGCAGATGCCAGGCGGCGTCCGCCTTCGGCCGGAGCACCGTCTCCAGCCGGTCTCGTGACAGCGCCTCCAGCACGCCGTTGTCCGCCGCTCCCGCCGCGTGCACCACACCCACCAGCGGAGCCGAGTCGGGAACCGACTCCACGACCTGTGCCAGCGACTCCCGATCCCCGACGTCACACGCCATCACGCGAACCTCGGCGCCCAGCGCCGTCAGCTCCCGCACCAGCGTCTCGACGCCCTCCGCCGACGGTCCTCGCCGGCTCACCAGCAGCAGGGAACGCACGCCGTGATCGGTCACCAGACGACGGGCCAGCAACGCCCCCAGTCCGCTCGTACCTCCCGTCACCAGCACCGTCCCCGCCGTCAACCCGGCGGAGCCGTCGGCCGGCTCGACGGAGTCCGGGCCCGAGCCGTCGGCGGGCCGCTCGGACCTGACCATCCTGACCAGCCGGGGCACCAGGAACGTCTCCGACCGCACCGCGAGTTCCGGCTCGCCGGAGGCCACCGCCGCCCGCACCGCCGCGTCCCGTTCCTGGTCCTCCTGAAGGTCCAGCAGCACGAAGCGCCCGGGGTGCTCGGCCTGTGCCGCACGCACCAGTCCCCATACCGGCGCGACCTTCACATCCACGTCCGCGCTCTCACCCACCGCCACCGCTCCCCTGGTCACCACCACCAGAGGTGCCGATCCCCGGCTCTCCCGCTCCAGCCACGCCTGCAGCGCCTCGAGCACGTCTCCGGTCACCGAGCGCACCACGTCCGGCGTCTCGCCGGTCGGCGGCGCCGCGCAGTCCACCACCGCGATCGAGTCATCGGCGCCGACAGCCGGGCCGGACACGTCGGAGGCATGGTCGGCGGCGAGCGCGGACCACTCCGTCACCCGCGCCGAACCGGCCGTGGGCATCTCGATCGGGTTCCACTCCACCAGGAACAGGGACCGCTCCCCTGCCGCGCCCAGCTGCTCCGCCGACACCGGACGCCCCACCATCGAGCCCGCCGACAGCACCGGCCGGCCGTTCTCGTCGGCCACGTCCAGGACCAGCGTGTGCTCGCCCGAATGCCGTACCCGCACCCGCAGCGTCGAGGCGCCCGCCGCGTGCAGCACCACCTGCCGCCACACGAACGGCAACACCGCCCGCCCACCGCTCGCCACGCCCGAGGGATCGATGAGTGACACGTGCATCGCCGCGTCCAGCAGGGCCGGATGCACCCCGAACCGCCCCGCCTCCGCGGCCATCCGCTCACCCAGCACGACCTCGGCGAACAGCTCCTCCCCTCGCCGCCACGCCGCGCGCAACGCCTGGAACGCCGGACCGTAGCCGTAACCGACCTCGGCCAGCCGTTCGTAGGCCTCCGTCACGTCCACCTCGGCCGCCCCCACCGGTGGCCACTGCGCCAGATCGAACCCCGGCTCCTCCGCTCGCTCGGCGAGCACTCCCTGGGCGTGCAGCGTCCAGTCGCCGCCCTCTCGCCCGTCGGCCCGGGAATACACCCGGACCGCGCGCCTGCCGGCCTCACCGGGGCCGTCGACCACCACCTGGACCCGCACTCCACCAGTCTCCGGCAACACCAGCGGCGCCTGCAGCGCCAGTTCCTCCAGCACCGCGCAGCCGACCTCGTCGCCCGCGCGGACCACCAGTTCCACGAATCCCGTCCCCGGCAGCAGTACCCGGCCCAGAACCTCGTGGTCCCGAATCCACGGGTGGGTCGACGCCGACAGCCGCCCGGTCAGGACCACCCCGTCCGACTCCGGTGACACCATCACCGCACCCAGCAGCGGGTGGAGCGCCGTCTCAAGCCCCAGACCCCGCGCGTCCCCGCCTCGCCTGCCGCTCGGCCAAAACCGCTCCTTCTGGAAGGCGTAGGTGGGCAGCTTCACCCGGCGGGCGTCGGGGAGCACGGCCGGCCAGGTCACCGGTATGCCACGCACGTACAGCCCGGCCAGCGCCGTCACGATCGTCTTCTGCTCGTCCTGGCCTCCGCGCAGTACCGGCGCCAGCAGCGCGTCCGGACCCGAAGCGGTTCCGGCCGCCACGTCGGCGAGCGCTGCGAGGGTGTCGGACGCCATCGCGGTGAGCACCCCGTCGGGGCCCAGCTCCAGATACGCCCGCACGCCCTGGTCGTGCAGGGTACGGACGGCGTCGGAGAAACGGACCGCGCCACGGACCTGCTCCACCCAGTAGTCCGGCGAGCACAACCGCTCGGCCGTGGCCTGCTCCCCGGTCAGGGTCGACACGATCGGGATTCGCGGCGGGTCGTAGGTGAGCGTCCTGGCCAGGGTGCGGAAGTCCTCCAGCATCGGGTCCATCAGCGGGGAGTGGAACGCGTGCGACACCCGCAGCCGCTTCGTCCGTACTCCCCGCTCCTCCAGAGCCGCGGCCACCTCCAGCACCGCCTCCTCCACCCCGGAGATCACCACCGACGCGGGACCGTTCACAGCGGCGACCGACACCTGCTCCTCACGTCCGGCCAGCAGCCCGGCGACCTGCTCCTCGGAGGCCCGCACCGACATCATCGCCCCACCCGCAGGCAACGCCTGCATCAACCGCGCCCGACCCGCCACCAACGCACACGCGTCCTGCAGCGACAACACCCCCGCCACATGAGCCGCCGCGATCTCCCCGACCGAATGACCCGCCAGCACACCCGGCCGTACCCCCCACGACGACACCAGCCGGAACAGCGCCGTCTCCACCGCGAACAACGCCGGCTGCGCCCACCCCGTCCGATCCAGCACCTCCGCCTCAGCCGACCCCGGCTCGGCGAGCACCACCTCACGCAACGACCGGCCACCCAACCCTCCGGCCGATCCCCGCTCCACCCCCTCAAGCAACGGATCCAGCTCCGCGATCACCGCGTCCAACGCGGTCGCGAACACCGGGAACCGGTCGTACAGCTCCCGGCCCATCCCGGCCCGCTGACTGCCCTGACCGGTGAACAGGAACGCCGGCTTCAGCTCGCTCCCGGCCACCCCGCGCACCACACCCGCGCCCGGCAGATCCCCGGCCAGCGCACCCAACCCGGCCAGCACACCCTCACGATCACCGACCACCACCGCCCGATGCTCGAACGCCGACCGCGTCGCCACCAGCGAGAACGCCACATCGGCCAACCCGAGACCGGGCTCACCCTCCAGGAACGACGCCAACCGCCCGGCCTGCGCCCGCAACGCCCCCGCAGAACGGCCCGACACCACCACCGGAACCACACCCGGCTCGACCTCACCGTGCGGAGCCTCCGGCTCCCGCCGCGCCTCATCGGCCTCGGCCTCGGGGAACTGCTCGATGATCACATGCGCGTTGGTGCCACTGATCCCGAACGACGACACCGCGGCCCGGCGCGGACGGCCCGTCCGCGGCCATTCCACCGGCTCGGTCAGCAGCTCCACCGCGCCCGAGGCCCAGTCCACATGCGACGACGGCGCGTCCACGTGCAACGTCCGAGGCAGCACACCGTGCCGCATCGCGAGCACCATCTTCATCACACCCGCCACACCCGCAGCCGCCTGCGTGTGACCGATGTTCGACTTGATCGAACCCAGCAGTGCCGGCCGGTCCTGCGGCCGGTCCTGGCCGTAGGTCTCCAGCAGGGCCTGGGCCTCGATCGGGTCACCCAGCGTCGTCCCGGTCCCGTGCCCCTCCACCGCGTCGACATCCGACGCCGAGAGCCCCGCTCCGGCCAGGGCCTGGCGGATCACCCGCTGCTGCGAGGGACCGTTCGGCGCGGTCAGTCCGTTGGAGGCGCCGTCCTGGTTGATCGCGGAACCGCGCACCACCGCGAGCACCTCGTGGCCGTTGCGGCGCGCGTCCGACAAGCGCTCCAGCACCAGCACCCCGACGCCCTCCGACCAGCCGACCCCGTCGGCCGAGTCGGCGAACGACCGGCACCGCCCGTCAGAGCTCAGACCGCCCTGGCGGGAGAAGTCGACGAAGGTGTCCGGGGTCGCCATCACCGTCACCCCACCGGCCAGCGCCAGCGAGCACTCACCCGAACGCAGCGCCTGCGCCGCCAGGTGCAGCGCCACCAGCGACGACGAGCACGCGGTGTCCACCGTGACCGCCGGACCCTCCAGGCCCAGCGTGTACGACACCCGCCCGGAGGTCACGCTTCCCGTGGTCCCGTTGACCACGATCCCGCGCAGTTCCTCCGGTGCGCCGTCTCCCGTCGACGGATAGTCGTGGTACATCATCCCGGCGAAGACACCGGCCCGACTGCCCTTCAGGGTGAGCGGGTCGATGCCCGCCCGTTCGACGGCCTCCCAGGAAGTCTCGAGCAGCAGTCGTTGCTGGGCGTCGATCGCCAGCGCCTCGCGCGGCGAGATCCCGAAGAACGGAGCGTCGAACTCGGCCGCGTCGTACAGGAATCCGCCCGCGCGGGCGAAGGACGCGTCAGGAACCTCCCAGCCTCGGTCGGCGGGGAAGTCCGAGATGACGTCCCTGCCCTCGGCGACCAGTTCCCAGAGTTGTTCAGGAGAGGTGACGCCGCCCGGGTAGCGGCAGGCCATGCCGACGATGACGATCGGATCCCCGGCGAGAGGGGCCGTGACCTGCGCGGGGGGCGTGTGGGTCGCCTCGACGCCGTCGAGGCGCTCGCGGATGAAGCCGGTCACCGCCGTCGGGGTGGGCTGGTCGAACACCAGGGTGGCGGGCAGCCGGATACCGGTGGCCTCGGTCAACCGGTTGCGCAGTTCCACCGAGGTGAGGGAGTCCAGGCCGAGGTCCTGGAAGGTGAGGTGCGGCGAGATCGCGTCCGCCGAGGCGTGCCCCAGCACGGCGGCCACCTGCCCGAGCACCAGCGTGGAGACGGCCTCGCCGAGTTCCTCTCCCGACAGGGCGCCGAGGGCGTCGGAGCCGGTGGAGGCGACGGCGGCCCGCCGGATGGGAGCGGGTACCAGGGCGCGGAAGACCTCCGGCACGTGGCTCCGCGCCCGTAGTGCGGCCCGGTCCAGCCGCGCCGCCACCGGTGTCGGCTCGGGGCTCGCCAGCGCGGCGTCGAGGAAGGCGAGCCCCTGCTCTCCGGAGAGGGGGCGCAGCCCGACCCGTGCCATGCGCCGCATGTCCGTCTCGGTGAGGCCGGCGGTCATGCCGGTGTCCTGCCGCCACGGCCCCCACCCGATCGACAGGCCCGCCAGTCCTCGGGCGGTGCGCTGCCGCACGAGGGCGTCGAGGAAGGCGTTCGCCGCGGTGTAGCTCGCCTGGCCCCCGTTGCCGAGCGTCCCGAACACCGAGGAGAACAGCACGAAGGCGGTCAGGTCGAGATCGCGGGTGAGCTCGTGCAGGTGCCAGGCGCCGTCCGCCTTCGGCCGCAGCACGGTGTCGATCCGCTCGGGTGTCAGTGCCTCGACCAGCCCGTCGTCGAGCACGCCCGCGGCGTGGACCACCCCGGTGAGCGGGTGCTCCGGGGAGATCTCGGCGATCAGTTCGGCGAGGGCTTCGCGGTCGGACACGTCACAGGCGACGGCCGTGACCTCGGCGCCCAGGGCGGTCAGCTCCGAGGTCAGTTCCGCGGCGCCCTCGGTGTCCATACCGCGACGGCCGACCAGGGTCAGGTGCCGTACGCCGTGCTCGGTCACCAGGTGGCGGGCGACGAGGGCGCCCAGCCCGCTCAGGCCACCGGTGACGAGGACGGTGCCCCCGGTACGGAAGGTGCTCGGTGCGGACCCGGCACGGAAGGTGTCCGGGGTGAACGAGGCGGCGTCGCCGTCGGTGCTCCGCGGGGTGTTCGACGTGAGAGAGGCGGCGTCGCCGACCTCGACGAGTCTCGGCACCCGGAGCAGACCGTCGCGTACCGCGATCTGCGGCTCGGCGGAGTCGAGCGCCGCGACCAGCGTCTCACCGGTCACCCGCTCGACGTCGAGGTCGAGCAGGAGGAACCGCCCCGGGTTCTCCGCCTGCGCCGAGCGCACCAGACCCCAGGCCGCCGCGGCGACGGGATCCGGTTCGGCGTCGACGGCGACGGCGACCGCCCCACGCGTCACGAAGATCACGGGAGTGTCGGGGTGCTCGTCACGTCCGCTCTCCCGCAGCCGGGTCAGGACCGCCGAGGTCACCGACCGTACGGCGGCCGGCACGTCGTCCCCGGCCGGTGTGGAGACCTCGACCAGCGTCACGTCCGCGGCCGGGTCGGGCTCGTGTACGAGATCCGCCGTCTGCCCGGCCGCGCGCAGGGCGGCGACGAGACCGCGTTCGTCGGAGCCGAGCACCGACCAGCGCCTCGCCGGACGGTCCTCGCTCCCGGACTCCGGTGCGAGCGGCCAGTCCAGCCGTAGCAGAGGCCCGCCGGTGCGCGTCGCGGGCCGTACGTCGTTCCGCCGGAGCGCGAGGGAGCGTACCGAGGCGACCAGGCCGCCCTCGGCGTCGGCCACGACCAGCGTGATGGCGTCCGCACCGGTCCCGCTCATCCGGACGCGGAGCGTCGAGGCACCGGACGCGTGCAGGGACACCCCGGCCCAGGCGAACGGGAGCAGCCCACCGTTCGCCTCGTCGATCCCGGTGAGGGACGCCACGTGCAGCGCGGCGTCGAGCAGGGCCGGGTGCAGCCCGTAGGAACCCGCGTCGGCGGCGGGGCCGTCCGGCAGGACGACCTCGGCGAACACGTCCCGGCCGGTACGCCAGACGGCGCGCACCCCCTGGAACGCGGGGCCGTAGGAGAAGCCCGCCTCCGCCCGCCGCTGGTAGAAACCGTCGAGGTCCATCGGGACGGCGTCGGCGGGGGGCCATTCACCCATGCCGGGGTCGGGGACACCCGGCACGCCGGGAGTGAGCACGCCGGTGGCGTGCCGGGTCCAGGGCGCCTCCGGCTCGTCCGCCGCCTGGGAGTACACGCCGATCGTCCGGGCTCCGTCGCCGTCGGCGGCGCTGAGCGCGACCTGCAGCCGCACGTCGCCCCGTTCGGGCAGCGCGAGTGGCGCGGTGAGGGTGAGTTCCTCCACCAGGCCGCATCCGACCTCGGCGGCCGCCCGCGTGGCCAGCTCGACGAAGGCCGTGCCGGGGAACAGCACCCGCCCCGCCACCACGTGGTCGGACAGCCACGGGTGCGCGGCCGTCGAGACCAGGCCGGTGAACAGGAACCCGCCGGTGTCGGGCAGTTCCACCGCCGCGCCGAGCAGCGGGTGTCGCGGCCGGTCCAGTCCCGCCGAGGTGACGTCGCCCACGGTCGCCGAGGGGTCCGGCCAGTACCGCTCCCGCTGGAACGCGTACGTCGGCAGGTCCACCCGGCGAGCCTCGGTACCGGAGAACAGCTCCGGCCAGCGCACCGGCGTCCCGCGCACGTACAGCCGGGCGGCCGCCGTCAGGGCGGCGGCCTCCTCGCCGCGGTCCCTGCGCAGGACGGGGAACGCCTGCGGTTCCGGCGTCCCCGCGGGGTTCCGGCCGGTCTCCGGGGACGGGTCCCGGCCGGTGGCCGGGGCGAGGTTCTGGTGGACGAGCGCCGACAGCCCGCCGTCGGGGCCGAGCTCCAGGAAGACCGTGGCCCCCGCCGCCGCGGCGGCGCGGATCGCGTCGGCGAAGCGCACCGGACGCGTGACGTGGTCCACCCAGTACTGCGGCGAGCACAGGTACGCGGCGTCGACGGGAGCGCCGGTCACGGTGGAGACGATGACCGTCTTCGGCCGGTGGAAGGTCAGCCCCTCGGCGACCTCCCTGAACTCCGCCAGCATGGGCTCCATCAGCGGCGAGTGGAAGGCGTGGCTCACCCGCAGGCGCCTGGCCCCGTCGAAGCGCGCGGCGACGCGCAGGACGGCCTCCTCGGCTCCGGCGATCACGACGGAGGAGGGGCCGTTCACCGCGCCGATGACGGCACCGTCCTCCAGCGCCGCCTCGACCTGCGCCTCGCCGGCCTGGACGGACACCATCGCCCCGCCCTCGGGCAGGCGCTGCATCAGCCTGCCCCTGGCGGCGACCAGCGTGCAGGCGTCGTCCAGCGACAGCACGCCCGCCACGTGGGCCGCGGCGATCTCGCCGATCGAGTGCCCGACCAGAAGGTCGGGGGTCACGCCCCAGGACTCGACCAGGCGGAAGAGCGCCACCTCGATCGCGAAGAGCGCCGGTTGGGCGTACTCGGTGCGGTTCAGCGGTCCGGCGTCCGCGCCGAACATCACCTCGACAGGCGGTCTCTCCAGCCTGCCGGCGAGTCGTGCGAACACCTCGTTGAGCGCGCGGGCGAAGACCGGGAAGCGGGCGGCGAGTTCGCGGCCCATCCCGATCCGCTGCGCGCCCTGCCCCGCGAACAGCATCGCGAGCGAGCCGGGCGCGCCCGCGACACCGCGAGCCATCTCGGTCACACCGTCGGCTCCGGCCAGCAGCACCGCCCGATGGGCGAACTCCGAACGGCCCGTCACCAGCGAGTACCCGATGTCGGCCGGATCGGCTCCGCTCTCGGCGGCGAAGGACGCCAGCCGGTCGATCTGGGCGCCGAGCGCGGCCTCGGTCTTGCCGGAGACCACCCAGGGCACCGGCGCGGGTGCCTCCGTTGTCGCACTCAGCGTCGTACTCGGGGTCGTGCTCGGGGTCGTGCTCGGGGTCGTGCTCTGTGTAGCGGCGGGCTCGGAGGGATCGGCCTGCCCGGACGGCCACTCGACGGAGGAGTCCGGCACCTGCTCGACGATCACGTGCGCGTTGGTGCCGCTGATACCGAACGACGACACCCCGGCCCGGCGGGGCCGCCCGGCCTCCGGCCATCCGGCGCGTTCGGTCACCAGCCCGACCGCGCCGGCCGACCAGTCCACCCGCGAGGTGGGGGCGTCGACGTGCAGCGTCCGCGGCACGATCCCCCGCCGCATGGCCATCACCATCTTGATCACGCCCGCGACCCCCGCGGCCGCCTGGGTGTGACCGATGTTCGACTTGATCGACCCGAGCAGCAGCGGCCGTTCCCTGTCCTGTCCGTACGTCGCCAGCAGGGCCTGCAGCTCGATCGGGTCGCCCAGCCTGGTGCCCGTGCCGTGCGCCTCCACCACGTCCACGTCCGAGGGGGCGAGCCCGGCGCCGGTGAGGGCCTGGCGGATCACCCGCTGCTGGGAGACGCCGCTGGGGGCGGTCAGGCCGTTGGAGGCGCCGTCGGAGTTGACCGCGGATCCGCGGAGGACGGCGAGCACCCGGTGGCCGTTGCGGCGGGCGTCCGACAGGCGTTCCAGCACCAGCACGCCGGCGCCCTCGGCCCAGCCCGTACCGTCCGCTGCGTCGGCGAACGCCTTGCACCGCCCGTCCGGGGAGAGTCCGCCCTGCTTGGCGAACTCCAGGAAGATGCCGGGCGTCGACATCACGGTGACCCCGCCCGCCAGCGCGAGCGAGCACTCCCCCGACCGCAGCCCCTGCGCGGCCAGGTGCAGGCCGACCAGCGACGACGAGCACGCGGTGTCCACCGTGATCGCGGGGCCCTCCAGCCCGAGGGTGTAGGCGACCCGGCCGGACAGGACGCTGGGCGAGGTGCCCGTCAGCGTGTAGCCTTCGGCGTCTCCGGACGCCTCGTGCATCCGGGCGCCGTAGTCCTGCGCCATCGCGCCGAGATACACGCCGGTGCGGGTGCCGTCCAGCGACGCGGGCGAGATCCCGGCCCGTTCCACCGCCTCCCAGGTCACCTCCAGCGCGAGCCGCTGCTGCGGGTCCATCGCGAGCGCCTCGCGCGGGGAGATCCCGAAGAAGCCGGCGTCGAAGTCTCCCGCGTCGTGGAGGAAGCCTCCGGGATGGTCCGCGGCGAGGGTTCCCATCCGCCAGCCGCGGTCGGCGGGCAGCGCGGACACCGCGTCCTCGCCGGTGTCGACGAGCCGCCACAGGCTTTCCGGGGAGTCGATACCGCCCGGGTAGCGGCAGGCCATCCCGATGATCGCGATGGGCTCGCCGGCCGCGGGAGTTGAAGCCACCGGTTCCGGAGGCGGAGGTTCGGAACCGGTGGCGGCTGTGGACCCCAGGAACGCGGCGAGTCTCGCCGGCGTGGGGTGGTCGAAGAGGGCGGTGGCGGTCAGCGCCGGTCCGCCGTCCGTGTCGAGCCGGGTCGTGAGCTCGACGAGCATCGCGGAGTCGAAGCCGAGCTCCTTGAACGGCAGGCCGAGGTCGATCCCGTCGGGGTCGTAGGTGCCGAGGACCGCCGCGCAGGCGTCGCGGACCAGGCCCAGCGGGTCGCCGGAGCCGGGCCGCCGAACGGTGTCCGACTCGTTCGGCCCGTCCGACCTGTTTGCCCCGCCCGGTTCGTCCGGCCTCGCGGCGTCCGTCGCCGCCGCTCCCGTCCGCGGTGCCGTCCGCTCCCGTTCCCTGCCGGACTCCTCCAGCCAGTGGCGGTCCCGCTGGAAGGCGTACGTCGGCAGCTCGACCCGGGAGGCGGCGGGCAGGAACCTCTCCCACTCGACCTCCACCCCGTTCGCGTAGAGCTCGGCGATCGAGGTCAGCATGCGGGAGATCCCCGCGTTGTGCCTCTGGAGGGTGCAGACGGCCACCGCCGGACGGCCGGCGGCCCGTGCGCTCTCGTGGATGCTGCCGACCAGCACGGGGTTCGGGCTCACCTCGACGAAGAGACCGAACCCGTCGGCGAGCAGCCGCTCGACCGCGCCCTGGAAGTCGACCGGCCTGCGCAGGTTGCGGTACCAGTAGTCGCCGTCGAGTTCGGCGGTGTCCAGGGGCGCGCCGGTCACCGTCGAGTAGAAGGCGATCTCCGAGCCACGCGGCCGGATCGGCGCCAGCAGCGGTGCCAGGCGCTCCTCGATCTGCTCGACGACGGAGGAGTGCGAGGCGTAGTCGATGTTGACCCGGCCCATCCGCACCGTGTCCGCCCACTCGGCCGTCATCTCGGCCAGCGCCTCGTTGTCCCCGGACACCACCACGGAGGACGGGCTGTTCACGGCGCCGATGGACAGACGGCCCGCCCAGCGGGCCAGCCGTTCCTGCACGACCTCCAGGGGAAGTCCCACCGAGACCATGCCGCTTCTGCCGGAGAGGACCTCGGTGATCAGCTTCGATCTGGCGGTCACGAGGTAGGCGCCGTCCTCCAGTGACAGCGCGCCCGCGACGCACGCGGCGGCGACCTCCCCCTGCGAGTGGCCCACCACCGCGGCCGGTTCCACACCGTACGACCGCCACAGTGCCGCGAGGGAGACCATGATCGCCCACAGCACGGGCTGGATCACGTCGGCGCGCTCCCTGGGCGGTCCGCCGGGCTCCCCCCGTACGACGCTCGTCAGCGACCAGTCGACGAACGGCGCCAGCGCCGCCTCGCACTCCGCCATGGCGGCGGCGAACGCCGGGGAGGAGTCGAGCAGCTCCGCCCCCATCCCGGCCCACTGCGATCCCTGACCGGGAAAGACGAAGACATGCTGGCCGGGGCGTTGCCACACGCCGGCCAGCGGCGCGGTGTGCTGACCGAGCCCGAGGACGAGGCGCATCTGATCGAGGCGCTCCACCCGGTCGGACAGCACACCACCGGAAGCGGACTCGACCTCGGTCCTGCCGCGCACCACTCCCGGCGCGGAACGCCCCTCCGACAGTGCGTCCAGCGCGTGGAGCAGCTGCTCGCGTCCGTCGCCGACGACGACCGCTCGATGGCGCAGACCGGCCCGCGTCGTCGCCAGCGAGAAGGCCACGTCGCCGGTCGAGAGGTCCTCCCGTTCCCTGACGTGGCGGGCGAGCCGCGCCGCCTGCGCCCGCAGCGCGCCCTCGGTGTGGCCGGACAGCGGCCAGGTCACCGGGGCCGGCGCCTCTTCGACGCCCTCGGGTGCGGCGATCCCGCCCGCGGTCACCGGGGCCGGCGAGGTGCCTACGGGGGCGGAGGTGAGCACGACGTGGCAGTTGGTGCCGCCGATACCGAACGAGGAGACGCCCGCGATGATCTGTCCGTCACCGTCACCGTCACCGTCGTTCACCGGCCACGGCGTCGCGGAGCCCACCACCCGCAGGTTCCACTCGTCGAAGCGGATCGCGGGATTCGGCCGCTCGAAGTTCAGGCTCGGCGGCAGCAGCCGGTGCTCGATGGCCAGTACGGTCTTGAGCAGCCCGACGATGCCGGCGGCGCCCTCCAGGTGGCCGACGTTGGTCTTGGCCGATCCCACCCACAGCGGCGCGTCCGCGCGGCCACTGCCGTGCACCGCGCCGAGCGCCGCGGCCTCGACGGGGTCGCCCACCCTGGTGCCGGTGCCGTGCAGCTCGACGTAGCCGACGCTCGCCGGGTCCACGCCGGCACGCCGGTACGCGGAGCGCAGCACCCGCTCCTGCGCCCGGGGGCTCGGGGTGGTGAGCGTCTCGCCGGAACCGTCGTTGTTCACCGCGCTGCCCGAGATGACGCAGTACACGTGGTCGCCGTCCGCGACGGCGCGCGCCAGCGGCTTGAGGAGGACGACGGCGCCGCCCTCGCCGCGGACGTAACCGTTCGCCCGCTCGTCGAAGGTGAAACACCTGCCGTCGGGGGACAGCGCGCCGAGTTCCGCGGCCGCCAGGGCGCTCTCCGCGGCGAGGTTGAGCTGGACACCGCCCGCGAGGGCCATGTCCGACTCACCGCTGCGGATGCTCTCGCAGGCGAGGTGCACCGCGACCAGCGACGACGACTGGCCGGTGTCCACGGCCATGCTCGGGCCCGTCAGGGCGAGGAAGTGCGACACCCGGTTGGCGAGGATGCTGCGGTTGACGCCCGTGAGCGAGTGGTGGCCGATTCCCGCCGCGCCGCTCTGGCGGCTCAGCAACGCGTAGTCGTCGGCCATCACGCCGATGAACACGCCGACGTCGGTACCGCGCAGGAGCGCGGGCGCGACACGCGCGTTCTCCAGCGCCTCCCAGCCGAGTTCCAGCATCAGCCGCTGCTGGGGGTCCATCGCACGGGCCTCACGGGGCGAGATCCCGAAGAAGCCGGCGTCGAACCGGTCGACCGCGTCCAGGAAGGCGCCGTGCTCGCCGGGCCCCGGCTCGGTGTTCGCGCTCCAGCGGCCGGGTGGCACCGTGGACACGGCGCTCACTCCGTCGCGCAGCAGCCGCCAGAACTCCGCCGGACCTGGCGCGGAGGGCAACCGGCAGGACACTCCGACGATCGCGATGCGATCGTCGTCCGTGCCGGAGTCATGGTCAGGCATGAACTCGGGTCGATTCACGCACCGCTCCCCATACACGTCGTCATGCCGATACGCGGAGACTCGATTCGCCGCCCGGCGAGGGTGGGCGCTCGGATCACCGCGTTCGGCTCGTGGCCTCACGGCCAGCACGAACTATGCCGAGCACGGGCTGCGCGTTTCACTAGTTGTGCGGCCACCGCAGGTCAGGCGGCGCGAGAAGCCGGTGTGGGACGGACCGGCGCGGATCCTAGTGTTTTCACGAGTGCCGTCCGGGTTCTTCTTTGGTTGGCCCGGCACGTGCCCGGAGAGTCCCGCGTCGCGGCGGGGAAGGCGGGATTTTCTGAGCGCCTCCTATCGTCCCGTGCCAACGAGCCCGGCCGGCTGATGAGTGAGGAACCCCATGGCGTTCAGATATCAGGTTTCGAAACCGTACCTCGCAGGACGGGAGATGGAGTATCTCACCGAGGCCGTCGGCTCCGGCTGGATATCCTCGCAGGGCCCCTTCGTCAGGCGCTTCGAGGAGGAGTTCGCCCAGTACAACGGCGTCTCGTACGGCGTCGCGTGCTCCTCGGGAACGACCGCCCTCACCCTCGCGCTGCGGGCGCTCGGGATCGGCCCCGGCGACGAGGTCCTGGTGCCCGAGTTCACCATGGTGGCCACCGCGTGGGCGGTCACCTACACCGGCGCGGTGCCGGTGTTCGTGGACTGCGGCGACGACCTCAACATCGACGTCTCGCTGATCGAGTCCCGGATCACCCCCCGTACCAAGGTCATCATGCCGGTGCACGTCTACGGCCGGCGGTGCGACATGGACGCGATCATGAAGCTGGCGCACGAGTACAACCTGAGGGTGGTGGAGGATTCGGCGGAGGCGCACGGCGTGCGTCCCGTGGGTGACATCGCGTGCTTCTCGCTGTTCGCCAACAAGATCATCAGCGCCGGTGAGGGGGGCGTCTGCGTCACCAACAGCGAGCATCTCGCCCAGCAGATGGCCCACCTGCGCAGCATGGCCTTCAGCAAGGAACACGACTTCATCCACAAGAAGCTGGCCTACAACTTCCGCATGACGAACATGCAGGCCGCGGTCGCCCTCGCCCAGCTGGAGCAGATCGACGAGATCCTCGCCATCCGCAAGCGGATCGAGAACCACTACGACAGCGGGCTCGACGGCATCGAAGGGCTCACCCTCATGCCGCCCCGCGACGTCCTGTGGATGTACGACATCCGGGCGGAGCGCCGGGAGGAGCTGCGGGAGTTCCTCACCGACGCGGGGATCGAGACCCGGCCGTTCTTCCAGCCCATGAGCCGTCAGCCGATGTACTTCAACCCCGACTGGCCGACGCTGAACGCCGCCCGCTTCGCGGCCGACGGGCTCTACCTGCCCACCGACCCCGGGCTGTCCGAGGCCGACCAGGACTTCGTGATCGAGAAGGTGCGGGAGTTCCATCTGGAGGGTCGGCACACGCGTATGTGACCCGTCGGCCGGTACGTCTCCGGGCCGTTGTCCGCCGGTCGCTCCGGACGGTCGTCCGTCCGTGCGTCACCGCCCGTCCGTCCCTGCGTACACGTCGCTCGTCCGTCCGTACACGTCACCGCTCGCCCGTCCGGCTCGTGCGTCACCGCCGGCGCGTCGCCTCAGATGGCCGTTCGCCGGAACTCCGGCCACAGCTGCGGCCACGGGGCCCGCGGATCGTCGCACCGCCAGACGGGCGTGCCGACCTCCAGGCCGAGTCCGGTGTCCACGGTGGCCACCTGCCGCACGTCGCCGAAGTACGTGCGCAGCCGCTCGCCCTCGTCGCCGACGTACAGCACCGTGCGGGTCCCCTCGGGGGGCATGCCGAAGTACCAGTACCCACGGCTGCCGCTGTACGTCTTCGGCAGCCCACGCTCACCGCCGTAGAACTCGAGGGCGGCGGCCTGCCAGTAGACCCTGGTGATCACCACGGCGTCCCGCCGCTCGTCCGGCGGCAGTGTCCGGTACGCCCGGCTGACCGTGTCGGCGAACTCCGGCCAGCCGAACTGGCCGATCGTGATGAGCTCGACCCCGAGGTTCTCACCGGCCCTGGGCTGCCGCACCCACTCCGCCGGCAGCACCGGTAGCCAGTAGAGGGACGGCAGCACCGACAGCGCGACGACCGGCCAGGTGGGCACCCAGCGCCACCAGCGCGCCGCCCGGCGCCGCTGCAGTTCGACCGCGGCCGCGGACCACAGCACGGGGAAGAGCCCGATCACGTAGTACCACCGGCCACCGGCCAGCCAGAAGACCAGGATCACCGTGACGGCGGTCACGCCGTAGAACCGGTAGGGCCTGAGCAGCGGGGAACGCAGCAGCCGCCACAGGCCGTACCAGGCGAGCACGGCCCCGGCCAGCAGGCCGGGCTGGGCGAGCACGAGCGGGAGGAACAGCGCGCGGCCACCGTTCAGGCCCACCTCCTCCGACACCGTCCGGACCATCTCGAACTGCGGCCATCCGTTGCCGGCCTGCCACGCCAGTCCGGGAAGCGTGGTGAGCAGGGTGATCGCGGCACCGGCCCACAGCAGCGGCCTGCGCGGCAGGTCCCGTGGCCCCACCGCGAGCGCGGCCACCGCCAGTGCGAGCCACAGCACCGGGATGAGGAACTTGACCTGCAGGGCGACGGCCGTGGCGAGACCCGCCCACAGCAGCGGGCGGTCGTCGGACCGCCCCTCCTCACGCAGCCGGACCCAGCGGATCACCAGCCATGAGACCACCGCCCACAGGAAGCCGTCGAAGGCGTTCGTCGCGAGGAGGTGGCCGTTGACGACCATGCCGATCGCCGACACCGCCGCGGTCATCACCTGCGCCCGGCGCCGGCCGCCCAGCTCCCTCGCGATCTGGGCTGCGACGACGACCCCCAGCGCCGTGACGAGCGTCGCCGGAAGCCGCAGCGCGACCAGGGATCCGGGAAACAACGTGTCCATCACATGCGCGATCAACGGGAGCAGTGGCGGCTGGTCGGCGTACCCCCAGCTCAGGCGCTCGCCGGCCGCCACGAAGTACAGTTCGTCGGCGAAGTAGCCGTATCGGCCACTTGTCACCAGCAGCAGCACCGCGACCGCTCCGGCGATGACCGACACCGGACCCCGGGCGAGAGGTGCGATCGTGCCCGGAGGCGGGGCGGTCTCCGCGGTCGCCGCCCGCGCCTTCATCACCGGCTCGCCCATCCCTCACCCGTCCTGTTGTTCCTCGAACCGCGACGTCCCACCGGGAAACGGTCAGGAAATGGCGAACTCGGGCGAGTAGATGTCAAGCCAGCAGTGCATGTCGATTATCTTGTCGAGCAGAAGCTTGTCTCCGTGCGATATCTTCGCCGAGTCCATTTCGACAATGGACTTCAGCCATTCTCGGTTGAACAGCGTGAACAGCGGGCTGTGCGCGTCGGCCAGCACCTCTTTGGCCTGAATCTGCAGGGTGCTCGAATAGCGGACGTCATGCATCATCGTCGGGTAACCACTCTTCACCCGATTGGCCACCGACGGCGGAAGCAGATCCTTCACGGCGTGCCTCAGCAGGCTCTTCTCCCTGCCGTCGAACGACTTGAGCTTCCAGGGGGTGTTGTAGAGGTACTCGACGAGACGGTGGTCACAGTACGGAACCCGCACCTCAAGGCCGACCGCCATGGACAGCCGGTCCTTACGGTCGAGCAGCATCCGCAGGAACCGGGTCAGGTGCATGTGGAACATGACGCGCATCTGACGCTCGACCCGCGACGCGCTGTCGAGGTGATCGACGGCCGCCACCGCCGTCGCGTACTGATCTCCGAGATAGCCTTCCAGTCCCATCGCCTGCAGTGCCTCCCCCGTGAAAGGCATGACGGCGGAGGCGCTGGGCTGCGAGTTGAGCACCGTCGCCATCCAGGGAAAGATGGGAAGCGCGCGCATGTTGTCGTGGAACCACCGGTAGCCGCCGAAGTTCTCGTCCGCCGCCTCGCCGGACAGGGCCACCGTCGATTCATTGCGTATTTCTCGAAACAGCCTGTACATCGAGATGTCCGATTCACCGAACGCGTTCGGCGTGTCCCGTGCAGTGATCACGGAGCGGCGAATGGTCGGATCGGCCAGATCATCCGCGCTCAGCACCACCTGCCGGTGCACCGGCTTGATCAGGTCGACCATGTCCTTGACGAACGGCGCGTCCGGGGTGCTCCGGAACACGTCCGCCTTGAAGCGGTCGACGTGATCGACGAAGTCGACCGAGAACGTACGTACCCGTTCACCGCTCGCGGCCAGCCTGGGCGACGCGAGAGCGGTGATCGCGCTGGAATCCAGCCCACCGGAGAGCAGGACGCACTGCGGCACGTCAGAGATCAACTGTCGGCCGACGGTGTCGTCGAGCAGCTGCCGCACTCGTTCGACCGTCTTCTTCTGGTCGTCGGTGTGCGGCGCCGTCTGGAGTCTCCAGTACGTCCTGTCGCGGATTCCGCTCGCCTGGACGGTGACGATCGTGCCCGGCTCGACCTCGTGCATCCCCTTCCAGATCGCCTGGCCCTGCCCGATTCCGGTCACCGCGGTGCGGATCCCGTCGAGGTCGATGGCCTTGCGAGCGAGGGGGTTGGCCAGAATCGCCTTCGGTTCCGATCCGAACAGCACACCGTCGCGAGTCGGGTAGTAGTAGAGCGGCTTCACCCCCAGCCGGTCACGGATCATGACGAGCTTCTGGTCACGGGAATCCCAGACGGCGAACGCGAACATCCCGTTGAGGTGGTCGGCGACGCCTTCCCCCCATTCGAGATAACCGTGCAACACGACCTCGGTGTCGCTCGCGGTGAGGAACCGGTGCCCTTTGGCCTGCAGTTCCTTGCGCAGCTCGATGAAGTTGTAGGCCTCGCCGCTGTACACCAGGACCACGGGACCGTTCGGCGTGGCGAACTCCATCGGCTGCACGCCGCCGTCCAGGTCGATGACCGCCAATCTTCGATGACCGAGCGCGACGTGTCGTTGAAGCCATGTTCCGGAGGCGTCGGGCCCGCGCAGCGCCATGGTGGCGGTCATCGCGTCGATCGTGGCCTGCCGTTCGGTCAGATCCGCGTCATAGGACACCCAGCCGGTGATCCCGCACATAAAGGGTTCTCTCCTTGTCCGTCAAAGAAATCGACCGCGGCTCTCATGAGCGACCTGCCCGGTCGGATCCCGGCAGACCACCGATGAGGGTCGAGAGGTCTGCCGCGGACCTGGCCTTCCACCAGGGGCGGCCCGTACCCGGCACTCGCCTGTCGGCCGGAGGCTTGGACGACATCGGAGAGATGTCATCGTCCACCCCGCCCCGGTAACGCAGACACCGGCCCCGGCACCCTACTGAGACCTGATGCTATGAACGCTCGGCTAGGAAAACGCCTACTTAATCCGAGAATTCGACGCCACCTGCGATCACGCCTCCGACCTGGGACAACAAGGGAATTCTGTGTCCACGGAAGCACGGCACCCATAAAACGGACACCGTTTTTGAAAGAATCAGGCGGGCCGTTAACAGCCGGCCGCGCACCGGGCCGCGAGCGCCCGCCCATCACCCGCATCGACGCCGCGAATCTAATGATTTCCGGGGGTCGGTCACACCAGGATGTGCCGGACAGGAAAACAAGATCGCTGCTCGGATCCGCGCACATGTCACCTCGGCAGCCGATCCAGGGAGGCAACCAAGGGTGTACCCGACTTCGACCGCCACCGGCCCGGCCCTTGAACGTCCGACTGTGACGCGATGCGCGCTCTCATAGCGACCGTCGGCTCCGAGGGGGACGTCCAGCCTTTTCTCGCCCTCGGAAAACGCCTGATCGCCGAGGGTCACGACGTCGTGTTCTCGGCCTCCGACAGCTACACCGCACGCGCCGAGGCCGTCGGCGTTCCCTTCGTCGGCAGGCCGACCTGGAACGAGACGGAATTCCAGGCGAACTACCTCCGCATCATCAGCGAGAGGAACAAGCTGCGGCAACTGACCGTGGTGATCGAATTCCTGGCGCAGGAGCAGCGTGCCGCGCTACCTCAGCTGATGGCGCTGGCCGGTGAGGCCGATGTCGTCATCCACTCACCGCTGGCCATCGGCGCGGTCGCCGCGGCACGCGCGGTCGGCACGCCCCACGTGAGCGTGCACCACACCTGGCCGCTGCGCCGAGCACGCGGACACGGCCCGACCAATGTCGACCTCGGCCCCGTCGGCAACGCCTTTGCCTGGGCGGTCACCGGCGCGGGAGTCAGGCTCGCGACCGACAAGCTCCTCAACCAGGTCGTCGCCGCGGCCGGCCTTCCCCCCTGGCGCGACATTCTCTTCGACGCGAGCCATTCGCGCCTGCTCAACCTCATCGCCATCAGCTCGCACACCCTTGAGCACGATCCGCTCTTCGGTCCCGCCTACCTCAACACGGGATACTGGTTTCTCGACGAGCCGGACTACGTGCCCCCGGACGACCTCGCGGCGTTCGTGGCCGCCGAGCCGCCGGTCGTGATCGGCTTCGGCTCGAACAACGGGTTCGACGCCAACGCGGTCACCGAGCAGCTGCTCGACGCGGTCAGCGGCCTGGGCCGGCGCGTCGTCCTGCTGTCGGGCTGGGCGGGGCTCGGAGACCAGGAGCTCCCGCCCCACGTCTTCCTGGCGGGCTTCGTCCCGCACGGGTGGCTCTACGCCCGCGCCGCGTGCGTCATCCATCACGGGGGCGCCGGCACGACCGCGGCGGCGTTCCGCGCCGGTATCCCGCAGGCGGTCGTGTGGCTCCAAGGCGATCAGCTCCACTGGGGAAGAAGGATCGCGCAACTCGGCGTCGGGCCGTCTCCTCGTTCCCAGCACGCCCTCAAGGCCGGCTGGTTGCGGGGCGCGCTCGACAGCCTGCTCGACAACGGCGACATGGCGGCCCGTGCCCGGATGCTGGGCACCGCGATCCGTGCGGAGGACGGAACCGGTATGGCGGTCCGCGCGATCGAGAAGGCGTTCGCGGCCAGGTGAGGACGGCCCCGGCGGCAGTCGCATCGCACCCGAAACCCGCGCGGCGAGGCGCATGACCCGGGCGCGGCCGTACCGCCGGGGTGCCCTCACGGTGCTGTCGGGGTGCGGGGATCGAAGTCGTCGAGAGGATCCGTACGGCGGGCCGTCGGAGATCGCGTCACCGCGCGGGTTGCCCCTCACACCAACCCGCGAAGCGGCACCGGGACTTCCGGTCGCGATCCCTACGCGTCAAGGGACTCCCACCAGGATCGGTTCTCCTGATACCAGGTGACGGCGTCCGCGAGGCCCTCCTTGAAATCGATCACGGGTTCGTAGCCGATCTCCTCGGTGATCTTCCCGTGGTCCAGCGAGTACCGGTAGTCCTGGACGCGCCGGTCCGGCACGTAACGAACCCGGTCCCAGTCGGCACCGGCCAGTTCGAGCAGAAGACCGGTCAGCTCACGGTTGGTGAGCTCTATCCCGCCGCCGATGTTGTAGATCTCACCGGCGCGGCCCTTGTCGAGGACCATGGAGATGCCACGGCAGTGGTCGTCGACGTGCAGCCACTCGCGGACGGCGCTGCCGTCGCCGTGCAGGGTGAGGTCACGCCCCTGGAGCAGGCGGGTGACGAAGCGAGGGATGATCTTCTCCGGGTACTGCCGGGGTCCGTAGTTGTTGGAGCATCGGGTGATCGAGAGGTCCAGGCCGTAGGTGCGCCAGTGCGATCGGGCGAGGCAGTCACTGGCCGCCTTCGACGCCGAGTACGGGTTGTTGGGCTCAAGCCGGAACCGTTCCGTCCACGACCCCTGCTCGATCGACCCGTACACCTCGTCGGTGGACACGTGCACGACCCGCTGGATCCCGTTCATCCCGCACTGTTCGAGAAGCCGGTGGGTGCCCATCACGTTGGCCCAGACGAACGGCTCCGCGTCGTCCACCGCCCTGTCGACGTGCGACTCGGCGGCGAAATGCACGACCGCGTCGTGCCCCGGCACGAGGTCGGCGAGCAGTTCCCGATCGCAGATGTCACCGCGTACGAAGGTCAGCCTTGGATGTTCCTCGGGCAGGTTCTCCCTCCTGCCGGCGTAGGTCAGCTTGTCCAGAACGGTGATTCGGGTGTCCTCGTGGCCGGGATATCGGCCTTCCAGCATTGACCGAACGAAATGGGATCCGATGAACCCAGCTCCGCCAGTGACCAGGATTCGCATCTGATACTCCTTCATCCGCGTTACCTGCCTCGCCTCTGGCGGACAACTCGGACGGAAACACGGTGTCGGCGATCATGTGATTCCCCCAGATCAAGGGGTTTCGTTCAGGCGATTGTGCCTCAGCCGATCAGGTAATTCCCCTAGTGTTGTCGGACGTAGGCTCCGACCGCCGGCCGATCGAGGACTGGTCGTGAGCTGTCGAAACGCCTTCCGGCAGATCGAGCGCGGTGGCCACGGCGGCCGGGCGACCCGACAGCTGGAGGGAGAGAACGCTGATGGACACCACCAGCCGGTGCCTGGTGTGCGGGGCCGACCGCCTGGAGGAGGTGGTCTCGCTCACCCCGACTCCGCCCGCCAACGACATCGCGCCCACCGCAGAGCTGGCCCGATCCCAGGAGCGATACCCGCTGGACCTCGTGCGCTGCGCCGGATGCGGTCTGGTCCAGCTGGTGGACGTCATTCCCCGGTCGGTGCTGTTCGCCGACTACCGGTACGCCACGGGTGCCGCTCCCGCCCTCGTCGACCACTGCCGTGCGCTGGCCACCCTGGTCACGGATCGGCTGGGGCTCGCCGCCGGGGCGAAGGTGCTGGAGATCGGCTCGAACGACGGCACGCAGCTGAGCTTCTTCGGTGAGCGCGGCATGCGGGTGCTCGGCGTCGACCCGGCGGTAGAGGTGGGAACCTACGCGCGGGAGCACGGGGTTCCGACGCTGACCACACATTTCGGTGTGGAGACGGTCGAGAGGATCCTGGGCGACATCGGACCCGTCGACGCGGTGCTGGGCAGTAACGTGCTCGCCCACGTCAACGACGTGAACGGAGTCCTCCGCGCGATCCGCATGCTCCTCAAGCCGGGGGGCAGCGCCGTCATCGAGGTCGCGCACGTCCTGCCGATGGTCCAGCACGGTATCTTCGAGTTCGTCTACCACGAGCACCTTTCCTACTTCTCCCTGCACGTGCTGGCCCGGGCGGCCGAGGCGAACGGCCTCGCGGTGTTCGACGCCGAGCTCATCTCGACCCAGGGAGGCTCGCTGCGCTGCTGGATAGGCCGCGACGACGACGGCCGCTCCCCGAGCGCCGAGTTCGACCGGATCCTGTGGGCCGAGGTCGACGCGGGGGTGCCCGACGGCGGTTTCCTCGACGGCTTCGCGAACCGCGTCGACCGGGTCTGCACGACCCTCAACGACGTGCTGGGCGGCCTGTCGAAAACCGGCCGGCGGATCAGCGGGTACGGCGCGTCGGCACGAGCCGTCACCCTCCTCTCCCAGGCGGGAGTGGGCGGCGAGATCGACTGGATCGTCGACGACAACCCGCGCAAGGTGGGCAAGTTCACGCCGGGCGACGGTATCCCCATCGTGGGCTCCGAGCGGCTCGTCGCGGGCTCGACCGACTACTGCGTACTGTTCGCCTGGAACTTCGAGGCCAGTATCCGCGCACGGTCGACGGCGTTCTCCACGGCCGGCGGCTCGTTCGTCGTGCCGTTCCCCGAGCTGTCCATCCGGTGAGGCCGATCCTGCCGGCCCGGCACATCGCGTGACGATCGTCTGGAGGAGTTGACGTGCACGTCCTGGTCACCGGAGGTCTGGGTTATCTCGGCCGTGCGCTCACCCCCGGGCTTCTCACCGCCGGTCACCGGGTCACCGTCCTGACCCGGGGCCACCCGGACGCGGAGCGGCCCGCCGACGTCGGCCTGGTGCAAGGCGATGTCCGCGACCGCGGTCGCATCCGGGAGATCGTCGCCGCCGGACGCTTCGACGCGGTGTGCCACCTCGCCGCGGTGTCACGGGGGCGGGACTCGTTCGCCGACCCGCTGACGTACTACGACGTGAACGTGGCCGGTACCCTCAACCTCCTCATGGCACTCGACGACATCCGCGAATCGGTGCCGCCGGTTCGATTCGTGTTCGCGTCGACCGACAAGGTCTACGGTTCGCGGCACGTCGGCGCCCTGGGCGAGGATGTGGAGCCCCATCCGGAAAGTCCCTACGCGGCGTCGAAGGTCGGTGCGGAGCAACTCGTCGCCGCGTACGCCGCCACCGGGGCGATCGGCGCGGTCACGCTGCGGTGCTTCAACATCGCCGGAGCGGCCGGCGGGCGCGCCGACACCGACACCGCGCGCATCATCCCGAACATCTTCCGCGCGCTCACCGGCGAGTCGCCGTACGTCACCCTCAACGGCGACGGGTCCGCGGTCCGCGACTTCGTCCACATCCTCGACGTGGCGGCGGCGATACGGCTCTCCCTCGCCGCCGTGCGGGTGGGCGAGCACCGTGTCTACAACATCGGGAGCGGCACCGCGTCCAGCATGGCGCAGGTCGTGGCGACGGCGGAAGCCGTGACCGGGCTCCCGGTACCGGTCAGGAAGGCGCCGCCCAAGCCGGAACCGCAGATCCTCACGGCCGACAACGGCCGCGCCGTGAAAGAGCTCGGCTGGCTTCCCGAGCGATCGGACCTCACCGAGATGATCACCGAGGCGTGGAACGCCTGGAACGCCTGACGATCGGCCACGCGGTCGAGGCCCGCCGTCCGCGACGGGCCGGCGCGGCTACGCCCCGAGTTCCCTGGCGATCTCCTCGTTCACCGCCTGCTGGTGCCGGGTGAGGAAGAAGTGACCGCCGGAGAACACCTTGATACGGAAACGTCCCGAGGTGTGCCGGCTCCAGGACTCCGCCTCCTCGATCGTCGTCCTCGGGTCGGCGTCCCCGGTCAGCACGGTGATCGAACCACTCATTCGCTGCTCGGGATCTCCGGTGTAGGTCTCGATCGCACGGTAGTCGCCTCGCAGCGCGGGCAACGCCATCCGCAGGATCTCCTCGTCGCCGAGCAGCCCGGCGTCCGTGCCGTTCAGCAGCTTGAGCTCGGCGATGATGCCGTCGTCGTCGCGCCGGTGCACCGACTCGTCCCGCTGGGTGGACGGCCCACGGCGTCCCGAGGCGATCAGCGTGTGGGGCGCGTTGACCCCCTTGCGCTCCAGCCGGCAGGCCACCTCGAAGCCGATCACCGACCCCATGCTGTGGCCGAAGAAGACCGTCGGCTTCTCCGACAGCGTGATCAGCTCGTCGACGATCCGATCCGCCAGGGTGCCGATCTCGGTGATGCACGGCTCCCGCAACCGATCCTGCCGACCGGGGTACTGGATGGCCACCACATCGGCGCCCGGCGAGAACCTGGCCGAGGCCGGACGGAAGAAGCTGGCCGATCCGCCCGCGTGCGGGAAGAACACCAGGCGCTTACCCGCCCCCGCCGCCGGATGGTAGCGACGGACCCATGCGGTGCTGACGTCGTCCGCGATACTCACGATCCGTTGACCCCTTCATCTCTCCGAATAGCACTCGGGACCAGTGAAACCCATCGCGACTCACAAAAACACTAGAAGCCGGGCCGGTGGGTTCCGCCCCGAGGCCGCCGACCTGTCTTCAGGCCACGAACTCCGGTGATTTCCTGGTCTTTCGCCGTTTACTGTCACCACTGGCCGTCACTGCGCGCCGCCACCGAGTCGCGCCGCCAGGTCGATCGGCCGGCCACCGTCCGGGTGCGCCGGGTACGCGCCGTACAGAGGATGTCATGGACGCAGACAGCGGAGACCCTCGGGGTCAGCAGGCAGGCGGCATACCAGCGCCTCGGATGGAGAAGGTTCCGCGCGGGCGGGTGCGCCTCGGCGGCCTGGGCAGGTGGAACTCGTGGCGGCCGCTGTTCGACCTGGTCCGGCCGCACAAACGCGTGCTGCTGCTGGGTGGCGTGTTCACCCTGGTGGGGAGCTCCGCCGGGCTGGCGATGCCGATCCTCGCCAAGAGCGTGATCGACGCCTTCGGAAACGGTGGCGACCTCGCCGGCCCGATCCTCTGGCTGTCGGTGGCGGTCCTGCTGGCGGCCCTGCTGCTGGGGGCGGGTCGCTTCCTGCTGGAGCGGATGGGCGAGGGAATCGTGCTGACCTCGCGCATGAGCCTCGTCGACCGCATCCTGCGGCTCAGGGTGGCCGACGTGGACCGGCTCAAGCCGGGAGACCTGCTCTCCAGGGTCAACTCCGACACCACGCTGCTGCGCGCTGTCTGCACGGACGCGCTGGCCAGCTCGGTGAACGCGATCTTCATGTTCCTGGGCGCGGTGGTGCTGATGGCCGTCATCGACGGCCTGCTCCTCCTGGTCACGCTCGCGGTGGTCGCCCTGATCGGCCTGATAGCGGCGTCGATCGTGCCGCGCATCGGCCGGGCGTCGCTCCAGGCCCAGGTCGCCCTGGGTGAGATGAGCTCCATACTCGACCGCGCGCTCCAGGCGTTCCGCACGGTCAAGGCCAGCGGGGCCGAGGCACGCGAGATCGCGGTGGTGGGCGTCGCGGCCTCCGAGGCACGTGACCGCGGCGTGGCCGCCGCCGCGTGGACCTCGGTCACGAGCGTCGGCACCTGGATGGCCACCCAGCTGGCGTTCCTCGCCGTGCTCGGAGTGGGCGGCGCGCGCGTCGCCGGCGGGGCGTTGGAGATCTCGTCGCTGGTCGCCTTCCTTCTCTACATGTTCTACCTGGTCTCCCCGATCGGGACGCTGATCGACAACCTCACCCAGATGCAGAACGGCCTGGCCGCGATAACCCGTATCCAGGAGATCTCCGAACTTCCGTCCGAGCCGCCCGTCCCCGAGACGCGGGAGCCGGAGAGCACCGACCCCGTCGGCCTCGTCTTCAGCGGCGTGGTCTTCCGGTACGGCGAGAACCGGTCGATCGTCCACGACCGGGTGGACTTCGAGGTGCCCGCGGGCGGCATGACCGCCCTGGTCGGCCCTTCGGGAGCCGGCAAGTCCACGGTCTTCGGGCTCATCGAACGGTTCTACGAACCACAGGCCGGGCGAATCCTCATCGACGGCCGGGACATCCGCGAATGGCCGCTGAGCGAGCTGCGCGCCTCGCTCGGCTACGTGGAGCAGGACGCCCCCGTCCTCGCCGGTACATTCCGGGAGAACCTCGTCTTCGGCGCGCCCGGCGCCACCGAGGAGGAGATCGCCCACGCCGTGGCCCGCACCCGCCTGGACGATCTGATCGCCCGCCTGCCCGAAGGCCTCGACACACCTGTCGGCCACCGCGGCGTCCTGCTCTCCGGCGGGGAACGCCAGCGGGTGGCCATCGCGAGGGCACTGCTTCGCAAACCCCGTCTGCTGCTGCTCGACGAGGCCACCTCGCAGCTCGACGCCGTGAACGAGCTGCGCCTGCGCGAGGTGGTGGCCGAGGTGGCGCGGGAGACCACGGTACTGGTCATCGCCCATCGGCTCTCCACCGTCACCGGCGCCAACCGGATCATCCTCATGGAGGCGGGCCGGGTCCGCGCCTACGGCACCCATGACGAGTTGGTCGACGCCGACGACCTCTACCGCGAGCTCGCCGCGACCCAGTTCCTCGTCACGTCCTGACGCTTCAGGAAGCCGGTGCGGCATTCGCGGGCGACAGCCGCGAGGCCGCTCCGGCGGGGCGCTCGAACCTTCGGCCGCGAGATCCGCCGGCCGGTGCTCTCCCCGTCGCGACGGGGAGAGCACCGGTCATGACGGTGTCGGTCCGTGCGCGGGAACGTTCATGTCGAGCGCGGTGCCCTCGGTCCAGGGTTCCGGCCGGGTCAGGAACACCGAGTCGCCGTCGGTGCCCTCCTGCATCCGCACCCACCGCCGCATGGCGGCCTGGGTGACCGGTGACGACATGCTCATCAGCGCGGCGACGGCCTCCTGGTTGAGGCTGGCCCTGGCCGAGAGGGAAGGGGCGTCATTGAAGATCCGCTTCTGCAGGGCCACGGCCTTCCTCGGTCGCCTGGCATAGCGTTCCGCCATCCGCCGCACCGTGTCCAGCAGGTCCTCGGCCGGCACCACCCGGTTCACCAGGCCCAGTTGCAGAGCCTCCTGCGGCGTGTAGGAACGCGCTTCGAGCATCATCTCCAGGGCCCGGGACGGCCCGAGGAGCTGGACGAGCCGCTGCCCGCCCAGGGAGGTGTTCAGCCCCAGCGACAGTTCGGGCAGGCTGAAACCGGCATCACGGTCGGCGGACACCCGCATGTCGAAGAAGACCGACATCTCCAGGCCACCGCCGCCGCACGGCCCGTTCACCGCGGCGATCCACACCGCCGGGGAGTGCATCAGCCGCAGCGCCATGTCATGGAACCGGGTCACCGCGAGCAGTCCTTTGAGCGAGGAACGGGCGATCAGACGTTCACCCGCCCGGCCCGTCATGGTCCGCACAGTCCGGTACAGGTTCTGAGCGACCGCGCGGGAGATCTCCGGCGTGCCGTCCGCCTGCGAAGAGAGGTCGGCGATGTCGAAGTGGGTGATGAACCGGCCGGGGCGCGCGCCGGTGACGACGACCGCGCCGACCGAGGCGTCCTGCTCCACCGCCTCGACGAGCCGGATGAAGTCCCGCTGCATCGCCAAGGTCATGTAGTTGAACGGCGGAGCGTCCACCCGCGCCGTCAGCACCCGGCCCGACTGCTCAAGCCGCAACGTGGACAGTTCGAGACCCGCTGAGCTGCCATCCACCGGCCGGTGGTCCGTCTGTTCTCTACTGGGTGGAGCTGCACGATCCATTGGTCTGACAAACCCTCCCGGCGATGCCACTGGGCACAGTGAACCGCAGAAGCGACTCGCACAATCACTATTACTGGTGGCCACCTCTTCGAGCGGCCCGCGTCCGTACGTGACGCGACGGTCAGTGTGCCGAGCGGAACCAACCGTCGATCAGGCGGGCCGTGTCCTCTGCCTTCTCGGCGAGCATCGAGAAGTGGTTCGCCTCGATCGTCCGTACGGCATGCGACGGGTCGAACGGCGTCGCCCGCCAGTAATCCGATTCGGGTTCGACCTCGGAGAACGGCTCCGTGCACTGTACGAACAGCACCGGCGCTCTCACATCGGCCAGTTCGATGCCGTGCGTAATGGCAGACCAGTGCCCCATGGCGGACAGTCGCGCGGTGTTGAACTCGCCGAAAACCGTCTCCATCTGCATGATGTACTGCAGCACCTGCTCGGACAGCATCTGCGAATCGCCACCCGCGCGGGGATGGAAGGAGTCCATCATCACCACCGCCTCCGGGGAGATCCCCGACTTCTCCAGTACACCGGCTGCGCCGTAAGCGAGAATGCCACCGGCCGAATGACCGACGAGCACGAACGGTTCCCCCTCACTGGCCTGCACGATGCTTTCCGCGATGCTCCCGAGGGCGACATCGATCGTGGCGGGAAGACCCTCACCGGTGGCGTAGCCGAGCAGGGGAAGCGCCGAGACGTGCCTTTCCCCGCGGAAGTGCGCGGCGAACCGCGCGTACTGGTGAACGCCACCGGTCACCGTGGACGAACTCACACAGATCAAGCGAGGCAGAGTCGCGCCACCGGCCAGCGTCACCGATCGGGGTATTTCCTTCGGGTCGACAGGTGCGTCGTACGTGGGCCGGGCCCTCGCCACGGCATACAGCAATTCGAACGCCTCCTGCGTTTTCCCGGAACGGAAAGCGCCACGGAACAACTCTGCCAAGGTGTCGTTCACCTGGCCCGCCATCGAGGTCGCAGTCGCCTCGCCGGCATTCGTCCGGGTGACGAGTTCATGCCGAAGCCAATGGGCGAGACCAGCGGAGTTCTTGTTCTCGAACACCGCCATCAACGGGAATTCCCAACCAACCGCCCTGGCGAGGGAGTTACGCAATTCGGTCGCGCTGAACGAGTCGAAGCCCAGCTCGAAGAAATCATGTTCGAGATCGACGGCCGAGGATTCCCCGTGGCCGAGAACGGCAGCCGCATGACGCTGCACCAATTCCTGCAGCACCTCGTGCTGCTGCGCTTCTCCAAGCCCGCGCAACCGCTCCCGAGCGGTCAGCACCACCTCGTCGGAATCGGCCAGAGCCACCGCCGCGGCCAGCCCCGTCTCCGCTGGGTTTTTCGTAGGCGAACCGGTTCCGTCGAGCCAGTAACGCCGACGCTGGAAGGCGTAGGTGGGCAGGTCGATCCGGCGCCCGCCAGGCGGCAGCACCAGCCGCCAGTCGACAGGAACCCCGTGCACGTACAGCTCGGCCAGCGCAACCGTAGCCGCCGTATGCTCGTCCCTGTCCTTACGCAGCACCGGCACCAGCACCGTGTCCGACCGGTGCCGGTTGGCGGGCGATGCGGCGAGCGCGGCGAGGGTGTCGCCGGCCATCGCGGTCAGCACGCCGTCGGGGCCGAGCTCCAGGTAGGCCCGTACGCCCTGCGCGTGCAGGGTGCGCACCCCGTCGGCGAAGCGGACCGCGCCGCGCACCTGCTCCACCCAGTAGTCCGGCGAGCACAGTTGCTCGGCCGTGGCCACCTCGCCGGTCACGTTCGAGACGACCGGGATTCGCGGCGCGCTGTAGGTCAGCGTACGGGCCAGAGCGCGGAACTCCTCCAACATCGGATCCATCAACGCCGAATGGAACGCGTGCGACACCCGCAACCGCTTCGCCCTGATCCCCCGCTCCTCCAACACCGCGGCGACCCCGAGCACCGGCTCCTCCACGCCGGAGATCACCACCGAGGACGGACCGTTCACCGCCGCGATCGACACCTCACCCTCATGGCCCGCCAGCAGAGCGGCGACCTCCTCCTCGGAGGCCTGCACCGCCACCATCGCCCCACCCGCAGGAAGCGCCTGCATCAACCGCGCCCGACCCGCCACCAGCACACACGCGTCCTTCAAGGACAGCACCCCGGCCACATGCGCAGCCGCTATCTCCCCGATCGAATGCCCCGCCAGCACACGTGGCCGAACCCCCCATGAGGACACCAACCGGAACAACGCCGTCTCCACCGCGAACAACGCAGGCTGCGCCCACCCCGTCCGATCCAGCAACCCCGCCTGCTCACTACCCGGCTCGGCGAACAACACCTCCCGCAACGAACAACCCCGGTAACGCCCCGCCCGCTCAGCCTCCTCGCTGTCCGCCCCCCAGGCAGGCTTCCGGTCGAACTCCTCCAGCAGCGGCTCAAGCTCGGCGAACACCTCCTCCAACGCCTCCGCGAACACCGGGAACCGCTCATACAGCTCGCGGCCCATCCCCGCCCGCTGACTCCCCTGACCGGTGAACAACACCGCCAGCCGCGGCTCCGCCCCGGCCACCCCGCGCACCACACCCGCACCCGGCAGATCCTCGGCAACAGCCCGCAGACCGGCCAGCACACCATCACGATCGCCGGCCAGCACCACTGCCCGATGCTCGAACGCCGACCGCGTCGTGACCAGCGAGAATCCCATATCCACCCGGTCCAACTCGCGGTGCGCACTCACCTGCGCCGCCAGCCGTCGCGCCTGCTCACGCAACGCCTCGTCACTTCTGGCGGACACCACCCAGGGCACCGGACCCGCCACCGGCGTCCGGTCCCGCACCCCTGGCTCGGCCTGCGGTACCTCCGGCTCCTGCTCGATGATCAGGTGGGCGTTGGTGCCGCTGATCCCGAACGACGACACCCCCGCCCGGCGCGGACGACCGGTCCTCGGCCACTCGGCCTGCTCGGTCAGCAGTTCCACCTCGCCCGCCGACCAGTCCACCTGCGACGAGGGCGCGTCCACGTGCAGCGTCTTGGGCAGCACTCCGTGCCGCATGGCCAGCACCATCTTGATCACACCGGCCACGCCTGCGGCGGCCTGGGTGTGACCGATGTTCGACTTGATCGCGCCCAGCAGCAGCGGCTGGTCGGCTTCACGGTTCTGACCATAGGTGGCCAGCAGCGCCTGGGCCTCGATCGGGTCACCCAGCCTGGTGCCGGTGCCGTGCGCCTCCACGACATCCACCTCGGCGGCGGTCAGTCCGGCCCCGGCCAGCGCCTGGCGGATCACCCGCTGCTGCGAAGGACCGTTCGGCGCGGTCAGACCGTTGGACGCACCGTCCTGGTTCACCGCCGAACCCCGCACCACCGCCAGCACCTCATGGCCGTTGCGGCGGGCGTCCGACAGCCGCTCCAGCACCAGCATGCCCACACCCTCGGACCAGCCGGTACCGTCCGCGGTGTCGGAGAACGCCTTACACCGCCCATCGGGCGCCATCCCGCCTTCCACGCCGAGACCGAAGAACCCGAACGGGGTGGCTATCACCTTGACACCGCCTGCCAGCGCCAGGCTGCACTCGCGCGAACGCAGCGCCTGCGCCGCCAGGTGTATGGCGACCAAGGACGACGAGCACGCGGTGTCGATCGTCATCGTCGGGCCTTCCAGGCCCAGGGCGTAGGACAGGCGGCCCGACAGCACGCTGGCCGCCGTACCGGTGAGGGCGTACTGCCTCACCTCTTCCCCGGCTTCCAGGAACAGATTCCCGTAGTCCTGGCCACTGGTGCCCACGAACACCCCGGTGTGGCTACCTCTCAGCGAGACCGGGTCGATCCCGGCCCGCTCGATCGCCTCCCACGCCCCTTCCAGCAGCAGGCGCTGCTGCGGGTCCATCGCCAGCGCCTCACCCGGCGTGATCTTGAAGAACCCTGGATCGAACCCCGCCACATCGGACAAGAACCCGCCCTGACACTCCTGGCCCAGCATCGATACCGTCTCCACATCCCAGCCCCGATCGACCGGGTATGTAGAGATCGCGTCCTGTCCCTCGATCAGCAACCGCCACAGATCCTCCGGAGAGCTCACCCCACCCGGATACCGGCATGCCATCGACACGATCGCGATCGGATCGTCCGCCACCGGCACCACCGCCGACGGCACCCCCACCTGCCCCTGCTCGCCGAGCAGCTCCGCCAGCAGGAAGTCCGCCAGGACGGCGGGCGTCGGATAGTCGAAGACCAGCGTCGCCGGCAGGCTCAGGCCGGTCGCGGCATGGAGCGCGTTGCGAAGTTCGACCGCGGTGAGCGAGTCGAACCCGAGGTCCTTGAAGGCGCGCTCGGTCTCGATCGCCTCCGCGCTGGAATGCCGCAGCACCACGGCGACCTGCTCGCGGACCATGCCCCGCAGGACCTGCGACCGCTCATCCGCCGCCAGCTCGCGCAGCCGCTCCCGGAGCGCGGAAACGGCCGACTGCTCTTCCTCCCGGAGGGTACGGCCTGCCTCAACCAGACTCCGCACCTCCGGCAGATCGCCGAGCAGAGCGCTCTGCCGTACGGCGGTGAAGGTCGGGGCGAACAGCTCCCAGGCGATGTCCGCGACCGCCACGCTCGCGTCCTGATGCGCGACCGCCCGCCACAGCGCGGTGACGGCCGCCCCCGGCGCCATGGTCCGGACGCCCCGCCTGGACAGGTAGTCCTGCGCCCCGTTGGCGGCGGCCATGCCGTCCCCGGCCCACGGGCCCCAGGCGACCGAGGTCGCCACGACTCCACGCGTACGCCGCCGGCGGGCGAGGGCGTCAAGGGAGGCGTTGGCGGCGGCGTAGGCGGCCTGGCCACCACTGCCCCACACCGCGGCGATCGAGGAGAACAGCACGAAGAAGTCGAGCTCGCGGTCGCCCAGCAGCGCGTCGAGGTTCAGCGCGCCGAGGACCTTCGCCCGCATCACCTCGGCCAGCTCGGCGGCGTCCAGCCCGTCCAGGCTGTTCACCGGGCTGATACCGGCGGCATGGACAACCCCGGTCAGCGGGTACTCGGCCGGGATGTCGGCCAGCACGGCCGCGAGGGCGTCCGCGTCGGCCGCGTCACACGCCACGATGCTCACCCGGGCGCCCAGCGCGGTCAGCTCGTCGCGCAACTCGGCCGCACCGTCGGCCGCCATGCCCCGCCTGCTCGTCAGCACGAGATGTTCGACGCCTTGGGCGGCCAGCCACCGGGCCACGTGACCACCGAGCGCGCCCGTGCCACCGGTGATCAAGATCGTGCCGTGCGGTCGTGGCATGGTGTCGGTGCCCCGGTAGGGAGCGTGGGCCAGTCTGCGGCCGTAGACGCCGGTCGAGCGGATCGCCACCTGATCCTCGGAGTCGGGAACGGTGAGGATGCCCGCCAGCCAGGTCACCACCCGCTGGTCCAGCGTCCGGGGAAGGTCGATCAGGCCGCCCCACCGGTTCGGGTGCTCCAGCGCGGCCACCCGGCCGAGGCCCCACACGCCCGCCTGAGCCGGGCTCGGCGCCGTGTCGGACCGGCCGATCGAGACGGCGCCCTTCGTGACGCACCACAACGGCGCCTCGACACCGGCATCGCCCAGTGCCTGCAGCAGGGTCAACGTCAGCGCCGAGCCCTCCGAGACACCTGGCTCCGTGGTCTCACGCAGCGCCAGCAGCGATGCCACCCCGGCCGGCTCCGCGTCGAGGCTCTCGCGCAGTTGCTCGGCGAGCGCGGCCCGGTCCTGTCCGGATACGTCCAGCCGTACGGCTGCCGCGCCGAACATCTGGACCACGGACTCCGCCCAGACGTCGCCGGCCAGCTCCGCGGGCACCACGACGAGCCAGGTGCCCGGGACGACGGCGGCCGAGACGTTGGTCAGCGGCTTCCAGATGACGCGGTATCGCCAGGAGTCCGCGACGGACGTCTCGCGCCGGGCTCGGCGCCAGGACGTCAACGCCGGCAACACCGCGCTGAGCGTCTCCTGCTCCACATCCAGCCGCGCCGCGAGGGACTGGAGATCCTCACGCTCGATGGTCGCCCAGAACTCCGCGTCCACCGGATCGGCCGCGGCGGCGCCCTGGGCCAGGCCGTCGGTCTCGGGCCAGAACCGCTGGTGCTGGAAGGCGTAGGTGGGCAGGTCGACCCGGCGTCCACGCGGGAGCACCGCCTGCCACTGCACCGGTACGCCGTGCACGTGCAGATGAGCCAGCGCCTCGGTGACGACCTCGTGCTCGTCCCGGCCCCTGCGCAGCACCGGGACCAGCACCACGTCGGAGCTTGGGTCCGCCGCCAGCGTGTCCTGGGCCATGGCGGTCAGGACGCCATCGGGGCCCAGCTCCAGATAGGCCCGCACGCCCTGCCCGTGCAGAACGCGCACGCCGTCGGCGAAACGGACCGCGCCACGGACCTGGTCCACCCAGTAATCCGGCGAGCACAACTGCTCAGCCGCGGCTGCTTCTCCCGTCAGGGTGGACACGATCGGAACCCGCGGCGGGTTGTAGGTGAGCCTGCTCGCCAGCGTGCGGAAGTCCTCCAGCATCGGATCCATCAACGGCGAATGGAACGCATGCGACACCCGCAACCGCTTGGTTCGCACCCCACGCTCTTCCAGGACGGCGGCGATCCCGAGCACCGACTCCTCGACACCGGCCATCACCACAGAGGTGGGACCGTTGACAGCCGCGACGGACACCTCGCTCTCACGCCCGGCGAGCAGCTCGGCGACCTCCTCCTCTGTCGCCTGCACCGCCACCATCACCCCGCCGGTCGGCAAGGCCTGCATCAGCCGCGACCTGGCCGCCACCAGCGCACACGCATCGGCCAGCGACAGCACCCCGGCCACGTGAGCCGCCGTGATCTCCCCGATCGAATGACCGGCGAGCACATCCGGCCGTACACCCCACGACTCGACCAGTCGGAACAGGGCGGTCTCCAGCGCGAACAGCGCCGGCTGCGCCCAGCCCGTCTGATCCAGCAGCCCGGCCTGGTCGGCGAACAGCACCTCACGCAGCGAACCGTCGAGCATCGGGTCCAGCTCCGCGATCACCGCGTCCAGGGCCTTGGCGAACACCGGGAACCGCTCATACAGCTCCCGGCCCATCCCGGCCCGCTGACTGCCCTGACCGGTGAACAACACCGCCAGCCTCGGCTCACCCGCCGCCACCCCGCGCACCACACCCGCACCCGGCCGATCCTCGGCCACGCCTGCCAGCCCGGCCAGCACACCCTCACGATCGGCTGCCAGCACCACCGCCCGATGCTCGAACGCCGACCGCGTCGTCGCCAGCGAGAACGCCGCATCGGCCAGCCCCGGACCGGACTCACCCTCCAGGACCGACGCCAGCCGCCCGGCCTGCACCCGCAACGCCTCACCCGTCTTCGCCGACACCAGCACCGGCACCACACCCACAGCCGGCGCCCGTTCCTGCGGCACGTCCTCTTCCGGTGCTTCCGGCCCCTGTTCGAGGATCACGTGCGCGTTGGTGCCACTGATCCCGAACGACGACACACCCGCCCGACGCGGACGACCCGTCTGAGGCCACTCGACCTGCTCGGTCAGCAACTCCACCGCACCCGAAGCCCAGTCCACATGCGACGACGGCTCGTCCACGTGCAACGTCCGAGGCAGCACACCGTGCCGCATCGCGAGCACCATCTTGATCACACCGGCCACACCGGCCGCCGCCTGCGTGTGACCGATGTTCGACTTGATCGCGCCCAGCAGCAGCGGACGGTCCTCCGGCCGGTCCTGACCGTAGGTCGCCAGCAGCGCCTGGGCCTCGATCGGGTCACCCAACTTGGTACCCGTACCATGCGCCTCCACCGCATCCACCTCGGACGGCGACAACCCCGCACCGGCCAGCGCCTGGCGGATCACCCGCTGCTGAGACGGACCGTTCGGCGCGGTCAACCCGTTCGACGCACCGTCCTGGTTCACCGCCGAACCCCGCACCACCGCCAGCACCTCATGGCCGTTGCGGCGGGCGTCCGACAGCCGCTCCAGCACCAGCATGCCCACCCCCTCGGACCAGCTGGTGCCGTCCGCGCTGTCGGAGAACGCCTTGCAGCGACCATCGGGCGACAACCCGCCCTGCGCGCTGAACCCCATGACCCCCATCGGTGACGCCATCACCGTGATACCGCCGGCCAGCGCCAGGCCGCACTCGCCCGACCGCAGCGCCTGCGCCGCCAGGTGCAGTGTCACCAGTGACGACGAACACGCGGTGTCCACCGTCATCGCCGGACCCTCCAGGCCCAGCATGTACGACAGGCGGCCCGACAGCACGCTGGCCGAGAGACCGGTGACGCTATGGCCTTGCCCATCCGCCTGAGTACCCACGATCAGGCCCGTGTAGTCCAGGCTGTTGCTTCCCACGAACACGCCGGTGGAGCTGCCCTTCAGCGAGACCGGGTCGATCCCGGCCCGCTCGACCGCCTCCCACACCCCCTCCAACAGCAGGCGCTGCTGCGGGTCCATCGCGAGCGCCTCACGGGGCGAGATCCCGAAGAACCCCGCATCAAACCCCGCCACATCCGCCAGGAACCCACCCTGAACATCAATGCCCATCCCGGACAGCAGATCCATATCCCAGCCCCGGTCGGCCGGGACCGGCGAGATCGCGTCCTCGCCTTCCGACAGCAACCGCCACAGCTCCTCCGGCGAGTTCACCCCACCGGGGAACCGGCAGCTCATCCCCACGATCACCACCGGATCGTCGGCCACCGACGCCCTCGGCCCGGCCACCACACCCGAGACCGCCGACAGGTCCTCGCGGCCCAGCAGCTCCGACACCAGGAACCGCGCCAGCGCGGCCGGCGTCGGATAGTCGAACACCATCGTCGTCGGCAACCGCAGGCCGGTGGCGACATTCAGCCGGTTACGCAGATCCACCGCGGTCAGGGAGTCGAAGCCCAGCTCACGGAACTCCCGTCCGGGCTGAACGTCCTCTCCCGAGTCGTGCCCCAGCACCACCGCCGCCTGAGCCCGCACCAACTCCACCACCAGCCGAACCTGCTCGGCCTCGTCCAACCCCGCCAACCGCCGCACCAACTCCGAATCCCCGCCCGCCGACGCGGAGACCGCCAGGCGACGGCCCGCACGCACCAGGCCCCGCATCAGATGCGGCACCTCGCCCATCGCCCGCAACGCCGACGGCTCCAGCCGCACCGGCGCCACCATCGCCCGGCCCGACGCGGTGGCCGCCTCGAACGCCGCGAGCCCCTGCTCGGCCGACAACGCCGGTATCCCCGTCCGGTTGATCCGCCGCATCTCGATCTCACCCAGCGTGCCGGTCATCCCCGCGTCCTGGGCCCACGCACCCCACGCCAGCGACAACCCCGCCAGCCCCTCGGCCCGGCGCACCTGGGCCAACGCGTCCAAGAACACGTTGGCCGCCGCGTAGTTACCCTGCCCGGCGTTGCCTATCACCCCTGCGAGCGAGGAGAACAGCACGAACCCGGCCAGGTCCAGGTCCTGGGTGAGCTCGTGCAGGTGCCAGGCGGCGTCGACCTTCGGCCGCAGCACACTGTCCAGCCGCTCCGGCGTCAGCGACATGATCGTCCCGTCGACCAGCACACCGGCTGTGTGGATCACGGCGGTCAGGGGGTGCTCGACCGGGACCTGCGCCAACAGGGCCGCCACCGCGTCCCGGTCGGCCATGTCGCACGCCGCGATCGTGACCTCGACCCCGTGCGCGATCAACTCGGCCTGCAACTCAACCGCACCCGGAGCATCCAAGCCCCGGCGGCTGGTCAGCAGCAGATGACGCACACCCCGCTCGGCCACCACGTGCCGCGCGAACAACGCACCCAGACCACCCGTACCACCGGTGATCAACACCGTCCCATCCGGGTTCCAGACCTGACTTGCCTCTCCGTCCAGGTCGGGGCCGGGCGCCACCCGTGCCAGGCGCGGAACCCGCACCTCGCCTCCGCGCACCGCCATCTGCGGCTCCTCGGACACCAACATCCCCGGCAGCCCCGACAGTGGGGATTCCTCATCCACATCGATCAGCAGGAACCGGCCCGGATTCTCCGACTGAGCACTGCGGACAAGGCCCCACACCGCCGCAGCCGCCGGATCGGTCACCACCCCGCCATCGCCGGACGCGACCGCGCCCCGGGTGACGAACACCAGCCGCGACTCGGCGAACCGATCATCGGCCAGCCACCCCTGCAACAACTCCAGCACGTAGGCGGTCAACGCATGCGCCGACCACACCACCCCGCCCACCGGATCCGAGACCGCCTCCACCATCACCACGGCCGGGACCGGACCCGCCTCAGCCAGCACGGACAGATCCGCATACACCGGCACCACATCGCCGGCCTCCCACAACGCCGGAGCCACACCCAACCCATCCACACCAAGCACCGCCACCGGCGTCGACGCCTGACCCGCCTGCGCCACGGCACCCGCCGGTGCCCACTCCACCCCGAACAACGACTCCCAGCCCGCCCCGACACCATCGGAGACTCTCAGCTGCTCGGCCGAGACCGGCCGCAACACCACGTTGCGCGCCGACACCACCGGCCCCCCGGCCGCATCCACCGCGCTCAGCGACACCGCATCCGGGCCCGTCCTGACCAGCCGCACCCGCAGTACCGACGCCCCACCGGCGTGCAGACACACCTCACCCCAGGAGGACGGCAACAAACCGCCCTCGGAATCATCCAGATCGGCGAAGGCCACCGCGTGCAACGCCGCGTCCAGCAGCGCCGGATGCACCCCGAACGAACCCGCACTCGACTGCGCCTGCTCCGGCAACGCCACCTCGGCGAACACCTCACCGTCGGCGCCGTGCCACGCGGCCCGCAGCCCCTGGAAGGTCGGCCCGTAGACGAACCCGTCCTCGGCCAGCTCCTCGTACAGCCCGTCCACCTCGATCACCGATGCCCCGACCGGCGGCCACGTCGTCGCCTCGAACGGCGCGACCTCCGCCGCCTCGGTCGTGAGCGTGCCGCTGGCGTGCCGTACCCACGCCACCTCCTCGGCCGCATCCGCCGAACGGGCATACACACCCACGCTCCGACGACCCGACTCCTGCGAAGCCCCCACCGACACCTGCAACGCGACCGTGTCCCGCTCACCCAGCACCAGCGGCGCCTCCAGGGTCAGCTCCTCGACCACCTCGCAACCGACCTGGTCACCGGCACGCACCGCCAGCTCCACGAACGCCGACCCCGGCACCACCACCGAACCCGCCACCACGTGGTCGACCAGCCACGGATGCGACGAGAGCGACAACCGACCCGTCAGCACCACCCCATCGGAGTCGGCCAGCCCGACCGCGGCGCCCAGCAGCGGATGATCCGCCACCGCCAACCCCGCCGCCGCCACATTCCCCGCACCGGAACCGCCCTCAGGCCAGAACCGCTGATGCTCGAAAGGATAAGTCGGCAGATCGACCCGGCGCCCGCGCGGGAGCAGCGCCTGCCAGTTCACCGGCACCCCGTGCACGTGCAGACGAGCCAGCGCCTCGGTAACGGCCTCGTGCTCGTTTCTGTCCCTGCGCAGCACCGGCACCAGTACCACGTCCGGATCCGGCTCCACATCCGAGCCGGACGTCGCGGTGCTCGGGTCCGGGTCCGCTTCCAGCGTGTCCTGCGCCATCGCGGTCAGCACCCCGTCGGGACCCAGCTCCAGATACGCGCGCACACCCTGCGCGCGCAGAGTGCTCACGCCGTCGGCGAAACGGACCGCGCCGCGGACCTGTTCCACCCAGTACTCCGGCGAGCACAGCTGCTCGGCCGTGGCCGCCTGCCCGGTCAAGGTGGACACGATCGGAGTCCTCGGCGCCCTATAGGTGAGCCTGCTCGCCAGGGTGCGGAAGTCCTCCAGCATCGGGTCCATCAACGGTGAATGGAACGCGTGCGACACCCGCAACCGCTTCGCTCTGGTCCCCCGCTCCTCCAAAGCGGCGGCAACCTCCAGCACCGCCTCCTCGGCCCCGGAGATCACCACCGAGGTGGGGCCGTTGACGGCCGCGATGGACACCTGGTCTTCGCGTCCGGCCAGCAGCCCGGCGACCTGCTCCTCGGAGGCCTGCACCGCCACCATCGCCCCACCGGCGGGCAGCGCCTGCATCAACCGCGCCCGGCCCGCCACCAACGCACACGCGTCCTGCAGCGACAACACACCGGCCACATGCGCAGCGGTGATCTCCCCGATCGAATGACCCGCCAGCACATCGGGCCGGATCCCCCACGACGACACCAGCCGGAACAGCGCCGTCTCCACCGCGAACAGGGCCGGCTGAGCCCACCCGGTCTGATCGAGCGCCTCCGCCTCGGCTGTACCCGGCTCGGCGAACAGCACCTCACGCAACGACCCCTCAAGCAACGGATCCAGTTCGGCGATCACCGCGTCCAGCGCGGTCGCGAACACCGGGAAACGGTCGTACAGCTCCCGGCCCATCCCGGCCCGCTGACTGCCCTGACCGGTGAACAGGAACGCCAGCCTCGGCTCGCCTCCGGCCACCCCGCGCACCACACCCGCACCCGGCAGACCCTCGGCCAACGCACCCAGCCCGGCCAGCACACCCTCACGACCATCGGCCAGCACCACCGCCCGATGCTCGAAAGCCGACCGCGTCGTCGCCAGCGAGAACGCCGCATCGGCCAGCCCCGGGCCAGACTCACCATCCAGGACCGACACCAACCGCCCGGCCTGCGCCCGCAACGCCTGGCCCGTCTTCGCCGACACCAGCACCGGCACCACACCCTCGGCAGGAACCCGGTCCTGCGGAACGTCCTCTCCCTCCGGCGCTTCCGGCCCCTGTTCGAGGATCACGTGCGCGTTGGTGCCACTGATCCCGAACGACGACACACCCGCCCGACGCGGACGACCCGTCTGAGGCCACTCGACCGGCTCGGTCAGCAGCTCCACCGCACCCGAGGCCCAGTCCACATGCGAGGACGGCGCGTCCACATGCAACGTCTTGGGCAGCATCCCATGCCGGAGAGCCAAGACCATCTTGATCACACCGGCCACGCCCGCGGCGGCCTGGGTGTGACCCAGGTTCGACTTGATCGCCCCCAGCAGCAGAGGCCGGTCCTCCGGCCGGTCCTTGCCGTACGTGGCCAGCAGGGCCTGCGCCTCGATCGGGTCGCCCAGAACCGTGCCGGTCCCGTGCGCCTCCACCGCGTCCACCTCGGACGGCGACAACCCGGCACCGGCCAGCGCCTGGCGGATCACCCGCTGTTGCGAAGGACCGTTCGGTGCTGTCAACCCGTTCGACGCACCATCCTGGTTGATCGCCGAACCCCGCACCACCGCCAGCACCTCATGACCGTTGCGGCGGGCATCCGACAACCGCTCCAGCACCAGCATGCCCAGGCCCTCGGACCAGCTTGTGCCGTCCGCGGCGTCGGAGAACGCCTTGCACCGCCCGTCGGGCGACAACCCGCCCTGCGCGCTGAACCCCATGACCCCCATCGGTGACGCCATCACCGTGGCACCGCCGACCAGCGCCAGGCCGCACTCGCCCGACCGCAGCGCCTGCGCCGCCATGTGCATCGCCACCAGCGACGACGAACACGCGGTGTCCACCGTCACCGCCGGGCCCTCCAACCCCAGGGTGTAGGACAGCCGACCCGACAGCACGCTGGCCGACATACCGGTGACGCCATGGCCTTGCACATCCGTCTGCGTACTTACGATCAGGCTCGTGTAGTCCTGGCCGTTGGTGCCCACGAACACGCCGGTGTGGCTGCCTTTCAGCGAGAGCGGGTCGATCCCGGCCCGCTCGACCGCCTCCCACGACGTCTCCAACAGCAAACGCTGCTGCGGATCCATCGACAACGCCTCACGCGGCGAGATCCCGAAGAACCCCGCATCAAACCCCGCAACATCCGCCAGGAACCCACCCTGAACATCAATGCCCATCCCGGACAGCATCCCCAGGTCCCAGCCCCGGTCGGCCGGGACCGGCGAGATCGCCTCCTCGCCCTCCGACAGCAACCGCCACAGATCCTCCGGAGAGTTCACCCCACCGGGGAAGCGGCAGCTCATCCCCACGATCACGATCGGATCGTCCGCCACCCACGTCCTCGACCTGGCCACCACACCCGAGACCGCCGCCAGGTCCTGCCGGCCCAGCAGCTCCGACACCAGGAACCGCGACAGCACGGTCGGCGTCGGATAGTCGAACACCAACGTCGCCGGCAACCGCAACCCCGTCGCGATGTTGAGCCGGTTACGCAGGTCCACCGCGGTCAGGGAGTCGAAGCCCAGCTCACGGAACTCACGTCCGGGCTGAACGTCCTCTCCCGAGTCGTGCCCCAGCACCACCGCCGCCTGAGCCCGCACCAACTCCACCACCAGCCGAACCTGCTCGGCCTCGTCCAACCCCGCCAACCGCCGCACCAACTCCGAATCCCCGCTTGCCGACGCGGAGACCGCCAGGCGGCGCCCCCCGCGTACCAGGCCACGCATCAGATGCGGCACCTCGGGAATCGTGCGCAGGACCGAGAGATCCAATCGCATCACCACCACCGGCGAGTGACCCGTCGTAGCGGCCGCCTCGAACGCCGCGAGCCCCTGCTCGGCCGACAACGCCGGCATCCCCGCCCGCGCCATCCGCCGCATCTCGATCTCACCCAGCGTGCCGGTCATCCCAGCGTCCTGAGCCCACGCACCCCACGCCAGCGACAACCCCGCCAGCCCCTCGGCCCGGCGCGACTGAGCCAGCGCGTCCAAGAACACATTCGCCGCCGCGTAGTTACCCTGACCAGGTGCCCCTACCACCCCCGCCATGGAGGAGAACAGCACGAACGCCGCCAGATCCAGCTCCCGGGTGAGCTCGTGCAGATGCCAGGCCGCGTCGACCTTCGGCCGCAGCACACCGTCCAGCCGCTCCGGCGTCAGCGACGGAATCGTCCCGTCATCCAACACACCGGCTGTGTGAATGACCGCGGTCAGGGGGTGCTCGGCCGGGACCTGCGCCAGCAGGGCCGCCACCGCGTCCCGATCGGCCATGTCGCAGGCGGCGACCGTGACCTCGACCCCGTGCGCGATCAACTCCGCCTGCAACTCCACCGCACCCGGAGCGTCCAACCCCCGGCGGCTGGTCAGCAGCAGACGCCGCACCCCACGCTCGGCCACCACATGCCGCGCGAACAGCGCACCCAGACCACCCGTACCACCGGTGATCAACACCGTCCCCTCCGGATCCCAGACCCGGTCGGCGCCATCACCGGAGACATCAGCGAGAACGTCGGCCGAGACGTTGCCGGATGTCACCCGCACCAATCGCGGGACCAGCACCTCGCCCCCACGCACCGCCGCCTGCGGCTCACCCGCCACCAACACTCCCGGCAGCACACCGAGCAAGGCCGACAGCGAGGCCTGGTCCCGGTCCGTGTCGACCAGTACGAACCGGCCCGGGTTCTCCGACTGAGCACTGCGGACCAATCCCCACACCCCGGAAGCCGGCAGATCCGCCACCACCTCGCCGTCACCCGACGCGACCGCACCCCTGGTGACGAACACCAGCCGCGACTCGGCGAACCGGTCATCGGCCAGCCAGCCCTGCAACGACTCCAGAACATAGGCGGTCAGCGCATGCGCCGACCCCACCACCCCGGCCGCCGGATCCGAGACCACCTCCAGCAGCACCACACCCGGCACCGCACCCGCCTCGGCCAGCGCGGACAGATCCGCATGCACCGGCACCACGTCCCCGGCCGCCCGCAACGCCGCCGCGACACCCAGCGCATCCGCACCGAGCACCGCCACCGACACCCCACCGACCTTCGGCACAGCACCCGCCGACGCCCACTCCACCCCGAACAACGACTCCCAGCCCGCGCCAACCCCCTCCGAGACCCTCAGCTGCTCGGCCGAGACCGGCCGCAACACCACCGACCGCGCCGACACCACCAACTCCCCGACCGCGTCCACCGCGCTCAGCGACACCGCATCCGGCCCCGTCCTGACCAGCCGCACCCGCAACACCGAAGCGCCACCGGCGTGCAGACACACCTCACCCCAGGAGAACGACAACAAACCGCCCTCGGAATCGTCCAACCCGGCGAAGGGCACCGCGTGCAGCGCCGCATCCAGCAACGCCGGATGCACCCCGAACGAACCCGCCTCCGACACCGCCTGCTCCGGCAACGCCACTTCGGCGAACACCTCACCGTCGACACCCCGCCAGAGCCCCCGCAACCCCTGGAACGTCGGACCGTAGACGAACCCGTCCTCGGCCAACCCCTCGTACAATCCCTCCACCTCGATCGCGACCGCCCCAGCCGGCGGCCACACCGCCGCCTCGAACGGCACGGCCTCCGAAACACCGGCCGCGAGCGTGCCGGTCGCGTACCGCACCCACGCCACCTCCTCGGCCGAGCGGGCATACACGTTCACGCTCCGACGGCCCGCCTCCTGCGGAGCCCCCACCCACACCTGCACCACGGCCGTATCCCGCTCGCCCAACATCAACGGCGCCTCCAGGGTCAGCTCCTCGACCACCTCGCAGCCGACCTGGTCACCGGCACGCACCGCCAGCTCCACGAACGCCGAACCCGGCACCACCACCGAACCCGCCACCACGTAGTCGGCCAGCCACGGCTGCGCACTCACCGACAACCGACCCGTCAACACCACCCCGTCGGAATCGGCCAGCGACATCACCGCACCCAGCAGCGGATGATCCGCCGCGGCCAACCCCGCCGCCGCCACGTTCCCTATACCGGAACCGATGTTCTCCGGCCAGAACTGCTGGCGTTCGAAGGGGTAGGTGGGCAGGTCGACCCGGTGCCCGCCCGGCAGTACTGATCGCCAGTCGACCGGCACCCCGTGCACATGCAGCTCGGCCAGCGCCGTCATGGACGCCATGTGCTCGTCCCGGTCCTTGCGCAGCACCGGCACCAGCACCGCAGGCGACTCGTGTCCATGTGCCTCCGGCTCGGTCGCGATGGTGTCCTGGGCCATGGCGGTCAGCACCCCGTCGGGGCCGAGCTCCAGGTAGGCCCGCACCCCCTGAGCGTGGAGGGTGCGGATGCCGTCGGAGAAGCGGACCGCGCCGCGGACCTGCTCGACCCAGTAGTCCGGCGAGCACAGCTGCTCGGCTGTCGCCGCCTGTCCGGTCAGGGTCGACACGATCGGAGTCCTCGGCGCCCCGTAGGTGAGCCTGCTCGCCAGCGTACGGAACTCCTCCAACATCGGATCCATCAACGGCGAATGGAACGCGTGCGACACCCGCAACCGCTTCGCCCTGATCCCCCGTTCCTCCAAAGCGGCGGCAACCTCCAGCACCGCCTCCTCGGCCCCGGAGATCACCACCGACGTGGGACCGTTCACCGCCGCGACCGACACCTCCTTCTCCCGCCCGGCCAGCAGCTCGGCGATCTGCTCCTCGGAGGTCTGCACCGCCACCATCGCCCCACCGGCGGGCAACGCCTGCATCAACCGCGCCCGCGCCGCCACCAACGCACACGCGTCCTTCAAGGACAGCACCCCGGCCACGTGCGCGGCCGTGATCTCCCCGATCGAGTGCCCGGCCAGCACATCGGGCCGCACTCCCCAGGACTCCACCAGCCGGAACAGCGCCGTCTCCACCGCGAACAACGCCGGCTGAGCCCACCCGGTCTGATCGAGCGCCTCCGCCTGCGCCGACCCCGGCTCGGCGAACAACACCTGCCGCAGCGATCCGTCCAGCAACGGGTCGAACTCGGCGATCACCGCGTCCAACGCGGTCGCGAACACCGGGAACCGCTCATACAGCTCCCGGCCCATCCCGGCCCGCTGACTACCCTGACCGGTGAACAACACCGCCAACTGCGGCTCACCCGCAGCCACCCCGCGCACCACACCCGCACCCGGCAGACCCTCGACCAGACCGGCCAACCCGGCGAGCACACCCTCACGACCATCGGCCAGCACCACCGCCCGGTGCTCGAACGCCGACCGCGTCGTCGCCAGCGAGAACGCCGCATCGACCAGGCCCGGACCGGGCTCACCCTCCAGGAGGGACAGCAGTTGCCCGGCCTGCGCCCGCAACGCCTCACCCGTCTTCGCCGACACCAGCACCGGCACCACACCCGCAACCGGCACCCGGTCCTGCGGAACGCCCTCTCCCTCCGGCGCTTCCGGCCCCTGTTCGAGGATCACGTGCGCGTTGGTGCCACTGATCCCGAACGACGACACACCCGCCCTGCGCGGATGACCGGTCTCCGGCCATTCCGCCGACTCGGTCAGCAACTTCACCGCGCCCGCCGACCAGTCCACGTGCGAGGAGGGAGTATCGACATGTAGCGTCTTGGGCAGCACGCCGTGCTGCATGGCCAGCACCATCTTGATCACACCGACCACACCCGCCGCCGCCTGCGTGTGACCGATGTTCGACTTGATCGCCCCCAGCAGCAGCGGACGATCCTCGCCCCGATCCTGCCCATAGGTCGCCAGCAGCGCCTGCGCCTCGATCGGGTCGCCCAGAACCGTGCCGGTCCCGTGCGCCTCCACCGCGTCCACCTCGGACGACGACAAACCGGCGCTGACCAGTGCCTGGCGGATCACCCGCCGCTGGGAAGGACCGTTCGGCGCGGTCAACCCATTGGACGCACCGTCCTGGTTGATCGCCGACCCACGCATCACCGCCAGCACCTGGTGACCGTTGCGGCGCGCGTCCGACAACCGCTCCAGCACCAGCATGCCCACACCCTCGGACCAACTGGTGCCGTCCGCGGCGTCGGAGAACGCCTTGCACCGCCCGTCGGGCGCCATCCCGCTGCCCTGTAGGCCGAATCCGACCAACGCCATCGGCGACGTCATCACCGTGATGCCGCCGGCCAGCGCCAGCGAGCACTCCCCAGACCGCAGCGCCTGCGACGCAAGATGCAGTGTCACCAGCGACGACGAACACGCGGTGTCCACCGTCACCGCCGGGCCCTCCAACCCCAGGGTGTAGGACAGCCGACCCGACAGCACGCTGGCCGCCACGCCGGTGACGCCATTGCCCTGCACATCCGCCGGGGCGTTCATGATCAGGCTCATGTAGTCCTGACCGTTGGTGCCCACGAACACGCCGGTGTGGCTGCCCTTGAGCGAGAGCGGGTCGATCCCGGCCCGCTCGACCGCCTCCCACGCCCCCTCCAACAGCAAACGCTGCTGCGGATCCATCGACAACGCCTCACGCGGCGAGATCCCGAAGAACCCCGCATCAAACCCCGCCACATCCGCCAGGAACCCACCCTGAACATCAAGGCCCATCCCGGACAGCAGCTCCACATCCCAGCCTCGATCGGCCGGGACCGGCGAGATCGCGTCCTCACCCTCGATCAGCAACCGCCACAGATCCTCAGGAGAATCGACCCCACCTGGAAAGCGGCATGCCATCGACACGATAGCGATCGGCTCATGCCTGCCCGACTCAACCTCTTCGAGCCGCCGGCGGGTCTCGTGCAAATCGGCGGTGACCCACCTCAGGTATTCGACGAGCTTCCGGTCTTCAGACATGAGAGTGGCCCTTCACATTGTTCAGACGCGGGCTCGAATCACAGATCTTTCGAGCGGCCCAGTTCGTTGTCGATGAAGCTGAGGATTTCCTCGGTACTCGCCGATTCGAGCATGCCCGCGACAGCGATTTCACTAGTTTCCGTACCGCTCTCGCTCACCTTCGTCAGCAGGTGCCGCAGCCGGGTCGAGATGCCGTTCCGGGCGAGTTCGTCGAGCGTGTAGCCGGAAAGAGCGGTCTCGAAGCGGTCGAGATCGGCCAGCAACGACAGCTCCACCGTGGTGTCCGCTCCGGGCGCGATTTCCTCCAGGAGGTATTCGGCAATGCTGGCCGGGGTGGGGTAGTCGAAGATGAGGGTGGCGGGCAGCCGCAGCCCGGTGACGGCGTTGAGCCGGTTGCGCAACTCCACCGCGGTCAGGGAGTCGAAGCCCAACTCACGGAACTCCCGTCCCGGCCGGATCGCGTCCACCGAGTCGTGCCCCAGCACCGCCGCCGCCTGCGCCCGCACCAGCTCCACCACCAGCCGAACCTGCTCGGACTCACCCAGCCCCGCCAGCCGCCGCACCAGCTCCGCTTCCCCGCCCGCGAGAACGGAGACCGCCGAGCGGCGCCCCACACGGACCAGGCCCCGCATCAGATGCGGCACCTCGGGGAACGTGCGCAGTACCGAAAGATCCAGCCGCGCCGCCACCACCGTCGCCCGACCCGACGTGGTGGCCACCTCGAACGCCGCCACCCCCTGTTCGGCCGAGAGCGCCGGCATCCCCGCCCGCGCCATCCGCTGCAGATCGATCGTCCCGAGCCCTCCGGTCATCCCGGTCTCCTGCTCCCACAGGCCCCACGCCAGCGACAATCCCGGCAGTCCCGCAGCTCGGCGCGCCTGGACCAATGTGTCCACAAACGCATTCGCCGCCGCGTAGTTGCCCTGCCCGGCGTTGCCCATCACCCCGGCGAACGAGGAGAACACCACGAACCCGGCCAAATCCAGGCCCTGGGTGAGCTCGTGCAGATGCCAGGCGGCGTCGACCTTCGGCCGCAGCACACTGTCCAGCCGCTCCGGCGTCAGCGACGGAATCGTCCCGTCGGCCAGCACACCCGCGGTGTGGATCACCGCGGTCAGCGGATGCTCGGCCGGGACCTGCGCCAGCAGGGCCGCCACCGCGTCCCGATCGGCCATGTCGCACGCCGCGATCGTGACCTCGACCCCGTGCGCGATCAACTCGGCCTGCAACTCAACCGCACCGGGGGCGTCCAGGCCCCGACGGCTGGTCAGCAGCAGACGCCGAACCCCACGCTCGGCCACCACATGCCGCGCGAACAACGCACCCAGACCACCCGTACCACCGGTGACCAGGACGGTTCCCTCCGGATCCCAGACCCGGCCCGCCTCGTCGCCAACGTCAGATCCTGGCGCCATCCGCACCAGGCGCGGAACCCACACCTCACCCTCGCGCACCGCCACCTGCGGCTCACCTGAAGCCAGCACTCTCGGCAATGCATCGAGCAGGGTCGGCAGCGAGGACTCCTGGTCATCCATGTCTACCAGTACGAACCGGTCCGGGTTCTCCGACTGAGCACTGCGGACAAGGCCCCACACCCCGGCGGCCGGAAGGTCAGCCACCGCCTCACCATCGTCGGTCGCGGCGGCGCCCCGGGTGACGAACACCAGGCGCGAATCGGCGTACCGCTCGTCCGCCAGCCACCGCTGCAGCAGGTCCAGAACGTGAGCGGTGAGCGCATGCGCCGACTCCACCACCCCGGCCGCCGACTCGGAAAGCACCTCCACCATCACCACGGCCGGGACCGGATCCGCCTCGGCCAGCGCGGGCAGGTCCGCATACACCGGCACCACGTCCCCGGCCGCCCGCAACGCGGGGGCAAGCCCCAGGGCGTCCACGCCGAGCAGCGCCACCGGCACCTCGTCGGTCTGCGGCAGGCCACTCACGGCAGACCACTCCACCCGGAACAGCGCGTCCTGCCTGGCTCCACGGGGGTCGAAGCCGACCAAGTGCTCGGCGGCCATCGGTCGCAGCACCACCGACCGGGCCGACACCACCGGCGCCCCGGCCGCGTCCACCGCCACCAGCGACACCGTATCGCCGCCCGTCCTGGCCAGCCGTACCCGCAGCACCGACGCCCCGCCCGCGTGCAGGCACACCTCACCCCATGACAGCGGCAACCGGCCACCTTCCACCGGCTCCAGCCCGGCGAAGGTCACCGCGTGCAGCGCCGCGTCCAGCAGCGCAGGGTGCAGCCCGAACGAAGCCGCATCACCGGTCTGCTCCGGCAAACTCAGCTCGGCGAACACCTCGTCATCACGTTGCCAGGCTGCCCGCAATCCCTGGAACGCCGGGCCGTACGCCAAGCCCTCCTCCGCCAGCTCTTCGTACAGCCCCGCCAGCTCGATCGCAGCCGCGCCGGCCGGAGGCCACACCGCCGCGTCGAACGACACGGCAGGCGGAGCACCCGCGGTGAGAGCGCCGGTCGCGTGCCGCACCCACGGCACTTCATCGACCGCATCCGCCGAACGGGCGTAAACGTTCACCGTCCGACGGCCCGACTCCTGAGGGGCGCCCACCCAGACCTGCACCGCGACCGCCTCGCCCTCCCCCAGCAGTAGCGGCGCCTCCAGCGTCAGTTCCTCCACCGCGTCACAGCCGACCTGGTCACCGGCCCGCACCGCCAGCTCCACGAACGCCGACCCCGGCACCACCACCGAACCCGCCACCACGTGATCGGCCAGCCACGGCTGCGCACTCACCGACAACCGACCCGTCAACACCACCCCGTCGGAATCGGCCAGCGGCATCGCCGCACCCAGCAGCGGGTGATCCGTCGCGGCCAGCCCCAGCACGCGAGCATCACCATTCTGCTTGGCGTTCGGCCAGAACCGCTGGTGCTGGAAGGCGTAGGTCGGCAGGTCAACCCGCCGACCACCGGTCAGCACCTGCTGCCAGTCCACTGCCACGCCGCGCACGAACAGCTCGGCCGCCGAGACCAGCACCCGCTCCAGACCGCCCTCATCGCGACGCAGCGTCCCGGCGATCACTGTCGTGGTATCGGTCTCGTCCACACACTCGCCGATGCCGACCGTCAGCACCGGATGCGGACTCACCTCGACGAACACCCGATACCGCTGCTCCAGCAACTCTCCGACCGCCGGAGCGAAGCCCACCGTGCGCCGCAGATTCTCACACCAGTACCCGCCATCGAGCTCCTGGCCCTCCAGCCACTGACCGGTCACCGTCGACAGCATCGGCACCCGCACGGCACCCGGGCTCACCCCCGCCAGCACCTGCGCCAGCTCCTCGCGAATCAGATCCACCTGCGCCGAATGCGAGGCGTAGTCCACCGCGATCCGCCGCACCCGCACATCCTCAGCGGAAAGGCTTTCGACCAGTTCCTCGACCGCCGCGACCTCACCGGCCACCACCACAGAGTTCGGACCGTTCACCGCCGCCACCGACACCCGCCCGTCCCACGCCGCCACCCGCTCGGCGACCCGCTCGACCGGGAGCGCCACCGACGCCATCGCCCCACGCCCAGCAAGCCGCTCACCGATCAACCGGCTGCGCAGCGCCACCACCCTGGCGCCATCGGACAACGACAGGCCACCGGCCACCACCGCCGCCGCGATCTCACCTTGGGAATGACCCACCACCGCATCCGCGCGAACCCCCAGCGACTCCCACACCGCCGCCAACGACACCATCACCGCGAACGACACCGGCTGCACCACATCCACCCGATCCAGCGACGGAGCACCCTCCACCTGCCGCACCACATCCAGCAGAGACCACTCCACGAACGGCTCCAACGCCGCCGCACATTCGGCCATCCGAGCCGCGAACACCCCCGACTCCTCCAACAACCGCGCACCCATCCCCACCCACTGCGCCCCCTGACCCGGGAACACCCACACCGACTTCCCCACCACATCGGCCGCGCCCTCAACCACACCACCGGACACCGGCTTACCGGAAGCCACCGCACCCAGCCCCGCCAGCAACTCCTCGCGACCCCCACCGACCACCACCGCACGGTGCTCGAACACCGACCGCGACACCACCAGCGACGACCCCACATCCACCGGGTCAAGCTCGTCGGCCGCCCGCACGTGCGCCAGCAATCGCCCGGCCTGCGCCCGCACCGCTTCCTCGGTCTTCGCCGACACCACCCACGGCACCGCACCCGGCGCCTGGCCCTGGTCACGCGACTCCCGCTCAGGAGCCTCCGGCCCCTGCTCCAAGATCACGTGCGCGTTGGTGCCACTGATCCCGAACGACGACACACCCGCCCGACGCGGACGACCCGTCTGAGGCCACTCGACCTGCTCGGTCAGCAACTCCACCGCACCCGAGGCCCAGTCCACATGCGACGACGGCTCGTCCACATGCAACGTCCGAGGCAGCACACCATGCCGCAGAGCCATCACCATCTTGATCACACCCGCCACACCGGCCGCCGCCTGAGTGTGACCCAGGTTCGACTTGATCGACCCCAGCAGCAGCGGCCGATCCTCGTCCCGATCCTGACCGTAGGTCGCCAACAGCGCTTGGGCCTCGATCGGATCGCCCAGCGTCGTCCCCGTACCGTGCGCCTCGACCGCGTCCACCTCGGACACCGAGAGCCCCGCCCCGGCCAGGGCCTGACGGATCACCCGCTGCTGCGAGGGACCGTTCGGCGCGGTCAGACCGTTGGACGCGCCGTCCTGGTTCACCGCAGACCCGCGCACCACCGCCAGCACCTGGTGGCCGTTGCGGCGCGCGTCCGACAACCGCTCCAGCACCAGCATGCCCACACCCTCGGAGTAGTTGGTGCCGTCCGCCGCGTCGGCGAAGGACTTGCACCGCCCATCTCCTGCCAGCCCACCCTGCGCACTGAATCCGATGAAGACCGCGGGGGTGGCCATCACCGTCACACCACCGGCCAGTGCCAGGTCGCAGTCACCCGAGCGCAGTGCCTGCGCCGCCATGTGCATCGCCACCAGCGACGACGAACACGCCGTGTCCACCGTCACCGCAGGACCCTCCAGGCCCAGCGCGTACGAAATCCGACCGGTCGCGACGCTGCCCGCCGTACCGGTGCTGATGAAGCCCATCGCCTCCGGCGGGAGTGCGGCGCTCATCCCGTAGTCGTGATACATCACCCCGGCGAACACGCCGGTACGGCTGCCGCGCAACGAGATCGGGTCCACGCCCGTCCGCTCGATCGCCTCCCACGACGTCTCCAGCAGCAACCGCTGCTGCGGGTCCATCGCGAGCGCCTCACGCGGCGAGATCCCGAAGAACCCCGGATCGAACTGCGTGGCACTCTCCAGGAAGCCCCCCTCGCGCACGTAGTCCGAACTGTACGAGGCCCCCAGATCCCAGCCTCGCGTGGTCGGAAACTCGGAGATCCCGTCCCCGCCCTCGGCCACCAGCCGCCACAGATCCTCCGGAGAAGCGACCTCACCCGGGAAACGGCACGCCATGCCCACGATCACGACCGGATCGTTCGTCACCGGCACCGGCATCGAGGGAACCCGCACATCGGCGTCCTCACCGAACAGTTCGGCCAGCAGGAAGTCCGCCAATATGGTCGGTGTCGGGTAGTCGAACACCAGCGTGGACGGCAACCGCAGCCCCGTCGCGGCATTCAGCCGATTACGCAACTCGACCGCGGTGAGAGAGTCGAAGCCCAGCTCACGGAACTCCCGACGCACCTCCACCATGTCGGACGAGGCATGACCCAGCACCATCGCCGCCTCGACACGCACCAGGTCCACCAGCACCTCGGCCCGCTCGGCCGCCCCCAACGGAGCCAACCGCTGCAACAACGTCGCGGCCACCACCGAACCCGACGCCGCCGACCGCCGACCACCCCGCACCAGACCACGCAACAACGCCGGCACCTCGCCGTACGTGCGTATCGAAGGAAGATCCAGCCGAACCGGAACCAGCACCGCGTGCTTCAGCGCGGTAGCGGCCTCGAACAGCGCCATGCCCTGCTCCACCGACAGCGGCGGCATGCCCGTACGGGTGATCCGCTGCATATCGATATCGCCCAGCGTGCCGGTCAATCCGGTGTCCTGAGTCCAGGGCCCCCAGGCCAGCGAGAGCGCGGGCAACCCTTCGGCCCTGCGCACCTGCGCCAAGGCGTCCAAGAACGTGTTCGCGGCCGCGTAGTTGCCCTGCCCTGCGGAGCCCATCACGCCAGACAGGGACGAATAGGTGATGAACGCGGCCAGATCCAGATCCCGGGTCAGCTCGTGCAGATGCCAGACGGCGTCGACCTTCGGCCGAAGGACCGTCTCCAGCCGCTCAGGCGTGAGCGACGGGATCGTGCCGTCGGCCAGCACACCGGCGGTGTGGATCACCGCGGTCAGCGGATGGTCGGCATCGATCCCGGCCAGCAGAGCCGCCACCTGGTCGCGGTCGGCCATGTCACAGGCCGCGACCGTGACCTCGACACCATGCGCGATCAACTCCGCCTGCAACTCCACCGCACCCGGAGCCTCCAGACCGCGACGGCTGGTCAACACCAGATGCCGCACCCCACGCTCGGCCACCACATGCCGAGCCAGACTCCCTCCCAGACCACCCGTACCACCGGTGATCAGCACCGTGCCGTCCGGGTCCCAGGGCTGTCCGGCCTCATCGGCCGGTGCCACCCGCGCCAGGCGCGGGACTCGCACCCCGCCCTCACGCACCGCCACCTGCGGCTCACCCGAAACCAGCACGCCGGCCGGCACCGACGACAACCCACCGTCACCATCGACGTCGACCAGCACGAACCGGCCCGGATTCTCCCACTGCGCCGACCGCACCAACCCCCACACCGCCGCAGCCGCCAGATCAACGACCACATCACCGTCCCGCGCCTCGACCGCACCCCGAGTCACGAACACCAACCGCGACCCGACGAACCGCCCATCGGCCAACCACTCCTGCAACAACCCCAGGACCTGCGCGACCACCGCGTGCGTCGACTCCACCACGTCCTCGGCATCGGCCGACCCCACCGAGACCATGACCACATCCGGCACCGAATCCAGCAGGTCCAGGTCAGAAAGGGCTTCTCCGGCGAGTTCGGCCACGTCCGGTTCGGCGTCGGATACCGGCATCTGAGCCAAGGGCGTCCACTCCAGGCCGAACAACGCGTCCCGCTCCACCGCCGGGGTGCTACCGACGGCGACGAGCTGGTCGGCCGAGACCGGGCGCAGCACCAGGGAACGCGCCGACACCACCGGCTCCCCGGCGAAGTCCACCGCACTCAGCGACACCGCGTCCTCGCCCACCTTGACCAGTCGCACCCTCAGCAGGGTCGCCCCACTCGCGTGCAGGCACACCTCGTCCCAGGAGAACGGCAAGCGCGTACCCGCCGCGGCGTCCAGCCCGGCGAAACTCACCGCGTGCAACGCCGCGTCCAGCAGAGCCGGGTGCACCCCGAACGACCCCGCGTCCGACTGTGCCTCCTCCGGCAGCGCCACCTCGGCGAACACCGCGCCATCGGCACCCCGCCAGGCCGCCCGCAATCCCTGGAACACCGGGCCGTAGGTGAGCAACCCTTCGGCCAGCTGGTCATAGAGGCCGTCCAGCTCGATCGCGGTCGCGCCGGCCGGCGGCCACACCGCCGTGTCGAACGGCACCGCGGCCCGGTTACCCGTGGCGAGCGTGCCGGTGGCGTGTCGTACCCACGGCACCTCCTCGGTCGCGTCCGCCGAACGGGCGTAGACACTCACGCTCCGACGACCGGTCTCCTCCGGCGCACCCACCGCGATCTGCACCACGACCGCGTCATCCTCGCCCAGCACCAGCGGAGCGTCCAGGATCAACTCCTCGACCACCTCGCAGCCGACCTGGTCACCGGCACGCACCGCCAACTCCACGAACCCGGTCCCCGGGAAGAACACCATCCCGGCCACCACATGATCGGCCAGCCACGGATGCGACGAGAGTGACAAGCGGCCCGTCAACAACACACCGTCGGAATCGGCCAGGCCCACCGCCGCACCCAGCAGCGGATGACCCGTCGCGGCCAGGCCCAGCACATGAGCGTCACCGCTCTGCTTGGCGTTCGGCCAGAACCGCTGGTGCTGGAAGGCGTAGGTGGGCAGATCCACCCGCCGGCCACCGGGCAACACCTGCAGCCAGTCCACCGTCACGCCACGGACGAACAGCTCGGCCGCCGAGACCAGCACCCGCTCCAGGCCGCCCTCATCACGGCGCAACGTCCCGGCGATCACGGTGGTGGCATCGGTCTCGTCCACACACTCACCGATACCGACCGTCAGCACCGGATGCGGACTCACCTCGACGAACACCCGATACCGCTGCTCCAGCAACTCTCCGACCGCCGGAGCGAAAGCCACCGTGCGCCGCAGATTCTCACACCAATACCCGGCCCCCAGCTCCAGCCCCTCCAGCCACTGACCCGTCACCGTCGACAGCATCGGCACCCGCACCGAACCCGGGCTCACCCCCGCCAGCACCCCGGCCAGCTCCTCGGCGATCAGATCCACCTGCGCCGAATGCGAGGCGTAATCCACCGCGATCCGCCGCACCCGCACCCCCTCAGCGGAAAGACTCTCGATCATCTTCTCCACGGCTTGAACCTCACCGGCCACCACCACCGAGCTCGGACCGTTCACCGCCGCCACCGAGACCCCATCCACCAAAGCGGCCTCGACCCGCTCGACCGGCAGCGCCACCGACGCCATCGCCCCACGCCCAGCAAGCCGCTCACCGATCAGGCGGCTCCGCAGCGCCACCACCCGGGCGCCATCCGACAACGACAACCCGCCGGCCACCACCGCCGCCGCGATCTCACCTTGGGAATGACCCACCACCGCGTCCGGCCGCACTCCCAGCGACTCCCACACCGCCGCCAACGACACCATCACCGCGAACGAGACCGGCTGCACCACATCCACCCGATCCAGCGACGGAGCACCCTCGCTCTGCCGAATCACCTCCAGCAGAGACCAGTCCACGAACGGCTCCAACGCCGCCGCACATTCGGCCATCCGAGCCGCGAACACCCCCGACTCCTCCAACAAAGCCGCACCCATCCCCACCCACTGCGCCCCCTGACCCGGGAACACCCACACCATCCGGCCATCCACATCGGCGACACCCCGCACCACCCCGGGCGCCGACTCACCCACGCTCAGCGCACCCACACCCGCCAGCAGACCCCCACGCTCCTCGCCGACCACCACCGCACGGTGCTCGAACACCGACCGCGACGCCACCAGCGAGAACGCCGTATCCACCAGGCCCAACTCGTCGCGCGCGTCCATGAACGACACCAGACGACCCGCCTGCGCCCGCAGTGCCTCCTCGCTCTTGCCCGACACCACCCACGGCACCACACCCACGGCCGAACCGGTATCACCGGCCTCCGGTTCCGCGACCTGCGGCCCCTGCTCCAAAATCATGTGTGCGTTGGTGCCGCTGATCCCGAACGACGACACACCCGCCCGGCGCGGACGACCCATGTCCGGCCAGTCCATCGTCTCGGTCAGCAGCTCCACCGCACCCGAGGACCAGTCCACATGCGACGACGGCTCGTCCACGTGCAACGTCTTGGGCAGCACCCCGTGCTGGAGAGCCATGACCATCTTGATCACGCTCGCCACACCCGCCGCCGACTGCGCGTGACCGAGATTCGACTTGATCGACCCCAGCAGGATCGGTCGCTCCTCCGGCCGGTCCTGGCCGTACGTCGCCAGCAGCGCCTGCGCCTCGATCGGGTCACCCAGCGTCGTCCCGGTGCCATGCGCCTCGACCACGTCCACCTCGGAGGGAGACAGCCCGGCGACAGCAAGCGCCTGACGGATCACCCGCCGCTGCGAGGGGCCGTTCGGCGCGGTCAGGCCGTTGGACGCGCCGTCCTGGTTGATCGCCGAACCCCGCACCACCGCCAGCACCTGGTGACCGTTGCGCTGGGCGTCCGACAGCCGCTCCAGCATCACCAGACCGACACCCTCGGACCATCCGATACCGTCCGCCGAGTCGGAGAACGCCTTGCAGCGGGCATCCTGCGCCAGGCCGCCCTGCTCACCGAACTCCGCGAACGCCGCGAGAGTCGTCATCACCGTCACACCGCCGGCGAGGGCCAGCGAGCACTCCCCGTTGCGCAGGGCCTGTGCCGCCATGTGGATGGTCACCAGCGACGACGAGCACGCGGTGTCCACCGTCACCGCCGGACCCTCCAGCCCGAAGGTGTAGGAGATCCGGCCGGAGGCCACGCTACCCATCAGGCCGGTCATGATGTAACCGAGAGACTCCTCCCCGGGCGTGTAGCCCGAGCCGGAGGCACCGATGAAGACGCCGGTCTCGCTGCCGCGCAACGAGTCCGGGTCGATGCCCGCGCGTTCGAGGACCTCCCAGGCCGTCTCCAGCAGCAGCCGCTGCTGCGGGTCCATCGCGAGCGCCTCACGCGGTGAGATCCGGAAGAACTCCGCGTCGAACCCGGGGGCGTCGGAAACGAACCCGCCCTTCAGGCCCAGAGCGCTGAACCCTTCCCATCCGCGACCGGCCGGCAGCGGGGTCATCACGTCCTGCCCCTCGACGACCAGCCGCCACAGGTCCTCCGGAGAGCTCACCTCTCCGGGGTAGCGGCAGGCCATCGAGACGATGACGATCGGGTCGTCCCCGACCGAGACCGTGGCCACCGGCAGGATGGCGTCGCCGTGCGCGCCGAGCACCTCGCTCAGCAGATACTCACCGAGCACGGCGGGGGTGGGGTAGTCGAAGACGAGGGTGGAGGGCAGCCGCAGCCCGGTGGCCACGTTGAGGCGGTTGCGCAGTTCGATCGCGGTCAGCGAGTCGAAGCCCAGCTCGCGGAACTCCCGTCTGACGTCCACCGCCGTGGAGTCGGAGTGTCCGAGGACCGCAGCGGCCTGACCACGGACCAGATCGGTCATGAACCGGGTCCGGTCGGTCTGCGTCAGCCCGGCCAACTGCCGCACCAATGCTCCCTCATCGGCCGCACGCGCCACCGCCGCCGTACGACGGGTGCCGCGCACCAGGCCGCGCAGCAGCGGCGGCACCAGCTGAGCGGGCATCGCCGGTAGGTTCAGCAGGACCGGAAGCACCAGCGGTGCGTCCGACCCCAGGGCCGCGTCCAACAGCGCCATACCCTGCTCGGTGGTGATCAGCGGCAGCCCGGCCGAGGTGATCCGCTGCACGTCGGCCTGCGACATGGCCCCGGTCATCCCGGTGGCCTGCGCCCACAAACCCCAGGCCAGCGAGAGCCCCGGCAGTCCCTGAGCCCGGCGCCGCGCCATCAACGCGTCCAGCCAGGCGTTCGCCGCCGCGTAGTTACCCTGACCCGCGTTGCCCATGACCCCGGCGAACGAGGAGAACACCACGAACCCGGCCAGGTCCAGGTCCTGGGTGAGCTCGTGCAGGTGCCAGGCGGCGTCGATCTTCGGCCGCAGCACGGTGTCCAGCCGCTCCGGCGTCAACGAGGTGATCGTCCCGTCGTCCAGCACACCGGCGGTGTGGATCACCGCCGTCAGCGGATGCTCCTCCGGCACCCCGGCCAGCAGCGCCGCGACCGCGTCCCGGTCGGCCATGTCGCACGCGGCGACGGTGACCTCGACCCCGTGCGCGATCAACTCCGCCTGCAACTCCACCGCACCCGGAGCCTCCAGACCCCGGCGGCTGACCAGCAGCAGATGCCGCATGCCGTGCTCGGCCACCAGATGCCGGGCGACCTCCGCGCCCAGACCACCCGTCCCACCGGTGATCAACACCGTGCCCTCCGGGTCCCAGACCCGGGGCATCGTCAGCACGATCTTGCCGGTGTGCCTGGCCTGGCTCATGAACCGGAACGCCTCCCGGCCCCGGCGCACATCCCACGCCGTCACCGGCAACGGCCGCAACTCACCCGCCGCGAACAGCTTCACCAGCTCACCCAGCATCTGCCGCAACCGCTCCGGCCCGGCATCCGCCACATCGAACCAGTGATATTTCAATCCCGGGAAGCTCTCCTGGTCGCGGATGTCGAGCTTGCCCAACTCGATGAACCGGCCACCCGGACGCAGCAGACGTGCCGAGGCGTCGATGAACTCACCCGTCAGCGAGTTGAGCACCACGTCGACGCCCCGCTCACCGCAGACCTCCTGGAAGCGCTCCTCGAACTCCAGGGTGCGCGAGGAGGCGATGTGATCGTCGGGGATGCCCATCGACCGCAGCACGTCCCACTTCGCCGGACTCGCGGTCGCGAAGACCTCCACCCCGAGCCGCTGGGCCAGCTGGATCGCCGCCATCCCGGTCCCACCGGCGCCCGCGTGCACCAGCAGCCGCTCGCCTTCCCGCAAGCCCGCCAGTTCCATCAGCCCGTAGTAGGTGGTGAGGAACGCCACCGGGATCGTCGCGGCCTGCTCGAACGAGCAGTGATCGGGAATCTTCACCAAGATCACGGCTTCGGCGACGACCACCGGTCCGAACCCGCCATCGGCCAGACCCATCACCCGATCCCCCGGACGCAGGTCCTCGACGCCGGGACCGACCTCAAGGACCACACCGGCGACCTCACTGCCCATCAGGCCGACCTTGTCCTGGAACCACCCCAGCGCGTTCAGACCGTCCAGCAGGTCACGGAAGTTCACCCCCGCCGCGTGCACCGCCATCCGAACCTGACCGGCCTCCAGCGGCTCGCTCGCCTGCGGGAACGGAAGCAACTCCAGCGCGTCCAGGCTGCCCTTGGCCCGGCTGCCCAACCGCCACGGCGTACCCGACGGAGGCAACAGGCCCGCACCCGAGGTCAGCGACGCCAACCTCGGCACCCGCACCCCACCCTCACGCACCGCCACCTGCGGCTCATCCAGTGTCGGCATCGCGAGCAGTACGTCGCGCAAAGCAGCGAGCGAGGAATCCTGACCATCCAGGTCGACCAGCACGAACCTGCCCGGATTCTCCGACTGCGCCGACCGCATCAGGCCCCACACCGTCGCGGCCGCCAGGTCGGTGATCGCCTCGCTCTCGCTCACGGCCACGGCGCCCCGCGTGACGAGCACCAGTCGCGAATCGGCACACCGCTCATCGGCCAGCCACTCCTGCAGCAGGCCCAGCACCCCGGCCGTCACCGCATGCGCCGAGATCGCCTCGTCCCCGACCTGATCGACCCAGACCTCGGCCAGCACCACCTCGGGCACCGGCCCCGCCTCGGTCAGTGCCGACAGATCACGGTGAATCGCGACCGGCTGGTCGGCCGACTTCCGTACTTCGGCAAAGCCCAGCGGGTCGGGCTCGCACCCCGCAAAACCGACCACTGCCACCGGCACCACATCGACCATGGAAAGCTCCGGCAGCGGAGCCCAGTCCAACCGGAACAACCCGTTCCCCGCCGTCGCCTGCCCGCCATCGGCGGCGGCGAGTTGGTCGGGCGAGAACGGGCGCAGCACCAGCGAACGCGCCGACAGCACCGGCTCCCCGGCAACGTCCACCGCGACCAGCGACACCGAGTCGGCAGCGGTCCGGCTCAGCCGCACGCGCAGCATCGCCGCCCCGGTGGCGTGCAGGCTCACCTCTGCCCAGGAGAACGGCAACCGCGTCCCCACCTCGTCGTCCAGTCCGGCGAACGTCGAGGCGTGCAACGCCGCGTCCAGCAACGCCGGGTGCACCCCGAACGCATCCGCACCCGACAGCGCCTGCTCGGGCAGGGCGACCTCGGCGAACACCTCGCCCCCCTCGCCCCACCAGGCCGCCCGCAACCCTTGGAACACCGGGCCGTAGGCGAGCAACCCCTCGGCCAGCCGGTCATAGAAACCGTCCAGCCCGATCGCGGTCGCACCGGCCGGCGGCCACACCGCCGTGTCGAACGGCACGACGGCCCGGCCACCCGTGGCGAGCGTGCCGGTGGCGTGTCGTACCCACGGCACCTCCTCGGCCGCGTCCGCCGAACGGGCGTACACGTTCACGCTCCGGCGACCCGACTCCTGAGCCGCGCCCACCCACACCTGCACCGCGACGGCGTCACTCTCGCCCAGCACCAACGGTGCGACCAGGGTGAGCTCCTCGACCAGGTCACATCCGACCTGGTCACCGGCCCGCACCGCCAGCTCAAGGAAACCGGTGCCGGGGAAGAACACCATTCCGGCCACCGCGTGATCGAGCAGCCACGGATGTGAACGCAACGACAGCCGTCCGGTCAGCAGCACCCCATCCGAGTCGGCCAGGCCCACCGCCGCACCCAGCAGCGGATGATCCGTCGCGGCCAGTCCCGCCGCGGCCACGTTTCCGGCCCCGGATCCCGTTCCCTCGGGCCAGAACCCCTGATGTTGGAAGGCGTAGGTGGGCAGATCCACCCTGCGGCCGCCCGGCAGCACCTGCTGCCAGTCCACCGTCACGCCGCGGACGAACAGCTCGGCCGCCGACGTCAGCACCCGCTCCAGGCCGCCCTCGTCACGGCGCAACGTCCCGGCGATCACGGTGGTGGTATCGGTCTCGTCCACACACTCGCCGATACCGACCGTCAGCACCGGATGCGGACTCACCTCGACGAACACCCGATACCGCTGCTCCAGCAACTGCCCGATCGCCGGAGCGAAGCCCACCGTGCGCCGCAGGTTCTCACACCAATACCCGGCCTCCAGCTCCGGACCCTCCAGCCACTGACCGGTCACGGTCGAGAGCATCGGCACCCGCACCGGCTGCGGCGCCACCCCCGCCAGGATCTGAGCCAGTTCCTCGCCGATCAGATCCACCTGCGCCGAATGCGAGGCGTAATCCACCGCGATCCGCCGCACCCGCACCCCCTCAGCGGAAAGACTCTCGATCATCTTCTCCACGGCTTGAACCTCACCGGCCACCACCACCGAGTTCGGACCGTTGACCGCCGCCACCGACACCCCCTCGACCAAAGCGGCCTCGACCCGCTCGACCGGCAGCGCCACCGACGCCATCGCCCCACGCCCCGCCAGCCCACGCCCGATCACCTGACTGCGCAACGCCACCACCCGCGCACCGTCCTGCAACGACAGGCCACCGGCCACCACCGCCGCCGCGATCTCACCCTGCGAATGCCCCACCACCGCGTCCGGCCGCACTCCCAGCGACTCCCACACCGCCGCCAACGACACCATCACCGCGAACGACACCGGCTGCACCACATCCACCCGATCCAGCGACGGAGCACCCTCCACCTGCCGCACCACATCCAGCAGAGACCACTCCACGAACGGCTCCAACGCCGCCGCACACTCAGTCATCCGAGCCGCGAACACCGCCGACTCCTCCAACAACCGCGCACCCATCCCCACCCACTGCGCCCCCTGACCCGGGAACACCCACACCGACTTCCCCACCACATCGGCCACCCCGGACACCACACCCGCCGTGGGCTCACCCGAAGCCACCGCCGCCAGCCCCGCCAGCAAACCCTCACGATCCCCGCCGACCACCACCGCACGGTGCTCGAACACCGACCGCGACACCACCAGCGAGAACGCCGTATTCACCAGCGCCACCTCACGATGGCCCTCCACATGCGAGACCAGCCGCTCGGCCTGCGCCCGCAACGCCTCACCCGTACGACCCGACACCAGCAGCGGAACCACGTCGGCGGCCGGCGTCCGTGCCTGCGGAGCGCCTTCTCCCTCCGGCGCTTCCGGCCCCTGCTCCAAGATCACGTGCGCGTTCGTACCGCTGACCCCGAACGACGACACACCCGCCCGGCGCGGACGACCCGTCTTCGGCCACTCGGCCGACTCGGTCAGCAGTTCCACCGCGCCCGCCGACCAGTCCACGTGCGAGGACGGCGCGTCCACGTGCAGCGTCTTGGGCAGCACCCCGTGCCGCATCGCGAGCACCATCTTGATCACACCGGCCACACCGGCCGCAGCCTGGGTGTGACCGAGGTTCGACTTGATCCCCCCCAGCAGCAGCGGACGACCCTCGTCCCGGTCCTGGCCGTACGTCGCGAGCAGCGCCTGGGCCTCGATCGGGTCACCCAGAACCGTGCCGGTGCCGTGCGCCTCCACCGCGTCCACCTCGGACACCGAGAGCCCCGCCCCCGCCAGCGCCTGACGGATCACCCGCCGCTGCGAGGGACCGTTCGGCGCCGTCAACCCGTTCGACGCGCCGTCCTGGTTCACCGCCGACCCGCGGACCACCGCGAGCACCTGGTGGCCGTTGCGGCGCGCGTCCGACAACCGCTCCAGCACCAGCATGCCCACACCCTCGGACCAGCTGGTGCCGTCCGCGCTGTCGGAGAACGCCTTGCACCGCCCGTCGGGCGCCATCCCGCCCTGCGCGCTGAAGCCGACGAACACCATCGGCGACGTCATCACCGTGATGCCGCCGGCCAGCGCGAGCGAGCACTCCCCCGACCGCAGCGCCTGTACCGCGAGGTGCAGTGTCACCAGCGACGACGAGCACGCCGTGTCCACCGTCACCGCAGGCCCCTCCAGACCCAGGGTGTAGGACAGGCGGCCCGACAGCACGCTGGCTCCCAGACCGGTGACGCCATGGCCCTGAAGATCCACCCGAGTGCTCATGATCAGGTTCATGTAGTCCTGACCGTTGGTGCCCACGAACACCCCGGTGTGACTGCCCTTGAGCGAGGCCGGGTCGATTCCGGCCCGCTCGACCGCCTCCCACGTCGTCTCCAGCAGCAGCCGCTGCTGCGGGTCCATCGCGAGCGCCTCACGCGGCGAGATCCCGAAGAACCCGGCGTCGAACCCCGCCACATCCGCCAGGAACCCGCCCCGGACCTCGCCACCCGCGCCGTCGGATCCCAGCTCCGACGACATCCCCAGGTCCCAGCCCCGATCGGCCGGGACCGGCGAGATCGCGTCCTCACCCTCGGCCAGCAACCGCCACAAATCCTCAGGAGAGGCGACTCCACCTGGAAAGCGGCATGACATCGACACGATGGCGATCGGCTCGCGCTTGCCCGACTCCACCTCTTCGAGCCGTCGGCGGGTCTCGTGCAGATCGGTGGCGACCGACTTCAGGTAGTCAACGAGCTTCAGGTCTTCCGACATGGGAGAAGCCCTCCAGGCTATTCGCGTATGAGCCGGGACATCACAGGTCCTTGAGGCGACCCAGTTCGTTTTCGATGAAACCGAGGATGTCCTTGGTACTCGCCGAGTTGAGCACGTCGGCGACAGCGATTTCACTAGTTTCCGTGCTGCTCTCGCTCATCTTCGCCAGCAGCTGCCGCAGCCGGGTGACGATACCGTTCCGGGCGAGATCGTCGAGCGCGGTGTCGGAAAGAGCGGTCTCGAACCGGTTGAGATCGGCCAGCAACGACAACTCCGTGGCCTTGTTCGCCCCGGGCGCGATCTCCTCCAGGAGGTGTTCGGCGAGGCTGGCCGGGGTCGGGTAGTCGAAGATGAGAGTGGCGGGCAGCCGCAGTCCGGTGGCCGCATTGAGCCGGTTGCGCAGTTCCACGGTGGTGAGAGAGTCGAAGCCCAGTTCGCGGAACTCTCGTCCCGGCTGGATCGCGTCCAGCGACTCGTGTCCCAGCACCACCGCCGCCTGCGTGCACACCAGGTCCATCATGAGCCGGACCTGCTCGGTGTGCTCCAGGCCGGCGAGCCGCTTCACCAGCTCCGCTTCACCGCCCGCGAGGACCGAGACCGCCGAGCGACGCCCAGCGCGGACCAGGCCCCGCATCAGATGCGGCACCTCGCCCATCGCCCGCAGCGCCGACAGCTCCAGCCGTACCGGCGCCACCGCCGCCCGGCCCGACTCGACCGCGGCCTCGAACGCCGCGAGCCCTTGCTCGGCCGAGAGCGCCGGCATCCCTGTCCGGTTGATCCGCCGCATCTCGATCTCGCCCAGTGTGCCGGTCATTCCCGCGTCCTGGGCCCACGCGCCCCACGCCAGCGACAGACCCGGCAGTCCCGCGGCCCGGCGCACCTGAGCCAGCGCGTCCAGGAACACGTTCGCCGCCGCGTAGTTGCCCTGACCAGGCGCTCCCAGCACCCCGGCGAACGAGGAGAACATCACGAATCCGGCCAGGTCCAGGTCCTGGGTGAGCTCGTGCAGGTGCCAGGCGGCGTCGACCTTGGGACGCAGCACCGCCCCCAGGCCCTCCGCCGTCAGCGACGGAATCGTCCCGTCGGCCAGCACACCCGCGGTGTGGATCACCGCGGTCAGCGGGTGCTCGTCGTCCACCTGCGCCAGCAGGGCCGCCACCTGATCCCGATCGGCCATGTCACACGCCGCGATCGTGACCTCGACCCCGTGCGCGATCAGCTCGGCCTGCAACTCCACCGCACCGGGAGCGTCCAGGCCCCGGCGGCTCGTCAGCAGCAGATGCCGCACCCCACGCTCGGCCACCACGTGCCGCGCGAACAACGCGCCCAGACCACCCGTACCACCGGTGATCAGGACGGTTCCCTCCGGATCCCAGCCCCGGCCGCCATCCTCACCGGAGTCGTCACCGAACGCCTCTGCCACAACATCCCCGGGCAGTACCCGTGCCAGGCGCGGAACCCGCACCTCGCCCCCGCGTACCGCCGTCTGCGGCTCTTCGGACACCAACCTCCCCGGCAGCACCGACAGCGGGGATTCCTCGTCCACGTCGACCAACAGGAACCGGCCCGGGTTCTCCGACTGCGCGCTGCGCACCAGGCCCCACACCGCCGCGGCCGCCGGATCGGTGACCACTTCGCTGTCACCCGCCGCGACCGCGCCCCGGGTGAGGAACACCAGCCGCGACTCGGCGAACCGGTCATCGGCCAGCCACCCCTGCAGCAGGTCCAGAACGTGGGCGGTCAGCGCATGCGCCGACTCCACCATCCCGGCCGCCGACTCGGAGATCACCTCCGCGAGCACCACCGTCGGCACCGGACCCGCCTCCACCAGCGCGGGCAGATCCGCATGCACCGCCACCGCATCCCCGGCCTCCCGCAACGCCGGAGCCACACCCAGCGCATCCGCACCGAGCACCGCCACCGACATTCCGTCGACCTCCGTCACAGCACCCGCGGGCGTCCACTCCACCCCGAACAACGACTCCCAGCCCGCCCCGGCACCATCGGAAACCCTGAGCCGCTCGACCTCGACCGGCCGCAACACCACGTTGCGCGCCGACACCACCGGACCACCGGCGGCATCCACCGCGCTCAGCGACACCGCATCCGGGCCCGTCCTGGCCAGCCGCACCCGCAGCACCGACGCCCCACCGGCGTGCAGGCACACCTGCTCCCACGAGGACGGCAACCGGCCACCCTCCACCGGCTCCAGCCCGACGAAGGTCACCGCGTGCAGCGCCGCGTCCAGCAGCGCCGGATGCACCCCGAACGAACCCGCACTCGACACCGCCTGCTCCGGCAACGCCACCTCGGCGAACACCTCGCCCTCGGCGCCGCGCCAGACCTCCCGCAGCCCCTGGAACACCGGCCCGTAGACGAAGCCGTCCTCGGCCAGCTCCTCGTACAGCCCGTCCACCTCGATGGCGGTCGCCCCCTGCGGAGGCCAGACGGACGCGTCGAACGGCGCGACCTCCGCCACTTCGGTCGCGAGCGTTCCGGTCGCGTACCGCGTCCACGCCACTTCCTCGGCCGCCTCCGCCGAACGGGCGTACACACTCACGCTCCGGCGGCCCGACTCCTGTGGAGCTCCCACCGACACCTGCATCGCGATCGTGTCCCGCTCGCCCAGCACCAGCGGTGTGATCAGGGTTAGCTCCTCGACCGCCTCGCAGCCGACCTGGTCACCGGCACGCACCGCCAGCTCCATGAACACCGAACCCGGCACCACCGCCGAGCCCGCCACCACGTGGTCGGCCAGCCACGGATGCGACGAGAGCGACAACCGACCCGTCAGCACCACCCCATCGGAGTCGGCCAGCCCGACCGCGGCGCCCAGCAGCGGATGATCCGTCGCGGCCAGTCCCGCCGCCGCCACATTCCCCGCACCCGCACTGCCCTCGGGCCAGAACCGCTGGTGCTCGAAGGGATAGGTCGGCAGATCGACCCGGCGCCCACCCGGCAGCACCGAGCGCCAGTCCACCGGCACCCCGTGCACATGCAGCTCGGCCAGCGCCGCCATGGACGCCGCGTGCTCGTCCCGGCCCTTGCGCAGCACCGGCACCAGCACCGTGGGCAACTCGTGCGCCTGTGCCTCCGGGTCGGCCGTCAGCGTGTCCTGGGCCATCGCGGTGAGCACCCCGTCGGGGCCCAGCTCCAGATACGCCCGCACACCCTGCGCGCGCAGAGTGCTCACGCCGTCGGCGAAACGGACCGCGCCGCGGACCTGCTCCACCCAGTAGTCCGGCGAGCACAACTGCTCGGCTGTCGCCGCCTGTCCGGTCAGGGTCGACACGATCGGAGTCCTCGGCGCCCCGTAGGTGAGCCTGCTCGCCAGGGTGCGGAAGTCCTCCAGCATCGGGTCCATCAGCGGCGAATGGAACGCGTGCGACACCCGCAGCTGCTTCGTCCTGATCTCCCGTTCCCGCAGAGCGGCGGTCACTTCCCGCACCGCCTCTTCGGTACCGGAGATCACCACCGAGGTCGGGCCGTTCACCGCCGCGATGGACACCTGGTCTTCGCGTCCGGCCAGCAGCTCGGCGATCTGCTCCTCGGAGGTCTGCACCGCCACCATCGCCCCACCGGCGGGCAGCGCCTGCATCAACCGCGCCCGGCCCGCTACCAACGCACACGCGTCGGCCAGCGACAACACCCCCGCCACATGAGCAGCCGTGATCTCCCCGACCGAGTGACCGGCCAGCACATCGGGCCGGATTCCCCACGAGGACACCAGCCGGAACAGCGCCGTCTCCACCGCGAACAGGGCCGGCTGAGCCCACCCGGTCCGGTCGAGCGCCTCCGCCTCGGCTGTACCCGGCTCGGCGAACAACACCTCACGCAACGACCCCTCAAGCAACGGGTCGAGCTCGGCGATCACCGCGTCCAGCGCGGTCGCGAACACCGGGAACCGGTCATACAGCTCCCGGCCCATCCCGGCCCGCTGCGACCCCTGACCGGTGAACAGGAACGCCAACTGCGGCTCACCCACGGCCACCCCGCGCACCACACCCGCACCCGGCAGGTCCTCGGCCAACGCACCCAGCCCGGCCAGCACACCCTCACGACCATCGGCCAGCACCACCGCCCGGTGCTCGAAAGCCGACCGCGTCGTCGCCAGCGAGAACGCCGCATCGACCAGGCCCGGACCGGGCTCACCCTCCAGGAGGGACAGCAGTTGCCCGGCCTGCGCCCGCAACGCCTGACCCGTCTTCGCCGACACCAGCACCGGCACCACACCCGCAACCGGCACCCGGTCCGGCGAAGTGTCCTCTCCCCCCGACGCTTCCGGCCCTTGTTCGAGGATCACGTGCGCGTTGGTGCCACTGATCCCGAACGACGACACACCCGCCCGACGCGGACGACCCGTCTGAGGCCACTCCGTCGCCTCGGTCAGCAACTCCACCGCACCCGAAGCCCAGTCCACATGCGACGACGGCTCGTCCACGTGCAACGTCCGAGGCAGCACCCCGTGCCGCATCGCGAGCACCATCTTGATCACACCGGCCACGCCCGCCGCCGCCTGGGTGTGACCCAGGTTCGACTTGATCGCGCCCAGCAGCAGCGGACGGTCCTCCGGCCGGTCCTGACCGTAGGTCGCCAGCAGGGCCTGGGCCTCGATCGGGTCACCCAGCTTGGTACCCGTACCGTGCGCCTCCACCGCGTCCACCTCGGACGCCGACAACCCCGCACCGGCCAACGCCTGACGAATCACCCGCTGCTGAGACGGACCGTTCGGCGCCGTCAGGCCGTTCGACGCACCGTCCTGGTTCACCGCCGAACCCCGCACCACCGCGAGCACCTCATGCCCGTTGCGACGGGCGTCCGACAACCGCTCCAGCACCAGCATGCCCACACCCTCGGACCAGCCGGTGCCGTCCGCGCTGTCGGAGAACGCCTTGGATCGCCCGTCGGCCGCTATCCCGCCCTGCGCGTTGAAGCCGATGAACCCCAACGGTGACGCCATCACCGTCGTACCACCGGCCAGCGCGAGCGAGCACTCCCCCTGCCGCAGCGCCTGCGCCGCCAGATGCAGCGCCACCAGCGACGACGAGCACGCGGTGTCCACCGTCATCGCCGGACCTTCCAGGCCCAGCATGTAGGACAGGCGGCCCGACAGCACGCTGGCCGAGAGACCGGTGACGCCATGGCCTTGCACGTCCGTCTGCGTACTTATGATCAGGCTCGTGTAGTCCTGGCTGTTGCTTCCCACGAAGACGCCGGTGTGGCTGCCCTTGAGCGAGAGCGGGTCGATCCCGGCCCGCTCGACCGCCTCCCACACCCCCTCCAACAGCAGGCGCTGCTGCGGGTCCATCGCGAGCGCCTCACGCGGCGAGATCCCGAAGAACCCGGCATCAAACCCCGCCACATCCGCCAGGAACCCACCCTGGACATCCACCCCCGTCCCCGACAACATCCCCAGGTCCCAGCCTCGGTCGGCCGGGACCGGCGAGATCGCGTCCTCACCCTCGACCAGCAACCGCCACAACTCCTCCGGCGAGTTCACCCCACCGGGGAAGCGACAGCTCATCCCCACGATCACGATCGGATCATCGGCCACCGACACCCTCGGCCCGGCCACCACACCCGACCCGACCGCCACCTCCTGCCGACCCAGCAACTCCGACACCAAGAACCGCGCCAGCACGGCCGGCGTCGGATAGTCGAACACCAACGTCGCCGGCAACCGCAGACCGGTGGCGACATTCAGCCGATTACGCAGATCCACCGCGGTGAGAGAGTCGAAGCCCAGCTCACGGAACTCACGCCCAGGCTGAACCGCCTCCCCTGAGGCGTGCCCCAGCACCACCGCCGCCTGAGCCCGCACCAACTCCACCACCAGCCGAACCTGCTCGGCCTCACCCAACCCCGCCAACCGCCGCAACAACTCCGAATCCCCACCCGCCGACGTGGAGATCGCCAGGCGGCGGCTTCCGCGCACCAGGCCACGCATCAGATGCGGCACCTCGGGGACCGTACGCAGCACCGAAAGATCCAACCGCGCCACCACCACTGGCGAGTGACCTGTCGTAGTAGCCGACTCGAACGCCGCGAGCCCCTGCTCGGCCGAGAGCGCCGGCATCCCCGCCCGCGCCATCCGCCGCAGGTCGATCGCCCCGAGTCCCCCGGTCATCCCGGTCTCCTGCGCCCACAGGCCCCAGGCCAGCGACAACCCCGCCAGTCCCTCGGCCCGGCGCTGCTGGGCCAGCGCGTCGAGGAACGCGTTCGCCGCCGCGTAGTTGCCCTGACCCGCGTTGCCCATGACCCCGGCGAACGAGGAGAACACCACGAATCCGGCCAGGTCCAGGTCCTGGGTGAGCTCGTGCAGGTGCCAGGCGGCGTCGACCTTGGGACGCAGCACCGCGTCCAGCCGCTCGGCCGTCAGCGACGGAATCGTGCCGTCATCCAGCACACCCGCGGTGTGAATCACCGCGGTCAGCGGATGCCCGGCGTCGATCCCGGCCAGCAGGCCCGCGACCTGATCCCGATTCGCCATGTCGCAGGCCGCGATGGTGACCTCGACGCCGTGTGCGATCAGCTCGGCCTGCAACTCCACCGCACCCGGAGCGTCCAGCCCTCTTCTGCTGGTCAGCACCAGGTGCCGGACCCCACGCTCGGCCACCACGTGCCGCGCGAACAGCGCACCCAGACCACCGGTACCACCGGTGATCAGGACGGTTCCCTCCGGATCCCATGCCTGGTCCGCCTCGTCGTCGACGTCAGATCCTGGCGCCACCCGCGCCATCCGCGGAACCAGCACCTCACCTCCGCGCACCGCCACCTGAGGCTCACCCGAGACCAACACCCCCGGCAGCACATCGAGCAAGACCGACGATGCCTGGTCCCGGTCCATGTCGACCAGTACGAACCGGTCCGGGTTCTCCGACTGAGCACTGCGGACAAGGCCCCACACCCCGGAAGCCGACAGATCCGCCACCACCTCGCCATCGCCTGCCGCGACCGCGCCCCGGGTGAGGAACACCAGCCGCGACTCGGCGAACCGCTCCTCGGTCAGCCACCGCTGCAGCAGGTCCAGAACATGAGCGGTGAGCGCATGCGCCGACTCCACCACCCCGACCGCCGAGTCGGAGACCACCTCGGCGAGCACCACCGCCGGGACCGGATCCGCCTCGGCCAGCGCGGGCAGGTCCGCATACACCGGCACCACGTCCCCGGCCTCCCGCGAGGCCGCCGCGACACCCAGCGTGTCCGGACCAAGCACCGCCACCGGCACCCGATCGGTTTCGGGTAGCCCGCCTGCCGCGGACCATTCCAGCCGGAACAGCGTGTCCTGCCCTGCTCCGCGACCGTCGGAGATCGCCAGCTGCTCGGTGGAAATCGGCCGCAGCACCACCGACCGGGCCGACACCACCGGTGCACCCGTCGCATCCACCGCGTTCAGCGAAACCGCTTCGCCGCCCGTCCTGGCCAGCCGCACCCGCAGCACCGACGCCCCGCCCGCGTGCAGGCTCACCTCACCCCAGGAGAACGGCACCCGGGCAGCCTCGGAATCGTCCAGTCCCGCGAACGGCACCACGTGCAGCGCCGCGTCCAGCAGCGCCGGATGCACCCCGAACGAATCCGCCTCGCTGACCTGCTCGGGCAGCCTCACCTCGGCGAAGATCTCACCGTCGCGTCGCCAGGCCGCCCGCAGCCCTTGGAACGCCGGACCGTAGGCGAAGCCGTCCGCAGCCAGTTCCTCGTAGAAGCCGTCCAGCTCGATCGCGGTCGCGCCGACCGGGGGCCACACCGCCGTGTCGAACGGCTCGGCAGGCGAAGCACCCATGGCGAGCGTGCCGGTGGCGTGCCGCACCCACGGCACCTCCTCGGCCGCGTCCGCCGAACGGGCGTAGACGCTCACACTCCGCCGACCGGTCTCCTCCGCAGCCCCCACCCACACCTGCACCGCCACCGCGTCACCCGCACCCAGCACCAGCGGAGCGTCCAGGATCAACTCCTCGACCACCTCGCAGCCGACCTGGTCACCGGCACGCACCGCCAACTCCACGAACGCCGAACCGGGCACCACCACCGAGCCCGCCACCACGTAGTCGGCCAGCCACGAATGCGACGCCGACGACAACCGCCCGGTCAGCACCACCCCATCGGAGTCGGCCCGAGGCATCACCGCACCCAGCAGCGGATGCCTTGTCGCGGCCAGGCCCAGCACATGAGCGTCACCGCTCTGCTTGGCGTTCGGCCAGAACCGCTGGTGCTGGAAGGCGTAGGTGGGCAGATCCACCCTGCGGCCACCGGTCAACACCTGCAGCCAGTCCACCGTCACACCGCGCACGAACAGCTCGGCCGCCGACGTCAGTACCCGCTCCAGGCCGCCCTCGTCACGGCGCAACGTCCCGGCGATCACGGTGGTGGCATCGGTCTCGTCCACACACTCACCGATACCGACCGTCAGCACCGGATGCGGACTCACCTCGACGAACACCCGATACCGCTGCTCCAGCAACTCTCCGACCGCCGGAGCGAAAGCCACCGTGCGCCGCAGATTCTCACACCAATACCCGGCCTCCAGCTCCGGACCCTCCAGCCACTGACCGGTCACGGTCGAGAGCATCGGCACCCGCACCGGCTGCGGCGCCACCCCCGCCAGGATCTGAGCCAGTTCCTCGGCGATCAGATCGACCTGCGCCGAATGCGAGGCGTAATCCACCGCGATCCGCCGCACCCGAACATTCTCAGCGGCCAACCGCTCGACCAGCTCCTCGACCGCCGCGACCTCACCGGCCACCACCACCGAGTTCGGGCCGTTCACCGCCGCCACCGACACCCCCTCGACCAAAGCGGCCTCGACCCGCTCGACCGGCAGCGCCACCGACGCCATCGCCCCACGCCCAGCAAGCCGCTCACCGATCAACCGGCTCCGCAACGCCACCACCCGCGCACCGTCCTGCAACGACAACCCGCCGGCCACCACCGCCGCCGCGATCTCCCCCTGGGAATGACCCACCACCGCATCCGCACGAACCCCCAGCGACTCCCACACCGCCGCCAACGACACCATCACCGCGAACGACACCGGCTGGACCACATCCACCCGATCCAGCGACGGAGCACCCTCGTTCTGCCGAATCACATCCAGCAGAGACCAGTCCACGAACGGCTCCAACGCCGCCGCACATTCGGCCATCCGAGCCGCGAACACCGCCGACTCCTCCAACAACCGCGCACCCATCCCCACCCACTGCGCCCCCTGACCCGGGAACACCCACACCGACTTCCCATCCACATCGGCCACCCCGGACACCACACCGGGCACCGACTCACCCGAAGCCACCGCACCCAGCCCCGCCAGCAACCCCTCACGACCGGCACCGACCACCACCGCACGGTGCTCGAACACCGACCGCGACACCACCAGCGAGAACGCCGTATCCACCAGGCCCAGCTCGTCGCGCGCGTCCATGAACGACACCAGACGACCCGCCTGCGCCCGCAGTGCCTCCTCGCTCTTGCCCGACACCACCCACGGCACCACACCCGCGGCCGGGGCCCCATCCTCGTCACGCGACTCCGCCTCAGGAGCCTCCGGTCCCTGCTCAAGGATCAGGTGCGCGTTGGTGCCGCTGATGCCGAACGACGACACACCCGCCCGCCACGGGCGCCCGGCCTCCGGCCACTCCCTGGCCTCGGTCAGCAGTTCCACCGCGCCCGAGGCCCAGTCCACGTGCGAGGACGGCGCGTCCACGTGCAGCGTCTGAGGCAGCACACCGTGCCGCATCGCCATGACCATCTTGATCACACCCGCCACACCGGCCGCGGCCTGGGTGTGACCGATGTTCGACTTGATCGACCCCAGCAGGACCGGCCGGTCCTCCGGCCGATCCTGACCGTACGTCGCCAGCAGCGCCTGCGCCTCGATCGGGTCACCCAGCGTCGTCCCCGTACCGTGCGCCTCCACGACGTCCACCTCGGCGGCGGTCAGCCCGGCGCCGGCGAGTGCCTGGCGGATCACCCGCTGCTGCGAGGGGCCGTTCGGCGCGGTCAACCCGTTGGAGGCGCCGTCCTGGTTGATCGCCGACCCGCGCATCACCGCGAGCACCTCGTGACCGTTGCGGCGGGCGTCCGACAGCCGCTCCAGCACCAGGACACCCACGCCCTCGGACCAACTCGTACCGTCCGCGGTGTCGGAGAACGCCTTGCACCGCCCATCGGCGGCCAGTCCGCCCTGGGCGCTGAAGTCGATGAACACCCCCGGCGTGGCCATCACCGTCACACCACCGGCCAGTGCCAGCGAGCACTCACCCGAGCGCAGCGCCTGCGCCGCCATGTGCATCGCCACCAGCGACGACGAACACGCCGTGTCCACCGTCACCGCAGGACCCTCCAGGCCCAGCGCGTAGGCGACACGACCGGTGACGATGCTTCCGGAGTTACCGGTGCTGACGAAGGTCATCACATCCGGCGGGAACTCGGCGCTCGACCCGTAGTCGTGGTAGATCACCCCGGCGAACACGCCGGTACGGCTGCCGCGCAGCGAGGTCGGGTCGATCCCCGCTCGCTCGATCGCCTCCCAGGACGCCTCCAGCAGCAGGCGCTGCTGCGGGTCCATCGCCAGCGCCTCACGCGGCGAGATCCCGAAGAACCCGGGATCGAAGTCGGTCGCGTCGACGAGGAATCCACCGTCGAAGTCCAGTTCGCCGCGTGCCTGCCAGCCCCGGTCCCGTGGCAGCGGGGAGATGGCGTCCTGCCCCTCGACGACCAGCCGCCACAGATCCTCCGGAGAGCTCACCCCTCCGGGGTAACGGCAGGCCATCGAGACGATGACGATCGGATCGTCGGTCACCGAGGTGGCGACCACCGGGAGAATCGCGTCGCCGTGCACGCCGAGCACTTCGCTGAGCAGATACTCGCCGAGCACGGTGGGAGTGGGGTAGTCGAAGACGAGGGTGGAGGGCAGCCGCAACCCGGTGGCGCCGTTGAGCCGGTTGCGCAGCTCAAGCGCGGTCAGCGAGTCGAAGCCCAGCTCGCGGAACTCCCGCCGGACGTCCACCGAATCCAGCGACGGGTGCCCGAGTACGGCGGCGGCCTGAGCCCGGACCAGGTCGATCAGCACCTGGAGCTGCTTGGGGTGGTCCAGGCCGGCCAGCTGCCGCGACAGTGCCTCGCCCGCGCCACCGCCTCCGGCCGCCGACAGCGCGGCGGCCGTACGGCGGGTGCCGCGCACCAGGCCGCGCAGCAGCGGCGGCACCAGCTGAGCGGGCATCGCCGGCAGGTTCAACCGCACCGGGACCACCAGCGGTGAGTCCGAGCCCAGGGCCGCGTCGAACAGGGCGAGTCCCTGCTCGGTGGTCATCGCCGGCATCCCGGCGGCGGCCATCCGCTCCACGCTGGCCTGTGACAGTCCTCCGGTCATCCCGGTGGCCTGCGCCCAGAGTCCCCAGGTGAGCGAGAGCCCCGGCAGCCCCTGCGCCTGCCGCTGGACCATCAGCGCGTCCAGCCAGGCGTTCGCCGCCGCGTAGTTGCCCTGACCCGCGTTGCCCATCAGTCCGGCGAGCGAGGAGAACACCACGAATCCGGCCAGGTCCAGGTCGCGGGTGAGCTCGTGCAGGTGCCAGGCGGCGTCGACCTTCGGCCGCAGCACGTTGTCCACCCGCTCCGGCGTCAGCGAGGTGATCGCTCCGTCGTCCACGATTCCGGCCGCGTGGATCACCGCGGTCAGCGGGTGATCGGCATCGATCCCGGCCAGCAGACCGGCCACCGCGTCCCGGTCGGCCATGTCGCACGCGGCGACCGTGACCTCGACGCCGTGCGCGATCAGCTCGGCCTGCAGCTCCACCGCACCCGGAGCCTCCAGACCCCGGCGGCTGGTCAGCAGCAGGTGCCGCACCTTGTGCTCGGCCACCAGATGCCGGGCCAGCTCCGCACCCAGACCACCCGTACCGCCGGTGATGAGCACCGTGCCCTGCGGGTCCCAGCGCCGGGGCATGGTCAGCACGATCTTGCCGGTGTGCCTGGCCTGGCTCATGAACCGGAAGGCGTCACGGCTCCGGCGCACGTCCCACGCCGTCACCGGCAACGGCCGCAGCTCACCGGCCGCGAACAACTCCATCAGCTCGACCAGGATCTGCCGCAGCCGCTCGGCGCCGGCGTCCAGCATGTCGAACCAGTGGTACTCCAGGCCGGGGAACTGTGCCTGGTCGCGGATGTCGAGCTTGCCCATCTCCACGAACCGGCCCCCGGGACGCAGCAGTCGCGCCGAGGCGTCGATGAGGTCCCCGGTCAGCGAGTTGAGCACCACGTCGATGCCCCGCTCACCGCAGACCTCGCGGAAGCGCTCCTCGAACTCCGCAGTCCTGGAGGAGGCGATGTGGTCGTCCGGGATGCCCAGGGAACGCAGTACCTCCCACTTGGCCGGACTCGCGGTCGCGAACACCTCCACGCCCAGACGCTGCGCCAACTGGATCGCCGCCATGCCCACGCCACCGGTGCCGGCGTGCACGAGCAGCCGTTCACCCGCCCGCAACCGGGCCAGATCCATCAGCCCGTAGGAGGCCGTCAGGAACGTCACCAGGATCGTCGCGGCCTGCTCGAACGACATCCCGTCGGGAATCTTGGACAAGACATGGGTGGCGATGACCACCGGGCCGAACGCACCCTCGGTCAGACAGACCACCCGGTCCCCCGGGCGCAGGTCCTCGACACCGGGGCCGACCTCAAGCACCACGCCCGCGGCCTCGCCACCCATCTGGCCGACCTTGTCCTGGAACCAGCCGAGTGCGTTCAGCCCGTCCAGCAGGTCACGGAAGTTCACCCCCGCCGCGTGCACCGCGACCCGCACCTGACCGGCCTGCAGCGGCTCGGCCGTCTCCTCATACGAGATGAGCTCCAACGCGTCCAGGCTGCCCTTGGCACGGCTGCCCAACCGCCACGCCGTACCGACCGGAGGCAACAGACCCGCACCCGAGGTCAGCGACGCCAACCTCGGCGCCCAGACCCCACCTCCGCGCACCGCCGCCTGCGGCTCGCCAGAGGTCAGTACTCCGGCCAGCAATCCGCTCAGCGCATCGAGTCGCACCGACTCCTCGTCCACGTCCACCAGCACGAACCGGCCCGGGTTCTCCGACTGCGCACTACGCACCAGACCCCACACCGCCGCGGCCGCCAGATCGGTGACCACCTCACCCTCACCCGCCGCGACCGCGCCCCGCGTGACGAGCACCAGTCGCGAATCGGCGAACCGCTCATCGGCCAGCCACTCCTGCAACAGCCCCAGCACCCCGGCCGTCACCTGATGCGCCGATGCCACCGCGTCCGCGGTCGACGAGGCCTCGACCTCGGCCAGCACCACACCCGGCACCGCGCCCGCCTCGGCCAGCGCTGACAGATCACGATGAACCGGGACCGACTCCCACGTACCCGCGAGACCCGGCTCGAACGCCGCGAAGCCGATCATCGCCATCGGCGCCGGGTCTGCAGCGGTGACTTCGGAGAGCGCGGTCCACTCCAGCCGGAACAGCCCGTCGCGCTCCGTCGCGTGGTCACCGCCCGCGGCGGCGAGCTGACCGGGGGAGAACGGGCGCAGCACCAGCGAGCGCGCCGACAGCACCGGCTCCCCTGCGGCGTCCACCGCCGTCAGCGTGGCCGAGTCGGCAGCGGTCCGGCTCATCCGAATGCGCAGCATCGCCGCGCCACCGGCGTGCAGGCTCACCTCGCTCCAGGAGAACGGCAGCCGACCGCCCTCGGAATCGTCCAGCCCGGCGAAGGCCACCGCGTGCAGCGCCGCGTCCAGCAGCGCCGGATGCACCCCGAACGAACTCGCACTCGACTGCGCCTGCTCGGGCAGGACGATCTCGGCGAACACCTCACCGTCGGCGCCCTGCCAGGCCGCCCGCAGCCCCTGGAACACCGGGCCGTACTCGAACCCGCTCGCGGCGAGCCCTTCGTACAGCCCGCCCACCTCGATGGCGGTCGCCCCCTGCGGGGGCCACACGGACGCGTCGAACGGCGCGACCTCGGAAGCCCCGGTCGCGAGTGTGCCGGTCGCGTGCCGCATCCACGGCACGTCGTCCGCGGCCTGCGCCGGCCGCGCGTAGACGCTCACGCTCCGGTGGCCCGTCTCCTGCGCGGCGCCCACCCACACCTGCACCGCGACGGCGTCGCTCTCGCCCAGCACCAGCGGCGCGACCAGGGTGAGCTCCTCGACCACGTCGCAACCGACCTGGTCACCGGCACGGATCGCCAGCTCAAGGAACCCGGTACCCGGGAAGATCACCGTCCCGGCCACCGCGTGGTCGGCCAGCCACGGGTGCGACGAGAGCGACAACCTTCCGGTCAGCAGCACCCCGTCAGAATCGGCCAGGCCCACCGCCGCGCCCAGCAGCGGGTGCCCGGCTGTAGCCAGCCCGGCCGCGGCCACGTTGCCCACCGAGGAGCCTGCCCCCTCGGGCCAGTACCGCTGGTGCTCGAAGGGATAGGTCGGCAGGTCGACCCGGCGCCCGCGCGGGAGCACCGTCTGCCAGTTCACCGGCACCCCGTGTACGTGCAGACGGGCCAGTGCCTCGGTAACGGCCTCGTGCTCGTTTCTGTCCCTGCGCAGCACCGGCACCAGCACCACGTCCGGGTCCGGCTCCACGTCAGAACCGGACGTCGCGGCAGTCGGGTCCGGGTCGGTCGTCAGCGTGTCCTGGGCCATCGCGGTGAGCACCCCGTCGGGGCCCAGCTCCAGATACGCCCGCACACCCTGCGCGCGCAGAGTGCTCACGCCGTCGGCGAAACGGACCGCGCCGCGGACCTGCTCCACCCAGTAGTCCGGCGAGCACAGCTGCTCGGCCGTGGCCTGCTCACCGGTCAGCGTCGACACGATCGGAGTCCTCGGCGCCCCGTAGGTGAGCCTGCTCGCCAGGGTGCGGAAGTCCTCCAGCATCGGGTCCATCAACGGTGAATGGAACGCGTGCGACACTCGCAACCGCTTCGTGCGCACCCCACGCTCCTCCAGGGTCGCGGCCACCTCAAGCACCGCCTGCTCAGCCCCGGAGATCACCACCGAGGTGGGGCCGTTGACGGCCGCGATGGACACCTGGTCTTCGCGTCCGGCCAGCAGCCCGGCGACCTGCTCCTCGGCGACCTGAACCGCCACCATCGCCCCACCGGCGGGCAGCGCCTGCATCAACCGCGCCCGGCCCGCCACCAACGCACACGCGTCGGCCAGCGACAACACCCCCGCCACATGAGCAGCCGCGATCTCCCCGACCGAATGACCCGCCAGCACGTCCGGCCGGATTCCCCACGAGGACACCAGCCGGAACAGCGCCGTCTCCACCGCGAACAGAGCCGGCTGAGCCCACCCGGTCCGGTCGAGCGCCTCCGCCTGCGCCGACCCCGGCTCGGCGAACAACACCTCACGCAACGACCCCTCAAGCAGCGGATCCAGCTCCGCGATCACGGCATCCAGCGCCTGTGCGAACACCGGGAACCGCTCATACAGCTCCCGGCCCATCCCGGCCCGCTGACTGCCCTGACCGGTGAACAACACCGCCAACTGCGGCTCACCCACGGCCACCCCGCGCACCACACCCGCACCCGGCAGACCCTCGACCAGACCAGCCAGCCCGGCCAGCACACCCTCGCGACCATCGGCCAGCACCACCGCCCGGTGCTCGAACGCCGGACGGGTCGTGGCCAGTGAGAACGCCGTATCGGTGAGCGCCACCTCACGACGGCCCTCCACATGCGAGGCCAGCCGATCCGCCTGCGTCCGCAACGCCCCTGCCGTACGAGCCGACACCAGCAGCGGCAGTACACCCGCACCCGCGGCCGGCGCATCGTCCCGCGCCACCGTTTCGGCTTCGATACGCAGGGTTGCCGGCCCCTGCTCAAGGATCACGTGCGCGTTGGTGCCGCTGATCCCGAACGACGACACACCGGCCCGACGCGGATGCCCCGTCTGAGGCCACTCCGTCGCCTCGGTCAGCAACTCCACCGCACCCGAGGCCCAGTCCACGTGCGAGGACGGCTCATCCACGTGCAACGTCCTGGGCAGCACACCGTGCTGGAGAGCCAGCACCATCTTGATCACACCGGCCACACCGGCAGCCGCCTGGGTGTGACCGAAGTTCGACTTGATCGCGCCCAGCAGCAGCGGACGGTCCTCCGGCCGGTCCTTGCCGTACGTGGCCAGTAGGGCCTGGGCCTCGATCGGGTCACCCAGCTTGGTGCCCGTACCGTGCGCCTCCACCGCGTCCACCTCGGACGCCGAGAGCCCGGCGCCTGCAAGCGCCTGGCGGATCACCCGCTGCTGAGACGGACCGTTCGGCGCCGTTAGGCCATTGGACGCACCGTCCTGGTTGATCGCCGATCCTCGAACGATCGCGAGCACCTCATGCCCGTTGCGGCGGGCGTCCGACAGCCGCTCCAGCACCAGCATGCCCAGGCCCTCGGACCAGGTGGTGCCGTCCGCGGTGTCGGAGAACGCCTTGCACCGCCCATCGGGGGCCAATCCCCCCTGTGCGCTGAAGCCGATGAACCCGATCGGGGTGGTCATCACCGTGGCACCGCCGGCCAGCGCCAGGCTGCACTCACCCGACCGCAGCGCCTGCGCCGCCATGTGCATCGCCACCAGTGACGACGAACACGCCGTGTCCACCGTCACCGCAGGACCTTCCAGGCCCAGCGTGTACGACAGGCGGCCCGACAGCACGCTGGCCGACATACCGGTGATGGCGTGGCCTTCCACATCTGCCGGAGTGCTCATCATCAGGCTCATGTAGTCCTGACCGTTGGTGCCCACGAACACCCCGGTGGAGCTGCCCTTCAGTGAGAGCGGGTCGATCCCGGCCCGCTCGACCGCCTCCCACACCCCCTCCAACAGCAACCGCTGCTGCGGATCCATCGCGAGCGCCTCACGCGGCGAGATCCCGAAGAACCCGGCATCAAACCCCGCCACATCCGCCAGGAACCCACCCTGGACATCCACCCCCGTCCCCGACAACATCCCCAGGTCCCAGCCCCGGTCGGCCGGGACCGGCGAGATCGCGTCCTCACCCTCGACCAGCAAGCGCCACAACTCCTCCGGCGAGTTCACCCCACCGGGGAAGCGGCAGCTCATCCCCACGATCACGATCGGATCATCGGCCACCGACACCCTCGGCCCGGCCACCACACCCGACCCGACCGCCACCTCCTGCCGGCCCAGCAACTCCGACACCAAGAACCGCGCCAGCACGGCCGGCGTCGGATAGTCGAACACCAACGTCGCCGGCAACCGCAACCCCGTGGCGACATTCAACCGGTTACGCAGATCCACCGCGGTGAGAGAGTCGAAGCCCAGCTCACGGAACTCCCGCCCAGGCTGAACCGCCTCCCCTGAGGCGTGCCCCAGCACCACCGCCGCCTGAGCCCGCACCAACTCCACCACCAGCCGAACCTGCTCGGCCTCACCCAACCCCGCCAACCGCCGCAACAACTCCGAATCCCCACCCGCGAGGACGGAAACCGCCGACCGACGGCCCGCACGCACCAGGCCACGCATCAGATGCGGCAGTTCGGCGAGTGTGCGCAGGACCGACAGCTCCAGTCGCGCCGCCACCACCGCCGCGTGATCCGACACCGCCGCCCGCTCGAACGCCCCGAGTCCCTGCTCGGCCGAGAGCGCCGGCATCCCCGCCCGCGCCATCCTGCGCAGGTCGACCGCGCCCAGCGTGCCGGTCATCCCGGTCTCCTGCGCCCACAGACCCCAGGCCAGCGACAACCCCGCCAGCCCCTCGGCCCGGCGCTGCTGGGCCAGCGCGTCAAGGAACGCGTTCGCCGCCGCGTAGTTACCCTGACCCGCGTTGCCCATCACCCCCGCCATCGACGAGAACACCACGAACGCCGCGAGATCCGCGTCACGGGTGAGCTCGTGCAGATACCAGGCCGCGTCGACCTTGGGACGCAGCACCGCGTCCAGCCGCTCGGCCGTCAGCGACGGAATCGTGCCGTCATCCAGCACACCCGCGGTGTGAATCACCGCGGTCAGCGGGTGCTCGTCGTCCACCTGCGCCAGCAGAGCCGCCACCGCGTCCCGATCCGCCATGTCACAGGCCGCGATCGTGACCTCGACCCCGTGCGCGATCAACTCCGCCTGCAACTCCACCGCACCCGGAGCGTCCAGCCCTCTTCTGCTGGTCAGCACCAGATGACGCACCCCACGCTCGGCCACCACATGCCGCGCGAACAACGCACCCAGACCACCGGTACCACCGGTGACCAGGACGGTTCCCTCCGGATCCCAGACCCGACCGACATCCTCACCGGAAACCTCGGCCGGAACCTCACCGGACACCACCCGCGCCAAACGCGGCACCAACACCCCACCCTCGCGCACCGCCACCTGCGGCTCACCCGAGACCAACACCCCCGGCAGCACACCGGGCAAGGACTCCTGCCCGTCCACGTCGACCAAGCCGAACCGGCCAGGGTTCTCCGACTGAGCGCTACGGATCAGCCCTCGCGCCGCCGCAGCCGGCAGATCGGTGACCACCTCACCGTCGCCCGCCGCGACCGCGCCCCGGGTGAGGAACACCAGCCGCGACTCGGCGAACCGCTCCTCGGCCAGCCAGCTCTGCACCACATCCAGAACGTGGGCGGTGAGCGCATGCGCCGACTCCACCACCCCGACCGCCGAGTCGGAGACCACCTCGGCCAGCACCACCGCCGGCACCGGGCCCGCCTCGGCCAGCGACGACAGATCCGCGTGCACCGGAAGGCCACCCGGCTCCCCGTCCGCCCGCAGCGTGGAGGCGACACCCAACGTGTCCGGGCCGAGGATCCCCACCGACACCTCACCGGCCTCCGGCAAAGTGCCCGCGAGCCCCCACTCCACCCGGAACAACGCATCCTGGCTGACTCCGCGACCGTCGGAGACCCCCAGCTGCTCGGCCGGGACCGGCCGCAGCACCACCGACCGCGCCGACAGCACCGGCGCACCCGTCACATCCGCCGCCAGCAGCGACACCGCATCCGTGTCTGTCCTGGCCAGCCGCACCCGCAGCACCGATGCCCCGCCCGCGTGCAGGCACACCTGCTCCCACGAGGAGGGCAACCGGCCACCTTCCACCGGCTCCAGCCCGGCGAAGGTCACCGCGTGCAGCGCCGCGTCCAGCAGAGCCGGGTGCACCCCGAACGAAGCGGCTCCACCGATCTGCTCGGGCAGCCTCACCTCGGCGAAGATCTCACCGTCGCGACGCCACGCCGCCCGCAGCCCCTGGAACGCCGGACCGTAGGCGAAACCGTCCTCGGCCAACTCCTCGTACAAGCCGTCCAGCTCGATCTCGGTAGCACCGACCGGCGGCCACGTCGCCGCGTCGAGCGGCACGACCTCGGAAGCACCGGTCGCCAACGTGCCGGTCGCGTGCCGCACCCACGGCACCTCCTCGGCCGCGTCCGCCGAACGGGCGTAGACACTCACACTCCGCCGACCGGTCTCCTCCGGCGCACCCACCGCGATCTGGACCACGACCGCGTCGTCCTCGCCCAGCACCAGCGGAGCGTCCAGGATCAACTCCTCGACCACCTCGCAGCCGACCTGGTCACCGGCCCGCACCGCCAACTCCACGAACGCCGACGCCGGTACCACCACCGAGCCCGCCACCACGTAGTCGGCCAGCCACTGCTGCGACGAGAGTGACAAGCGGCCCGTCAACAACACACCGTCGGAATCGGCCAGGCCCACCGCCGCACCCAGCAGCGGATGACCCGTCGCGGCCAGGCCCAGAACACGGGCATCACCGCTCTGCCGCGCGTTCGGCCAGAACCGCTGGTGCTGGAAGGCGTACGTCGGCAGATCCACCCGGCGGCCACCGGGCAACACCTGCAGCCAGTCGACCTTCACGCCACGGACGAACAGCTCGGCCGCCGACGTCAGTACCCGCTCCAGACCGCCCTCATCGCGACGCAACGTCCCGGCGATCACGGTGGTGGCGTCGGTCTCGTCCACGCACTCGCCGATACCGACCGTCAGCACCGGATGCGGACTCACCTCGACGAACACCCGATACCGCTGCTCCAGCAGCTGCTCGACCGCCGGAGCGAAAGCCACCGTGCGCCGCAGGTTCTCACACCAATACCCGGCCTCCAGCTCCGGACCCTCCAGCCACTGACCGGTCACGGTCGACAGCATCGGCACCCGCACCGAACCCGGGCTCACCTCCGCCAGCACCCCGGCCAGCTCTTCGGCGATCAGATCCACCTGCGCCGAATGCGAGGCGTAATCCACCGCGATCCGCCGCACCCGCACCCCCTCAGCGGCCAACCGCTCGACCAGCTCCTCGACCGCCGCGACCTCACCGGCCACCACCACCGAGTTCGGGCCGTTGACCGCCGCCACCGAGATCCGCCCATCCCACGCCGCCACCCGCTCGGTGACCTGCTCGACCGGCAGCGCCACCGACGCCATCGCCCCCAACCCCGCCAGCCCACGCCCGATCACCTGACTGCGCAACGCCACCACCCGGGCGCCATCGGACAACGACAGGCCGCCGGCCACCACCGCCGCCGCGATCTCACCCTGCGAATGCCCCACCACCGCATCCGCACGAACCCCCAACGACTCCCACACCGCCGCCAACGACACCATCACCGCGAACGACACCGGCTGCACCACATCCACCCGATCCAGCGACGGAGCACCCTCCACCTGCCGCACCACATCCAGCAGAGACCACTCCACGAACGGCTCCAACGCCGCCGCACATTCGGCCATCCGAGCCGCGAACACCCCCGACTCCTCCAACAACCGCGCACCCATCCCCACCCACTGCGCCCCCTGACCCGGGAACACCCACACCGACTTCCCATCCACATCGGCCACCCCGGACACCACACCGGGCACCGACTCACCCGAGGCAACCGCCCCCAGCCCTGTCAGGAGATCCCCGCCGACCACCACGGCCCGGTGCTCGAACGCCGACCGCGACGACACCAGCGAGAACGCCACATCGGTCAGCCCAAGAGCAGTCTCGCCCTCCAGGTACGACACGAGCCGCCCGGCCTGGGCCCGCAGCGCCTCACCCGTACGACCCGATACCACCATCGGAACCACGTCCGCAGCCGGTGCCAGGTCCTGCGAAGGAGCCACCGCCGGAGCCTCGGGCCCCTGCTCGATGATCACGTGCGCGTTGGTGCCGCTGATCCCGAACGACGACACACCCGCCCGGCGCGGACGACCCGTCTGAGGCCACTCGACCTGCTCGGTCAGCAACTCCACCGCACCCGAGGCCCAGTCCACGTGCGACGACGGCTCGTCCACGTGCAGCGTCCGAGGCAGCACCCCGTGCCGCAGAGCCATCACCATCTTGATCACACCCGCCACACCGGCCGCAGCCTGAGTGTGACCGAGGTTCGACTTCACCGAACCCAGCAGCAGCGGCCGGTCCTCGTCCCGATCCTGCCCATAGGTCGCCAGCAGCGCCTGCGCCTCGATCGGGTCGCCCAGCGTGGTGCCGGTGCCGTGGCCCTCGACCGCGTCCACCTCGGTGAAGGACAAGCCCGCGCCGGCGAGCGCCTGACGGATCACCCGCTGCTGAGAAGGGCCGTTCGGCGCGGTCAACCCGTTAGACGCGCCGTCCTGGTTCACCGCCGACCCGCGCACCACCGCCAGCACCTGGTGGCCGTTGCGGCGCGCGTCCGACAACCGCTCCAGCACCAGCATGCCCACACCCTCGGAGTAGCTGGTGCCGTCCGCGGTGTCGGCGAAGGACTTGCACCGGCCGTCGCCTGCCAGCCCTCCCTGGGTGCTGAAGTCGATGAAGACCGCGGGGGTGGCCATCACGGTCGCGCCTCCGGCCAGTGCCAGGTCGCAGTCACCCGAGCGCAGCGCCTGCGCCGCCATGTGCATCGCCACCAGCGACGACGAACACGCCGTGTCCACCGTCACCGCCGGACCCTCCAGACCCAGCGCGTACGAAATCCGGCCGGTCGCGACGCTGCCCGCCGTACCGGTACCGAGGAAGCCCATCGCCTCCGGCGGGAACTCCGCGCTCATCCCGTAGTCGTGGTAGAAGATGCCGGCGAACACGCCGGTGCGGCTGCCGCGCAACGAGGTCGGGTCCACACCCGTCCGCTCGATCGCCTCCCACGACGTCTCCAGGAGCAGGCGCTGCTGCGGGTCCATCGCCAGCGCCTCACGCGGCGAGATCCCGAAGAACCCCGGATCGAACTGCGTGGCACTCTCCAGGAAGCCGCCCTCGCGCACATAGCTGGTGCCCCGGCTCTCCCGATCCGGGTTGTACAGCGCCCCCAGATCCCAGCCTCGCGTGGTCGGGAACTCGGAGATCGCATCTCCGTCCTCGGAGACCAGCCGCCACAGATCCTCCGGTGAGTCGACCTCGCCCGGGAAGTGGCAGGCCATGCCCACGATCACGATCGGATCGTCGTTCAGCGGCATGACGGGCGCCGGAATGATCGCGTCAGCGTGCTCGCCGAGCAGTTCGGCCAGCAGGAAGTCCGCCAGCGCGGTCGGTGTCGGGTAGTCGAACACCAGCGTGGACGGCAACCGCAGCCCCGTCGCGGCGTTCAGCCGGTTACGCAACTCGACCGCGGTAAGGGAGTCAAAGCCCAGCTCACGGAACTCCCGACGCACCTCCACCATGTCGGACGAGGCATGACCCAGCACCATCGCCGCCTCGACACGCACCAGGTCCACCAGCACCTCGGCCCGCTCGGCCGCCCCCAACGGAGCCAACCGCTGCAACAACGTCGCGGCCACCACCGAACCCGACGCCGCCGACCGCCGACCACCCCGCACCAGACCACGCAACAACGCCGGCACCTCGCCGTGGGCGCGCAGCACCGCGAGCTCCAACCGGAGCGGGATCACCACCGACCGGGCCACCCGTCCGGCGGCGTCGAACAGTGCCAGTCCTTGCTCCACCGAGAGCGGCGGCATGCCCGTACGGGTGATCCGCCGCATGTCGGCGTCACTCAGCGTGCCGGTCATGCCGGTGTCCTGGGTCCAGGCCCCCCAGGCCAGCGAGAGCGCGGGCAGCCCTTCGGCCCTGCGCGCCTGCGCCAAGGCGTTGAGGAACGTGTTCGCGGCCGCGTAGTTGCCCTGGCCTGGTGCTCCCATGACGCCCGACAGGGACGAGTAGGTGATGAACGCCGCCAGATCCAGTTCCCGGGTGAGTTCGTGCAGGTGCCAGGCGGCGTCGACCTTGGGCCGCAGGACCCTGCCCAGCCGCTCCGGGGTCAGTGACGGGATCGTCGCGTCTTCCAGCACACCGGCGGTGTGAATGACCGCGGTCAGCGGATGGTCGGCATCGATCCCGGCCAGCAGAGCCGCCACCTGGTCGCGGTCGGCCATGTCACAGGCCGCGACCGTGACCTCGACACCATGCGCGATCAACTCCGCCTGCAACTCCACCGCACCCGGAGCCTCCAGACCCCGGCGGCTGGTCAACACCAGATGCCGCACCCCACGCTCGGCCACCACATGCCGAGCCAGACTCCCTCCCAGACCACCCGTACCACCGGTGATCAGCACCGTGCCGTCCGGGTCCCAGGGCTGTCCGGTCTCATCGGCCGGTGCCACCCGCACCAGACGCGGCACCAACACCCCACCCTCACGCACCGCCACCTGCGGCTCACCCGAGACCAGCACGCCGGCCGGCACCGACGACAACCCACCGTCACCATCGACGTCGACCAGCACGAACCGGCCCGGATTCTCCCACTGCGCCGACCGCACCAACCCCCACACCGCCGCAGCCGCCAGATCAACGACCACATCACCGTCCCGCGCCTCGACCGCACCCCGAGTCACGAACACCAACCGCGAGCCGACGAACCGCTCATCGGCCAACCATTCCTGCAACAACCCCAGGACCTGCGCGACCACCGCGTGCGTCGACTCCACCACGTCCTCGGCATCGGCCGACCCCACCGAGATCATGACCACATCCGGCGCCGAATCCAGCGAGGCGAGCTCTCCACTCAGCTCGACCACGTCTGCCTTGGGCTCCGCACCCCCCACCTCCGGCAACGAGATCCAGTCCACCCCGAACAGCGAGTCCCGCTCCACACCACGCCCCCCACCGGCGCCGACCAGCTGGTCGGGGGTGAAGGGACGCACGATCAGCGACCGCGCCGACAGCACCGGCTCTCCCGCCAGGTCCACCGCCGTCAGCGAGACCGAGTCGGCACCCGTCCTGGTCAACCGGACCCGCAGCAGCGCCGCCCCGCCCGCGTGCAGGCTCACCTCACCCCAGGAGAACGGCAGCCAACCTCCCTCGACCACGTCGAGACCTGCGAAGCTCACCGCGTGCAGCGCCGCGTCCAGCAACGCCGGATGCACCCCGAACGAACCCGCGCTCGAGGTCGCCTGCTCCGGCAGGGCGACCTCAGCGAAGATCTCCCCATCGCGCTGCCACGCGGACCGCAGCCCCTGGAACACCGGACCGTAGCCCAGCCCCCGAGTGGCCAGTTCGTCGTACAGCCCGTCCAGCTCGATCGCCGTCGCACCCTGCGGGGGCCACACGGACGCGTCGAACGGCACGGCGGCCCGTCCGCCCGTGGCGAGCGTGCCGGTGGCGTGCCGCACCCACGGCACATCGTCGACGGCCGACGCCGACCGGGAATAGACGTTCACCGCACGTCGGCCACTCTCCTCCGGCGCACCCACCGCGATCTGCACCACGACCGCGTCATCCTCGCCCAGCACCAGCGGCGCCGCCAGCGTCAGCTCCTCCACCACGTCACAGTCGACCTGGTCACCGGCCCGCACCGCCAGCTCAAGGAAACCGGTACCCGGGAAGATCACCATCCCGGCCACCGTGTGATCGGCGAGCCACGGATGCGACGAGAGCGACAGACGGCCGGTCAGCACCACCCCGTTGGAGTCGGCCAGGCCCATCGCCGCGCCCAGCAGCGGATGATCCGTCGCGGCCAGTCCCGCCGCGGCCACATTCCCCGCACCGGAACCGGTGCTCTCGGGCCAGAACCACTGGTGCTGGAAGGCGTACGTCGGCAGATCCACCCGGCGGCCACCGGGCAACACCTGCAGCCAGTCCACCGTCACACCACGGACGAACAGCTCGGCCGCCGAGACCAGCACCCGCTCCAGGCCGCCCTCATCGCGGCGCAACGTCCCGGCGATCACGGTGGTGGCGTCGGTCTCGTCCACACACTCACCGATACCGACCGTCAGCACCGGATGCGGACTCACCTCGACGAACACCCGATACCGCTGCTCCAGCAACTGCTCGACCGCCGGAGCGAAGCCCACCGTGCGCCGCAGATTCTCACACCAATACCCGGCCTCCAGCTCCGGACCCTCCAGCCACTGACCGGTCACCGTCGACAGCATCGGCACCCGCACCGAACCCGGGCTCACCCCCGCCAGCACCCCGGCCAGCTCTTCGGCGATCAGATCGACCTGCGCCGAATGCGAGGCGTAATCCACCGCGATCCGCCGCACCCGCACCCCCTCAGTGGAAAGACTCTCGATCATCTTCTCCACGGCTTGAACCTCACCGGCCACCACCACCGAGTTCGGGCCGTTCACCGCCGCCACCGAGACCCCCTCGACCAAAGCGGCCTCGACCCGCTCGACCGGCAGCGCCACCGACGCCATCGCCCCACGCCCAGCAAGCCGCTCACCGATCAACCGGCTCCGCAACGCCACCACCCGGGCGCCATCCGACAACGACAACCCGCCGGCCACCACCGCCGCCGCGATCTCCCCCTGCGAATGCCCCACCACCGCATCCGCACGAACCCCCAACGACTCCCACACCGCCGCCAACGACACCATCACCGCGAACGACACCGGCTGCACCACATCCACCCGATCCAGCGACGGAGCACCCTCCACCTGCCGCACCACATCCAGCAGAGACCACTCCACGAACGGCTCCAACGCCGCCGCACATTCGGCCATCCGAGCCGCGAACACCCCCGACTCCTCCAACAGAGCCGCACCCATCCCCACCCACTGCGCCCCCTGACCCGGGAACACCCACACCGACTTCCCCACCACATCAGCCACACCCTCGACCACACCACCGGGCACCGACTCACCCGAAGCCACCGCACCCAATCCCGCCAGCAACCCCTCACGACCGGCACCGACCACCACCGCACGGTGCTCGAACACCGACCGCGACGCCACCAGCGAGAACGCCACGTCGGTCAGCGCGGCGTCGCGACCCTGCAGGTGCGAGACCAGCCGCCCCGCCTGAGCCCGCAGCGCCCCACCCGTACGACCCGACACCACCAGCGGAACCGCGGGCGGCTCCGCCTCCGCACCGGGCAGCACGCCACCGTCCTGCTGACGGGCCACCGTCGCGGCCTCGGGCTGCTCGATGATCACGTGCGCGTTGGTGCCGCTGATCCCGAACGACGACACACCCGCCCGACGCGGACGACCCGTCTGAGGCCACTCGACCTGCTCGGTCAGCAGCTCCACCGCACCCGAGGCCCAGTCCACGTGCGACGACGGCTCGTCCACGTGCAGCGTCCGAGGCAGCACACCGTGCCGCATCGCCATGATCATCTTGATCACACCGGCCGCACCCGCCGCCGCCTGGGTGTGACCCAGGTTCGACTTGATCGACCCCAGCAGCAGCGGACGGTCCTCGTCCCGGTCCTTGCCGTAGGTGGCGAGCAGTGCCTGGGCCTCGATCGGGTCACCCAGAACGGTGCCGGTCCCGTGGCCCTCGACCGCGTCCACCTCGTTCGGCGACAACCTCGCCCCGGCGAGCGCCTGACGGATGACGCGCCGCTGCGAGGGACCGTTCGGCGCCGTCAACCCGTTCGACGCGCCGTCCTGGTTCACCGCCGACCCACGCACCACCGCCAGCACCTCGTGGCCGTTGCGGCGGGCGTCCGACAGCCGCTCCAGCACCAGCATGCCCACACCCTCGGACCAGCCCGCGCCGTCGGCCGCGTCCGAGTAGGACTTGCACCTCCCGTCGCCGGCGAGGCCGCCCTGACCGGTGAAGTCGATGAACGGGCTGGGGGTGGCCATCACGGTCACGCCGCCGGCCAGCGCCAGCGAGCAGTCACCGCCGCGCAGCGCCTGCGCGGCCAGGTGCAGCGCGACCAGCGACGACGAACACGCGGTGTCCACCGTCACCGCCGGGCCCTCCAGGCCCAGCGTGTAGGAGATGCGGCCGGTCGCGACGCTGCCCGCGGTGCCGGTGCCCATGAAGCCCACCACGTCCGCCGGGAACGGCATGCTGGTCGCGTAGTCGTGGTACATGACCCCGGCGAACACGCCGGTACGGCTGCCGCGCAGCGAGGTCGGGTCGATCCCGGTCCGCTCGATCGCCTCCCAGGTGGTCTCCAGCAGCAGCCGCTGCTGCGGGTCCATCGCGAGCGCCTCACGCGGTGAGATCCCGAAGAAGCCGGGATCGAACTCTCCCGCCTCGTGCAGGAAGCCGCCCGCCTCCACGTAGTTCACGGCCCGGCTCTCGGTGCTCCCCTCCAGAGAGCCGCGGCTCCAGCCGCGCGTCGTCGGGAAGGGGGTGATCGCGTCCCCGCCCTCGCTGACCAGTCGCCACAGGTCCTCCGGCGAGGTGACCCCGCCCGGGTAGCGGCATGCCATGCCCACGATCACGATCGGGTCGTCCGCGACCGGCACCACCGACGCGGGGATGACCACGTCGGCGTCCTCACCGAGCAGTTCGGACAGCAGGAACTCCGCCAGCGTGGCTGGCGTCGGGTAGTCGAACACCAGGGTGGCCGGCAGGCGCAGCCCGCTCACCGTGTTCAGCCGGTTGCGCAGTTCGACGGCGGTGAGGGAGTCGAAGCCCAGCTCGCGGAACTCCCTGCGCACCTCCACGGTCTCCGGCGACGCGTGCCCGAGCACGACCGCCACCTCGGTACGCACCAGATCCAGCAGGACCTCGGTGCGCTCCGCCAGGCCCAGCGGGGCGAGCCGCTGCAGCAGCGTCGCGGCCACCACCGAGCCCGACGCCGCCGACCGGCGTCCACCCCGTACCAAACCGCGCAGCAGCGCCGGCACGTCACCCTGCGTCCGCAGCGACGGCAGGTGCAGCCGGACGGGAACCAGCACCGCCTGCTCAAGCGCGACGGCGGCCTCGAACAAGGCCAGACCCTGCTCCAGCGACAGCGACGGCATCCCCGCCCGCGCCATCCTGCGCATGTCGGTGTCGTCCAGCGTGCTGGTCATTCCGACGTCCTGGGTCCAGGCACCCCAGGCCAGCGAGAGCGCGGGCAGTCCCTCGGCCCGCCGGTGCTGGGCCAGCGCGTCCAGGAAGACGTTGGCTGCGGCGTAGTTGCCCTGTCCCGCGTTGCCCATCACCCCGGCCAGCGAGGAGAACAGCACGAACGCCGCCAGGTCCAGGCCCCGGGTCAGCTCGTGCAGGTGCCAGGCCGCGTCCACCTTCGGCCGCAGCACTCCTGCCAGCCGCTCCGGCGTGAGCGAGGTGATCATGCCGTCGTCCAGCACACCGGCGGTGTGGATCACCGCGGTCAACGGGTGCTCGGCCGGCACCTCGGCCAGCAGCGCCGCTACCGCATCCCGATCGGCCATGTCGCACGCCGCGATCGTGACCTCGACGCCGTGTGCGATCAGCTCGGCCCGCAGCTCCAGCGCGCCGGGCGCGTCCAGGCCCCGGCGGCTCGCCAGCAACAGGTGCCGCACCCCGCGTTCGGCCACCACGTGCCGCGCGAACTGCGCTCCCAGACCACCGGTACCACCGGTGATCAGCACCGTGCCGTCCGGGTCCCAGGGCTGTCCGGCCTCATCGGCCGGTGCCACCCGCGCCAGGCGCGGGACCCGCACCCCGCCCTCACGGACCGCCGCCTGCGGCTCGCCGGAGGCCAGCACTCCGGCCAGTACGGACGAGGACGGCTCGTCGTCGACGTCGACCAGGACGAAGCGGCCCGGGTCCTCCCACTGGGCCGACCGCACCAGCCCCCACACCGCGGCGGCCGCCAGGTCCGCGACGGTCTCGCCCTCGCTCGTCGTGACGGCGCCCCTGGTCACGAAGACCAGCCGGGAGCGGCGGCAGCGGTCGTCGGCCGACCATGCCTGCAGCAGGCCCAGCGCCGCGGCGGTCAACTCGTGAACCCCGGCGACCACGTCGCCCTGCTCGGTGGAACCGGCCGCGACGGTCACCGTCTCCGGGACGGTCTCCAACGCCGCCAGCGCCGCCGCCGGATCCGACGCCAGATCCAGGACGGGCTCGACCGGGTCGAGCCCGGTGCCGTCCTCCGTCGTCGTCTCGGACGACGCCGTCCAGGTCAGCTGGAACAGCGAGTCCCGGTACAGGTCGCCGCCGCCGACGGTCAGTTGGTCGGCCGCGACCGGTCGCAGCACCAGGGAACGCGCCGACAGCACCGGTTCCCCCGCGCCGTCCACCGCGATCACCGAGACCGCGTCACCACCGGTCCTGGCCACCCGCACCCGCAGCACCGACGCGCCACCGGCGTGCAGGCACACCTCACCCCAGGAGAACGGCATCCGGCCGCTCTCGGAGTCGTCCAGGCCGACGAAACTCACCGAGTGCAGCGCCGCGTCCAGCAGCGCGGGATGCACCCCGAACGAACCCGCACTCGACTGCGCCTGCTCGGGCAGGACGACCTCGGCGTACACCGCGCCGTCCGTGCCCCGCCAGGCCGCGCCCAGTCCCTGGAACACCGGCCCGTAGTGGAACCCGCCCGCGGCGAACCGGTCGTAGAGGTCGTCCAGCTGGATGGCCGTCGCGTCACGCGGCGGCCACACCGCCGCGTCGAAGCCGGCCGCGATGTCGGCGAGCGAGCGAGAGCGACCGTCGGCCACGGCCAGGACGCCGGTGGCGTGCCGCACCCACGGCTCGTCGTCGGCGGCCTCGGCCGGGCGGGCGTAAACGCTCAGGTTGCGGCGGCCGGACTCCGCCGCCGCGCCCACCCATACCTGCACCGCGACGGCTTCCCGCTCGCCCAGCATCAGCGGCGCGGTGAGGGTGAGCTCCTCGACCAGGTCGCAGCCGACCTGGTCACCGGCACGGATCGCCAGCTCGAGGAACCCGGTACCCGGGAAGATCACCGTTCCGGCCACCGCGTGGTCGGCCAGCCACGGATGCGTCCGCAGCGACAGCCTGCCGGTGAGCAGGACTCCGGCCGAGTCGGCCAGGCCGACCGCGGCGCCCAGCAGCGGGTGTCCCGCGGAGGCCAGGCCCGCCGCCGCCACGTTCCCCGGCTGGGAGCCGACCGCGTCGGGCCAGAACCGCTGACGCTGGAACGCGTACGTCGGCAGGTCGATCCGATGCCCGCCCCGGAGCACCGCCCGCCAGTCCACCGGTACGCCGCGCACGTGCAGCTCGGCCAGGGCCGTCATGATCGACGACTGCTCGTCGCGGTCGCCGCGGAGCACCGGCGCGAGTACCGCGTCGGCGCCGGAGAGCTGGGCGGGCGAGTCCTGGGCGGTGAGCTCGGCCAGGGTGTCGGCGGCCATCGCGGTGAGCACCCCGTCCGGCCCGAGTTCCACGTAGGCCGTGACCCCCTGCCGGTGCAGCGTGCGCACCCCGTCGGCGAAGCGCACCGCGCTCCGCACCTGCTCCACCCAGTAGTCCGGCGAGCACAGCCGCTCGGCCGTGGCCATCTCACCGGTCACCGTGGACACGATCGGAATCCGTGGCGCGCTGAAGGTCAGTGTCCGGGCCAGCGCGCGGAAGTCCTCCAGCATCGGGTCCATCAGCGGCGAGTGGAAGGCGTGCGACACCCGCAGCCGCCGGGTCTTGACCGCCCGCTTCTCCAGTGCGGCCACGACCTCGAGAACGGCCCGCTCATCCCCGGAGATCACCACGGACGCCGGGCCGTTCACGGCCGCGATCGACACCTCGGTCTCACGCCCGGTCAGCAGCTCGGCGATCTCCTCTTCCGAGGCGCGCACCGACACCATCGCCCCGCCGGCGGGCAGCGCCTGCATCAACCTGCCGCGCGCCGCCACCAGCGCGCAGGCGTCCGGCAGGGACAACACCCCGGCCACGTGCGCCGCGGTGATCTCGCCGATCGAGTGTCCCGCCATGATCTCGGGGCGGACTCCCCACGACTCGACGAGCCGGAACAGCGCCGTCTCCACCGCGAACAGCGCGGGCTGCGCCCACCCGGTCCGATCCAGCACCTCCGCCTCAGCCGACCCCGGCTCGGCGAACAGCACCTCACGCAACGACCCGTCCAGCAGCGGATCCAGCTCGGCGATCACCGCGTCCAGCGCCGCCGCGAACACCGGGAACCGGTCGTACAGCTCCCTGCCCATCCCGGCGCGCTGACTGCCCTGACCGGTGAACAGCACCGCAGGCTTCGATTCGGCCGTGGCCGACCCCCGCAGCACGCCCGCACCGGACCGGCCTTCCGCCAGTGCCCGCAGGCCGGCTCCCAGCCCTTCGAGGTCGGTGGCCAGCACGGCCGCCCGGTACTCGAACGCCGAGCGCGTGGTGGCCGTCGAGTACGCCACGTCGGCGAGACGCAGACCGGGCTCGTCGTCCACGTACGCCGTGAGCCGCTCGGCCTGTGCCCGCAGCGCCTCCGCCGACCGGCCGGAGACCAGGACCGGCACGGCGCCGTCCGGCGCGGGCGGGCGGTTCTGGGACTGCACGCCCTCGGACTGCGCGTCCTGCGCCTCCGGCCGTTCGATGATCACGTGCGCGTTGGTGCCGCTGATGCCGAACGACGACACCGCCGCCCGGCGGGGGTGGTCGGCCGAGGGCCACTCGGCCGGCTCGGTCAGCAGCTCTATCGCGCCCGAGGTCCAGTCCACGTGCGAGGACGGCTCGTCCACGTGCAACGTCCTGGGCAGCACGCCGTGCCGCATCGCCATGACCATCTTGATCACACCGGCCACGCCGGAGGCCGCCTGGGTGTGACCGATGTTCGACTTCAGTGATCCGAGCAGCAGCGGACGGTCCTCCGGCCGGTCCTGGCCGTAGGTGGCGAGCAGTGCCTGGGCCTCGATCGGGTCGCCCAGCGCGGTGCCCGTGCCGTGGCCCTCGACCGCGTCCACCTCGGCGGGGGTCAGGCCGGCACCGGCGAGTGCCTGGCGGATCACCCGCTGCTGCGAGGGGCCGTTCGGCGCGGTCAGACCGTTGGAGGCGCCGTCCTGGTTCACCGCGGAACCCCGCAGGACGGCCAGGACCTGGTGGCCGTTGCGCCGCGCGTCGGACAACCGCTCCAGGACCACCATGCCGACGCCCTCGGCCCAGCTGGTGCCGTCGGCGGCGTCGGAGTAGGACTTGCAGCGTCCGTCGGCGGCGAGCCCGCCCTGAGCGCTGAACTCCACGATCCCCATCGGCGTGGCCACCACGGTCACACCGCCGGCCAGTGCCAGCGAGCAGTCGCCCGAGCGCAGCGCCTGCGCCGCCATGTGCATCGCCACCAGCGACGACGAACACGCGGTGTCCACCGTCACCGCCGGACCCTCCAGGCCCAGCGTGTAGGACAGCCGGCCCGAGGTCACGCTTCCCGCCTGGCCCGTCACCATGAAACCGCGGGCCTCGTCCGACGGGATGTAGCCAGAACCGCTCGCGCCGACGTAGACACCGGTGTCGCTGCCCCGCAGCGACAGCGGGTCGATTCCGGCGCGTTCGAACGCCTCCCAGGTGGTTTCCAGCAGGACTCGCTGCTGCGGGTCCATCCCCAGGGCCTCACGCGGCGAGATGCCGAAGAACCCTGCGTCGAAGTCCGCGGCGTCGGACATGAAGCCGCCGTGGAAGTCCAGCTCGCCGTTCACCTGCCAGCCCCGGTCGACCGGCAGCGGGGAGATGGCGTCGCGCCCCTCGGTGACGAGCCGCCACAGATCCTCGGGAGAGCGCACCTCACCCGGATAGCGGCAGGCCATCGACACGATCACGATCGGGTCGTCGGCCACCGACGCGATCGCCGTCGGAACGACGACGTCACCGTGCTCACCCAGCAGTTCGGCCAGCAGGAACTCCGCCAGCACCACGGGGGTCGGGTAGTCGAACACCAGGGTGGCGGGCAGCCGCAGTCCGGTGGCCGCGTTGAGCCGGTTGCGCAGTTCGACGGCGGTGAGGGAGTCGAAGCCCAGCTCGCGGAACTCCCGCCGCACCTCCACCATCTGCGGAGAGTCGTGTCCCAGCGCCGTGGCGGCCTGGGCTCGGACCAGCTCGGTCACCAGCCGGCCGCGGTCGGCGGGGGGCAGCCCGGCCAGCTGCCGCAGCAGCGCCCCGTCCGCGCCCGACACCGGGGCCGCCGCCGTACGGCGGGTGCCCCGCACCAGCGAGCGCAGCAGCGGCGGCACCTCACCGAACGCCCGCAGCGCTGGCAGGTTGAGCCGGACCGGCGCGACCACCGGCGTGTCGCAGCCCAGGACCGCGTCGAACAGCGCCAGCCCCTCGGCGAAGGAGAAGAGCTGGAATCCCGCGGCCGTCAGCCGGCGGAGGTCCGTCTCGGAGAGCTCTCCGGCCATGCCTGCGTCCGCCGCCCACGGTCCCCACACCAGGGACAGGCCCGCCATGCCCTGGGCCCGGCGGTGCTGGGCGAGGGCGTCCAGGTAGGCGTTGGCCGCCGCGTAACCGCCCAGTCCCGCGCCGCCGACCAGCCCGGCCATCGAGGAGTACATGACGAAGGCGGTCAGGTCGAGGTCCCGGGTGAGCTCGTGCAGGTGCCAGGCGCCGTCGACCTTGGGCCCGAACACGTTGGCCAGCCGCCGCGCGTCCAGTGACGGGATCATGCCGTCGTCACGGACGCCCGCGGTGTGGACGACCGCGGTGAGCGGGTGCTCCGCCGGCACGCCGGCGAGCAGTTCCGCCACCTGGTCACGGTCGGCCAGGTCGCAGGCGACGACGGTGACCTCGACCCCGTGCGCGATCAGCTCCGCCTGCAACTCCACCGCGCCCGGAGCGTCCAGCCCTCTTCTGCTGGTCAGCAGCAGGTGCCGGACCCCGTGCTCGGCCACCAGATGCCGGGCCAGGTTGCTTCCCAGACCACCCGTACCACCCGTGATCAGAACGGTGCCTTCGAGGTCCGGCCGCCGCGCGCCGTCCTCCCCCGGGGTCAGGCGGACCAGCCGGGGAACGCGGACCACGTGTTCACGGATCGCCATCTGGGGCTCGCCGCAGGCCAGCGCCTCGGGCAGCGCCGACAGCCCGGTCTCCCGCTCGTCCACGTCGACCAGTACGAAGCGTCCGGGATTCTCGGCCTGCGCGACACGTACGAGGCCCCAGACCGCGGCCGCCGCCGGATCCGTGACGATCTCGTCTTCCCCGCCGTCGACCGCACCTCGGGTGACCAGCACCAACCTCGACTCGCTGAACCGGTCGTCGGCCAGCCACTGCCTCAGCAGCTCCAGCACCCGGCCGGTCAGCTCCCGTGCCGCCGGCGCCCCGGCCGCCTCGGCGGGCGAGCCGATCTCGACGGTCACGACGTCCGGCACCCGGTCCAGTGCCCCGGGCTCGGCCTGACCCGGCTCGGCCCAGCGCAGCTCGCTCAGCTCCGGACGGCCCGGTTCCGACCAGTCCAGCTCGACACAGTCCAGGCCGGCCACCGCGTCCGTCGGAGAGACGACCGTGGGCGCGACCACCCACTCCAGGGTGAACAGCGCGTCCCGCTCCGGTCCCTGGCCGCCGGAGGCGAGCATCTGGTCCGCGGACACCGGCCGGAACACCAGCGACTCCGCTGTCAGCACCGGCGCGCCCTCGGCGTCCACCGCCGCCAGCGACACCGAACCGCCTCCGGTCTTGACCAGTCGCACCCGCAACGCCGAAGCGCCGTTGGCGTGCAGGCAGACGCCGCTCCAGGAGAACAGCAGCCGCCCCTGGCCCGGCTCCGTCAGATTCATGAACGAGGCGGGCTGCAACGCCGCGTCCAGCAGCGCGGGATGCAGGCCGAACAGACCGACGTCGCCGACCTCCTCCGGCACCTCGACCTCGGCGAAGATCTCCCCGTCGCGCTGCCAGGCCGCCCGCAGTCCCTTGAAGGTGGGTCCGTAGACCACGCCGCCCTCGGCCAGATCGTCGTACAGCCCGTCCAGCGCGATGGGCGCCGCGCCCTCGGGCGGCCAGACGGCCGTGTCGAACCGCGCCGTACGCGCTCCGACCCCCAGCACACCGGCCGCGTGCCGTACCCAGGGCTGGTCCGGCGCGTCGGCGAGCCGCGCGTAGATCGCGATGTTCCTGCGGCCCGTCTCGTCGGACGCGCTCACCACCACCTGGACGGCGACGGCGCCGTCCCGGGTGAGCACCAGCGGGGCGGCCAGGGTGAGCTCCTCCACCCGGTCGCAGCCGACCTGGTCCGCCGCCCTGATCGCCAACTCGAGGAAGCCGGTGCCGGCGAACAGCGCCGTGTCGGCCACCGCGTGGTCGGCGAGCCAGGGATGCGCACGCACCGACATCAGGCCGGTGAGCAGCGCGCCGTCGGAGTCGGCGAGCCCGACCGCGGCGCCCAGCAGCGGATGCCCGGCCGCGACGAGGCCGAGCCCTCGGGCGTCGGCGATCCGCACCCCGCTCGGCCAGTAACGCCGATGCTGGAAGGCGTAGGTCGGCAGGTCGACCCGCCGGCCGCCGGTCAGCACCTGCTGCCAGTCCACCGTCACGCCGCGCACGAACAGCTCGGCCGCCGAGACCAGCACCCGGTCCAGGCCGCCCTCGTCGCGGCGCAGCGTCCCGGCGACCACCGCGGCCACTCCCGCCGCGTCCACGGCCTGCTCGATTCCCAGCGTCAGCAGCGGGTGCGGGCCGACCTCGACGAACACCCGGTACCGCTCTTCCAGCAGCCGCTCGACCGCCGGGGCGAACTCCACCGTCCGCCGCACGTTCTCGTACCAGTAGCCGGCGTCCAGCTCCGTGCCGTCCAGCCACCGCCCGGTCGCCGTCGACAGCATCGCCACCCGCGCCGCCCGCGGCGCCACCTCCGCCAGGTCCGCCAGCAGGTCGTCACGGAACCGCTCGACCTGGGGCGAGTGCGCGGCGAAGTCCGCGCCGGCCAGCTGCCAGCGCATGACGCCTCCGGCCGACAGGCGCCGCTCCAGCACCCGCATGGCCTCCCCGTCGCCGGCGACGGTGACCACCCTGGGCCCGTTGACCGCGGCGATCGAGATCCGGTCCAGCAGGCCGTCCTCGGCGAGCGCCGCACGCACCTGCTCCACCGGCGCCATCACCGACAGCATCACCCCGTGCCCGGACAGCCGCTCGGCGATCAGGCGGCTGCGCAGCGCCACCACCCGGGCGCCGTCCTGCAACGACAGGCCACCGGCCACCACCGCCGCCGCGATCTCGCCCTGCGAATGGCCCATCACCGCGTCCGGGTGAACCCCCAGCGACTCCCACACCGCCGCCAGCGAGACCATCACCGCGAACGAGACCGGCTGGACCACATCCGCCCGCTCCAGTGACGGGGCGCCCTCGCTCTGCCGGACCACGTCCAGCAGCGACCAGTCCACGAACGGCTCCAACGCCGCCGCGCACTCGGCCATCCGCGCCGCGAACACCGCCGACTCCTCCAGCAGGGCGGCGCCCATGCCCGCCCACTGCGCCCCCTGACCGGGGAACACCCACACCGTCAGGCCGTTCACATCCGCCGAGCCGCGCACCACGCCCGCCGTGGAGTCTCCGGAGACGACCGCCGCCAGCCCTGCCAGCAACTCCTCCCGGTCGCCCCCGACCACCACCGCGCGGTGGTCGAACATCGACCGCGACGACACCAGCGACGAGCCCACGTCCACCGGGTCGAGCTCGCCCCTGGCCCGAACGTGCGCCGCCAACCGCCCGGCCTGCGCCCGTACCGCGTCGGCCGTACGAGCCGAGATCACCCAGGGCAGTACGCCGCCCGCCGGTCCGGCGGGCTCCTCGGCCGCCGGCTCCGCCGCCTCGGGTCCCTGCTCCAGGATCATGTGGGCGTTGGTGCCGCTGATGCCGAACGACGACACCGCCGCCCGGCGGGGGTGACCGTTCCGCGGCCACTCGACCGGCTCGGTCAGCAGCTCCACCGCGCCCGAGGCCCAGTCCACGTGCGAGGACGGCTCGTCCACGTGCAGCGTCCGGGGCAGCATGCCGTGCCGCAGGGCCATCACCATCTTGATGACACCTGCGACGCCCGCGGCGGCCTGGGTGTGACCGATGTTCGACTTCACCGACCCCAGCAGCAGCGGCCGATCCTCCGGCCGGTCCTGACCGTACGTCGCCAGCAGCGCCTGCGCCTCGATCGGGTCGCCCAGGGCGGTGCCGGTGCCGTGCGCCTCGACCGCGTCCACCTCGTCGGCGGACAGCCCGGCGACGGCCAGGGCCTTGCGGATCACCCGCCGCTGCGAGGGGCCGTTCGGCGCGGTCAGGCCGTTGGACGCGCCGTCCTGGTTGATCGCCGACCCGCGAACGATCGCGAGCACCTGGTGGCCGTTGCGCTGGGCGTCCGACAGCCGCTCCAGCATCACCAGACCGACGCCCTCGGACCATCCGATGCCGTTCGCCGAGTCGGAGAACGCCTTGCAGCGGGCGTCCGGTGCGAGGCCGCCCTGCTCACCGAGCTCTCCGAACGCCGCGAGCGTCGATATGACGGTGACGCCACCGGCCACCGCGAGCGAGCACTCCCCGTTGCGCAGGGCCTGTGCCGCCATGTGGATGGTCACCAGCGACGACGAACACGCCGTGTCCACCGTCACCGCCGGACCCTCCAGGCCCAGGGTGTAGGAGATCCGGCCGGAGGCCACACTGGCCAGCTGCCCGGTCATGATGTGACCGCGAGACTCCTCCCCCGGCATGTAGCCCGAGCCGACGGAGCCGATGAACACGCCGGTGTCGCTGCCGCGCAACGAGTCCGGGTCGATGCCCGCGTTCTCCAGGACCTCCCAGGCCGCCTCCAGCAGCAGCCGCTGCTGCGGGTCCATCGCGAGCGCCTCACGCGGCGAGATCCGGAAGAACTCCGCGTCGAACTCGGGCGCGTCGAAGACGAATCCGCCCTTCAGGTCGATGTCACCGTGGGTCTGCCAGCCTCTGTCGGTCGGCAGCGGGGTGATGGCGTCCTGTCCCTCGATGACCAGCCGCCACAGGTCCTCCGGGGAGTTCACCCCTCCGGGGTAGCGGCAGGCCATCGAGACGATCGCGATCGGGTCGTCCCCGACCGAGACCGTGGCCACCGGCAGGATGGCGTCGCCGTGCGCGCCGAGCACCTCGCTCAGCAGATACTCTCCCAGCGCGGTGGGGGTGGGGTAGTCGAAGGCGAGGGTGGAGGGCAGCCGCAGCCCGGTGGCCACGTTGAGGCGGTTGCGCAGTTCGATCGCGGTCAGCGAGTCGAAGCCCAGCTCGCGGAACTCCCGCCTGACGTCCACCGCCTCCAGCGAGGGGTACCCGAGGACGGCCGCGGCCTGAGTGCGGACCAGGTCGGTCACGAACCGGGTCCGGTCGGTCTGCGTCAGCCCGGCCAACTGCCGCAACAGGGTGCCCTCGCCCAGGGCGGGCGCCGATGCCGCCGTACGGCGGGTGCCGCGCACCAGGCCGCGCAGCAGCGGCGGCACCAGCTGAGCGGGCATCGCCGGTACGTTCAGCCGCACCGGGACCACCAGCGGCGCATCCGAGTCGATGGCGGCGTCGAACAGCTCCAGCCCCTGCTCGGTGGTGATCGGCGGCAGCCCGGCGGCGGTCATCCGCTGCACGTCGGCCTGCGACATGGCCCCGGTCATCCCGGTGGCCTGCGCCCACAAACCCCATGCCAGCGACAGCCCCGGCAGTCCCTGCGCCCGGCGCCGCGCCGTCAACGCGTCCAGCCAGGCGTTCGCCGCCGCGTAGTTACCCTGACCCGCGCCGCCCATCAACCCGGCGAGCGAGGAGAACACCACGAACCCGGCCAGATCCATGCCCTCGGTGAGCTCGTGCAGATGCCACGCCGCGTCCACCTTCGGCCGCAGCACCGCATCCAGCCGCTCCGGCGTCAACGAGGCGATCGTCCCGTCGTCCAGGACTCCGGCCGCGTGGATCACCGCGGTCAGCGGGTGATCGGCATCGATCCCGGCCAGCAGACCGGCCACCGCGTCCCGGTCGGCCATGTCGCACGCGGCGACCGTGACCTCGACCCCGTGCGCGATCAACTCCGCCTGCAACTCCACCGCACCCGGAGCCTCCAGACCCCGGCGGCTGACCAGCAGCAGATGCCGCATGCCGTGCTCGGCCACCAGATGCCGAGCGACCTCCGCACCCAGACCACCCGTCCCACCGGTGATCAACACCGTGCCCTCCGGGTCCCAGACCCGGGGCATCGTCAGCACGAGCTTGCCGGTGTGCCTGGCCTGGCTCATGAACCGGAACGCCTCCCGGCCACGGCGCACATCCCAGGTCGTCACCGGCAACGGCCGCAACTCACCCGCCGCGAACAACTCCATCAACTCGACCAGGATCTGCCGCAACCGCTCGGGCCCGGCGTCCAGCACGTCGAACCAGTGGTACTCCAGCCCGGGGAACTGCTCCTGGTCACGGATGTCGAGCTTGCCCATCTCCACGAACCGGCCCCCGGGACGCAGCAGACGCGCCGAGGCGTCGATGAACTCACCCGTCAACGAGTTGAGCACCACATCGACGCCCCGCTCACCGCACACCGCGCGGAAGCGCTCCTCGAACTCCAGGGTGCGCGAGGAGGCGATGTGATCGTCGGGGATGCCCATCGACCGCAGCACATCCCACTTCGCCGGGCTGGCCGTGGCGAACACCTCGACCCCGAGCCGCTGGGCCAGCTGGATCGCCGCCATCCCGGTCCCACCGGTGCCCGCGTGGACCAGCAGCGACTCACCCTCGCGCAACCCGGCCAGATCCATCAGCCCGTAGTAGGTGGTGAGGAACGAGACCGGGATCGTCGCGGCCTGCTCGAAGGAGACCCCGTCGGGGATCCTGGTCACCCCGCCGGCACCGGTGACCACCACCGGGCCGAAACCGCCCTCGGTGAGGCCGACCACGCGGTCACCCACGCGCAGGTCCTCCACCCCCTGGCCGACCTCAAGCACCACACCGGCGGCCTCGCCACCCATCAGGCCGACCTTGTCCTGGAACCACCCCAGCGCGTTCAACCCGTCCAGCAGGTCACGGAAGTTCACCCCCGCCGCACGCACCGCCATCCGAACCTGACCGGCCTCCAACGGCTCGCCCGCCTGCGGGAACGGAAGCAACTCCAACGCGTCCAGGCTGCCCTTGGCCCGGCTGCCCAACCGCCACGCCTTCTCACCGGCCGGAGGCAACAGGCCCGCACCCGAGGTCAGCGACGCCAACCTCGGCACCCGCACCCCACCCTCACGCACCGCCACCTGCGGCTCACCGGAAGCCAGCACCCCGCTCAGCAGTGCGGGAAGCACGGGAAGCGCAACCCTCGGCGCATCAGGCGAGGTCTCATCCGCAGCCGGGTCCGGATACTCGTCTCCGTACTCACCATGGCGCAGATCGACCAGCGCGAACCGGCCCGGGTTCTCCGACTGCGCACTACGCACCAGGCCCCACACGGCAGCGGCCGCCAGATCGGAGACCGTCTCATCGTCACCGGCCGCGACCGCGCCCCGGGTGACGAACACCAGCCGCGAATCGGCACACCTCTCATCGGCCAGCCACCCCTGCAGCAGAGCCAGCACCCCGGCCGTCACCGCACGCGCCGAGGCCACCGCGTCCCCGGCGGAATCGGTCATCACCTCGGCCAGCACCGTCCCCGGCACCGGCCCCGCCTCGCCCAACGCCGACAGATCACGGTGAACCGGCACCGAGTGCCCGGCCGACTCCCACATCGCCACGAGGCTCAGGGCGTCCGGCTCGAACCCGGAGAAACCGACCACCGCCACCGGCGCAGGGTCAGCCACCGAAATCTCGGAAAGCGGGGTCCAGTCCAGCCGGAACAGCCCATCCCGCTCCGCCACCTGACCGCCGCCGACGGCGAGCTGGTCAGGCGTGAACGGGCGCAGCACCAGCGACCGCGCCGACAGCACCGGCTCGCCCGCGGCGTCCACCGCCGTCAGCGACACGGCGTCATCACCCGTCCGGAGCAGTCGCACGCGTAGCATCGCCGCTCCGGTGGCCTGCAGGTTCACCTGCCCCCAGGAGAACGGCAACCGGCCGCCCTCCACCGGCTCCAGCCCGACGAACGGCACCGCGTGCAGCGCCGCGTCCAGCAGCGCCGGATGCACCCCGAACGAACCCGCGCTCGACGCCGTCTGCTCGGGCAGCGCGACCTCGGCGAACACCTCACCATCGACACCACGCCAGGCCGCCCGCAGCCCCTGGAACACGGGGCCGTACTCGAACCCGCCCGCGGCCAGCCCTTCGTACGCCCCGTCCAGCCCGATCGCGGTCGCGCCGGCCGGAGGCCAGACCGTCGCGTCGAACGGCCCGGCATCGGGAGCACCGGTGGCCGGGGCGCCGACGGCCAGCGTGCCGGTGGCGTGCCGCACCCACGGCACGTCGTCGGCCGCCTGCGCCGACCGGGCGTAGACGTTCACGCTCCGGTGACCTGTCTCCTGCGCGGCCCCCACCCACACCTGCACCGCGACGGCATCGGTCTCGCCCAGCACCAGCGGCGCCGTCAGGGTGAGCTCCTCCACCAGGTCACATCCGACCTGGTCACCGGCCCGCACCGCCAGCTCCAGGAAACCGGTACCCGGGAAGATCACCGTTCCGGCCACCGCGTGATCGGTGAGCCACGGGTGCGACGAGAGCGACAACCGCCCGGTCAGCAGCACACCGTTGGAGTCGGCCAGGCCCACGGCGGCGCCCAGCAGCGGATGCCCCGCCACCGCCAGCCCCGCCGCGGCCACGTTGCCCACCTGGGAACCTGCTCCCACCGGCCAGAACCGCTCATGCTGGAAGGCGTAGGTGGGCAGATCCACCCGCCGGCCACCGGTCAGCACCTGCTGCCAGTTCACTGCCACGCCGCGCACGAACAGCTCGGCCGCCGAGACCAGCACCCGCTCCAGGCCGCCCTCGTCGCGGCGCAGCGTCCCGGCGATCACGGCCTCCACCTCGGCCGCGTCCACGCACTCACCGACCCCGACGGTGAGCACCGGATGCGAGCTCACCTCGACGAACACCCGATACCGCTGCTCCAGCAACTGCCCGATCGCCGGAGCGAAGCTCACCGTGCGCCGCAGATTGTCACACCAGTACCCGCCATCGAGCTCCTGGCCCTCCACCCACTGGCCGGTCACCGTCGAGAGCATCGGCACCCGCACCGGCTGCGGCGCCACCCCCGCCAGCACCTGCGCCAGCTCCTCGCCGATCAGATCCACCTGCGCCGAATGCGAGGCGTAGTCCACCGCGATCCGCCGCACCCGCACCTCTTCAGTGCCCAGTTGCTCCACCAGCTCCTCGACGGCTGCGATCTCACCGGCCACCACCACAGAGCTCGGGCCGTTCACCGCCGCCACCGAGATCCGCCCGTCCCAGGCAGCCACCCGCTCGGCGACCCGCTCGACCGGGAGCGCGACCGACGCCATCGCCCCCAACCCCGCCAGCCCACGCCCGATCACCTGACTGCGCAACGCCACCACCCGCGCACCGTCCTGCAACGACAACCCGCCGGCCACCACCGCCGCCGCGATCTCACCTTGGGAATGACCCACCACCGCGTCCGCGCGAACCCCCAGCGACTCCCACACCGCCGCCAACGACACCATCACCGCGAACGACACCGGCTGCACCACATCCACCCGATCCAACCCCGGCGCACCCTCCACCTGCCGCACCACCTCCAGCAGCGACCACTCCACGAACGGCTCCAACGCCGCCGCACATTCGGCCATCCGAGCCGCGAACACCGCCGACTCCTCCAACAGAGCCGCACCCATCCCCACCCACTGCGCCCCCTGACCCGGGAACACCCACACCGCCTTCCCCACCACATCGGCCACCCCGGACACCACACCCGCCGTGGGCTCACCCGAAGCCACCGCACCCAACCCCGCCAGCAAACCCTCACGATCCCCGCCGACCACCACCGCACGGTGCTCGAACACCGACCGCGACACCACCAGCGACGACCCCACATCCACCGGGTCAAGCTCGTCGGCCGTCTCCACCAGCGCACCCAGACGGCTCGCCTGCTCGCGCAACGCCTCAGGGGTCCTCGCCGACACCACCCACGGCACCGCACCCGGCGTCTGGCCCTGGTCACGCGACTCCCGCTCAGGAGCCTCCGGCCCCTGCTCCAAGATCACGTGCGCGTTGGTGCCGCTGATCCCGAACGACGACACACCCGCCCGGCGCGGACGATCCGTCTGAGGCCACTCGACCTGCTCGGTCAGCAACTCCACCGCACCCGCCGACCAGTCCACATGCGACGACGGCGTGTCCACGTGCAACGTCCTGGGCAGCACACCGTGCCGCATCGCCATGACCATCTTGATCACACCGGCCACACCCGCCGCCGCCTGGGCATGACCGAGGTTCGACTTGATCGACCCCAGCAGCAGCGGACGGTCCTCGTCCCGGTCCTGCCCATAGGTCGCCAGCAGCGCCTGCGCCTCGATCGGGTCACCCAGCGTCGTCCCCGTACCGTGGCCCTCGACCGCGTCCACCTCGGACACCGAGAGCCCCGCCCCGGCCAGGGCCTGACGGATCACCCGCTGCTGCGAGGGACCGTTCGGCGCGGTCAGACCGTTGGACGCGCCGTCCTGGTTCACCGCCGACCCGCGGACCACCGCGAGCACCTGGTGGCCGTTGCGGCGGGCATCCGACAGCCGCTCCAGCACCAGCATGCCCACACCCTCGGACCAGTTGACCCCGTCGGCCGCATCCGAATACGACTTGCACCGGCCGTCACCGGCCAGCCCGCCCTGGGCACTGAAGTCGATGAACGGTCCCGGGTTGGCCATCACGGTCACACCGCCGGCCAGCGCCAGCGAGCAGTCACCGCTCCGCAGCGCCTGCGATGCCAGATGCAACGCCACCAGCGAGGAGGAGCACGCGGTGTCCACCGTCACCGCCGGGCCCTCCAGCCCGAAGGTGTAGGAAAGGCGACCGGTCGCCACGCTTCCGGCGGTGCCGGTGCCGACGAACCCCATCACCTCCGGCGGGAACGACACGCTGGTCGCGTAGTCGTGGTACATGACCCCGGCGAACACGCCGGTACGGCTGCCGCGCAGCGACGCCGGGTCGATCCCGGTCCGCTCGATCGCCTCCCACGACGTCTCCAGCAGCAGGCGCTGCTGCGGGTCCATCGCGAGCGCCTCACGCGGCGAGATCCCGAAGAACCCCGGGTCGAACTCCCCGGCCTCGTGCAGGAAGCCGCCCTCACGCACATAACTGGTGCCCCGGTTCTCCCGATCGGGGCTGTAGAACGCCGCCGGATCCCAGCCACGCGTGGTCGGGAACGGTGAGATCGCGTCCGCGCCCTCGGTGACCAGTCGCCACAGGTCCTCCGGCGAGGTGACCCCGCCCGGATAGCGGCATGCCATGCCCACGATCACGATCGGGTCGTCGGCCACCGGCCGGACCGCGCTGGGAGCCACCACGTCCGCGTGCTCGCCGAGCAACTCGGCCAGCAGGAACTCCGCCAGCACGGCCGGCGTCGGGTAGTCGAACACCAGCGTGGCCGGCAACCGCAACCCGGTCGTGCCGTTCAGCCGGTTGCGAAGGTCCACCGAGGTCAACGAGTCGAACCCCAGCTCGCGGAACTCCCGCCGCACCTCCACCGTCTCCGGCGAGACGTGCCCCAGCACCAGGGCCACCTCGGTACGTACCAGGTCCACCAGGACCTCGGCGCGTTCGGCCACCGTGAGCGGAGCCAGTCGCTGGAGCAGCGTGCTGGCCGCCTCCGACCTCCCCGCGGCGGACCGACGCCTTCCCCGCACCAGCTTGCGCAGCAGCGGCGGAACCTCGCCCTGTGCGCGGAGCACCGGCAGATCCAGCCGGACCGGGGCCACGACCGGTTCGCCGGAACGGATCGCCGCCTCGAACAGGGCGACGCCCTGCTCCGGTGCGATCGGTGGCGTACCGGCACGGGCCAGCCGCTCCATGTCGCCGTCGCTCAGGGTGCCGGTCATCCCACTGTCCTGAGCCCACGCACCCCAGACCAGTGACAACCCGGCCAGCCCGGCGGCCCCACGGTGCTGAGCCAGCGCGTCGAGGAACGAGTTCGCCGCGGCGTAGTTGCCCTGCCCGGGAGCTCCGATCACACCCGCCACTGACGAGAACATGACGAACTCGGCCAGATCCAGGCCCTGGGTGAGCTCGTGCAGATGCCAGGCGGCGTCCACCTTCGGCCGCAGCACCGCATCCAGCCGCTCCGGTGTCAGCGAGAGAATGGTCCCGTCGTCCAGCACACCGGCGGTGTGGATCACCGCGGTCAGCGGATGATCGGCATCGATCCCGGCCAGCAGGCCCTCGACCTGACCTCGGTCGGTCACATCGCAGGCGGCGACGGTGACCTCGACCCCGTGCGCGATCAGCTCGGCCTGCAGCTCCACCGCCCCCGGAGCCTCCAGGCCCCGGCGGCTGACCAGCAAAAGGCGCCGTACCCCATGCTCGGCCACCGCATGCCGCGCGAACAACGCGCCCAGACCGCCGGTGCCGCCGGTGATGAGTACCGTGCCCTGCGGGTCCCAGCGCCGGGGCATGGTCAGCACGATCTTGCCGGTGTGCCTGGCCTGGCTCATGAACCGGAACGCCTCCCGGCTCCGGCGCACGTCCCAGGTCGTGACGGGCAACGGCCGCAGCTCACCGGCCGCGAACAGCTCCATCAACTCGGCCAGGATCTGCCGCAGCCGCTCGGGCCCGGCGTCCATCACGTCGAACCAGTGGTACTCCAGCCCCGGGAAGCTCTCCTGGTCGCGGATGTCGAGTTTGCCCAACTCGACGAACCGGCCCCCGGGGCGCAGCAGGCGCGCCGAGGCGTCGATGAACTCACCCGTCAACGAGTTGAGCACCACATCGATACCCCGCTCACCGCACACCGCGCGGAACCGCTCCTCGAACTCCATACTCCGCGAGGAGGCGATGTGATCGTCCGGGATGCCCATCGACCGCAGCGCATCCCACTTCGCCGGACTCGCGGTCGCGAAGACCTCGACCCCGAGCCGCTGGGCCAGCTGGATCGCCGCCATCCCGGTCCCACCGGCGCCCGCGTGCACCAGCAGCCGCTCGCCTTCCCGCAAGCCCGCCAGATCCATCAGCCCGTAGTAGGTGGTGAGGAACGCCACCGGGATCGTCGCGGCCTGCTCGAACGAGAACCCGTCGGGAATCTTGACCAACCCGCCGGCACCGGCGACCACCACCGGGCCGAAACCACCCTCGACCAGGCCGACCACGCGGTCGCCCACGCGCAGGTCCTCGACGCCGGGACCGACCTCGACCACCACACCGGCGGCCTCGCTGCCCATCAGGCCGACCTTGTCCTGGAACCAGCCGAGTGCGTTCAGACCGTCCAGCAGGTCACGGAAGTTCACCCCCGCCGCACGCACCGCCACCCGAACCTGCCCGCTCTGCAGCGGCTCGGCCGCCGCCGGAAACGGAAGCAACTCCAGCGCGTCCAGGCTGCCCTTGGCCCGGCTGCCCAACCGCCACGAACCCGCACCGGCCGGAGGCAACAGACCCGCACCCGAGGTCAGTGACACCAGCCTCGGCACCCGCACCCCACCCGCTCGTACCGCCACCTGCGGCTCACCGGAGGCGAACACCATGGGCAGCATCCCGGGCAGAGCCGCCAGCGACTCCTGGTCTTCGTCGATGTCGACCAGCAGGAACCTGCCCGGGTTCTCCGACTGGGCACTGCGCACCAATCCGCACACCGCGGCGGCCGGCAGATCCGACACCACCTCACCGTCTTCGGCGGCGACCGCACCCCGGGTCACGAACACCAGCTGTGAATCGCGATACCGCTCGTCGGCGAGCCACTGGCGCAGCAGGTCGAGAACACGCGTGGTGAGGAGGTGCGTCGCGTCCACCACCGCGCCGGCCCGATCGGAGACCACTTCGGTCACCACGACCCCCGGTGCCCGGTCCGTGTCCCCGAAAGCCGACGGATCCGCGAGGTCGAGCGCGTCGAGGGCGGCCACCGTCACCCTGGGCGCGGGGTCGGCCACCGGGGCCACCCGTGCCGACGGCAGCGCCGTCCACTCCACCCTGAACAGAGGGTCCTGCTCGCTCCGGCGGCCGCCTTCGCCGGTGGTCGCCGCGATCGGGCGCAGTACGAGTGACCGCGCCGTCAGCACCGGTTCACCCGTGACATCGGCCACCGTCAACGAGACGGCGTCGCCCTCGGTCCTGGCCAGTCGTACCCGCAGTGCCGACGCCCCACCGGCGTGCAGGCACACCTCACCCCAGGAGAACGGCAGGCGGGTGCCTTCGGCATCGTCCAGTCCCGCGAAGGTCACCACGTGCAGTGCCGCGTCCAGCAGGGCCGGATGCACGCCGAACGAACCGGCGTCCGACTCAAGCCGGCTCGGCAGGCTCACCTCGGCGAAGATCTCGTCATCATGCCGCCAGGCCGCCCGCAGTCCCTGGAACAGCGGCCCATAGCTCAGTCCGCCCTCGGCGAGCTGCTCGTACAGCCCGTCCAGCTCGATCGCGGACGCGCTCCGGGGCGGCCAGACGTCGGTGTCGAGTCGCTCGGCGACCTGGCCGCCGGCGGCGAGGACACCGACCGCGTGCCGTACCCACGGCTCGTCGTCGTCGGCCGTGGCCGGCCGGGTGTAGATGCTCAGGTCGCGCCGGCCGGACTCCTCGGCGCCCACCCACACCTGCACCGCGACGGTGTCGGTCTCGCCCAGCACCAGCGGCGTCGCCAGGGTGAGCTCCTCCACCAGGTCGCAGCCGACCTGGTCACCGGCTCGGATGGCGAGCTCGAGGAACGCGGTGCCGGGGAAGAGCACCCTTCCGGCCACGACGTGATCGGCCAGCCACGCCTGCGACCGCAACGACAGCTGACCGGTCAGCAGTACGCCGTCCGAGGCGGCGAGCGCCACGGCGGCGCCCAGCAAAGGGTGCCCCGCCGCAGCCAGCCCCAGGTTTCTGGCGTCACCCATCCGCCGTTCGCGGGGCCAGTACCACTCGTGCTGGAACGGGTAGGTGGGCAGGTCGACCCGGTGCCCGCCCGGCAGCACCGAACGCCACTCCACCGGCACCCCGTGCACGTGCAGCTCGGCGAGCGCCGTCATCGCCGCCGTGTGCTCGTCGCGGTCCTTACGCAGTACCGGCACGAACACGGCGTCCGGCTCGCGCGCCTCCGCGTCGGCGGCGAGGGTGTCGGCGGCCATCGCGGTGAGCACCCCGTCGGGGCCCAGCTCCAGGTAAGCCCGCACGCCCTGGCCGTGCAGGGTGCGCACGGCGTCGGCGAAGCGGACCGCGCCGCGGACCTGCTCCACCCAGTACTCCGGTGAGCACAGCTGCTCGTCGGTGGCGAGCTCCCCGGTCAGCGTCGAGACCACCGGGATCCGCGGCGGGTCGTAGGACAGCGTCCGGGCCAGGGTGCGGAACTCCTCCAGCATCGGGTCCATCAACGGCGAATGGAACGCGTGCGACACCCGCAACCGCTTCGCCCTGATCCCCCGCTCCTCCAAGGCGGCGGCCACCTCCAGCACGGCCTCTTCGGTACCGGAGATCACCACCGACGCGGCACCGTTCACCGCCGCGACCGACACCTCCTTCTCCCGCCCGGCCAGCAGCTCGACGACCACCTCCTCGGAGGCCCGCACCGACACCATCGCCCCACCCGCAGGCAACGCCTGCATCAACCGCGCCCGCGCCGCCACCAACGCACACGCGTCAGCCAGCGACAACACCCCCGCCACATGCGCCGCCGTGATCTCCCCGACCGAATGACCGGCCAGCACATCCGGCGCCACTCCCCAGGACTCCACCAGCCGGAACAACGCCGTCTCCACCGCGAACAGCGCCGGCTGCGCCCACCCGGTCCGATCCAGCGCCTCCGCCTCAGCCGATCCCGGCTCGGCGAACACCACCTCACGCAACGACCCGTCCAGCAGCGGATCCAGCTCCGCGACCACCGCGTCCAACGCCGCCGCGAACACCGGGAACCGCTCATACAGCTCCCGCCCCATCCCGGCCCGCTGACTGCCCTGACCGGTGAACAGCACCGCGAGTTCCGGCTGCGCCCCGGCCACCCCGCGCACCACACCCGCACCCGGCCGCTCCTCGGCCAGCGCACCCAACCCGGCCAGCACACCCTCACGACCATCGGCCAGCACCACCGCCCGATGCTCGAACGCCGACCGCGTCGTCGCCAGCGAGAACGCCACATCGGCCAACCCCAGACCGGACTCACCCTCCAGGAACGACACGAGCTGCCCGGCCTGCGCCCGCAACGCCCCCGCCGTACGACCCGACACCACCACCGGCACCACGCCCGCGCCCGCCGGTGCCCGCTCATCCGCGCCAGGCTCGGCGTCAGGAGCTCCCGGCCCCTGTTCGATGATGACGTGCGCGTTCGTGCCGCTGAAACCGAACGACGACACACCCGCCCGCCACGGTCGATCCACCTGGGGCCACGGCCTGCTCTCGGTCAGCAGTTCCACCGCGCCCGAGGACCAGTCCACGTGCGAGGACGGCGCGTCCACGTGCAACGTCCGAGGCAGCAACCCGTGCCGCATCGCGAGCACCATCTTCATCACACCCGCCACACCGGCCGCCGCCTGCGTGTGACCGATGTTCGACTTCACCGACCCCAGCAGCAGCGGCCGATCCTCCGGCCGATCCTGACCGTACGTCGCCAGCAACGCCTGCGCCTCGATCGGATCACCCAGCGTGGTGCCGGTACCGTGCGCCTCCACCACGTCCACGTTCGCGGGAGTGAGTCCGGCACCGGCGAGCGCCTGGCGGATCACCCGCTGCTGGGAAGGACCGTTCGGCGCGGTCAACCCGTTGGACGCGCCGTCCTGGTTGATCGCCGAACCCCGCACCACCGCCAGCACCTCGTGGCCGTTGCGCTGGGCGTCCGAGAGCCGCTCCAGCACCAGCATGCCGATGCCCTCGGCCCAGCTCGTGCCGTCCGCCGCGTCGGAGAACGCCTTGCACCGCCCGTCACCCGCCAGGCCGCCCTGCGCACTGAAGTCGATGAACATTCCGGGCGTGGCCATCACGGTCACGCCTCCGGCCAGGGCGAGATCGCACTCGCCCGAGCGCAGCGCCTGCGCGGCCAGGTGCAGCGCGACCAGCGACGACGAGCAGGCGGTGTCCACCGTCACCGCCGGGCCCTCCAGGCCCAGCGTGTAGGCGATACGCCCGGTGGCGATGCTTCCCGCGGTGCCGGTGCTGACGAAGCCCCGCACGTCCAGCGGGAACTCGACGCTCGGACCGTAGTCGTGGTAGATCACACCGGCGAACACGCCCGTGTGGCTGCCGCGCAGCGAGATCGGGTCGATCCCGGCCCGCTCGAAAGCCTCCCAGGAGACCTCAAGAAGCAACCGCTGCTGCGGGTCCATCGCCAGCGCCTCACGGGGCGAGATCCCGAAGAACCCGGGATCGAACACCCCCGCGTCGTGCAGGAAGCCGCCCTCACGCACATAACTGGTGCCCCGGCTCTCCCTGTCCGGGTTGTACACCATCCCGAGGTCCCAGCCACGCGACGTCGGGAACTCCCCGATCCCGTCCCCACCGTCGGCCACAAGACGCCACAGGTCCTCAGGGGAGTTGACATCACCGGGGAAGCGGCACGCCATCGAGACAATCGCGATCGGATCGTGCCTGCCCGACTCGACCTCCTGGAGCCGCCGACGGGTCTCGCGCAGGTCGGCGGCGACCGACTTCAGGTAGTCAACGAGCTTCCGGTCCTGCGACATCGGCGCGTACCTCCGAAGTACTCCGAGGCGAGCCGGGATCACAGTTCTTTCAAGTGACCCAGTTCGCTTTCGATGATGCCGAGAAGGTCCTCGGCACTCGCTGATTCGAGCATGTCTGCGACAGCGATTTCACTAGTTCCTGCGCCGCTGCCGCTCACCTTCCCCAGCAGCTGCCGAAGCCGGGTCGCGATGCCGTTCCGAGTGATTTCGTCCATCGTGTCCTCGGAAAGGGCGGCCTCGAACCGGTCGAGGTCCTCCAGCAACGAGGGCTTCGCGACCTCGGTCTCTCCGGGAGCGATCTCCGCGAGGAGATGTTCGGCGAGCACGGTGGGAGTGGGGTAGTCGAAGACGAGGGTGGAGGGCAGCCGCAGCCCGGTGGCGGTGTTGAGCCGGTTGCGCAGCTCGATCGCGGTCAGCGAGTCGAAGCCCAGCTCGCGGAACTCGCGCCGTACCTCCACCGCCGTGGAGTCGGGGTGTCCGAGTACGGCGGCGGCCTGGGCGCGGACCAGGTCGATCAGCATGCGGATCCGCTTGGGGTGGGCTAGGTCGGCGAGTCGCCGGGACAGTTCCGCGCCCGCGCCGGCACCGCCGGTCTCCGAGAGCGCGGCGGCCGTACGGCGGGTACCGCGCACCAGGCCGCGGAACAACGGCGGCACCTGCTCCTGCGGCAGTGTCGGCGGGTTCAGCCGCACCGGGATCACGAGTGGTGAGTCCGACCCGATCGCCACGTCGAACAGCGCCAGCCCCTGCTCGGTGGTGATCGGCGGCAGCCCGGCGGCGGTCATCCGCTGCACGTCGGCCTGCGACATACCCTCGGTGATCCCGGTCGTCTGCGCCCACAGTCCCCAGGCCAGCGACAGCCCCGGCGATCCCTGCGCCCGGCGCCGCGCCGTCAACGCGTCCAGCCAGGCGTTCGCCGCCGCGTAGTTACCCTGACCCGCGCCGCCCATGACCCCCGCGAGCGAGGAGAACACCACGAACCCGGCCAGATCCATGCCCTCGGTCAGCTCGTGCAGATGCCACGCCGCGTCCACCTTCGGCCGCAGCACCGCATCCAGCCGCTCCGGCGTCAACGAGGCGATCGTCCCGTCGTCCAGCACACCCGCGGTATGGATCACCGCCGTCAACGGGTGCTCCTCCGGAACCCCCGCCAGCAGCGCGGCCACCTGACCCCGGTCGGCCACGTCACAGGCGGCCACGGTCACCTGAGCGCCTCGCGCTGCCAGCTCACGCTCCAAGTCCCGCGCGCCGGCCGCCTCCGCGCCCCGGCGGCTGGCCAGCAGCAGGTGCCGCATGCCGTGCTCGGCCACCAGATGCCGGGCGACCTCCGCCCCCAGACCACCCGTCCCACCGGTGATCAACACCGTGCCCTCCGGGTCCCAGACCTGAGGCATGGTCAATACGATCTTGCCGGTGTGCTTCGCCTGGCTCATGAACCGGAACGCCTCCCGGCCCCGGCGCACATCCCACGCCGTCACCGGCAACGGCCGCAACTCACCGGCCGCGAACAGCTCCATCAACTCGGCGAGAATCCGCTCCAGCCGCTCAGAGCCGGCGTCCATCACATCGAACCAGTGGTACTCCAACCCCGGGAAGCTCTCCTGCTCACGGATGTCCAGCTTGCCCATCTCCACGAACCGGCCCCCCGGACGCAGCAGGCGCGCCGAGGCGTCGATGAACTCACCCGTCAACGAGTTGAGCACCACGTCGACGCCCCGCTCACCGCAGACCTCCCGGAAGCGGTCCTCGAACTCCAGGGTGCGCGACGAGGCGATGTGATCATCCGGGATGCCCATCGACCGCAGCACATCCCACTTCGCCGGACTCGCGGTCGCGAACACCTCCACCCCGAGCCGCTGCGCCAGCTGAATCGCCGCCATACCCACACCACCGGTGCCCGCGTGCACGAGCAGCCGCTCGCCTTCCCGCAACCGGGCCAGATCCATCAGCCCGTAGTAGGTGGTGAGGAACACCACCGGGATCGTCGCGGCCCCCTCGAAGGAGATCCCATCGGGAATCTTCGCCAAGGTCTTCGCCTCGGCGACGACCAGTGGACCGAAACCGCCCTCCGTGAGACCGACCACGCGGTCACCCACGCGCAGGTCCTCCACCCCCTGGCCGACCTCAAGCACCACACCGGCGGCCTCGCCACCCATCAGGCCGACCTTGTCCTGGAACCACCCCAGCGCGTTCAACCCGTCCAGCAGGTCACGGAAGTTCACCCCCGCCGCACGCACCGCCATCCGAACCTGACCGGCCTCCAACGGCTCGCCCGCCTGCGGGAACGGCAGCAACTCCAACGCGTCCAGGCTGCCCTTGGCCCGGCTGCCCAACCGCCACGGCGTACCCGACGGAGGCAACAGACCCGCACCCGAGGTCAGCGACGCCAACCTCGGCACCCGCACCCCACCCTCACGCACCGCAACCTGCGGCTCACCGGAAGCCAGCACCGCGGCCAACGAGGCGGGAGGCACCTCCGTGTCGACGTCGACCAGCACGAACCGGCCCGGATTCTCCGACTGCGCGGAGCGCACCAACCCCCACACCCCCGCGGCCGCCAGATCGGCGACCGCCTCACCCTCACCCGCGGCCACCGCACCCCGCGTCACCACCACCAAACGCGAGTCGGCGAACCGCTCATCGGCCAGCCACCCTCGCAGCAGATCCAGCACCCCGGCCGTCACCGCGTGCGCCGACTCCACCACGCCGGTGTTCTCGGAGGAATCAACGGTGAACATCACCACGTCCGGCACCGGATCCAGCGAAGCGAGGTCTCCGGTCGTCTCGGCCACGCTCACCCCGGTGGTCGATTCCGACGTCTCAGGCAGTGTGCTCCACTCCACCCGGAACAGCCCGTCCCGCTCCACGCCACGACCGCCGTCGACGGCGAACTGGTCGGACGTGACCGGACGCAGCACCAGCGACCGCGCCGACAGCACCGGTTCCCCGGCGGCGTCCACGGCCGCCAGCGACACGGAATCGTCGCCCGTCCTGGCCAGCCGCACCCGCAGCATCGACGCGCCGGCCGCGCGCAGGCTCACCTCACCCCAGGAGAACGGCATCCGGCCGCCCTTGACCGGCTCCAGCCCGACGAACGGCACCGCGTGCAACGCCGCGTCCAGCAGCGCCGGATGCATCCCGAACGAACCGGCGTCACCGACCTGCTCGGGCAGCGCGACCTCGGCGAACACCTCTCCGTCCGCGCCGTGCCAGGCGGCGCGGAGATTCCGGAAGACCGGGCCGTACGCGAACCCTCCGGCGGCCAGGTTCTCGTACAACTCGTCCAACTCGACGGCGGTCGCGCCCTGCGGAGGCCACACCCCCGCGTCGAACGGCGCGGCCTCGGAAACCCCGGTCGCGAGCGTGCCGGTGGCGTGCCGCACCCACGGCACGTCGTCGGCCGCCTCGGCCGACCGGGCGTAGACGTTCACGCTCCGGTGACCCGTCTCCTGCGCGGCCCCCACCCACACCTGCACCGCGACGGCGTCGCTCTCACCCAGCACCAGCGGCGCCGTCAGGGTGAGCTCCTCCACCAGGTCACACCCGACCTGGTCACCCGCCCGCACCGCCAGCTCAAGGAAACCGGTACCCGGGAAGATCACCGATCCGGACACGACGTGATCGGCCAGCCACGGGTGCGATCGCACCGACAACCGCCCGGTCAGCAGCACCCCGTCGGAGTCGGCGAGGCCCACGGCGGCGCCCAGCAGCGGGTGCCCGGCCGTCGCCAACCCGGCCGCGGCCACGTTGCCCACGCCGGTCCCCGCCCTCCTGGGCCAGAACCGCTGGTGCTGGAAGGCGTACGTCGGCAGGTCGACCCGGCGAGCGCCGGGGAGGACGGCCTTCCAGTCGATCTCCACCCCGTGCACGTGCAGTTCGGCGAGCGCCGTCATGGACGTGACCTGCTCGTCGCGGTCCCTGCGCAGCATCGGCACGAGCACGGCCTCCGACTCGTGCGCCTCCGCGTCGGCGGCGAGGGTGTCGGCGGCCATCGCGGTGAGCACCCCGTCGGGGCCCAGCTCCAAATAGGCCCGCACACCCTGGCCGTGCAGGGTGCGCACGCCGTCGGCGAAGCGGACCGCGCCGCGGACCTGCTCCACCCAGTAGTCCGGCGAGCACAGCTGCTCGGCCGTGGCCGCCCGCCCGGTCAACGTGGACACGATCGGGATCTGCGGCGGGTCGTAGGTGAGCGACCCGGCCACCGCCCGGAAGTCCTCCAGCATCGGGTCCATCAGCGGCGAGTGGAACGCGTGCGACACCCGCAACCGCTTCGTCCTGATCCCCCGCTCCTCCAAGGCGGCGGCCACCTCAAGCACCGCCTCCTCAACGCCGGAGATCACCACCGACGCGGGACCGTTCACCGCCGCGACCGACACCTCACCCTCGCGTCCGGCCAGCAGCTCGGCGACCTGCTCCTCGGCGACCTGGACCGCCACCATCGCCCCACCGGCAGGCAACGCCTGCATCAACCGCGCCCGCGCCGCCACCAACGCACACGCGTCCTGCAACGACAGCACACCGGCCACATGAGCCGCCGTGATCTCCCCGACCGAGTGCCCGGCCAGCACGTTCGGCCGCACCTCCCAGGACTCCACCAGCCGGAACAGCGCGGTCTCCACCGCGAACAGAGCCGGCTGCGCCCACCCGGTCCGATCCAGCACCTCCGCCTCGGCCGATCCCGGCTCGGCGAACAGCACCTCACGCAACGACCCCTCAAGCAGCGGGTCCAGCTCGGCGATCACCGCGTCCAGCGCCTCGGCGAACACCGGGAACCGGTCGTACAGCTCCCGGCCCATCCCGGCCCGCTGACTGCCCTGGCCGGTGAACAACACCGCCAGCTTCAGCTCGCCCGCTGCCACCCCGCGCACCACACCCGCACCCGGCAGGTCCTCGGCAACGGCCCGCAGCCCGGCCAGCGCGTCGGCCCGGTCCCCGGCGACCACCACCGCCCGGTGCTCGAACGCCGACCGCGTCGTGGCCAGTGAGAACGCCACATCGCCGAGGCTCAGATCGGGCTCGCCGTCCACGTACGAGACCATGCGTCCGGCCTGCGCGCGCAACGCCTGATCGGTGCGGGCCGACACCACCCACGGCACCACACCCGCGGCCGGAGCCCCACCCTCTCCTTCCGGCGATTCCGGTGCCTCCGGCCCCTGCTCCAGGATCATGTGCGCGTTGGTGCCGCTGATCCCGAACGACGACACCCCCGCCCGCCACGGACGGTCCGTCTGCGGCCAGGGCGTGGTCTCGGTCAGCAGTTCCACCGCCCCCAGAGACCAGTCCACGTGAGAGGAGGGCTCGTCCACGTGCAGCGTCCGAGGCAGCACGCCGTGCCGCAGAGCCATCACCATCTTGATCACACCCGCGACACCGGCGGCGGCCTGGGTGTGACCGATGTTCGACTTCACCGAACCCAGCAGCAGCGGCCGATCCTCCGGCCGGTCCTGACCGTAGGTCGCCAGCAGCGCCTGCGCCTCGATCGGGTCACCCAGCGTCGTCCCCGTACCGTGCCCTTCCACCGCGTCGACCTCGGCGGGCGACAGCCCGGAGGCGGCGAGCGCCTGGCGGATCACCCGCTGCTGCGAGGGACCGTTCGGCGCGGTCAGACCGTTGGACGCGCCGTCCTGGTTCACCGCCGACCCGCGCACGACCGCCAGCACCTGGTGACCGTTGCGGCGCGCGTCCGACAGCCGCTCCAGCACGACCATGCCCGCGCCCTCGGCCCAGCTCACCCCGTCGGCCGCGTCCGAATAGGACTTGCAGCGCCCGTCGCCGGCCAGCCCGCCCTGCGCACTGAAGTCGATGAACGCACCCGGCGACGCCATCACCGTCACCCCACCGGCCACCGCGAGCGAGCACTCACCGCTGCGCAGCGCCTGCGTCGCCAGGTGGATCGACACCAGGGAGGAGGAACAGGCGGTGTCCACGGTCACCGCCGGACCCTCCAGGCCCAGCGTGTACGAGATCCGGCCGGACAGCACGCTTCCCGCGGTGCCGGTTCCCATGAAGCTCATCACGTCCGGGGGGAACTCAAGGCGCCCCGACCGGTAGTCGTGGTACATCATCCCGGCGAACACACCGGTACGGCTGCCATGCAGCGAGACCGGGTCGATTCCGGCCCGCTCGATCGCCTCCCAGGAGACCTCAAGAAGCTGACGCTGCTGCGGGTCCATCGCGAGCGCCTCACGCGGCGAGATCCCGAAGAACCCCGGATCGAACTCCCCGGCCTCGTGCAGGAACCCACCCTCACGCACATAACTGGTCCCCCGGCTCTCCCGATCCGGGTTGTACAACCCGTCGAGGTCCCAGTCGCGGGTCGTCGGGAATCCGCTGATCCCGTCCCCGCCCTCGGCCACCAGCCGCCACAGATCCTCGGCGGAGTTCACCCCGCCCGGGAAGCGGCAGGCCATGCTCACGATCACGATCGGGTCGTCGTCCACCGGCGGCAGCACCGACGGCGCCGTTTCCTGAACCTCCGCCTGCGCGCCCATGAGCTCGTCGAGCAGGTGTCTGGCCAGCACGGTCGGCGTCGGATAGTCGAACACCAGCGTGGCCGACAGGCGCAGACCCGTCGCCGCGTTCAGCCGGTTACGCAGTTCGATCACGGTGAGACTGTCGAAGCCCAGCTCGCGGAACTCACGCCGCACCTCCACCGTGTCCGGTGTGGTGTGCCCCAACACCAGCGCCACCTCGGTCCGCACCACGTCCAGCAGGACCTCGATGCGTTCCGCGGTCCCCAGCGAGGCCAGCCTCTGCGGCAGTTTGCTCCGCACCTGCGGGGCGGCGGCCGTCGAGCGGCGTGCGGCGGGAAGCAGCCCGCTCAGCATCGGCGGCAGCTCCGTGTGCGCCCGCAGCGCCGGCATGTTCAGGCGGACAGGGGCCACCGCCGGCGCACCGGACCCGATGGCCGCGTCGAACAGCGCCATGCCCTGCGGGGGTGAGATGGGCAGCAGGCCGCTCATGCCCCACCGCTGCACGTCCGCCTGCGACATCCGGCTCGTCATCCCGACGTCCTGCGACCACGGGCCCCAGGCGAGCGACACCGCCGGCAGTCCCGCAGCCCTCCGGTGCTGGACCAGCGCGTCCAGGAACGCGTTGCCCGCCGCGTAGTTGCCCTGCCCCGCCCCGCCGAACGTTCCCGCCACCGACGAGAACACCACGAACTCCACCAGGTCCATGTCGCGGGTGAGCTCGTGCAGGTGCCAGGCGGCGTCGACCTTCGGCCGCAGCACCCCGGCCAGCCGCTCCGGCGTCAGCGAGGCGATCGTCCCGTCGTCCAGCACACCCGCGGTGTGGATCACCGCCGTCAGCGGGTGCTCCTCCGGCACCTCGGCCAGCACCTCGGCCACCTGATCCCGGTCGGCCACGTCACACGCCGCGACGGTGACCTCGACCCCGTGCGCGATCAACTCCGCCTGCAACTCCACCGCACCCGGAGCGTCGAGCCCTCGCCGACTCACCAACAGCAGGTGCCGTACGTCGTGCTCGGCCACCAGGTGCCGGGCCAGCTCCGCGCCCAGACCGCCGGTGCCGCCGGTGATCAACACCGTGCCCTGCGCGTCCCAGCGCCGGGGCATGGTCAGCACGATCTTGCCGGTGTGCTTGGCCTGACTCATGAACCGGAACGCCTCCCGGCCACGGCGCACATCCCACGCCGTCACCGGCAACGGCCGCAACTCACCGGCCGCGAACAACTCCATCAACTCGGCGAGAATCCGCTCCAGCCGCTCAGAGCCGGCATCCATCACATCGAACCAGTGATACTCCAGCCCCGGGAAACTCTCCTGCTCACGAATGTCGAGCTTGCCCATCTCCACGAACCGGCCCCCCGGACGCAGCAGACGCGCCGAGGCGTCGATGAACTCACCCGTCAACGAATTGAGCACCACATCGACGCCCCGCTCACCACACACCTCACGGAAACGCTCCTCGAACTCCACACTCCGCGACGAGGCGATGTGATCATCCGGGATGCCCATCGACCGCAGCACGCCCCACTTCGCCGGACTGGCCGTAGCGAACACCTCGACCCCGAGCCGCTGGGCCAGCTGAATCGCCGCCATACCCACACCACCGGTACCGGCGTGCACCAAAAGCCGCTCCCCCGCCCGCAACCGGGCCAGATCCATCAGCCCGTAGAAGGCCGTGAGGAACGTCACCGGGATCGTCGCGGCCCCCTCGAAGGAGATCCCGTCGGGGATCTTCGCCCGGACCTGGGTGCTGGTGATCGCCATCGGGCCGAAGCCGCCCTCGACCAGGCCGACCACCCGATCCCCCGGCCGCAGGTCCTCGACGCCGGGACCGACCTCAAGCACCACGCCCGCGGCCTCGCCACCCATCAGGCCGACCCTGTCCTGGAACCACCCCAGCGCGTTCAACCCGTCCAGCAGGTCACGGAAGTTCACCCCCGCCGCGTGCACCGCCATCCGAACCCGTCCGGCCTCCAGCGGCTCGCCCGCCTGCGGGAACGGAAGCAACTCCAGCGCGTCCAGGCTGCCCTTGGCCCGGCTGCCCAACCGCCACGCCTTCTCACCGGCCGGAGGCAACAGGCCCGCACCCGAGGTCAGCGACGCCAACCTCGGCACCCGCACCCCACCCTCGCGCACCGCCACCTGCTGCTCACCGGAAGCCAGTACGACGGGCAGCGCGGACAGGGCCGTCTCGTACTCCTCCACATCGGCCAGCAGGAAGCGGCCGGGGTTTTCCGCCTCGGCGCTGCGGACCAGTCCCCACACGGTGGCCGCGACCGGGTTCGACACGGTCTCGCTGTCATCGGTCGCGACCGCGCCCCGGGTGACGAACACCAGACGCGAGTCACCGAACCGCTCGTCGGCCAGCCACTGCTGAAGCAGGCCGAGAACCCGTGTGGTCAGCGCGTGCGCCGCCTCCACCACGTCCGTGGAGTCATCGGTGTCGATCTCGACGGTCACCAGGTCGGGCATCCTGCCGAACGGCAGTTCCAGCGAATCGAGGTCGCCGGTGAGCTCGGCCACCTCCAACCCGATCACGGCGTCCACCGGGGAGACCGTCATCGGCACGGTGACCCAGTCCAGCCGGAACAGCGAGTCCCGCTCCACCCCACGGTCGGGGGAGGCCGCGGCGACCTGGTCGGACGAGACCGGCCGCAGCACCAGGGAGCGCGCCGACAGCACCGGTGCGCCGACGGCGTCCACCGCCGTCAGCGACACGGAGTCGGCGCCGGTCACGGCCAGCCGCACGCGCAGCGCCGACGCGCCTTCGGCGCGAAGACTCACGTCGCTCCAGGAGAACGGCAGCCTTCCGCCCTCGGCCGCCTCCAGCCCGGCGAACGGCACCGCGTGCAACGCCGCGTCCAGCAGCGCCGGATGCAACCCGAACGAAGCCGCGTTCGACGTCTCCTGCTCGGGCAGGGCGATCTCGGCGAAAACCTCGCCGTCCTGGCCGCGCCAGGCGGCTTTCAGTCCTTGGAACACCGGCCCGTAGGCGAGTCCGCCCTCGGCGAGCCGGCCGTACACCCCGTCCAGCCCGATCGCGGTCGCCCCCTCGGGGGGCCACACCGTGGCGTCGAACGCGGCAGCCTGGCCGTCGCCCTCGCCCCTGGTCGTCAGCGTGCCGGTGGCGTGCCGGATCCACGGCACGTGATCCTCGGCCTCGGCCGGGCGGGCATAGATGCCGAGCACGCGCCTGCCCGACTCGTCCGGGGCACCCACCGACACCTGCACCGCGACCGCGTCGTCCTCACCCAGCACCAGCGGCGTCGCCAGCGTCAGCTCCTCCACCAGGTCGCAGCCGACCTGGTCACCCGCCCGCACCGCCAGCTCCAGGAAGCCGGTACCGGGGAAGAACACCATCCCGGCCACGACGTGATCGGCCAGCCACGGGTGCGACTGCGACGACAACCGCCCGGTCAGCAGTACGCCGTCGGAGTCGGCGAGGCGAACGGCGGCGCCCAGCAGCGGATGCTCGGCCGCGGCCAGACCCAGGCCACGAGCGTCCCCGGCGCGCTTACCGGTCGGCCAGAACTGCTGACGCTGGAAGGCATAGGTCGGCAGCGCCACCCGGCGCCCGCCCGCGAGCACCGCCTGCCAGTCGAGCGGTACCCCGTGCACGTGCAGCTCGGCCAGCGCCGTCAGGATCGCCGACTGATCATCGCGGTTTCTCCGCAGCACCGATACGAGCAGAGGATTCGCATCCGCGTTCGTGCCCGTGGCGGGGTGGTGGGCGCCTGAGTCCTCTGCCACCTGGGAACGGGCGGCCTCGTCCGAATCGGCGAGCACCCTCAGGGTGTCGTCGGCCATCGCGGTGAGCACCCCGTCGGGGCCCAGCTCCAGGTAAGCGCGTACTCCCTGGTCGTGCAGGGTGCGGACGCCGTCGGAGAAGCGGACCGCGCCACGGACCTGCTCCACCCAGTAGTCGGGCGAGCACAGCTGCTCGTCGGTGGTGGGTTCCCCGGTCAGGGTCGAGACCACCGGGATTCGCGGCGGGTCGTAGGACAGTGTCCTGGCCAGGGTGCGGAAGTCCTCCAGCATCGGGTCCATCAACGGCGAATGGAACGCATGCGACACCCGCAACCGCTTCGCCCTGACCCCCCGCTCCTCCAGAGCGGCGGCCACCTCCAGCACCGCCTCCTCAACGCCGGAGATCACCACCGACGCGGGACCGTTCACCGCCGCGACCGACACCTCCTTCTCCCGCCCGGCCAACAGGTCGACGACCTGCTCCTCGGCGACCTGGACCGCCACCATCGCCCCACCCTCGGGCAACCCCTGCATCAACCGCGCCCGACCCGCCACCAACGCACACGCGTCCTGCAACGACAACACCCCGGCCACATGCGCCGCCGTGATCTCCCCGATCGAATGCCCGGCCAGCACATCGGGCCGCACCCCCCACGAGGACACCAGCCGGAACAGCGCCGTCTCCACCGCGAACAACGCAGGCTGCGCCCACCCCGTCCGATCCAGCAACTCAGCCTCAACCGACCCCGGCTCGGCGAACACCACCTCACGCAACGACCCGTCCAGCAGCGGCTCGAACTCGGCGAACACCTCGTCCAAGGCTTCAGCGAACACCGGGAAACGGTCGTACAACTCCCGGCCCATCCCGGCCCGCTGACTGCCCTGACCGGTGAACAACACCGCCAGCTTCAGCTCGCCCGCTGCCACCCCGCGCACCACACCCGCACCCGGCAGGTCCTCGGCCAGCGCACCCAACCCGGCGAGAACACTCTCACGGTCGCCGACCACCACCGCCCGATGATCGAACGCCGACCGCGTCGTCGCCAGCGAGAACGCCACATCGGCCAGACCGAGATCAGGCTCACCCTCCAGGAACGACGCCAACCGCCCGGCCTGCGCCCGCAACGCCCCCGCGGATCTTCCCGACACCAGCACCGGCACCACGTCCGGCTCGACCTCGCCCTGTGGAGCCTCCGGCTCCTCTGCTTCTGACTCGGGGAACTGCTCGATGATCACATGCGCGTTGGTGCCGCTGATCCCGAACGAGGACACCCCCGCCCGCCACGGCCGCTCCACCTGCGGCCACCGCGTCGGCTCGGTCAGCAGCCTCACCGCGCCCGAGGCCCAGTCCACGTGCGAGGACGGCGCGTCCACGTGCAGCGTCCGAGGCAGCACCCCGTGCCGCATCGCGAGCACCATCTTCATCACACCCGCCACACCCGCAGCCGCCTGGGCGTGACCGATGTTCGACTTGATCGAACCCAGCAGCAGCGGCCGATCCTCCGGCCGATCCTGACCGTAGGTCGCCAGCAGCGCCTGCGCCTCGATCGGGTCACCCAGCGTGGTGCCGGTGCCGTGACCTTCCACCACGTCGACCTCGGAGGGCTTCAAACCCGCCCCGGCCAGGGCCTGGCGGATCACCCGCTGCTGAGACGGACCGTTCGGCGCGGTCAGGCCGTTCGACGCGCCGTCCTGGTTCACCGCCGACCCGCGCACCACCGCGAGCACCTCGTGGCCGTTGCGGCGGGCGTCCGACAGCCGCTCCAGCACGACCATGCCCGCGCCCTCGGCCCAGCTCACCCCGTCGGCCGCGTCCGAGAAAGACTTGCAGCGCCCGTCACCGGCCAGCCCGCCCTGCGCACTGAAGTCGATGAACGCACCCGGCGACGCCATCACCGTCACCCCACCGGCCAGCGCCAGCGAGCACTCACCGCTGCGCAGCGCCTGCGCCGCCAGGTGAATCGTGACGAGAGACGATGAACACGCCGTGTCCACCGTCATCGCGGGACCTTCCAGTCCCAGCGTGTACGAGATCCGCCCCGACAGCACGCTCCCGGCGTTACCGATGCCGAAGAAGCTCATCGCCTCCGGCGGCAGCTCCACACTGGACGCGTAGTCGTGGTACATGATCCCGGCGAACACGCCGGTACGGCTGCCGCGCAGTGAGAGCGGGTCGATCCCGGCCCGCTCGACCGCCTCCCACGACGTCTCCAGCAACAACCGCTGCTGCGGGTCCATAGCCAGCGCCTCACGCGGCGAGATCCCGAAGAACCCGGGGTCGAACTCCCCGGCCTCGTGCAGGAACCCACCCTCACGCACATAACTGGTCCCCCGGCTCTCCCGATCGGGGCTGTAGAACGCCGCCAGATCCCAGCCACGCGTCGTCGGGAACGACGAGATCCCGTCCCCGCCTTCGTCGACCAGCCGCCACAGGTCCTCCGGAGACGTGATTCCGCCCGGATAGCGGCATGCCATCGACACGATGACGATGGGGTCGTCCGAGACCGATGCGAGCGTGGTCGGAATGATCACGTCGGCTCGCTCGCCGAGCAGCTCTCCCAGCAGGAACTCCGCCAACACCACCGGAGTCGGATAATCGAACACCAACGTCGCCGGCAGGCGCAGCCCGGTCGCCGCGTTCAACCGATTACG
>NZ_JBIAYX010000019.1:0-209798 GCF_042898365.1 Streptosporangium sp. NPDC000509 | reverse complement strand
CCCGAGAGCTCTTCAAAGTCCTCACCAGCCTAAACACCACGAGCAACGATCTTCGCGTCGCCGCTTGACAAACATAGGAGCATCGGAGCGATTCAGGGCGCCGCGGTGCATGTGCCTGGTCCACGTACTGGGTTGCGCGATCTAGGTGGCCATGGACCAGGGCTCACGAAACGTCTCTTCGCGGATCTCTCAGCTTGATCGCCGCGAGGACGCCCGTGGAAAACGTTGCCAGCCCCAGGGTGACGGACAGGCCGACGGCCGATGTGTAGTACTCCAGTTCCCCGGTGCTCCACACGTAGAAGGGCGTCATGATCGCGTAATAGACGACAGCCGCGGTGACCGTACCGATCGCCCACACCCGAGGCCGTGTTCCGCCCCGCACCGCGCTCATGATCATGACAGTCACCCCGGCGGGCACCAGCACCGCAGCGAAGAGCACAGCGAACGGGTTGAACAGGATCGGCGTGTTCACCCCCGAATGAAACGCCCAGACTCCCACCCATAGCGCCAGCGCGGCCTTGGCGAAGTCAGACCTTCGCACACCGCATCCGAGCGTCACCAGTCCCGCCGCGAGGGCGGCCAGTAGCGCCACGGCGGGGAGGGAGTCGGGATATCTTCCCGGTGCTGTCAGCGACACCGCGTTCGAGGAGTCGAATCCCTTCTCCGTCCAGCCCAGCCGACGCCAGGAACCCGAGGCGTCCCGCAGGGCGATTCCGTCCGCACCGTTGGCCACGACCACGACGTATCCGCCGGAGAGCTTCCCGACCGCGATCCCCAACGACGCGACGGCCTCGGTGTGCTCGGGGTACTCAGGCGCATGAGCTCTCGCCAGCCGGTCCTGGTCGCCAGGAGAGATCTCCCACGCCGTCACCCACCGGCCGTTCCTGGACTCCTCGACCTTGAGCCTGGTGGGGACGATCCGGTAACAGTTCTCCGACCTCCCGGGCACGCAGGCCGACATCTTCGGAACGGCAGGTACCGGACCGTCCCATCTCGACCACGAATTCCCGGCGTCGGCGGAGGCGAAGCCCGCCCCGACGGATGGGCCGGGTGACAGGCCTCCGCGGGTCGCAACGACGATCACGTCGTCGATCACGTCGACCGCATAGGCGCTGTACGGCTTGTAGATCTCCACCTGGCCGGTCGCCGCCACGGCCAGCACGGTGACGGGAATGACGACCACGGCCCGTGCGAGCCGTACGGCTCGCACGTCGGGATGCTTCCAGATCCACCAGGCGACATACAGGGCGGGCAAGGCGATGAGGTCGGCGGGATCGGCCAGGACCCGAGAGGGACCCCAGAAGAGGGTCCAGGCTTGCGAGGCGAGGGCGGCGCCGATGGTGGTGGTCTTGACGAGGGTGAAGGCCGCACCGGTGAGCAGGACGGATGCGCAGGGGTGGCCGATGAGCAGGTTGACCAGGGGCGGGGCGACGATCAGCCCGGCGACGTCACTGAGCTTCCCGGTCACCAGACCAGGCCACAACGACTTGAAGAGGTGGTCGTTGAGCAGCAGGACCGCCACGGAGATCACGGTCAGGGGGTGACCGATCCAGGCCAGAGCCGAATTCTTCATACCCAAAGAGATGAGGAGAGATCACGCGCCGTTCGCTTCAATCCGTATTCGTGATCAATCTGCCGTCCTGCTTCCCGCCGCCCGAGTCGGCCGACGGCGTTTCCTGCATCCGTACCGCACTTTCCCGCTGAGTGAGTATCTGAGCCCGATGCCCCCTGCCCCGACGGTGTCGTACAGACAGTTGTTCAGGCTGCGGTGGGTTCACAGATGTCGCGGTGGCGGCGGTGGTCTGACCGTTCTCGGTCGTGAGTGCTGTTCGCCGTCGCTTCGACATCCCGGAACTCCCTGGGCAACTCTGATTATCCGGGAAGAGCGGGCGGGTTCTTCACCCCTTTGATGGCCTCGGTCCAGTGGAGGACTGAGCCTGCGGTTCTTTCGGTAACCGTCGCCGGAGTCGTGGCGTCGTGGACCGGGACCAGCCGAAGAGCCGCAGCCCCGTCCGCGAGCGCCAGCGCCCGCCGTGCGGCGGGCGCCTTGTCGACCCCTATAAGAACGCCCTCACGACGATAGCGACGATCAATCCCACGAATTCCACTGCGAACATCGCTATCAGGATCAGCCCGCGGAAGAACCGAAGTTTCAGGAACATCCCCATCGTGGTTATGAGCATCAGGCCAATGACGCAGTCGAAGAGCGCTCCCAGGACGCCCTTCATTCCCCAGAATCCAGCCCGGTCGCGCCCAGTGGTGATCCGGGCGGGATAGACAGAGCCAGGCTCGGCCCACGAGAAGGCGCCGACCGCCACCTCCTCGCCGGTGGCGTCGTACACGAATCTCCCCGTGCATATCTGCCTGCTGGTCCTGCTGGACCCCGAGTGGCACTCCAGGACTGTCAGGGATCCGGGAGCGCCGGTAAGACCGGTCGCCAGCCCGATGTCGACCACTGCGGGAACGGTGCCCCCCAGGGTCCATCCCACCGTCACCACGGTCACGAGGATGAGCAAGCAGACCCTCATAAGGGTCGACTCCTGGAGGGCGCCGCTCCCCGGGGTTCCGCGCGAACCCCCGCGGCGGCTGGAGGAACGCATGCGTAAGGGAGACCTGACACCGGTACGAGAGCGCATGGCGTCACTGTGGAGCAACGCGTTTGCGACTTGGTTGGAACCCAGTAGGAGTGCCGTTGACGAAGCTGTCACCCGCCGCCGTTTAGGTGCTCACCTGCGGAATCTCGGATGCGGAGTCTGTCTCTGCCGGCCTGTACGCGGCGGGAAGACCCATTCCCGTGAGCCGGGAACCCGCTTGTGATCGCGGGCGACGGAACCGAGCAGGGCACCGACGGCGACCTGGCCGGGGCGGACAAGGAATCCCAGGAGGTGTCCATGCTCGCCCTGCACCTGCTCCAGTCCGCCCTCGTGCACGTCAACACGCTGCTGATGCAGCAGGTCCTCGCCGATGAGAAGTGGGCCGCCATGCTCACCAACGCCGACCGGCGGGCCCTGCCCTGTCCCCGCTGTTCTGAACGCCGGGACCTGCAACGCAACCGGCTTAGCGCTCCGGTTCCGTTGCAGGCCCACCCCCCTTTCTTCAGCCACGCCCTCCAGGCCTGTCCGGCCAGCGCGCGGCCGACTGTCCAGTCGACTCCGTTCCCAAATGGGGATATCGGCCAAATTAGACATATTAATCAAGTCGTGGAAACAGTATTGACTGCCGACAGGTTTACCCGCATCTTGAGTGGGGTGAGCGAAGATGAAACGCGACGGCGCCATGCATTGAAGGGATAGGGATTATGAGCGCCTGCCGCCGCCATGGCTGCCGATTTCCACCAGTAGGGACTAGGTCACATCCAGAAGGGATGTCATCATGCGCACGACTGGGCGCCGGATTAACCTGATAACAGGAATCCTCATAGCCATTCTAGGTTTCGGTGGCAGCATGGCGGCTGCTACCCCGGCTGCCGCCTCAAGCAGTGCGACCACTGTGGCCGCTGGCGCTGTTTATATCGGGACTTATCCACATGCTCAATGCGTGTCTTACATGCTCTGGTATCACAGCCAGGGCTATCTAGCCAGCTGTACCACAGTGACGAGCACGCATTCAGCCCTGTACGTCTACGTCTGATCTGCTGCATAGCTTCAGGATCAGGCGCCAGGGCTCGTGGCGGGCGCTTCCCCGGCGAGATCGTTTGTTGCCGGGAATGTTCGTTCCCGACCGTAAGCGATCACGGCCGATTCCCACAGAATGACCAGTGGGTGATAGCAGCCAGGGTTTCCAAATGAAGCCGTGACGCTCCCACATTTCGGTTCGGGGTTTTCGAGGAGAACTAGAGCCTGTACGGAGTTCGGATCTCTACGCTGGCCGGAGGCTTCGGACCCATAGGACGGCCCCGCGTGCACTCCGCCACCTGGAGGCTGGGGACACGTTCGTGAGCGGAGGGCCAGCCAGGAGGGGGGCGACGGGCTACCGCCGCCTTCCTGCAGCGGGAACCCTGTCCGCAAGCGGTCACGGCCGAAGAGTGATTTCCCATGCGTAATCGTCTCTTATGGAGACAAAGCGGCACACCGCCACCTACCGCTCCAGTTCGAGAGGACCCCCATGGACATCCCGGCCCGAGCCACCCTGATCAACAAGAAGTCCGGGCTCGCCCTCGACATCAAGGAATTCGACATGTCCGACGGTGGCTGGGTGATCCAGTGGACCCCCCACGGAAAGCCCAACCAGATCTTCCACCTGGAACCTGCCGATGGCGGCTACAAGTTCATCGCCGAACACTCCGGCAAGGCCCTGGACGTCAGCTGGGCGAACCAGAACTCCGACTTCGCGATGCAGTGGGGCATCAATGGCAGCCCCAGCCAGATCTGGTACCTCAAGGAGCACGAGGCGGGCGTCTACCGGCTCATCGCCAAGCACTCAGGCAAGGTGCTGGCAGTCGCAAACGCCTCCACCGACCCGGGCGCGCGCGTGGTGCAGTTCGAACCAGGTCATGACGAGAACGAACTCTGGCTGCTCAAGGCCGTCCCCTAACTAAAGGCTGTTTGAAGATCGGATCATCATGTGGTTGAGGTGAGGAGTCTTAACCACATCATCGAGCCCCGGAGGTAGAGCCCGGCCTCGTAGCTCTCCGGGGCTTTGTCGTAGCGGGTCGCCAGGCCACGCCAGGTCTTGAACTTCTGGAAGCAGCGTTCGACAGTGTTGCGCTGCCGGTAGCGCTTTGGATCGAACCTGACGGGCCGCCCGTCGGCCGCCCCCTTCTTCTTCCGGTTGGCTTGCTGGTCACTCTTTTCCGGGATGACCGCACTGATCCCACGGCGACGCAGATAGGCCCGGTTGGCCTTGGAGGAGTAGGCCTTGCCCGCGGCCACCGCGGCGGGGCGAGTCCGGGGCCGGCCCGCCGGCCCGGTCACGGCAACACCGCGGTGCAGTTCGTCGGCGGCCGGCTGCGGTTGGAGAAGCTCGGTCCGCTGGCCGAGCCGCCGCTGATGAAGGAACTGCGCAACCTGGTCGACGGTATGTTGCCCCGACTGGACTTCCCCGAGCTGCTGCTGGAGGTGTTCGACCGCACCGGCCTGCCTGCGGACTTCATCCATGTCTCCGGCGTCGACGCGGGGATGGAGGATTTCCCGATGAGCTTGGCCGCCCTCACCGTGGCCGAAGCGTACAACGTCGGGCTGGTGCCGATCGAGAAGCCGAACGTGCCCGCCCTGACCCGGGCGCGGCTGCAGCAGGTGGACCAGGGCTATCTGCGCGCGGAGACGATCGCGGCGGCCAACGCGCGGCTGACCGGGGACAGGCCGGTATCGGCATCGTGCGGCATTGGGGCAGTAGGCACATTGAGATCCTGGCGCCCCGCCGCCGCACCCACTGATCAACTCAGTGGCGGCTTGCCGGGGCTGTAGGAGTTCCGGGCCATCACGTCACGGATCACTAACAGACGAAGAAGCCCCAGGTCGCTACCACTAACTCCTGCACCCAGCCTCCTCGAAGGCCGACCTGTGGCGTTCCGGGACGTCACGCCAGCTGGACCCGGTGCGAAACCGCCACAAGATCCCGTTGAACTGGTCGCGCACCCGCCGTGGCAGCTGCCCGGTCGCCGCCAGCGGCAACTGCGGCTCGATCAAAGCCCACTCGGCATCGGTCACATCAAAGCGCGCCACATCCGAGTTCTGCCAGTCACGGCAGCTAACCACCGATCCTCACCTAGATCCGAACTTCAAATTTTGACGCGCAGGGGCCCATCCGGGCAGACGGGCGACGAGGCCCGAAGCGCCGGCCACCTGTTAGGTGGGCAGTGAAATGATCTTGGAGTGGTGGCCGGCCTGGTCGGGGCCGGGAGCAGACGCGATCACGATTCGGTTGTTCACTCGCGTTGATCTACCCGCAGTGGAACGATGACGTTATGTCACCGCGTGGAGCGAGGTGGGCCGGTGGGGTTGTGGCCGGCCTGGTGGGCGCGCAGCCGTGCGCCAGGCCGGGGAATGGGCGGCTCCCATTACGGCGTAGCCGACAATTCCGATACCCAGGGTGGGGCAGGGAACTCGTCGTCAGGTGAAAGGCCTGTCACCGTCTCTGCTCCGGAGTCAGGACGCGTCGGGTCCGGTCCCCGGTCCAGGCCGCTTCGAGGATCGCGGTCAGGCTGGCGGTGTCGGTCGGGCCCGGATGGTTCTGGATCAAGCGGGTGACGCCACTGGCCATCTCCGCGAAGCGCGGGAGGTCGGCGCGTGCCACGCCGATGTCCGCCAAGGTGGCAGGGATGCCGATGTCGGCAAGGAGCCCGTCGAGCCAGGTGAGGAACGTATCCGCGGCCTCGGCATCGGAGGCGTCGGTCACGTCGAGCCCGCACACCCCGGCGAGGACGGCCAACCGGTCGCCGATGGCATCCTTGGCCGCGTCCAGCGCGTAGGGCAGCAGCAGCCCGACGCCCAGGCCGTGCGGTGTGTGGGTGGCTGCGCCGATGGGGTACTGGAGGGCGTGCGGAGCCCCGTTGCCCGCGTGGGAAAACGCGAGCCCGGCCAGCATGGACCCATAGGACATGTCCGCGCGCGCGTCCTTGTCGCCTCCGTCCCTGACGGCACGGGGCAAGCTGCGGGCGATCCGCTCCGCGGCCAGGAGCGCGTAGTGATCGGTGATCGGGTTGCGGCCGAGGAAGACCTGCTCCACCGGGTCGCGAGGTGCGTGGGCCCGGGGCCGCGCGGTGTAGCTCTCCACCGCGTGGCAAAACGCGTCGATGCCGGAGTAGGCGGTGACGGTCGCGGGGCAGGTGTAGGTGAGCTCGGGGTCGACGATGGCGAAGTCGGGCACGATGTGAACACTGGAGACCCCCACCTTCAGCTCGCGGTCCGGGTCGGTCAGCACCGAGACGGGCGTGAGCTCGGAGCCGGTGCCTGACGTCGTCGGGACCGCGACGAGAGGAATCGTCGGCCCCGGCACCCTCGACTCGCCGTAGAAGTCGCGCGGCGTCCCGCCGTGGCGCCGGATGACGCCGACGATTTTGGCGAGGTCGATCACCGTGCCACCCCCGATGGCGAGGATCACGTCGGCGTCCACCTCTGCGGCGACCGAGACGGCCAGGGCGACATCGGTGAGTGGCACGTCCGGAGTCGCGTCGGCGAACACCCCGACGACTTCGACCTTCTCCCGCACGGCGGCCACGATCTCGGCCACGCCCGGCTGCCCCAGAAGAACCCGGTCGGTCACGATGAGGAGTCGCGAGCCGCACTCGGCCACCACTCGTGGGATGTTCTGCGCGACCCCTTCGCCCACTATCAGCTGGCGTGGTCCGCGGACGGTCTCAAGCATGTCAGTGCCTCTCTGGAACGTCGGCGGTGATTTGCTGGGCGGACGTCCAGGTCACCTGCGAGACCGGGACGGCGTCGGCAGGGTTGGCTGCCGGGTGGCGCAGGCGCGTGCCGGACTCCCGGATCCGGTCGTGCCCGGGCGCCCTCGGGTCCATCGCGATGCGGTGATCCTCGGTGGGCACCCGGAGCCGCGGGCCGGTCACGGTAGGTCGATCGCGGCGTAGGTGACGTCGAGGTACTCAAAGATGCCCTCGTGCGACCCCTCCTTGCCGATCCCGGACTGCTTCACGCCTCCGAACGGAGCCGACGGGTCCGAGATCAGGCCACGGTTGATGCCGATCATCCCCGTCTCCAGCCCTTCGGCGAACCGGAGCGCCCGCTGGAGGTCACGGGTGAAGACGTATCCGGCCAGGCCGTGCTCGGTGTCGTTGGCTTTCGCCATCACCTCGTCGTCGGACGTGAACGAGATGATCGGCGCCACCGGGCCGAAGATTTCCGCCTCCAGTATCTGTGCGTCTTCGGGCACGTCGACGAGGACCGTAGGCGGGTAGAAGTGGCCCGGCCCCTCCGGACGCTCGCCGCCCACCAGGACACGGGCGCCGCGATCGACCGCGTCGGCGACGAGCTCGTCGATCTTGGTGACCGAGGGCTCGTCGATCAGCGCCCCGACGTTCACGCCGTCGTCGAGACCGTGGCCCACCGAGAGCGCGGCCATCCGCTCGGCGAAGCGCGCCGTGAACTCCTCGCGCACCGGCTCCTCGACGTAGATCCGGTTGGCCGCGATGCAGGACTCCCCGATGTTGCGCATCTTGGCCACCATGGCACCGTCGAGCGCGACGTCCAGGTCAGCGTCGGCACACACGATCAAGGCCGCGTTGCCGCCCAGTTCCATGGAGGTGCGCAGCACGTTGTCCGCCGCCTGTCGTAGCAGCACGCGCCCGACCTCGGTCGACCCGGTGAACGAAAGCTTGCGGGTCCGGCGGTCGGCCAGCAGTGCTGAGACCACCTTGCCGGAACGCTTTGTCGTCACGACGTTGACGACGCCCGGGGGGACGCCGACCTCCTCCATGATGCGGGCCAGGAACAGCATGGTGAGTGGCGTCTGGGCTGCCGGCTTGGTGATCGTCGTGCAGCCCGCCGCCAGCGCAGGAGCGATCTTGCGGGCACCCATGGCCAGCGGAAAGTTCCAGGGCGTCACGAAGACGCACGGTCCGACCGGCTTCGGTACGGTGAGGATGCGATATCCACCGGCGGGAGCGGTGTTGTAGCGTCCCTCGACGCGCACCGCCTCCTCGGCGAACCAACGGAAGAACTCGGCGCCGTAGGCCACCTCTCCGCGAGCCTCGGCGAGCGGCTTGCCCATCTCGAGCGTTATCAGCCGGGCGACCTCCTCGGATCGCTCGGTCAGTGCCCGGTACGTCGCGGTCAGCAACTCCGACCGTTTTCGCGGCGGGGTCGCCGCCCACTCCGCCATCGCCTTGCTCGCCGCGTCCAGAGCGGCGAGCCCGTCCACGACGTCGGCGTCCGCCACCTCGGCGATGGTCTTGCCGGTGGCCGGGTCCTCGACGGCAAAGGTGGCTCCGCCGGCGGCGTCGCGCCAGGCGTCGCCGATCCGGAGCCGCCGGTGCTCGGGGGCCAGGACGTTCATCGGGTCACTCATCGCGTCGCCTCCTGTGATGTGCTTGGTGATGTCCGGCGTGACCTCCGCGGTCGCGCCACGCGCGTTGACGAACGGGTCACACGACCTCGTCGGGGCCGAGGTCGCCGAGCGGGTCGAACGTGGCCTCGGCCCTGGCCGCGGGGCGACGCCCCGCGCCACCGATCGCCTTCTCGGGCCATGGCTGCTTCGGCGTCGTCAGGCCGTGCTCATCGGTGACGGTCCGCCGAGGCTCGATCGCCTCGTAGGGGCGCATGTCGACGTCGTCGCCCCGCGCGGTTACCTCCCGGCCTCGGACAGCGCCAGCCCGGTGTCCGCGTCGAACAGGTGCGCACGGTCCAGATCGACCGTGACAAGCAGCCGCTCGCCCGGCGTACCGGTGACGGTGGGTCGTGCCTTGATTTTGAGCATCTCCGTCCCCACCCGGACGTCGACCACCGTCCGGTCACCGAGCGGCTCAAGGCCGTAGAGCTCACCCGGCAACGACGCGCTCCCACGCTGTTCGACGGACAGGTCCTCCGCGCGCAGGCCCAGCAGCAGCGGACGACCGTCCTCAGCCGTGGTCCAGCGGGGCCGCGGCAGCGTCCAGCCTTCCGCCCCGACCAGACGATCTCCCTCGGCGTGGCAGGCGAGCAGGCTGATCGCCGGGCTCCCGACGAAGCCCGCGACCCACTGGTTGGCCGGACGCTCGTACACCTCGGCCGGCGTTCCGACCTGTTGCACCTTCCCCTCCTTGAGGACCGCGACCTGGTCGGCCATGGACAGGGCCTCGACCTGGTCGTTGGTCACGTAGACGAAGGTTCCCCCGAGGCTCCGGTGGATGCGGGTGAGCTCGGTGCGCATCTCGACGCGGAGCTTGAGGTCGAGGTTGGTCAGCGGCTCGTCCATGAGGAACGCGCGCGGGCGACGGACCAGTGCCCGGGCCAGGGCGACACGCTGCATCTCACCGCCCGACATCTGCGCGGGACGACGCTGCAGCAGGCGTTCGATGTGCAGCAGACTCGACATCTTCTCGACGGCGGCGGCGATCTCGCTGGAAGAGCAGCGACGTGCCCGCAGTGGTGAGGCGATGTTCTCGTACGCCGTGAGTCGCGGGTAGAGGGCGTAGCTCTGGAAGACCATGGCCAGGTCGCGTGCGGCCGGGGTGTCACCGGTCGCGTCTCTCCCGTCCAGGTGCACCGACCCGGCGTCGAGCTTCTCAAGGCCGGCGATCGCTCGCAGGGTCGTCGTCTTGCCTGCCCCGGAGGGCCCCAGCACGACGAAGAACGAGCCGTCCGGCACGTCCAGCGTCACCCCGTCGAGGGCCTGGACTTTACCGAAGGACTTGGACAGCCCGTGCACTGCCACGGTTCCCATCAGGCCACCAGCTCTTCCGTGCTCGCGTCGTAGACGGGCGGGGGCCCGCCGGTGTGCCGCAGCCCGACCGGCGCGTCGGCGGCGAAACGGACGGTCAGTGGCATTCGAACCCGTGCGTCGCGCCGGTCGCCGTGGTCGACCACGTAGATGATCTCGTCGCCCAGCCACTCCGCCGAGACCACGCGGGCCGGGACCGAACGTTCCGCCCCCGGTTCCGTGACTTCCAGCGCCTCCGGCCGGACGCCCGCGATCAGGGAACGGTCGCGCGGCAGGTTCGGCGGTGGCGTGAGAGCCAGTCCGCTCTTACTGCGCAGTTGCCCGTCGGCCAGCTCCACCTCGATCAGGTTCATCGGCGGGGAGCCGATGAACGCGGCGCAGAAGAGACTCGCCGGACGGTCGTAGACCTCCAGCGGCGTGCCGACCTGCTCGACGCGGCCCTTGTTGAGGATGGCGATTCTGTGACCGAGCGACATCGCCTCGACCTGGTCGTGGGTGACGTAGACCATCGTCGTCCCCAGCTCCCCTTGGAGGTGCTTGATCTCCGTGCGCATGTCCGCCCTCAGCTCCGCGTCCAGGTTGGTGAGGGGTTCGTCCATGAGGAACGCGCGCGGTCGTCGCACCAGGGCGCGAGCGAGCGCGACGCGCTGCTGCTCCCCGCCGGACAGCCGGTGCGGTCGCCGGTCCATGAGCGGACCGAGCCGCATCAGCCGGGCGGCCTCGTCGACCCGCTCCTGCACCTCCTGCTTGGGCAGTCCCTCGGCCCGCAGGGGGAACGCCAGGTTGTCGCGGGTTCTCAGATGGGGGTAGAGAGCGTAGAACTGGAACACCATGGCGATGTCGCGCTCGGCGGGCGGCAGGTCGTTGACCAGCGTGTCGCCGATGCGGATGTCGCCTGTCGTCTGCCTCTCCAGGCCGGCGACGGCCCGCAGCGTGGTCGTCTTGCCGCAGCCCGAAGGGCCGAGCATCACGAACAGCTCGCCGTCGGCGATGGACAGGTCCACGTGCTCGACCGCGACCGTCCCGTCCGGGTAGCGCTTGTGCAGCGCGGTCACCTCGATGCCCGCCATCAGCGTCGCACCGCCCCGAGCGTCACACCGGCGACGAGGTGCTTGCGCACCAGGTAGGCGAAGACGAGCACCGGTAGGGCGAACACTATGGAGGCGGCGGCCACGAGACCCCAGTCCACAGTGGTTCCGCCGATGAGGCCGGCGATGGCGGGTGGGGCCGTCCGCACGGCGTCGCTGGAGGTGAGGAAGATGGCGAACACGAACTCGTTCCACGAGAAGATGAGGGCGAAGACCGCCGTCGCGGCGATGCCGGGCAGGAGCAGGGGAAGGGTGAATTTCCAGAACGCCTGCAGGCGGGTGTAACCGTCGAGCATGGCGGCATCCTCGTACTCCGCGGGCACCTCGTCGACGAACCCCTTCATCATCCAGATCGTGAACGGGACGTTGAACGCGGTGTAGATGAGGATCAGGCCGAGCTTGGTGTCGAAGAGTCCGACTTGGCGGTACATGAGGAAGATCGGGATCACGACCACCACGGGCGGCATGAACCGGGTGGACAGGATGAAGAACAGCTGGTCCTTCTTGGCCTTCACGGCGAATCGTGAGTAGGCCCAGGCCGCCGGGACCCCCAGCACGGTGGCCAGCACCGTGGAGACCCCGGCGACCACGACGGAGTTGAGGAACGCGCCGGACAAGGTCGAGGGACCGCCACCGGAGGCGACGAACACGTCCTTGAAATGGTCCAACGTGACCGTGAAGTTGAAGAACTTGGCCGGGATGGCGTAGACGTCCCGGTTCTCCTTGATGGACGTCTCGATCATCCACAGCACCGGGAAGAGCATCACGGTGGCCAGCACGGCCAGCAGCGCGACCTCCAGCACGGCGCGTCCCCGGCCGCCGAAGCGGCGCCCTGGGGGCCGGTGATCCTGGACAGGACCTGGGGACACGGCCTCGTCGACGGAGACGGCCATCAGTCCTCCTTGAGCTTGTTCAGGTAGCGCATGTAGAGCTGCGCGAGGACGATGACGACGAGGACCATGAGGATCCCGTACGCCGAGGCGGTTCCGGTGTTGAAGCCCAGGAAAGCGACCTTGTAGACGTGGAACGACAACGTCTCGGTGGAGACCCCCGGACCTCCGCTGGTGAGGATGTAGACGAGGTCGAACAGCCGGAAGGCCTCGATGGCCCTGAACAGCACGGCGATGAGGAGCAGCGGCCACACCAGCGGAAGAGTGATGGTGCGGAACCGGAACCACTCGGACGCCCGGTCGATCGAGGCGGCCTCGTACAGGTATTTGGGGACCGCGGTGAGGCCCGCGAGTGCGATGAGCATGATGAACGGCGTCCACTGCCAGGTGTCGACCACGATCAGGGAGATCAATGCCGTGTTCTGCCGGGTGAGCCACTCCACCTGCCCCAGGCCGAGCGAGCCGAGCATGCTGTTGATCACGCCGAACTGCGCGTCGAGCATGAATCGCCAGAACAGCCCGACCACGACCGGCGACAGCATCATCGGAACCAGGAACAGCGTGGTCAGCACTCCTCGCCCGTGCGTGCGCCGTGAGATCAGGTACGCGATGGAGAAACCGAGCACGGTCTGCAGGGTGACCGCGCCGACCACGTAGATCAACGTCGTGAAGGCCCTCAGGTGGACCTGCGCCGACGTCAGGATGGCGGTGAAGTTCTCGAACCAGACGAAGGTGGCGGACCCCCCGCGGGTGGCCGAGTAGTCGGTGAACGACAGGTACAACGCCCACAGCAGCGGGAAAACCGACATCGCGAGCAACAGCAGCAACGCGGGGGAGATGAAGGCCACCGTGAGCCAGCGGTCGCTCAGGTGGCGGGACCGCCCCGGTGCAGGAGGCGTCACGGACGCCTCCTGCACCGGGTGGTCCGTCGTCAGAGAGACGGGGTCACTCACAGTCCGCCGCCACCCTTGCGGCCGGCGGAGTCGAGCACGCCCTGCTGTTCCTTGGCGATGTCGTTGAGCGCGTCCTTCGGGTTCTTCGCGCCGTTGAGAGCCGCGTTCACGTTGGTGTTCTCGATGTCGATGAGGCGCGCGTACTCGGGCACGTTCCACATGTCCCGCATCCGGGTGACCGAGTCGGCGTACACCTGGTTGAACGGCCCGGCATTGAGGAACTCGGGCGAGGCCAGGGCGTCCGTACGCGCGGGCACACCACCGGCGGCCGCCCACTTCTTCTGGATGTCAGCCTGCTCGAACCACTTCATGAAGTTCAGGGCCTCCGCCTGCTTCTCCGCGGAGGAGTAGGCCGACACGTGCATCCCCATGCCGCCGAGCGGCACCAGGTCCGTCTTCTGCTTCGGCAGGGTGGCAAAGCCCAGCTTCTCGAGGATCTCCTCCCGCGTGGTGCCGAGCGTCGACTCCTTCGGGTCGAGCAGGCCGCCGCTCGCGGCGATCCAGTTGAACGCGATGCATGCCTTGCCCTGGGCGACCGCCGCGTTCACCTCGTCGATGAACCAGTTGCCGGAGCCCGCGGCGGTCAGCGGCTTCATCTTGTTGACCAGGACGTCCATCGCCTCCTGGCCCGCGGCGTCGTTGATGACGCCCTCGATCTTGCGCGCCTTGGAGTCCCAGAGTTTGCCGCCGTAGACGCCGTTGACCGTGTTGTAGGTCACGGCCGCGGCGTCGGAGCCGTTGGCCTGGTGGAAGGCCAGCCCGCTGACGCCGGGGTTGTCCGCCTGGCACTTCTCGGCGGCTGCGATCATCTCGTCCCAGGTCTGCGGCGGCTTGTCGCCGATCAGGTCCTTGCGGTAGATCATCGTCCAGGTGTCGCCGAGCAGCGGCAGGCCGTACAGGCTGGCGTTCTCGTCGCGCTGCCCGGTCTCCGCCTGGGGGTACTGGCCGTAGGCCGCCAGGAGGTACGGGTTGTAGGCGTTGACGTCGATGTTCTTCTTGACGAAGTCGGTGATGTCGAGGATGTTGCCGTTCGTCACGGCCTCGCCGATGTGCTGCGAGTCCAGGATCGGGATGTCGAAGTCGGTCTTGTTCGCTGCGAACTGGGTGAACATCGCGTCGTGCCAGTTCGCGTTCGGCACGGTGTTGACCTTGATGGTCACGTTCGACCGCTCCTTGGTGTACTCCGCGTTCGCGAAGTCTTCCAGGGCTTTGGCGGGGGGCCACTCGAACCAGATGAAGCTGAGGGTCAGCGGGTCCTTGGTGAGCTCCGGGATGTCCGCCGGCGCCTTGGGGGCGCTCGCCGCGCCGTCGTCCTGGCCACCGCAAGCCGCCATGGTCGTGGCCATCACCATGGCCATCGTCGCCAGCCGCACCTTTCGAGTGGGAACGGACAGTCGTCCTATCCGCTTGGGATACCGCATCCTCTTGCCTGCTTTCTGGGGGGTGGGAACTTCTGGAGCCCTGCTGTGTGCTTCGCCGAGCAGTTGCTGGGTTGTTCGGGCGTGTTGCCGGCTGTCGCAGGGGCTGACCCGCGGACCGGCGTCACGAGTACGCCGCGACGTGATGGGCTTCAGGCAGTCGAGAGGTCCTTCGGTCCTTGTGGGCCCGATGGCGAATCGAGTAGGACGTCGAGCATGCTCATGGGAGCTCCAACTGATCGAAGCGGAGCGATGGCGGGCGGTTCCCCGATTGGTGAAGGATGGCTGGCATCCGTCACCTTTCCTATACGATCCGGGTGGGGGCGTCAATATCCCGTAGCGTTGCGACCGATGTCAACAGGTTCCCGAAGGCGCAAGAAAGGACCTCACGTCACGATGGACGACGAAGCGGTGATCGCGCGGCGCCGTGGGGCCATGAGAGGCGGAACGCCGCCGGGAAGATCTCGCGGCCGGCTTGCCGACGAGGTGTACGACACGCTGCTCGGACAGCTGATGTCGCTACGGATCGAGCCCGGCTCCCGCGTCACGATCGATGCCCTGGCGCGAGAGCTCGGGGTCTCGCAGACACCGATCCGAGACGCTCTGAACCGCATGGAGGCCGAGGGCCTGGTCGTGCGTGTGCCCCATGCCGGTTATCGCATTCCCCCCCAGATCACCCGTGACCGATTCGAGGACATGGTTGAGGTCCGCCTGCTCCTCGAGCCGGCGGCGGCGCGCAGATCCGCCGAACGCGCATCCTTGAAGCAGGTGGACGGTCTGCGGCGAATGCTGGAGGAGATGGCGGAGCTGGAGGGGGGCGACGGGGCCATGGCCTATGGCGCCTTCGGGCTACGCGACGCCGCTTTTCACGATCTCATCGCCCTGAGCGCGGAGAACCAGGTCATCCGCGAAGCGCTCGCTCGCCTGCACACGCACGTGCACCTGTTCCGGCTTCTGCACGACACCCAGGTCACTCACCTGGCCATGGCCGAGCACGAAGAGGTTCTGGCCGCGATCGCCGCGCGTGATCCCGACGCCGCCGCCTACGCCATGCGTCGGCACATCCTGCTGTCCGGCGAGCGGTTCCGGCGATTGTTCGACGAGGCCCAGGATGCGGACGGAATGGCGGCAAAGGCTTGACGGGCGGGCCGGGCCGAGGAATGCTAACCCAACCGGAGCGGATCGGATCGGATCGGATTGGATCCATCTCACCCGCCCAGATGCGAGGAGAAGCAGGTGCCCAGAGCGCTGCTCCTGACCGGCGACGCCGCCGAGGAGCTCGACACCATGTATCCCTACTACCGTGTGCAGGAGGGGGGCTGGGACGTTGACGTCTCGTCACGCACCATGCGTGACGTTCAGCTGGTCATCCACGAGTTCGACCCCAACTCCGACGCCTACGTGGAGAAGAACGGCCGAAAGCTGCCGGTCGACGTGCCCTGGGCCGACGTCGACGTCGAGCGCTATGACGCCCTCATCATTCCCGGGGGACGTGCTCCCGAGTGGATCCGGGTCGACGCCGACGTCAGGCGCATCACCGAGCACTTCTTCGCGCGTAACCTCCCGATCGCGCTGGTGTGCCACGGCGCGCAGGTGCCGGCCGTGTACGGGCTGCTGAAGGGGCGAAAGACGGCGTGTTTCCCTCCCATCACCGGTGACATGGAGAACGCGGGCGCGACGGTCATCGACGCTCCCGACGTCGTGGACGGCAACCTCGTCTCCTGCCGCGGCTGGCCCGACATGCCGCAGTTCGGCCGGGCGATGATGGACGTCTTCTCGAAGTCCGTCAACTCCGCATCCGCATGAGCACACCTGGCCGGTCTCGGTGACTCGATCCCGGCCAACCTGTTCAACCCACGAGTGATCGTCATCGGAGGCTATTTCACCTCGCTGGCCCAGTGGCTGCTGCCACACGCACAAGACCGGCTGCAACGGCTCGTGGTAGCCGGTCCAGCCGCCCAGTGCCGATTCGTCGCCTCCGCGCTCGGCTTCGGCGCCGCCTCCCGCGGCGCGGCGAGCATGGTGATCAACCACATCATCGACGACCCGACCACGATCATGGATTTACCCAGGCCGGCACCTTACTGACGGCCCCACAGACCTGGAGATGGCACCCTCCAGCAACCGCAATATCCGCTACCGCCAAGTGGCATAAGCGCGGCGGCGCGCGCCTTGCCTGACATCCCCCCGGTCAGGAAGGGTTTCTCATGTCACCACGTCATCGAACGTGGGCCAGGCTGCTCGACGCAGTCCTGCCAGAAAATGGACAACGTCCGAGACGTCGCACCGCGACCACGATGGCCTTAGCCCTCATCGCCCCTTTCGTCACGCTCCTCACGATGCCGGTGAGCGCCGAGGCCGCCACGGCGGCTAAGCCCGCTTTCAAGGTGCTCGTGGTGCGCAGCACCCAGAACGCGGTGTCGTCGGCCGGCCTGGCCGCGATCCGGAATGCGGCCAAAACCGGTGATTTCACGGTTGTGGCGCCCGGGCCCGCTGACGTGGGCGACCATTTCACGGAGAAGAAGCTGGAGCAGTACCGCGCGGTCGTGTTCTTGGACACGGGTCTCGCGAGCCCGCTCACGGACGCGCAACGCGCGAACTTCGAGAGCTACTTCCGCAAGGGCGGCGGCTTCGTCGGCGTCGGCTCGGCGGTCGAGACCGACGAGTCCTGGTCGTTCCTGACTGACGTCCTGGGGACGCGTGCGTCCGGCAGGACCGACGTGCAAGCGGGTGACGTGAAGGTCGCCGACCGCGTCCACGACGCGAGCAAGAATCTGCCGCAGTTCTGGTCGCGGACCGACAACTGGTACAACTTCACGAAGAACGTCCGCGGTCTGTCACACGTCCTCGCCACCGTCGTCGAGGACCCGTTCGGGCCGCAGCCGCAGGGCGCCAACCTCGACGGGATCGCCGGGGGCACGATGGGCGCCGATCACCCGGTCTCGTGGTGTAAGGACTTCCAGGGCGGCCGCTCGTTCTACACCGGCCTGGGCAACACGGCCGCGAGCTTCGACGCCGACCTCACCAAGCACCTCAAGGGTGCGATCGGCTGGGCCGCGGGCCAGGCCGACCCGGTCTACAGCGATTGCGGCGCGACCGTGCTGGCCAACTACCAGCAGACGAAGATCGGCTCGCCGCCGAACCTGCAGGAGCCGATCGGCTTCGACCAGCTGCCGGACGGCCGCGTTCTGCAGACGGACCGCCTCGGCTCGCTGCGCATGCACGACTCGACCACGGGCGTCACCACGGTCGTCGCCAACTTCGCCGATCCGAGCCTGCCGATGACGCAGCAGATCTACTCCGCGGGCGAGGACGGGCTCTATGGGCCGGCGGTCGACGCCGACTTCGCGACCAACAAGTGGGTCTACCTCTACTACTCGGGGAAAGAGGTCACCGACGTCAAGCTGAGCGACGGATCGGTCGTCACCCAGATCACGCCGAACACCACCCCGCCGAACGTGGCGGCGTCCAAGACCGCGTGGGATCCGTACGTGGGCTACTTCCAGCTCAGCCGCTTCAAGTTCGTCGACGCCACCGACAGCACGCCGGCGCACCTCGACATGGGCTCCGAGCAGCAGATCATGCGCGTGCCGGTCAACCGCCAGGAGTGCTGCCACGTCGGGGGCGACATCGACTTCGACAAGCACGGCAACCTCTGGATGGTCACCGGCGATGACACGCCCGCGGGCGGCATCAACGCCGGCGGCTACGGGCCGTACAACTCGCAGAAGACCGACGAGCAGCAGACCGTGCGCGTCACCAACGCGACGGGCGGCACGTTCACGCTGACCTTCGAGGGCCAGACGACGGAGCCGATCGCGTGGAACGCGGATCGCAATGCGATCGACGCGGCGCTCGAGGCGCTCTCGAACATCGAGGCGGATGAGATCCAGACCAGCGGCGGCCCGGTCAACACGTCGAACGTCAACGTGTTCTTCCGCCGCGGCAAGCAGCAGTCCGACCAGCCGCAGATCACCGCCGACGGCGCCGGCCTGACCGGCACCGCCACGCCGGCGATCGCCACCGACACGGCGCAGGCGGGCGGCTGGTATCAGCGGCTCACCGGTGACGCGCGCCGCAGCGCGCTGAACACCAACGACCTGCGCGGCAAGGTGCTGCGGATCAAGGTCAAGGACGGCAACATCTCCGCCGCCGACGCCAACAAGGTCGACTTCGGCTCCGGTGCGGGCGCCTACTCGATCCCGTCGGGCAACCTGTTCCCGCTGGTCGCGGGCGCGCCGCAGGACAAGACGCGGCCGGAGGTCTACGCGATGGGTCTCCGCAACCCGTTCCGGATCCAGGTCGACGAGAACGACGTGGCCTACATCGGCGACTACTCGCCCGACGCCCAGACACCGCAGCGCTCGCGCGGCCCGTCGGGCACCGGCCGCTACCAGATCGTGCGCAAGCCGTCCAACTACGGCTGGCCGACGTGCTACAAGCGCGACCTCGCGTACTACGAGTGGAACTTCCACGAGTTCGCGCCCGGCACCACCACCGCGGGCACGCCGCTGAACAACCCGCCTCAGAAGTTCGACTGCGACGGGCCGACGCAGCGCAACGACTCGCTGTGGAACATTGAGGGCGGTCCGACGGTCGAGCCGGGCCTGAGGGACGTCCCGCCGGTCACCGACCCGGACATCTGGTACTCCTACCGCGACAACAACACGAACACGCCGCTCGGTACCCCGTGCGAGGCCTACTACGCGCCGACCCCGGGCCCGATCGCGCCCGGCTCGACGACCGAATGCCCGCGGCTGTTCCCCGAGCTCTACACCGGCGGCGTCGGTCCGCACGGGGTCACGAAGTACCACTACGACGCGAAGAACCCGAACCCTAACAAGTTCCCGCCGTACTACGACGACTCGGTGATCATCAGCGAGTGGACGCAGGACACGCTGCGCGAGGTCAAGCTCGACAAGCAGAACAACCATGTCCAGAAGATCAACAACTTCCTGGACTGCGGCAGCCGTGCGAACGCCGGGGCAGGCAGGTTCCGGTTCGAGTGCGACAACCCGATGGACTTGCAGTTCGGTTCTGACGGCGCGTTCTACCTGCTGACCTACGGCAACGGGTTCAACGTCATCAGCCCCGACGCGGGCATGTACAAGTGGGAGTACGTCAAGGGCAAGCGCGCGCCGAAGGCCGTGCTCACCACGGACCGCACCGATGGCTCAACGCCGCTGACCGTGAACTTCTCCAGCGCCGGCTCGCTGGATGAGGATCCCGGCGACTCGATCCGCTACGAGTGGAACTTCGGCGACGGCTCGGCGATCGAGACCAACCCGAACCCGGCACACACCTACACGCGGTCCGGCCGCTACACGGCCGTGCTGACCGTGCTCGACTCGTCCGGCAAGCAAACCTCGACCAGCACCGTGATCACCGTGGGCAACACGAGCCCGACGGTGGTCGTCAATACGCCGGTGGAGGGCGGGACGTTCGCGTTCGGCGACGACATCCCGTTCTCGGTCACGGTCACCGACCCCGAGGACGGGACGGTGAATTGCTCCGAGGTGCAGGTGACGTTCGTGCTCGCCCACGACGAGCACGGCCACGCCGAGGAGTCCGTCAACGGCTGCTCGGGCGTGCTCCACACGATCGCCGACGACGTCTCACACGGCGGCAACGTCTCCGGCGTAATCCAGGCGCGCTACACCGACCACGGCGGTCCGGGCGGCGTCCCGCAGCTGACCACGACCGGCCAGCACCAGATCCGCCAGAAGCACCAGGAGGTGGAGTTCGTCGTCAACCAGTCCGGCACCAACACGGCGACCAACACCGACGGCGGCGCCGGCGTGCACCGCGGCAGCCTGGGCTCGGGCGACTGGCTCCAGTTCAACGGCCCATTCAACCTGACCAACATCGATTCGATCACGTTCCGCGTGGCGGACGCGGCGACCGGCCGCACGCCCGGGTCGCCGCTGGCGGCAATTGAGGTCCGTCAGGGCTCGATCACCGGGCCGATCCTGACGACGGCCAACCTCGTGTCCACCGGCGGGACGGGAACCTGGACGAGCCAGACGTTCCCGGTCTCGATGTCCGGGACGCATGAGCTGTTCCTGGTGTTCCGCTCGGTCACGGGTGGCGCCACGGGCGGCAACCTGTTCAACCTCAACTGGGCCGAGTTCGTCGGCACGGGCATCGGCACCTAGCGAACCCGCCCGTATAGCGGCAAGAGAGAAGACACTCATGCGGAGAAGATTTCGCACATTGGCAGTGGCTGCCTGCGTGACGGCGGCCGCACTCATCCCCGCGGCACCGTCGTGGGCAGATGAAACGACACCGCCGACGATCAACGTGGCGACGCTGTCGCCCTCTGCGCCGACCGGCCAGAACAACTGGTACCGCGGCTCGGTGACGCTGAACATGTCGGCGACCGACGACGTCGGCATCGCAAAGTTCCAGTACTCGCTCAACGGCGGCGCCGCCTACATCGACGTGCCCGTCGAGGGGGCGCCGGCGTCGGCCACGGCGTCGGCGGTGATCACGCAGGAGGGCAACACCAGCGTCCGGTACCGCGCGGTCGACACGTCCGGAAACGTCGCGGCGTTCCGCTCGATCTCGGTCCGGATCGACACGCGCGCGCCGGCTGCATCGTACCCGGCGATCACCGACGGTCACGTCGGTCACGTCGCCACACTTATCCCGACGCGCACGGACCCCGCCCCCGGCTCGGGCGGAGTGGCTGTGCTGAACATGTACCTCGACGGCAAGCTGGTCCCGCCGTTGCCGGTGCAGACCTCCGACCTGTCGCTCGGCGTGCACACGCTCGCGGTGCACCTCTCTGACGCTGCTTCCAACAGCGCGAAGTACACGCAGACGTTCATCGTGACGACATCGTTCGCGGACGTCGGCACGCTGATCACCCGGTTCGTGACCGCCGGCAGCGTCCCGGCGGAGGTCGGCGCGGCGCTCCAAGCAAAGCTCGACCAGGCGAAGGCGCTCGCCGACGCCGGTTCGGCCAAGCGCGCGAGCCAGGTCCTGAACGAGTTCGTCTCGATCGCCAACGGCGGGATCAGGCCCGGCTCGGCCCGCAGCACACTCGTGGGCGATGCGCGTTACCTGATCGACCAGCTCAACGGCCGGCTCGCGCCGGAGCCCGCGACGGGCCTCGAGTCTGAGCCCGCGGAGGGCCCGAAGTTCATCCCGGACCCGGTGCTCGCCCCGCTCCCGCACAACCCGGACGCCGACTACAACGTCCTGGTCTTCTCCAAGACGACGGGCTTCCGGCACGACCACATCCCGCACACCGTGGCCGCGATCCAGAAGCTCGGCATCGAGCGCAACTTCAACGTCGACGTCTACGACCCGCAACTCCCGACCGTCACGCTGCCCAAGAGCCCGTTCCTGAGCCTCGACACGCTCAAGCAGTACGACACGATCGTCTTCGAGTCCAACGTCGGGCACCCGGGCCCGCTCGATTCGAGCACCGAGCAGCCGAACTTCGAGGCCTACATGAACCAGGGCGGCGGCTATGTCGGCATCCACGGCGCCGCCGACTCGTTCGAGACCCGCACCTGGCCGTGGTACGGCAACCTCGTCGGTGGGTTCTTCACCAACCATCCGAACGGCCAGAACGGGTTCGGCCAGTGTGGCAGCTGCATCCACGCCGAGGTGGTGACCGAGGACCACACGCACCCGGCGACCGCGCATCTCCCTGCCCGGTGGATGACGGTCGACGAGCTCTACAACTTCGACCGCAACATGCGGGCCGACGTGCACACGCTGCTGAGTCTCAACGAGGACAGCTACCAGCGCAGCCTCAACAGCGGCAACGCGGCCACCAACCCGCTGCGGCTGATGAACGGAGACCATCCGATCGCGTGGTGCCAGAACTGGGGCGGTGGCAAGGCGTTCTCGAACATCCTCGGCCACTTCCGGACGCATTACTACGACGACTCGTTCATGCGGATCATCCTCGGCGGGATCGAGACGACCGCCGACCGCAAGGGCGCCAACTGCTCGTCCTACCGCGAGACCAGCCTGCTGATCGAGGCTGACCGAGCGGCCGGGCTGCTGACCGAGGCCGCCGCGGACGCCGCCGATGCCGCCCTGGACATCGCGCGGGACAGCTACCTGGCAAACAACTACACCACCGCCATCCCGGCGCTGAACTCGATCGTCGCCCTGGCGAACGACAAGGCCTCCGGCGACGCTGCGGCGCGTTCCGAGCTCGCGCGGCAGGCGCGCGAGCTGCGGGAGTGGATGCAGAACCTCAACCGGCGCTGACCCCTTCACGCGGTGGGGGCGGCGGATCGCCGCTCCCACCGCGCTGACGCTTGACCCGTTCACGCGGTGGGGGCGGTGGATCGCCGCTCCCGCCGCGCTGACGCTGGAGCGCACCACTATCGCGGATTTATGCACGACATTCTCATGATCATCGACGAAACATCGGTAGGTGCCGCACGTGACCCATCCTTCGAAGGGAGGGGAGGAAGATGACGGTGACCCTTGGTCGAATTGCCGGGCTGTCGCGGGCGCCGCCCCGCAGACCGGCCTCACGAGTACGCCACGCCGTACTGGGTCCTTCAGTCAGTCGAGAAGTCCTTCGGTCCTTGTGTGGCCCGGTGGCGAACCGAGCAGGACGTCGAGCATGCTCAGGGGAGCTTCAGGTGGTCGAAGTAGGGCGCTGGCGGGCGGTTCCGCGATGGTGCAGGATGACTAGCATCCGTCACCTTTCCTATACGATCCGAGTGGTCGTCGCCATCCAGCAGCGTTACGACCGATGTCAACAGGTTCGCGAAGACGCTAGAAGGGACCTCACGTCACGATGGACGACGAAGCGGTGATCGCGCGGCGCCGCGGGGCCATGACGGGTGGAACGCCGCCGGGAAGATCTCGCGGCCGGCTTGCCGACGAGGTGTACGACACGCCGCTCGGACAGCTGGAGGACTTCCCGAAACTCGGCTATTGCGTATGTTGATGTGACGGCCGGTGACCACGAAGAGGTTCTGGCCGCGATCGCCGCGCGTGACCCCGACGCCGCCGCCTACGCCATGCGTCGGCACATCCTGCTGCCCGGCGAGCGGTTCCGGCGATTGTTCGACGAGGCCCAGGATGCGGACGGAATGGCGGCAAAGGCTTGACGGGCGGGCCGGGCCGAGGAATGCTAACCCAACCGGAGCGGATCGGATCGGATCGGATTGGATCCATCTCACCCGCCCAGATGCGAGGAGAAGCAGGTGCCCAGAGCGCTGCTCCTGACCGGCGACGCCGCCGAGGAGCTCGACACCATGTATCCCTACTACCGTGTGCAGGAGGGGGGCTGGGACGTTGACGTCTCGTCACGCACCATGCGTGACGTTCAGCTGGTCATCCACGAGTTCGACCCCAACTCCGACGCCTACGTGGAGAAGAACGGCCGAAAGCTGCCGGTCGACGTGCCCTGGGCCGACGTCGACGTCGAGCGCTATGACGCCCTCATCATTCCCGGGGGACGTGCTCCCGAGTGGATCCGGGTCGACGCCGACGTCAGGCGCATCACCGAGCACTTCTTCGCGCGTAACCTCCCGATCGCGCTGGTGTGCCACGGCGCGCAGGTGCCGGCCGTGTACGGGCTGCTGAAGGGGCGAAAGACGGCGTGTTTCCCTCCCATCACCGGTGACATGGAGAACGCGGGCGCGACGGTCATCGACGCTCCCGACGTCGTGGACGGCAACCTCGTCTCCTGCCGCGGCTGGCCCGACATGCCGCAGTTCGGCCGGGCGATGATGGACGTCTTCTCGAAGTCCGTCAACTCCGCATCCGCATGAGCACACCTGGCCGGTCTCGGTGACGGCACTTCGGACTGTCGCCGTCGACGGCTCTCCCGTCCACGTCCTGGAGAGCGGCACCGGGCCCGCGGTGCTGATGCTGCACGGCTCCGGACCCGGTACGACCGGATCCGGAGCCTGGGCGACGACGGCCCAGGCGCTGGGCACGTCCTGGCGCCTGGTGGCTCCTGACCAGGCGGGGTTCGGCCGTACCCCGATGCCGGCGGGCTCCAGGGGTGGGCTCCGGCTGTGGACGGAGCAGGCCGCGGGCCTGATGGATGCTCTCGGTGTCGAGCACTACGCCGTGGTGGGCCACTCCATGGGCGGCGCCGTGGCGCTGGCGTTGGCGGCCGCGCGTCCCCGGCAGGTCACCCGTGTCGTGGCGGTCTCGACGATGGGCGCCCCCGGGGCGCCGCTGTCGGCCGACCTCGACGCGCTCTGGGCCGCCCCCGCCGGCCTGCTCGGGGCACGAGACATGTTGAGTCGCCTCGTCCTCGACCAAGCGCTCGTGACCGAGTCGGCCGTCGCCGCCCGTGCGGCCGCGATGCGAGAGGGGGCGGCCGCATTCGCGTCGTTGTTCCCTCCGCCTCGGGCACGTTGGGCCGACGATCTCACCCTCTCGGCGCAGACGCTGGCAGGGATCCGCGCGCCCGTGTTGCTCGTCCACGGCGCCGAGGACCGAGTCACCCCGCTCGAGACGGCAGCCCTGCCCCTGCTCGAACACCTGGCCGATGTCCGTCTGCATGTGTTCGGCCGATGCGGGCACGTGCCGGCGCTCGAGCACCCGCACGACTTCAGGCGACTCCTGTCGTGCTTCCTCGGCCGGGAACGAGGTCACTGATCGCTGCGACAGGTCCGCAGCCCGTGCCTACCTACGGCTCCTGGATGAACTGGACGAGTCCGAGTTCGCCGCGCTGCGCTACTTCGCACTAAACGGCACAGACCACTGCACGCACGACGAGCAGAACGCCGCTATCGCCGCCTACATCCGCTGGCACAACGCCCGCGCCGAGCCGAAGACCCGCTTCGCACCCGAGTCAGCCATCCGGCAGTGGACCGAATACCCGGCCAAGGCTGCGGAGCAGAGCTCAACGACAGCGATCTTCGCGGGGTGTACGTGGGGTTGAGGGGCGGCCGTGGTCTGATCGATGAGGAACGCATCCGAAGGTTAGGTCACCAGGGTACGACCCCGTTGTCGTCGAACAGCTGGCCGGTCGGGCCGTCGTCGGGCAGGGTCGCCAGCCGGATGGCGATCGCCGCGCCCTGCTCGGGGGTCTGGGTCCCGCTGAATCCGTTGAGGTCGGTGGCCACGTAACCGGGGCAGGCGTTGTTGATCAGGATGTTGGTGCCGCTCAGCTCCTTGGCGTACTGGATGGTGACGGCGTTGAGGTAGGTTTTCGTCGGCGCGTAGGCCCCGCTGATCCCCCCGAGGTCGACGCCGGGCGCGGTCTGCAGTGTCAGAGAGCCGACGTGGCTGGACTGGTTGACGATCCGCGGGTGCTTCGAGCGGCGCAGCAACGGCAGCATCGCGTTGGTGACCCTGATGACGCCGATGACGTTGGTCTCCACCAGTCGCCGCACGGTCTCGAGGTCGATGGTCGTGGGTTCCTCCGGCCGGCCGCCGGCAACGCCGGCGTTGTTGACCAGTACGTCGAGCCGTCCTGCCCGCTCCTCGATCAGTTGGACTGCGGCGGTCACGCTTTCGCCGTCGGTCACGTCCAGGGGTACGCCGAATGCGTCGGCACCAACCGCGCGCAACTTGGCCACGGCGTCCTCCCGGCGCTGCTCGTCCCGGGCGCCGACACCGACACTCCAGCCGCGCGCACCCAGCCCGGCCGCGATCTCATATCCGATTCCCTTGTTCGCGCCAGTGACCAGCGCGATCGCCTTCTCGCTCATGACAACGAGCATGCCCGCGCTGCAGCCGGGCACCAACACCATCTCGGTAGTGCAGCAATACCCGAGCGATATCGATCTGGCGTCTGCCGTCATTAGCCTGGGCTCATGGAAATACGCGAGCTGCGGTACTTCGTCGCCGTCGCCGAGGAACTGCACTTCGGCAAGGCTGCCCAGCGCCTCGGGATAGCCCAGCCACCCCTGTCCCGCACGATCATCCAGCTCGAACGGCGGCTCGGAATCGCACTGCTGGAACGCAACAGCCGCAAGGTCACACTCACCGAGGCCGGAGGCGTGCTGCTGGCCGAAGGGCGCGCGATCCTCAGCGCAGTGACCGCAGCTGAGCGGCGTACCCAACGGGCCGCGGCAGCACACCCCAGCCTCGTCCTCGCCGTCAAATCCGGCACCGCTGGCGAACTGCTGACGAAACTGCTCGACACCTACGCTGCGGAACCCGGCGCAGCCACCGTCGATCTGCTGCTCTGCGAGGCACACCAGCACCGGCAACTGCTGCAGGACGGGCAAGCCGACGTGGCTCTGCTGCACCTGCCCTTCGACTCAGCAGCCGGGCTCGACACCGAAACCCTGTACACCGAGGGACAGGTCGCGGTCCTGCCGGCCTCACACCCGCTCGCCAGCCGCTCCCAGGTCCGGATGGCCGACGTCACCACACTGCCAAAGCTCCCGATAGCCCGCTGGCCCGGTCCCGGCGGCAGCTACCCAGAAGGGCCGGGCGCAGAGGTACGGAACCTGACACAGCTCTTCCAGCTGATCGCGCTCGGCCGTACCACTGTGGTCATTCCCGAGTCAGCCAGCGCCGACCTGCGCCGGGACCTCGCCGCCGTGCCAGTCCTGGACGCTCCGCCCGTGACAACGGTGATCGCCTGGCCGCCGCACAGCCGCCTTCGTGCAGTTGCTGACCTGATCCGCGTTGCAACACGTCTTTGAACTCGGATTAGGAGGGCGGCCACCCAACGACAGCCTCGATCAAGCAACTGAAGCGCTCCGGGGTCAGTGGAGACCAGAGCCTCCATCAGACCTGGAGCGATTCACCTCTCGATCGTTGGGGCGGCCGCAGCAATGTACGTGCCACATCCAACGTCGGTTTCGAGACGGCACGACTGCGTTTCATTGCTATGGTCGCGCGCATGCGATCGAATTACCTCGCCTGGGACGATGCGGTGGACCTGTTCGAGCAGCGCGGGCTGCCGAAGGAGACCTACGAGAACCTGTACGAGGAGGAGTACATCCTGGTTCCGGGGCCGGCAGCGGTGACCGGCGAACTCCCCCTCGACGAGCACGAGCGGACGCCGTGGCGGGAGGGCACGCCCGAGGCGGCAACCGGGTACATCGTGGACGGCGACCTGGTCGTCGACGGGAACATCACCGATGTGGACGACGGGGCCGCCGCTCTGATCGTCCTCGGGAACCTGCGGGCGCGGAACATCTACCTGGCCGGTGACGCGAAGCTGGTCGTACGCGGCCACGTGACGGCCGAGACCTTCGTCGGCGACATGACCGACAAGCTGGTGATGATCCATGGGGACCTGCGCACCACCGTCTCGCTCTTCTGGAACGAGTTCTGCCCTGACCTGGTCGCCGGCACCCTCCACGGCAGGACCCTCGCGCCGGCCTACCTCGACCTGTCCACCGCCTCCATCGGCGCCCTGGTCGACCCGGCACCCGAGGTCCCGCTCAGCCGCCTCCTCGTACCCGAACTGCTGGTCACCGGCGCCCCCGGCCCCGACGACCTCCCCGAGCTCGGCATCCGCGGCGACGCCCTGCGCGACCGCCTGCTGGCCGGTCTCCCCCTCGCCGTGACCTCCTGATCCGCGTCGTCGGCGGCTGCCCGCAGCGTGCCTTACTTGTCTGAAAAGATCATCTCGCTTTGACCTGCGGGAAGAGGCTGAAAACCCCAGATAACGATCGGTGTCTCCCCCTGCGAGCTGCGCAGGTAAGGCGGCTTTACTGGGTCAGCTCGTTCAACACGCTCACTGGATGACGCTCCCTTGCCCCCACCCCACCCGCCGTCACCGGTGCGGCTGTGGCTGGGCTGATCTGGATGCCGGCTTCCTTCAGCCATGCCTTCAGGGTGAAGGTCTCCACCTTCAGGTTCTCGGCGGCTTGGCGGATCGTCAGGCCGCCTGAGAGTGACGTCTGGGCGATCTCGATGACGCGGGTGCGTTCGCGGCGCCGGTCTTCCTCGGTGGCTAGGTCCTGGTAACCAACCAGGTCCGCGCCTACGACCTGCTGCGCATGTTCGGAGGCGAAGGGCGCCCGAACCCGCTCGGGGCGGCGTTCGCCGAGTACGGGCGGATCGCCAAGACCGAACACCTGCTACGTGTGGTCGACCCGGTCGACGACATACCGCCGGCAGATGAACCGCCAGCTCACCGTGCAGGAATCCCGCCATAAGCTCGCCCGCGACGTGTGCCACGGCAAGCGCGGCACCATCCACCAGGCATACCGCGACGGGATGGAGGACCAGCTCGGCGCACTCGGCCTGGTCCTCAATGCCATCGTGCTTTGGACCACCCGCTACATCGACCGCCGTCGCCCACCTGATCGTCAGAGGAGTACGCCGCCGGAGACCTCGATACGCTGGGCAGTGACCCAGCGCAGGCTCTCGGAGGCCAGCGCGGCGATGGCGTCGCCGATCTCTTCGGGTTCGCCGACGCGGCCGAGCGCGGTCTGCTGGGCAAGGCCCTGGCGCATCTCGGCATCGTCCCGCATGGCTCCGCCGTTGAAGTCGGTGGCGGTCGGCCCTGGAGCGATGGAGTTGACCCGGATGCCGCGGGGGCCGAGCTCTGCGGCCAACGTGCGGCTCAAGATCTCAACGGCGGCCTTGGAGGCGGAGTAGACCGAGGTCGCGGGACTGGTGTGCCGGGTCAGTGACGACGAGACGTTGATGATGCTGGCGCTTGGCGCCAGCAGCGGCAGAAGCGACTGAATGAGGAAGAACGTGCCTCGGACGTTCGTATCGAACACCGTGTCGAAGTCGTCGGGCGTGACAGCTTCCAGCGGGCCGAAGACGCCAACCCCTGCATTGTTGACCACGATGTCGAGCCGCGAAGCGTCGCCGTAGCGCTCCAGCAGTTTGCTCAGCTCGGAAACAAAGGTTCCGAAAGAGGAGACATCACTGATGTCGAGGCGCAGCACAGCGGCAGCCCCGCCCGCGGCCTGTACCTGCTGCGCCGTCTCCTCGGCGCCGTCCGCATCACCGCGATGGGTGACAACGACACGTACCCCGCGCCTCGCGAGGGCGAGAGCGGCGCTCCGCCCCAGGCCACGGTTGGCGCCGGTCACCAGAGCGATCCTGTCGACTGCCATCAAGAACTCCTTCATCACATGGCACCCGAAGGACAGGAGGCGCCACAGATTAGAGGCGAGTCGTTCGACTCGCCTTTCTTTCGCACCATATGCCGACCAAAAGAGGCGAGTCAAGTGACTCGCCTCGCATGTCAGGGCATACTGTATACATGGCAGCAGAGCTCTCCGCGCACCACCGCCGACTCGCCCGACAAAAGCGCGAGGCGATCATCTCCGCAGCCACGGAGCTGTTCCTGAACCGCGGCTACGACGGCGTCTCCCTCGCCCGTATCGCCGAGGCGGCGGCAGTCTCAAAGTCCACCCTTTTCAAGCAGTTCCCCACCAAGGCGGCTCTCTTCGAGGCCATCGTCACCGAGTCCTGGCAACGTGACGCCAGCGACACCGTCGTACAACCTCAGGCCGGGGACCTGCGCTCCGGGCTGACGTCCATTGGTCACCGCTACGCTGATCTGATTGGCCGGCCCGGCATGACAGCCCTGTTCCGCATCGTCATCGCCGAACTGCCCCGTTTCCCCGAACTGGGAAGGATGCAGTTCCAGCTCGGCAAACTGCCCTACTTCGCCTCCGTCCAGCACTACCTGGAATCCGAGCACGAGGCCGGCAACGCCGACGTTCCCGATGCCGAGAGCGCCGCCAACCAGTTCCTCGGCATGATCGCTAACTTCGTCCTGTGGCCTCGCATGCTGCTGACCGACTGGGATCCTGCAGCCCCTGACACTCGCTACGCCGTCGAGCAAGCCGTACAGACCATGCTCGCCCGCTACTCCTGGCAGGGTGACCAGCCAGGGGCCGACGTCCTCGACGCTGATGACGCCCGCCACGGCATCCCAGGCGAGCAAGCGTTCGTGCCGGCTGGCCGGCCGGAACCGGCAGCGACTGCGGGCGGTCTCGGTGACCAGCTCGTCGACGGCGTCGAACAGCCGCTGGGGGTGCAGGGGGCGCAGCCGGTGCCAGACGACGGTGGAGATCTCCCCGGTCTGCGCGTCGCAGGGCAGCTGGGCGGTCGCGGGGGCGACGCGGGCTCCGAGCATCCCGAAGTCGATGTCCGCGCCGGTGACTGACGGCAGGGCCGAGTCCAGGACGCCGGCCGGAGTGGTGGGAGCCAGATGTCCTCCTCGTCCGGGACGCCTGGAGCAGTCCGATGAGTCCGAGGATCACCAGCACCGCTCCGGCGCCGATCAGGAATGACCGGAAGCCGGGTTTGACGTAGTTGAGGTAGGTCGTGGAGAACGCCGAGATCCGCAGCACGGCGCAGCCCAGCAGGGTCAGGACGAGGTTCTGGGTCACACGATTCATCGAGGGGCGCGGATTTCTTCCGCCGTCACGGGGCGCGAGGGAGGCAGGGCGGGGGAGGGGCGTCAAAGCAGCAGCCACCTGAAGAGGGTGCTCACCAGGATGGCGAGGGCGAAGGTCACCGGGACGAACCTGACCGCGAAGGCCCTGTCGAATGTGCCGGCCTGCAGCACGATCAGTTTCAGGTCAACCATCGGCCCGACCACCAGGAAGGCCAGCTTCGCGGTGGGGGAGAACGCGGTCATCGAGGTTAGTGGGGCAGCGCCCTGGTCCAGAACGACGCCGGGACGAACGCGGTGATCGCCGCCGACAGCGCCACCCCGAAGATCAGAAACGGCAGCGCCTGCACACAGATCGCTACAAAGATCGTGGCCCACGTCTGCCGCGCGGGCGCCGTCAGATACGGCGCGAGCACGAACCGGCCCACCACCAGCAGGACCACGACGAGCGCGAACCCCCACGGCAGGGCGCCGCCCGCCAAACCTGTACGTCCCCAGGAATCGGGGGTCCGGGCTCTCGTCTAGAAATCTACATTGTAAAGGCGCTCAGTAATTTTCAAAATCAAAAACACAAACGTCAAAAACCACTTCGACAACATCCGGCCCTCCCGCGACTCTCGATCGTCGAAGTCGTGAAAGCCGTAGGTATCCCGGATCATCCACGCGTGCTCATAAATCGTCTTCGGCCGCTCCCCGTACCGTTTCACCTGCGACGGGGCCTCGATGCTCAACTGTTCGGCACAGGTAATCCACCACCGGCCACGGCACCTCCAGGAGGTCCTCCAAGAACAAACCCTTGTACTGGACCGTCCCGACCTGGACCGCTACGCCAAGGCGATGTGAATCCTGGCGCGAGCGCGCGATCACTTCCCGGTCGAAGGCGTCGAGGAAGAAGAACTTCTCCATGTCCGGCAGCGACGGCATCTCACTGAACCTCGCGTACACCGACCTCTGCTCATCAGACAGAAACTCCGCAGGCATGACCGACGACCGTAAGCACACCACCTAGCGCCCGGTAACAACCGGAAACACGCCACAAATCCAGATCTTGAACGGAAATGATCAACCGCAGGATGACCTGCCGAAGCATCCAGCCAAGTTACCCATGGGTACCGCCAACGGCTGTCCGCAGGTTCCTCAACCCCCGGGGGGCGCTCAGTGGCCGCCACCGACGGGGTGCTTCCGGCCGCCGGTGATCACCTGGGAGGCTTTCGGCGGCGTTTCCTGCTGCCGAGGATGTTTCGTGCGCTCGTCAGACGTCTTTGGCGAGTCCGGTGATGGCTTCAGTCCCGTCGTCCCAGCGCCAGCGCGTGTAGTGGCCGCGCAGGTGGACGCCGCCGATCCAGCGGTCGAGGCCGTTGAGCGTGACGTGGTCGGCCTCGCCTGCGAGTACCCGTGCCCCGGTGTCGGTCAGGCGCAGGCGGGTGGCGTGGTCGACTCGATGACCCGCCTGCGTGGCGTTGAGGAGCGGGATCGGTGCGCGAGCCATTCGGTCGATCATCGCGAAGTACCAGATGTCTCCGAGGTACGGGCGTGTTTCCCGCGCTGCCGCGCGGGCGAACGCGGTCCCGGCGTCGGGCGCGCCGTCGGCAACAGCGGCGAGCACCCGTCGTTCGGCCAGCGACAGCCCGTCGCGGGTGGCCGGGTACTCCCGGCTGAGCCGGTCGAACGCCTCGCCAAGGAACCGCAGCTCGGCCGAGCGGCTTGCGGCGATGGCGCCGAGGCCGTCGGGCGTCGGCGCGCGGAAAGCGGCCCAGGCGCGGGTGGCGAGCCGCAGCGCGGCCGGGGTCAGCCGGGCACACGCCTTTGTCGCGGGCAGCTCGCGCAGCTGTTCGGCGGTCAGCTGGCCGAGGCCGCCGAAGCGGGCAATGCCGGGGTGTTCGCCGATGCAGATCAAGATGATGCGCTGCGCGGGCACGTCGAGGTCGGCGAGGCGGGCGAGGATCTGGATGATCTGCAACTGGTCGTACAGGTCGGCCTCGAACCACAGCACGTACTCGCCGTCTCGATTGGCTTCCAGGGTGCGGTCACGTTCGGCGAACATCGCTGCGGCCTCACCGCGCTCATCCGCGCCCGCCTCGATGAGGAAGGCGGCTCTGATACGGCGGAGCTCCTCGATCCCCACCGCGGGCACTGGGCCATCGTGCAGGACGTCGCGCCAGAACAGCACACGCCGGGCGAGCCCGGTTCCCGGCAGGTCCGTGGTGTCGCCGTTGCTGACATGCAACGCCGTGATCATCTGGTCATCGGCCGGCCGCCCGGCGAGGAGCTGGCTGCGGGCGGCCGCGTACGACTCGCCGGTCTTGGCCATTCGAGCGCGCACGCGCCGTTTGAAGTCGGGCTGCTTCGTCATGGTCATCTCCCGCGCGGCTCATCCGCAGATCCCCCAGCGACCGGTGCGGCGGACGCGCGATCGACAACGAAGCTCCGGCCGAGAGGTGGACCTCCCTTTGCCTCCGTGAGTAACCCGGCTGGGGCGGGTCGCTGGAGGTTCGGCGCGGACGGACGCCGTCCCGTCAAGATATCCCGCCTCGACGTGAACGGTCGCCAACCGGGCCTGGACGGCGCCAGGTCGGGTGCTCCGCGAACTCCACTCACCACGGAGTTCGGCATGGGCGTCGTCTGTGATCTATGTTAAGGCCATGAACTTCGTGAGACGGAGTTTGTGTACCTTCTTAGTTCAGGTCGGCCGCGCTGATCACCGTCAGGACCTCGTCCGCTCCCGCAACGGTCAGCACCGGCAAGGTCAGGCGTCTCTGTCCGGGGACTGTGCGGGCTCACCGGGGTTTGCCGGGGGTGCGCATCCAGTAGTGTCGCCTGGCCGGGCGCCTGTAGTGTGGCCTTCTGCTGCGTGTGGCGGCCGTCGGAGGTCTCATGTCGCCAGCTGTTATGCCCTCGGCATCAACGTTGACCTACACGGGGGTCTGGTCGTGGCGGGCGAAGATGTCCAGCAGCACGCCGACGGGCACATCTGCCTCGGTGGGGTAGCGGAAACGCCGGTCGGGGTTAATCGTGTAGTGGTTGCGGCGGCCCACTTTGGAGCGGGTTAGATAGCCCGCCTGGTGCAGGTCGGTCACGATGCCCTGCGCTGCGCGCTCGGTGATGCCGATGACGGCCGCGATGTCGCGCAACCGCGCCTGCGGGTCACGGGCGATCTCCAGCAGGACCCGGGCGTGGTGGGTCAGGAAGGTCCACGAGGACGAAGGCTGATCGGGACTGTCTTCGGCCACGTCATATCCTCTCGCGTCGCCAGAGCAGATCGCCATGGAACGAAAAGGTTACAGGTATCAGAACGAGAAGAAGTATACCGGAAACATCTTTCATGTATCTTCTTTCCCGCATAGGGTGGAGACGCCCGGCTTCGTCGGCGTGTATCAGGCAAGCGAGGGGATCGATCACATGGATGTCGTGCAGCACCGGTCCGCACCGGCCGGCGCCCGCGCCCGGCAACACCGGCTGCCGGTCTCCTTGGCCGCCGGCCCGCGACGGACGCCCGACAGTGGAGCCGTGACCGTCCAGGAGCAGGTTGCCGGCGAGCGCTGGGTCGAGGCCGTGCTCTACCTCGATCGCATGCTGCGCATCACCTACAGCCTGGCCTCGCCCGGAGGCGCGGTCCACTTGATCGGCGAACTCGACGTCACCAACACCCGGGCGGTCGCCCGGACCCTGGCACAGGCCCGGGATGTCGAGGACACCCTCACCATCGACGTCGGCCAGTTGGACTTCGTCGACCTCGCGGGGCTGCGCATGCTGACCGGCCTGTGCTACGACGGCGTGGCCCACCTGATCAACGTGCCGCCCGGTATGCGCCGCCTGCTGAGCCTGCTGGATCATGCGGACGTCCTCGGCGAGTACGTCCGCATGACGGCACCCGGTCGGCGCGTCGAGGCGGCTTGCGCCTGACCTCCACGCCCAGCCTTCGGGCCACAACCGGCCACGCGGACCTGAGAAAGGTCTTCTGAGAGACGGTTTCGGGATGTCCACGACCTGTGTGAAAGCTCCACCGGCACCCGCCTGCGGTTGCGATGTCAGCCCGCGCGATGCCAAACGATCACGGCCTGGGCCGGGGCTTTCCGGCCGTTCTCACGGCCCGCACCTCCAGCGGGCCTTCGCGGCCGTTCGGCGAGTTCGGCGCGGCCCTGCTCGGTCCCAGCCGCTCACCGCGACCGTGCACACCGGGGTGTTCGCCGCCCTCCACCTCGTGCGTGCGAAATGAACGTCGCAGGCAACCACCAGAACAATGAGAGCCTGTTGGCGCAGCGCGCGACCGTGAAGGGGTGGCGTCGTGCCGGGTGATCGAGAACCGCCGCAGGTACAAAGCTGGCGGCTGGGGCCGGTGCGGGTGCTCCGCCTGATCGGGGAGCTGGACGCGGTGACGGTCCCGGATGTGGCGGTGGCGCTGGAGAAGGCGCTGCTCGCCTTCGAGGACCTGCGGCTGGTCGTCGACCTCACCCAGGTGACCTTCATCGCCTCGGCCGGGGTGGGCGCCCTGGTGCGGATCCGCCAGGAGGTCCAGCGGCGCGGCGGGCGCTTGATCGTGATCCTGGCCCCGCAGGGGCGTGCGCGTCGTCTGTTCGAACTGACCCGCATGGTGGACCACTTCGAAGTTCGCCGGACGCTGCCCGAGGCGGTGCACGCCCTGCGACAGCACGGGCCGCGCCCCCTTCTGGCCGATAAGATCAGGGCGGATCCGGAGCCGACACCACCGCCGATACCGATTCCCCGAGGCCCTACCGGTGTGTGACACTGCGAGAACTGTTCCCCCACCCCCTGGCGGCCGGCCTGGGCGTTCGCGGTGAGCGGGACGGCCTCGGCCTTCCTCCCCCGGAACATGGCGAGCATCACCGCCCCGGTGCTGGCGCGGCGGTTCCCCGTCGCGGCGTGACGACTCGCGTTCCAGAGACGCCGGTCGGGTCGCCGGTGCCGCCGCTCCCGCCTCCGCCGGGGCTGGTACTGCCGGTGGCAGGGGCCTGTAGCGCCGGAGCCGGCGGTGTACGTGACAGCGGCGCGCACTTCGTCGGGCGCGCCGCCTCGGTCGTCGGCGGAACCGGAACACCGACCGGACACGGCGCGATACCGCTCCTGACGGCTGATCACGTATGTGTTCGGTCACCTGGCGGAGGTGCCGGTGTCACGGCGATGACACTTGATCCACACGCGAGCCCCGTCCGCCTCCTCGGAGATCGGTGGGGCCTGTTCAGCTTTCGGACTTTAAGATGGTCACGCCTCTGATCGCCCCGCCGCCGGGAGGCCTGACGCTGGAGGTGGCGCCGACGGGGGCTTTCTGCCCCGCCTCCGAGCCACAGTAGTTGACCCATGGGTTGACGAAGCAGTAAGACACAAGGATCTGGTGGTAGCCGGTACCGGTGGAACAGTAGGAGTTGATGGACCCGTCGCTCTCGTAGGAGATCGAACAGGAGTCGGGCAGAGCATGGGCGGGCGTGGCCACGCCGGTGACGACGGCGGCGGCGATGAGAGCGCCGCCGGAGAGGGTGGCGGCGGCACGTCTTACTTTCACGCGCTGGCTCCTTCCACGAGGTTGACACCTCGTACTGTTAGGAAAGTTTCCTTATCGGGGAACTTAGCTGGCGTGATCGGCATGTCAAGATGCCTGCCCGGTCCGTCGTTCTCTCCGCAGTTGCCCGGTATGCGGTGACACTCACGGATGCCAGGCGCCAAGATCCTTAAGCTAATGACCGGCCCTTGATGAGCGAAGGCTTCTCACGAGCGGGAGCCGAGGACAGTGCCCGCCCATCAGGTCGTATCGGGGAACAGGGCCTGAAGCACTCCCGGCGCGCCACGCATCCGCCTCCCGTCGGAACTGCTCATGCGGATCGGCCAGTTGCCCGCCGACCTTGTCACCGTCCAGCAGCAGTGACAGCGACCACGCCGACAGATACCGGCTGATCGAGGGTGGCGGTGATGTCACTGGTCACCGGCCCGCCATGGGCCACAGCGTTGCGGGAACGGCGCAGCCGTGCTTGTGCCACCTCCCAGCGGGCGGCGACGCCGTCGGCCCAGCCGGCCAGCGCCGCCGGCTGGCCACCGCAGCGCGCGGAGGCGCCGTCGACATCGCCGGTGGCGACGAGCCGGACGGCGGTGAGCTCGTCGGTGTACCATCGGCGGCGTGTGGCCGGATCCCCGTAGCGCTCCCACGGCGTCGGCTCAGCGGTGACCTCGGAGACCTGGGCGGGCTTGGTGGCTTGGGTGGGCTTCTCGATCGGCTCGGCCGGTGTCTCCTGCTCGACGGCCACGTCGGCGCGCTGGGCGTCGGCGAGGGTTTTGTGGACGACGCCGACGGAGACCTTCACTCCGGCGGCGATGGTGCGGATGGATTCGCCGCGCTCGCGGCGGGAGAGGATGGCGGCGCGTTTGTCGTCGTCGACCACGGGGCGTCGGCCGCCGACCCGGCCGCGGCGGAGGCCGCGTTGCCGGGGAGCATGCGCAGGATCAAGTCGACGGCGTTCTCCGAGTGGACTCCTGGAGTCAGGACTTCCTGTAAGAGCAGGCCGCGGATCGCGGCAACGGCGACGGTGGCCATGGTCAGCGCTTCCCCGGTGTCGTGCCCTTCGCGTTCCGCGAGTGAGGCCAGCATTTTGGTCAGGTCGTCGAGCGAGTCGATGAACTCACGGAAGTCCTCCGGCCTGTACGCGGCCAGTCCTACGACGTGGAAGAAGCCGCGGACACGCGACAACTGCTCCGGGCGGGTGTAGGTCCGCCAGATCGCCACGACGAAGTTGGCAAAGGTGCCCTGCTGGGCGGCCGCGAAAAGGGCCTCGTTGTCACGAGATCGCTGTGCCTTGAGCATGGCCGCCAGGACGCCCGGGAGTGACCCGAAGTGGTATCGCAGGAGGGCGTGGCTGGTCTCGGTCCGGGCGGCGATCTCGCGGAGCGACACCTCCGGTGAGGGAAGGGCCTCGCCGAAAGCGTCGAGGAGCCGGGCCAGGAGGCGCTCGCGTGCGTCGCCTTTGCGTTCCGTAGTTGACAGGATCACCCCTACAGTTTATCCATTGGAAAAGATTGCTGGCGGCGCCGTGTTGCTTCGTACATGGTCGCAGTTCAGCTCGCGACGGCGGAGGAAACGACTCGTGGGACGATTGCAGGTGGTCGGCGCGGCGGTCGCCGACGGAACGGGGCACGACCCCATAGACGTCGACGTCACCGTCGAAGACGGGCGGATCACCCAGCTCGGGGCCTCCAGCAACGAACCCGGCGAGCGGCTCGACGCCGGGGGACTGACGATGACGCCCGGCCTGATCGACGCGCACGTTCACCTGGGCCTGTCGAGCCCGATCCAGCCGCAGTTCTCGTTCCAGATCAGTGCCGCCGAGATCGCGGCGGACATCTTCGCCACGGCCGGCGCAGCGCTCGACGCCGGCTTCACGACCGTCCGAGACACCGGCGGGATCGACGGCGGCGTCGTCACCACGATCGCGAAGGGCAAGGTCAGGGGACCGCGCGTCCTGTCGTGCGGACCTGTGCAGTGCCAGATCGGTGGGCACGGCTACTACGGTGCCGACTGGGAACCCACCGAGCTGTGGAGCGGCCATCACCTTCCGGGTCTGTGCGCCCTGTCCATGATGTCGGGCAACGCGGACGAGCTGCGAGGCAACGTCCGTGAGGCCTTCCGCCGCGGAGCCTCCTTCCTGAAGCTCTGTGTGACCGGGGGAGTGGTCAGCGCTCACGACCGGCTGACCGACACCCAGTTCACCGTGGAGGAGATCGCCGTCGCTGTGCAGGAAGCCGCGGCACGGGGCACTTACGTGACGGTTCACGCCCACAACAACGAGGGCATTCGGAACGCGGTCGAGGCCGGGGCGCGCTGTGTCGAGCACGGCACCGACCTCGATGAGGCCACGGCCACCTTGATGGCCACGCGCGGGGTCGCTCTTGTGCCTACGTTCGCCATCGTCGAGCGACTGCTGCACGACCCCGCGGAAGCCGGCCTCGGCGAGTCGATCCGCGATCGTGTGCTAGGTGTCCGTGAGCGGATGACCGAGGCGCTCGCTGCCGCCAAGAAGGCCGGCGTGCGAATCGGGCTGGGTTCCGACCTCATCGGTCCGGCTCAGGACCGCCGAGGTGAAGAGCTCAAGTTGCGCGCGGAGCTGGAGACGCCGATGGAAGCTCTCGTGGCGGCCACGAAGACCAACGCCGAGATCCTCGGCCTGTCGGACCAGGTGGGGGTCATCGCTCCCGGCATGCAGGCAGACCTTGTGCTCTGGAACGGCAACCCGCTCGAAGATCCGAAGCTCTTCGCCGACCCCGCCAACGCCGTCCTCGTCGTCCAGGCCGGACGCGTGGTGAAGGACCTGCGATGAGCGCCATGTGGCAGGGCTGCCTCGCCGACACCGACTACTTCGAGCTGCGTTCCAGCGGTGGGTACGACTACGGCGTCTGGGTCACCACGCCACCGGGCTACGACCCCGCCACGACGCCGGCGCCCGCGGTGTACGTGCTCGACGGCAATTGGGCCGTGGGCATGACGGCTCCGCTCATCGTCACCCAGCTGGACCCCATGCAGCAGATCCAGCCCTATATCCAGGTCAGCGTCGGTTACGCGGGCGAGGAAGCACAGCACTGGGCACGGCTGCGCAACAGAGACCTCGTGCCACCCGGCGAGCCCATCGCCCAGGAGTTCATCGATGCCGTGGAGAAGGGGTTCCAAGCGGGTGCGATGACGCGCGAGGAAGCCGACGCCTACCTCGCCGAGTTGAGCGACACCCACGCCGATACGTTCCTGAGCTTCCTCACCGCGGAACTGCACCCGCGGATCGAACGCGACTACGGCACAGCCGCGAGCGGTCACGGCCTTTACGGCTACTCCTACGGCGGACTTTTCAGCCTCTACACCTGGCTCTCCGGCAGCACGCTCTTCGAGAGCGTCGGAGCGGGCAGCCCCGGCGTCGTCAGTACGGACAGTCAGGTCTTCGCCCAGCTCGAAGAGATGGGGGACAGCCAGCGTGCGGCCAGGCTGCACGTGACCTTCAACGTCCGAGAGCTTCTCGGCGACTTGGCCGTCTACCAGAGCGTCACGAAGAACACGGCCACCCTCCTGCACCGCCTCACCTCACGCAGCGGAGCCGTCACCAGCGCGATCCTGGACGAGACGCACGTGACCGGCCTGCAGGCCTCGTTCCTCAGTTATCTCAGGACCTGCCGTGCCCGGTAAGCGCACGGATGTCGTGGTGATCGGGTCGGGGGTGATCGGCGCGTCGGTCGCCTTGGAACTCGCCCGCCGTGGCTGGCAGGTGACGGTGGTCGACAAGGCCGGGGGAGCCGGCCACGGCTCCACGAGTGCGTCCAGCGCGGTGGTGCGGTTCAACTTCTCCACCGCCGCGGGCGTCGCCGCCGCCTGGGAGGCGCACTTCGGCTGGAGGTCGTGGGCGGAGCACCTTGGCCGCGATGTCGGGCCGTTGGCTCGGTACGTACGGTGCGGGATGGCGATGCTGGACGTGGACGTGGCTCCTCGGTCGGTGTACCTGCCGTTGTTCCAGAACGCGGGTATCCCGTTCGAGGAGTGGACGAGTGCGGACCTGTCGGAGCGGATCCCGGGTATCGACGTCGGCAGGTACTGGCCACCGAAACGTATCGACGACGACGAGTTCTGGGCCGAGACCGAAACCACGCTGGGTGCCGTGTACACACCTGATGCGGGGTTCGTGAACGATCCGCAACTGGCGGCGCAGAATCTGGCCGCCGCCGCGCGGGCACACGGTGCCGAGTTCCGGTTCCATGCGTCGGTGCGCGGGATCGAACGGGCCCATGGCCGGGTCACCGCGGTGACACTCGCGGACGGAAGCAGGATCCCCTGCGGAGTGGTGGTCAACGCCGCAGGCCCATGGTCGACCCGCATCAACGAGTTGGCCTCGGTCGGATCCGACTTCACCGTGGGATCCCGGCCGTTACGGCAGGAGGTCGCGCACGTCGCGGCACCCGTGGGTTTCGGCGCCGACAACCGCGCCGGAATCTGTGTCGCGGACATGGACCTGGGTGTCTACCTGCGCGGTGAGGCCGGCGGGGGACTGCTGGTCGGTGGTACGGAACCGGAATGCGACCCGCTGCAGTGGGTGGACGACCCGGATGCCGTCACTGCGCATCCGACGACGGCGGTATTCGAGGCCCAGGTGACGAGGGCTGCGCGACGGCTACCGGCGTTGGAGATACCGAATCGGGCTCGCGGGGTCGTGGGAGTCTACGACGTCGCCGACGACTGGACGCCGATCTACGACCGTACGGAGCTGGACGGGTTCTACGTCGCCATGGGGACGAGCGGCAACCAGTTCAAGAACGCGCCGGTCGTCGGCAAGTTCCTCGCCGCGATCATCGAACAGACCGAGAACGGCGTAGATCACGACGAACGGCCGGTGCGATTCGTCGGCGAGCACACCGGCCTGGCCATAGACCTTTCGGCGTTCTCCCGCAAGCGTCCCCGCGGCACCGAGAACTCGGGCACAGTCCTGGGCTGATGCGCCTTCTTGGAGCGCGACAAGAACATTTAAAGACGCCGTAACAGGGCGACTCGGTAATATCCTCATCGTCTTGACACGCATTCGGACCATGCGTCGCCGCGCCACGGCGAACAGCAAACCGCGTCTCGTCATGCTGCGGATCGTCGATCGCTTACCCGGGCCGCACGATGGGAAGATCGATCGCCAGCCCTCCTCCCGCAACCCCGAATCATTCGCGGCTTTGACCACACCCGCGCTGGTGGCTCGGGTACCGGCCGGTCCGTTACCGTCGCATATACCTACCCGCTCGTGGACGAGAAGGGCGCTCCGGTCCGGTCCGGGCAGAGCTACCTAACGCTCATCAAAGGTGATCTGTTCGACCAGGCCACTCCAGAGAAGGCATGTGAGAGAAGCGAGAAGATTCGTGGCCAAGTGGGCGAACAGGTCTGCCTTGGCCGGAGGACATCCCGCTGAAAACGCGCAACGCCCGCGGCGAGGTCTCGCAGGGGCCACTCCCTTCGGTGGTTGCCGAGAAGGCGTCCTCAGAAGCCGAGATCGCTGAGGCCGGGGTGGTCGTCGGGACGGCGGCCCAGCGGCCAGAAGTACTTGCGCTCGGATTCGGCGATGGGGAGGGTGTTGATGGAGGCGTGGCGGGTGTGCATCAGGCCGTGCTCGTCGTATTCCCAGTTCTCGTTACCGTAGGAGCGGTACCAGTTCCCGGCGTCGTCGCGGTGCTCGTAGGCGAAGCGCACGGCGATGCGGTTGCCGTCGTAGGCCCACAGCTCCTTGATCAGCCGGTAGTCGAGCTCGGTGTTCCACTTGCGGGTCAGCAACGCGACGATCTCGTCTCGGCCCGTGGCGAACTCCGAGCGGTTGCGCCAGCGGGAGTCCACCGTGTAGCCCAGCGACACCTTCTGCGGGTCGCGGGTGTTCCACGCGTCCTCGGCCAACCGGACCTTCTCGATGGCCGTCTCCCGGGTGAACGGCGGCACCGGCGGGCGGGTCGTGTCAGCCATGTCGACTCAACTCCTTCGAACTCCGGGGACTCACCGCAGGTCCGGTGAGCTCTGGAAACATCGGAGAACACTCGTTCTCTCAACTACTTGCTAGAGTAGAGAACGTTGGTTCTCCGCGCAAGGGAGCACAGATGGTGGATCGGGAAGCGGCACGGGAACGGGTGCTCGACGCAGCCCAGGAGCTGTTCTACAGCCGGGGCATCCAGGCGGTCGGGATGGATGCGGTACGCAACGCCTCCGGGGTGTCTCTCAAGCGCCTCTACCAGCTGTTCCCCTCCAAGGAAGCGCTCGTGCTGGAATTCCTGCAGCAGCGGGATTCACGGTGGCAGCGGGCTCTCGCCGACTACGTCGAGGCGCAGCCGACGCCCGAGGAACGGATCGCCGCGGTGTTCGACTGGCTGCACAAGTGGTTCTGTGAGCCGGATTACCGCGGATGCGCCTTCATCAACTCCTTCGGCGAGCTGGGCGCGGTCTCGCCCGAGATCGCCGAGCAGGCCCAGCACCACAAGAGGGCCTTCCACGACTACCTCGCCCGGCTCGTGAAGGCATCTGGGCGGCCCGCCAAACTGGCCGATCAGCTCGCGCTCCTCGCCGAAGGAGCGATCACCACCGCAGCGATCTTCGGCACACCCGAAATCGCACACCAGGCACGAGACGCTGCATGCCTCCTGATGGCCCGTCCGTAGTTTCCAGACCAAAAACAACGATAAGCAGTTGATCTAGGCTCGTACCTGGGGTGATTGCCTCCAGGACTCGGGTCGCCGAAGGTCGCTTCACGATTTCCCGCAGTTTCGGTATGTGGGACGCGGGAGCAGAGAGCTGCTCGGCTACTTGAGCCGGTCGAGGGGGCGGCCCTGGATCCGGGCGGCCGGCTCGGGGTCGATTGGGTCGAGGACGCGGGCGGAACGGTCTCGCCGGCGGCGCGGCGGCGTAGCACGGTGTGCAGCATGTCGGCGGTGATGACGGCGGGCCGGCCGCCATGCTCACCTTTGCGGGCGGCGGCGTCGAGGCCTTCGAGGGTGCCTTCGCGGATGTTGTCGCGTTCGGTCTCGGCGAGGGCAGCGAAGAACGCGAACAGGATCCGGCCTGGGCCGGTGGGGTCGTAGATGCCGGGCAGGGGTCCGGCGAGCATCTCCAGGACCAGGTACGAGGTCGCGACGACCCCGGATCGCGACCGACACGGCGAGCCGGGCTGCGCCTGGCAAGGATGCTAAGGATGCTGTCGCTGGTCGCGCCACCCTCGGCCCGGCTTGGGTGAAATGTTTGCTCCAGAGCCGGTTCGTTCAGGTGGGCGATGTCAGGGAGGGCGATAGGTGGGCGCGTTCGCCTTGGGCGCCGAAGAGCGTGAGCAGTTCCGCGGCCTGAGAGTCGGCGCTGCCGATCTGGTGCGGGATACGGGTGTCGAACTCTGCGGCTTCGCCGGGGCCTAGCTGGTATTCCTGGTCACCGAGGACGAGCCTGACATATCCGTTGAGTACGTAGAACCATTCGTACCCCTCGTGGGTCTGCAGTGTCGTCGTAGCCGATTTCCCGGCCGGTGGATAGATCACTTTGTAGGCCTGGATGCCTCCGGGACGTCTGGTCAGCGGCACGACGGTGAAGCCGGATCGCCGTACTGGCCGCAGGTGGATACGTGGATCGCCGGTGGGCGGGGCCGCGACCAGTTCGTCGAGCGAGACGCCGTGCGCCCGCGCCAGCGGCAGCAGTTGCTCCAGTGTCGGGCGCAGTTTCCCGTTCTCGAGACGCGACAGCGTGCTTGCGGTCAGGCCGGTCTCTGCCGCCAAGGCGGCCAGCGAGATGTTCCGGGCCTGGCGTAGTGCGTGCAGGCGCGGGCCGACGCCCGCAAGGACGTCGTGCGACGTGACGTTCATGAACCCATGATGCGGATCCGCAACGTTTCTCGCAAATAGGCAACGCTGCTGGTCATGCTGGTAGCGGAGGTAAGTAACCAATGCTCACATCAGCAGCAACTTCGAGACCAGCAACACGGTGGTCGCGCACCGTCGCAGCCGTCACGGCCGCGCTCGTCCTGACGACAGCTTGCACGACCACCGGCGGCAGGGCGCAGAACACGACATCGCAGCAAGCGAGCGCCACCATCGCGGCAGGTTACGACGCGGCCACCCGGGATGACGCCCAGTTCAACCGTCAATTCAAGCACGAGACAGCCGACGTCGACGGCGTGAAGATGCACTATGTCACCGGCGGCACCGGCGAGCCGCTCGTCCTCCTGCACGGCTGGCCCCAGTCGTGGTACTCGTGGCGCGAGATCATGCCGGCGCTCGCCGAGAAATACACCGTGTATGCGCTTGATCTGCCGGGACTCGGCGACAGCGAGGGGGCGCCGTCCAGTTACGACAAGGCCACCCTGGCCCGCTACGTCCACCGGCTGCTCGCCGGCAAGCTGGGGCTGAACAAGATCAAGCTGGTCGGGCATGATCTCGGCGCCGGTGTGGCGTTCCAGTACGCCACACAGTTCCCGGACGAGGTCGTCGAGTACGCCCACCTCGACTATCCGATGCCCGGCCCCGCCCTCAGCGCGGACGCCTACCGGCAGGCGAGCTGGCACATGTCATTCCACAACCAGGAGGGGTTCCCCGAGCTGCTGGTCGACGACGACGTCCGTGACTACCTGTCTCTTTTCTACGGATATGTTGCCTATGGTGGGACCAGCTTCGGCGGGCCGGGCGCGAAGGCTCCCTTCACCGCACAACAGATTGACGAATACGCCCGCACATACCAGCACCCGCAGGTCCTGACCGGTGGGTTTGAGCTTTACCGCACCCTGGACCAGGACGAACGGGACAACAAGGCCGCGAAGCCGATCACCATGCCGACGATGCTGCTGACAGCCGAAGGCACGCTCGACTTCACCCGCTCGACGGTCCAGCCCCTCATGTCCAACATCACCCGCGCTGTCGAGGTGCCCAAGGCCGGGCACTGGCTGATCAAGGAGAACCCAGAATTCGTCACCACCGAGCTGGTGAAATTCTTCGCGAGGGGGGCGGGCCGATAACCGATACACTCAATGCCGAGTCGTTCTGGGAACAGCACCACCGCGCCCGGCGCGGCGGCGGCACCGGGCACCCCAACCCGGTGTTGGAAGAGACAGCCGAGACATTGCATCCCGGCGATGCCCTCGACCTGGGATGTGGCGCCAGCGGCGACACCATCTGGCTTGCCCGACATGGCTGGCAGGTCACCGCTGGCGAACCAGGTCATCGAAACCTGGACCGATCTGACCCAGCCAGCACCCCGGCCGCCCGGCCGCGGCGCCCTGCCGCCGTCGCAGCGATGGGTGCTGTGAAGTATCGGATCAGCTCGGCCCGGTTGATCTCCGGGAAGTCCCGAAGCCGCGCCGGTTCCTCCGCCGAGAACACGTCCTGAGTCGCCACAAACCCACCACCTGAGCATCGACCGTCGCCAAACGGGACGGGACGCTACGGCCAGGCAGTGAGTCCGATGACTACCTTCCCCGGGCAACCATGGCCAGGAGGTCGAACGTGAGGCCGGCGGCGGCCAGCGCGGTGATCTGAGCGTGGTCGTAGGCGGGTGAGACCTCGACGACATCCGCACCGACGATGTCGAGGTCCGCGAGGGAGTACAGCAGCAGCTGAAGCTCCCGGGTGCTCAGCCCGCCGGGCTCAGGGGTGCCGGTCGCGGGCGCATGGGCGGGATCGAGCACGTCGATGTCGATGCTGATGTAGACCGGCCGATCAGCCACTCTCTCCCGGAGCCGGTCGGCGGCGTGCTCGATGCCGCGCCGCGCGACGTCGAGTGTGGAGATCGTCGCGAATCCCAGCTCCCTGTCGTCCTCCAGATCCTTGGCGGCCGGGGTTGTGTGGCGAATGCCCACATGGGCGCAGTGGTTCACCGCCAGCAGTCGCTCCTCGGTGGCCCGGCGGAACGGAGTGCCGTGAGTGAGCCGCGCACCGAACATGTTGTCCCAGGTGTCGAGATGGGCGTCGAAGTGGATGAGTGCCACGGGGCCGTGGTGCCGATGGGCGGCTCGCAGCATCGGGAGGGCGACGGTGTGGTCGCCGCCCAGAGTGATGATCCGGTCAGCACTTCGATAGAGCCGCTGAGCGGCCGACTCGATCTGACTCACCGCCTCGGCGATGTCGAAGGGAGTCACGCCGACGTCACCGGCGTCGGCGATCTGCAACCTCGACCACGGCTCGATCTCGAGCCCGAGGTGGTAGGGCCTCAGGAGTTTGGAGCCGGCGCGAATGGCCTCCGGGCCGAATCGTGCGCCTGGCCGGTAGGTGGTACCGGCATCGAACGGCACGCCGAAGATCGCGACGTCGGCCCGGGAGACCTCGTCGAGCCGCGGCAGGCGGGCGAACGTGGATGGCCCCGCGAAACGCGGGAGCTGCCTGAGGGAATCGGGCGGTCCGACGATCCCTGTGTCGCCGGGCTCCGCGAGCCCGTCCTTCTCAACGCTCGACAACGCGATTCTCCCTCCAAGGTGACCGGCCCCGTCTTCTGGGCCTCACAGTAGTCAGAGCTCTCTCCCGGGCATTCGGTCGATCGCACGAGGGATTCGCGCCGCTTCCGGCCTTCGGCACAATGCGCCGATACCTGATGAGGACAATCATGCGAAGGTCGGCATAACACCCACGAGTGAGGATTCCGCTTGCCTGAGAATGCATCGGATGCGTATGCATCCTCGATTCCAGACCTGCTCGGCGCCTTGGACGGAGAGCGCCGGCGATTGGGCATCCCGGGTGCCGTCGTCCACGTGAGCGGTCCGTCGTACGGCAGTTGGACCCGTGCGCTCGGCGTCTGCGACCTGGCCACCGGGGTGCGGCTCACCGCCGACAGCCGTATGAGGATCGGGAGCCTCACGAAGACCATCGTGGCGCTGATCGTCCTACGCCTGGCGGAAGCCGGAGACCTCTCCTTGGACGATGAGATACAGGCCCATCTGGCAGAGCCGCAGATCCCGCGAGGAGTCACCGTTCGCCGTCTCCTCGACATGACCTCGGGCCTGCCCGACTACACCTCGGAGGAGTTCGTCGCCGGTCTGCTCCTCGAGCCCGACCGGCTCTGGGCTCCCTCCGAGCTGCTCGAAGTCGCCCTGCGGAACCCGCAGCAGTTCGAGCCCGGCACCTCCTGGGCGTACTGCAACGCCGGCTACATCATGCTGGGAATGCTCATCGAGCACGTAACCGGCGCACGAGTCGAGGACGTCGCGCGCCGGCTGGTCTTCGACCCCCTCGGCATGCGGGAGACCGAGCTCCCGCCGCTGACGCACGACGCCGCCGCCCTGCCGGATCCTCGGCTGCGTGGGTACCACCGCCGGGACGGCGAACTCGTCGACGCGACGCGCGTCAACCCGTCCTGGGCGTGGACCGCCGGTAACGCGGTGTCCACCGTGGGCGACTTGAGACTGCTCATCGAGGCATCGGTGCGCGGCGACCTCCTCCAGGAGCAGACCCGGCGTGAACACATGCGCACCCACCCGGTGCCCGACAGCACCTTCACCTACGGCCTCGGCATCGCGAACTTCGACGGCATGTGGGGCCACAACGGCGAACTGCCCGGATTCCAATCGTTCGCCGGCCACGATCCGGCGACCGCGATGACCGTCGTCGTCCTCACCAACCTCGACGACCACTCCGCGGACCTGCTCGCCGCGTTCCTGCGCACCCGGCTCGCGAACGCTGCCGGCTCATGAGGAAAAAGCCGACACCCGAGGATTCCACCGGGCCGGAGGTGTCCGGGAACCTGGCGCTCCTGCTCGAGGATCTGAGCAGACTCGTTCGTACCGAGTCGCCGTCGACGGACCTGGACGCGGTCGGCCGCTCCGCGCGGGTGGTCGCGGACTTGGTTCATGAGCGCCTGGGGCGTCGGCCAGAGATCCTGTGCGTCGGCGGAGTCGACCATGTCCTGCTGCGCGGGGCCGATCCGAAGGTCATGCTCCTCGGGCACCACGACACCGTCTGGCCGCTCGGCACGTTGGACGAGCTGCCCTACACCGAAACCGCCGGCGTCGTCAGTGGCCCGGGCTGCTTCGACATGAAACTCGGCCTCGTCCAGGCGATCCACGCTCTCGCGTGGCTGCGGCGATGCCGTGGCACCGGCGTCCTCGACCAGGTGACCCTTCTCATCACGGGCGATGAGGAGCTGGGGTCCACGACATCACGGGCACTGATCGAGCAGGAAGCAGGCCGCTGCCGGGCAGCCCTCGTGCTGGAGGCGGCCGGCCCGGGCGGCGCACTGAAGACGGGGCGCAAAGGCGTGTCCCTCTACCGGATCGAAGTGCTCGGTCGTGCCGCGCACAGCGGTCTCGATCCGGAGAAGGGCGTGAACGCGACCATCGCGATCGCCGAGGTGGTGCTGGCGATCGCCCAGCTCGCTGACCCGGCGGCCGGTACGACCGTCACCCCGACGGTGATGAGCGCGGGCACGACGCCCAACACCGTGCCCGCGACGGCCACTGTGGCTGTCGACGTCCGGGCCGGCACCGCCGAGGAGCAGCACCGCGTGGACCGGGCGATCCGCGAGGTCACGCCGGTTCTCGTCCCGGCGGAGATCCGGGTGCGGGGCGGAATCAACCGGCCGCCCATGGAACGGAGCGCGGCGGCGGCGCTGTTCGGCCAGGCGCAACGAATCGCACGCCGCCTCGGCCATCCTCCGCTGGAGGAGATGACGGTCGGTGGCGCATCGGACGGGAACTTCACCGCGGGTATGGGAGTGCCCACCCTGGACGGGCTCGGTGCCGTCGGCGGCGGCGCCCACGCCCGCGACGAGCACGCGGAGATCGCGTGGATCCTCCCGCGTACGCGACTGCTCACCACCCTCATCGAGGAAATCACAGGTAGGAGCGCCGGGCCTCAACGGCGGGTGGAGATCACCTGACGCGCGCGCTCGCTGCTCACCGCGAGTTCGTACAGGACTGTGATGAATCCGAGGAGATCCGCCGACGCCGTGAGGACTGCCGACACCGTCCGGTCGGCCGTCCGGGCGCAGCCGGGGATGCAGGCGGCGAGCTCGGCGGCCACCGGCGAAGGCAGGTCGACCTCGACCTCGAACGACGGGGGCGGCGGCGGACAGCTCAGTGCCGACGCGCGGGCCACGGCATCGGCGGCCCCTTCCCGCACCAGGTTCCTCGCCACGCTCGGCGCGACGGAGTCCGTGGCCGAGAATCCATGTGTCTTCTTCACGGTCACGATCGTGGCCTCGGGGAAGATCTCGGTCGCGATCGCGCCGATGACGTCATCCCCGGTGACCAGGCCCACCGGGACACCGAGCGATGCCGCGTACAGGGCATTGACCTCGGCCTCCGACACCGGTGATCCGTTGACTCTGACCTCACCGAAGTAGGCGGAGAAGGTGTGCGCCAAGAGCCCGGGCGTACCGGCCGGCGCGTGGTAGCCCACGAAGAGCGCCACGGCGCAGTCCTCGGTCAGGCCCTCGGCCATGCACTGGGCCTTGGGATGCCCGAAGACCAGCCGTGCCCTCGGGTCGAGGCGCTCGTGGATCAGGTTGTCCATCGTCCCGTGGGAGTCGTTCACGAGCACACTCGTCGCTCCGCCGTCGAAGGCGCCCGCGATCGCGGCATTGGCCTCCTCGGTCATGAGCTCCTGGGCTCGTGGGTAGCCGTACCCGCCGCGCGCGATCTGGTCGAGGGTCGCGATGCCGGCGACGCCCTCCATGTCGACGGAGATGTACGCCTTCATCGCTGAGCTGCTCCTTCGTCGGTGCCACGCGTCACTCCCATTGTTGTCGAGGCTTTCGCGCCAACACTGGGTCGATCAACCGAATCAAATCGGACACAGATGTACGATCACACAATGCAAGGCGGTACGAGCAGTCCAGCGGACCTGGGGCGGGTGGTCGAGCGGCTCGGCTCGACGCTGCTGACCATCAAGGCGGGGCCACGTCAGCCGGCTCGTGCCGTGACGACCGTCATCCTTCACGATCCTCTGGACCAACCCGACGTCCCGCCGGACGCAGTGGTGCTGGGAGTCGGCGTGGCGGCTGACGACAGCTTGGTCACCCTGGTCAGAGCGCTGGGCGAAGCCGGGGCCACGGCTCTCGTGGTCCGGGAGCCGCTGGCCGTCGACGAGGAGGTCGCCCGCGAGGCGGAGCGCGGCAAGGTGTCCGTCTTCGGCCTGGTGCAGGGCGCATCGTGGATCCAGGTGGCGACGTTGCTGAGCGGCGCTCTGCATCTCGGTGCCGATGGGGCGCCCGCTGTCGGCGGCGATGCGGACCGAGACCTGTTCGCCCTGGCGAACTCGCTGTCGGCTCTCCTCGATGCCCCGGTCACCATCGAGGATCTGTCGTCGCGGGTGGTCGCCTTCTCGGCTGACCAGGCCGGCGCCGACGAGCCGCGCCGCCTGACGATCCTCGGCCTCCAGGTGCCGCAGATCTACAGCGAATACCAGAGAGAACAGGGCATGTTCCGCCGCGTGTACGCCTCGGAGCGGCCGGTGTTCATGCAGAACCCCGCCCCTGGCACCCGTCCTCGGGCGGCGATGAGGGTCCAGGCGGGCAATGAGCTTCTCGGCTCCATCTGGGCCGCCGTGGCAGGGCCGCTCACCCCCGAGCGGGAGGTCGCCATGATCGAGGCAGCACGGGTGATCGCGCTCGAGATGCTGCGTGCCCGCGTCAGCGCCGATGCCTCCCAACGACTCGGAGTGGCCCTGCTGTCCATGCTCCTTGAGGGAGGGACCGGCGCGCGCGAAGCCGCGCAGCAGCTGGCCTTCGGTTCGTCGCCGGCCTGCGTCCTGGTCCTGGGGCCGCTGCAGTCCGACGACGAGGTCCGCACGGCGGCCGACATCCAGCGAACGGCCTCCGCATTTCGGACGCACCTCAGGCCCACCTATCCGCGGGCCATCGTCGCCCAACTCGGTGGCGCGGTCTACGCCGTCGTCCCCGTGCGTGCCGCGGCCGCCCCGGTGCTGGCCGCCATGAAGGACCTGGCCGCCGAGTTCATCGCCCGTCTGGACACCACCACCGGGTTCTGCGCCGGACTCGGCGGCATCGTCGAGGACGTCAGCGAACTCGGCTCATCCCGGCGCGATGCCGATGCCGCGATGCGGGTGCTGAGCTCCAATCCGCGCGCGGGCAGACGGGTCGCGTCACTGGCGGACGTGGCGATCGAGTTCCTCCTGCTCCGCCTCGGCGACCTGATGGCAGCCGACCGCGTCGAACTGACCGGCCCGCTCGCCGACCTGGAGGACTACGACACCGAACACGACACCCAGCTGGTGCCGACACTCCAGAGCTGGCTCGAGCACTTCGGGGACGTCGCCGCCGCGGCACGAGCCGTCCACGTGCACAAGAACACGTTCCGATACCGGCTCGGCCGGATCGAGACGATCGGCGGCGTGGATCTGGCCGACCCCGACGAACGATTCGCTCTGATGCTGCAACTCCGCCTCGGCCCCGGTCGGCGATCGCCGCGGCCACCCGCGTAGCGACCGGGACCGCATCAGCCGGTCCCGGGTTGGTCGATCGTCCAAGGTCCGCGCACGCAGATCAGGCGGACGTACGATGCGCCTCTCCGACCAGGCGGTGAGTCTTGGTGTTCAACGTCACACCCCGACTCGGACCTTAAGGCGGGCCTGCCATGAATCGACGCGCCGCTGCTTTCGCAGCCCTCCTCATCGCTCTGCCGGCTCTTGCGGCTTGCGGCGGCTCGGGCTCGGGCTCGGCCTCGGACAGGGGCCAGGCGGGCTTCGCGACGGACGGCACGTTCGCCGTCGCGATCGACTCCGACCCGGGCGACCTGAATCCGCTCGTCACCAACCTCGTCAACGCGCAGATCGTCGGAATGTACTCCTACGACACGCTGCTCTCCCTCGACCCCGAGACGGCCAAGCCCGCGCCCTTCCTGGCGAAGAGCTGGACCGAAAGCCCGACCAAGATCACCTACACCCTGAACGACGCCATCACCTGCGCCGACGGCACGCCGTTCACCGCGCAGACCGCCGCTGACAACCTCAACTGGATCGCCGACCCCGCCAACAAGTCGCCTCGCCTGGAATCCGTCGTGCCGGCGGATGCCAAGGCGAGCGCGAAGGGGAACGTTCTCACCGTCACCACCTCCAAGCCGCGGCCCTTCATGCTGTACGACATCGGCGCGCAGCAGCTGGTGTGCGAGCGCGGCCTGAAGGACCCCAAGAGCCTCTCCGCGGGGAGCGACGGCACCGGCCCGTTCGCCATCGATCGCGTCGTGGCCGGAGACTCGATCACGATGACCCGCCGAGAGGGCTACACGTGGGGCCCCAAGAACAGCACCTCGAACACGCCGGGGATGCCGAAGACCGTGACGGCCAAGATCGTGCCGAGCCCGTCGACCAGAGCGAACCTGCTGCTGTCCGGTCAACTCAACGCGGCCATGGTGAGCGGCAAGGACGAGGAACGCCTCGCCGCTCTCACGTCGCAGCCGACGCCGGCCATGTCCGGAATGATCGTCTACAACCACCATCAAGGTCTCCCGACCGCTGAGGCCGCCGTACGGCGCGCACTGACCCAGGCGATCGACCTCGACACCCTCACGAAGATTCTGACCGGCGGCAAGGGCGAACGGGCGAAATCGCTGCTCTCCGAAAACCCGAGCCTGTGCGCCTACGACACCGTCCAGGGCAACCTGCCTTCCCACGACCCGAACGCCGCCGGCCAGGCCCTGCGCGCGGTGGGCAAGCCGGTCGACATCACACTTGTCTACGACAACTCCACGGACACGGGCAGCGCCGCCGCGGAATACGTCGCGAAGCAGTGGGAGACCGCCGGCGCCGCCGTGAAACTCGACGGTGGTGACGAGAACTACGTCATCAGCCGGACCTTCGCGGCCAAAGACCCGTCGGGCTGGACGGCATCGCTGGGGCTCAACCTCCAGACGGGCACACCGGCCATCTTCCCGCAGTACCTCTCCGGACCTGCCGTCCCTGCGGGGACGAACTTCGCCTCCATCGACAACAAGGACTACAACCGCAGCGTCGCCGCGGCCGCCGGCCGGACCGGTGACGATGCCTGCAAGGCCTGGGCCGAGGCGGAGAAGACCCTGATGACAAGCGCTGACCTCATACCGGTGTCCGTCACGCCGTACAAGATGTACTTCAACGGCGCGACGACGCTCTACCCGCCCGTCGGCGGGCAGCTGCCCGGCTCCGCGATCCGCGTGCTGAAGTGACCACGGAACCGACCGTCACCCTGCTGACGGGAACCGGGGCGGGACCGGATTCCGCGACCGGAACGTTCCGGGGCAGAGGTGGGCGGCTGGGGGCCTTCATCGTGCGGCGGCTGGTGCGGCTCGCGTATTCGGTGGTCACCCTGGTGACCGTCGTCTTCCTGATGGTCCGGCTGGTCCCAGGAGACCCGGTCCGCAATGCCCTCGGAATCAACGCGACGGCCGCGGTCGTGGAGGCACGACGCGAAAGCCTGGGACTGAACGACCCGCTGTGGACGCAGTACCTGAACTTCTGGAAGGGGCTGCTCACGTGGGATCTCGGAGACTCTTTCTCCCTTCACCTGCCGGTGACCACGATCATCGAGCAGCGCCTGCCGGCGACCCTGGAACTCGCGTTCCTGTCGCTGGCGCTGGTGCTCCTGGTGTCGATCCCGCTCGGCATCGTCGTCGCCGCGCTCACCCGAGGCGGCCGCAGACCCACCGTCGACCTGGCCTACACCTCGGCGAGCGGCCTGTTCGCCGTCATCCCCGAGTTCCTCATGGGAGTCGCTCTGGTGTACTTCTTCGCCGTTCAGAGCCACCTGCTGCCCGTGGCGGGCCGAACCGATCCGAGCTCGTACGTGCTGCCCGTCCTGTCACTGTCGATCGCGGTCGCCGCGGGCGTCTCGAGAATCGTCCGGGTCGAGGCGCTCACCGTGTTCGAGCAGGACTACATCCGGACGGCGCGGGCGAAGCGCATGTCGAGGTGGCGCCTGTACTTCCGCCACGCTCTGCCGAACCTGGTGACCTCCTCGCTCACCGTCGCCGGAATCGTGCTCGGCTCCCTCGTCGCGGGCACGGTGCTGATCGAGACCATCTTTTCGTGGCCCGGACTCGGGCTCACGATCGTGGACGCGGTGCGGAGCAAGGACTTTCCGCTCGCGCAGGGGATCGTCATCGTCTACGGCTTGATCGTCCTCGTTTCCAACCTCTTGATCGACATCGTCCTGGTCTGCCTTGACCCGCGTTCAGCGCTGAAGGACACGTGATGGCAGTGACAAGCATGTCCTCTCCCGACTCCGCGCTGGCGGGGCCGGCCGCCGCGACCGCGGTGGGCGAGCCGATGCCCATGGCGGTCTCGTCTCGCCGCAGGTTCCTGACCGTCCTGCGTTCTCCCCTCGGCATCGGCGCGCTGGCCGCCCTGATGGTGGTCGTGTTCTTCGCGGTGTTCGGACCGGTGCTGTGGGGCGAGGCCGCGCGGCAGGCCGATCTGACCCAACTGTCCGCGAAGCCCAGCGCGGACCACCTCCTCGGCACCGACGCGGGTGGCCGGGACGTTCTCGCGCGGGTGCTGACCGCGACCCGGCTCTCGATCGTCACCGCCGTCCTGTCGGCCGCCCTCGGCGTGTCCGTCGGTGTGGTCATCGGCCTGCTGCCGACGATCGCGCCCCGGCGGCTGGGGCGGTTGGTCAACAGCGCCATCGGCGTGGCACTCGCCTTTCCGGCTCTCCTGCTCGCCATCGTCGTGTCGATCACCCTCGGTGTGGGCGCCACCAGTGTCACACTGGCGATCGGCCTGGCCATGGCGCCGTCCTACGCCCGGCTCACTCAGACCCTCGGTGCGTCGGTGACCGGGCGCGACTTCGTGGCCGCCGCTCGCATCCTCGGCGTCAGCCGAGCGCGGATCCTGGTACGGCACGTCCTGCCCAACGTGCGAGACCCGCTCATCGTCAACGCCAGCATCGGCGCCGGCACCGCGCTGGTCGCGGCGACGGGGTTGTCCTTCCTGGGCCTCGGCGTACAGGCGCCGGACTACGACTGGGGCCGCATGCTCAACGAGAGCATGGGAGCCATCTATGTGAACCCCGCTCCATCTCTGGGGCTGGGCGCCGCCATCGTGTTCGCCGGCGTGACGTTCGCGCTCGCCGGTGAGGTGCTCGCCCGGACATTCGGGCTGCACCGGCCCTCCGGCCGCCGCCGTCGGCGGCCGACCACCGGCTCGACGGCGGCATCACCGGTCCCGCAGGTCGCGGCCGACCCCGTGCTCAGGGTACGCGGCCTGCGCGTGGAGGCGCCCCGGGGGGACGGATGGGTGACGCCGGTTCGTGGCGTCAGCTTCGACATCGGTCGCGGGGAGATCGTCGGCATCGTCGGTGAGTCGGGCTCAGGGAAGTCGCTGACCTGCATGGCGGTCGCGTCACTCCTGGAAGAGCCACTTCGCGTGACGGCGTCATCGGTCCGGTTCGAGGACACGGAACTTGTCGTCAGGGGCAAGGTGCCCGGGGGAGCGCGGTCCAGGTCGCTGGCCCGCCAGCTGGGTACGCGACTGGCGTTCGTCTTCCAGGATCCCTCGACCTCGCTCAACCCCGCCCTTCATGTCGGTACGCAGGTCGCGGAGGTCGGTCTCCTGCATGGCGGCCTCAGCCGACGCGCGGCACGTCAGCGTGCGGTCGACCGGCTGGCCGCGGTGCGGCTCTCCGACCCGGCTCGCCGTGCTCGCCAGTATCCCCACGAGTTCTCGGGTGGCATGCGGCAACGGGCCACGATCGCGATGGGGCTCATGGGCGAACCGGCGCTGGTCATAGCCGACGAGCCGACGACGGCCCTCGACGTCACGGTGCAGCGGGAGGTCCTGGCGCTCTTGCGGACGGTGAACCGTGAGCATGGGACGGCCGTCATGTTCGTCTCACACGACATTTCGCTGGTCGCGTCGTTCTGCACGCGCGTCCTGGTCATGTACCGAGGAGCCATCGTGGAGAGCCTGAGCACCGAGGATCTCGCGAGCGGACGCGCGGAGCATCCCTATACCCGGGCGCTGGTGGCGGCGGTGCCGCACATGGACGCGGTCCCGGGCACCGAGTTCGCCACGATCACCGAGGATGCCGAGTTTCCCCTCGATGCCGTAAGGGAGGGGTCGGCGTGAGCGACCTCGCCTTTGAGAACGTGGGAGTCAGGTACGGGAGCGGACCCGCCGCCCACCAGGCGGTCCGTGGGGTGAGTCTCCACGTGCCGAGCGGCCGGACGGTCGGGCTGGTGGGTGAGTCAGGTTCGGGCAAGTCGACGCTGGCTCGTGCCGTCGTCGGCCTGCACGAGGCTCATACGGGCCGCATCCTGGTCGATGGCACCGATGTCGTCGGTGCCCGGGGGAGTGCCGCGTCCGTTCGCCGCACCGTGCAAATGGTTTTCCAGGACGCCAACTCCTGCCTGAACCCGAGGATGTCCATCGGCGCCTCGATCGAGGAGGCGCTTGCCGTACGTGGACGATCCGCGCGACGCGATCGCGCTCACCGGCGCGGCGAGGTGGCCGCGCTTCTCGAGATGGTCGAGCTCGACCCGGCCCGTGCCGGTGATCTGCCCATGCAGTTGTCGGGGGGTCAACGTCAACGCGTCGCGATCGCGCGGGCGCTTGCCGCCGAGCCCCGGGTGCTGCTCGCTGACGAGATCACTTCAGCGCTGGATGTCTCGGTGCAGGGAACCGTGCTGAATCTGCTGATGCGTGTCCAGCGGGACCTCGATCTGACGGTTCTCTTCATCAGCCACAACCTCGCTGTGGTCAGGCAGTTGTGCGACGACGTCGCGGTCATGAAGGACGGGCAGGTCATCGAGGTCGGATCGGCGACCGAGGTGATCGACGACCCCGAACATCCCTACACACGTGAGCTGGTCCGTGCCGTCCCCCGGATCGGCACTCCTCTCTTCGGCAAAGGAACCACTCTATGAACTCTCGCCCGTTCAGTCTCGATGACGTCCCTCAGGTCGTCACCGTTCCCGAGACTGCGATCACGGCGGATGGAAGAACGGTCGTCTTCACGCGGCGCCAGGCGGCAGACCACCGCACGGAGACCTCGCTGTGGGCGGTTTCCCCCGGCTCTCAGCCACAGCCGCTGACCCACGGGCCGACGGATCGAGCACCTCGCATCGTCCCAACGGGGATCATGTTCCTGCGCGATGTCGACGGATTCCCGCAGTTGCATCTCCTGCCGCACCTGGGTGAGCCGACGCGGTTGACCGAGCTGCCGCTGGGGGCCGGGGCCGCGGCCGTCAGCCGGGACGGTCGCCGGGTCGCGTTCTCCGCACCAGTGAACCGCGCGCCCGGCGGCGCCGCTGCGCCCATCGTCCTCGACACGCTCGACCAGAAGGCGGACGGGATCGGCTGGATCGGCAGTGTCCGCCGCCAGATCTTCGTGATGGACCTGGGATCCCGGCAGATCAGACAGGTCACCGACGGCGACTACGACGCGGACGGCCCGGCATGGTCGCCCGACGGCGACCGTCTCGCATTCACGGCCTCCATGGCCCACCGCGCGGACGTCGAGCTCGAACGCCGCGCCTACGCGGTCGAGGTCGACGACCCGCTCGCTCCGGTGCAGGTGCTCGGACAGGCCACAGGAGTGACCGGTCCGGTCATGTGGGCTCGCGACGGCGCGTCGCTGCTCGCCGTGGGATCACCCGCGATGGTGGCAGGCCACGCCCGGCTTCTCCGGCTGTACGGCGACGGCAGGCCCGACACCGACATCACGGCTGGGCTGGACCGCAATGTGCTGCCGGGCGCGACGGGCTACCCAGGTGGTCACCCGGCGCAAAGCCACGACGGCAGCGAGATCGTCTTCTGCCTGCGTGACCGTGGCTGGACCCATCTGTACGGGGTCGGTCCGGATGGCGGAGAGGGCAGGCCGATCGTCGCGGAGCCGCATCAGGTCGTCTCCGCGCTCTCGGTGGCCGCTCAGGCACCCCGTGCCGCGATCGTCCTGACCACTCCCGAGTCGTTCGCCGAGGTCGCGATCGTCGACCTCGTCACCGGCGAAGTCGAGGCCCTCACCTCGCTGATGGAAGAGAGCCTCCCCGGGGTCCAGCTCTGTCGACCGGAGCCACGAGAGTTCACGATCAGCGATGGCGTCGTCGTCCACGGGTGGCTGATGGCGGCACCGGACACGACCGGAACCGCTCCGCTCCTGCTCGACATCCACGGTGGGCCGCACAACGCCTGGGCCGGTGTGGCCGACGAGATCCATCTGTACCAACAGCTCCTCGCCGCACGCGGGTGGCGTGTCCTCACGCTCAACCCCCGTGGATCCGACGGGTACGGCGAGGAGTTCTACCGAGCCGTCGACGGCGGCTGGGGACGAGCTGATCTGGCGGACTTCATCGAGCCGATCGACCAGTTGATCGCCGAGGGGATCGCCGACCCCGAGCGACTCGCCGTCGCCGGCTACAGCTACGGCGGCGTCGCGACCTGTGCCCTCACCGCTCACACCGACAGGTTCGCGGCCGCGGTGGCCGGCGGCCTGATCTGCGACTTCGCCTCCATCGCCGGTCAGCGACTGCTGCCGGAAGGCTTCTTCGCCTCGGCGACCGCAGGTGCCGCGCCGACAGACGTGGTCCGGCTCATCGAGAGCTCTCCGATCGCACGCGTCGAGCAGGTGAAGACACCCACGCTGGTGCTGCACGGCGAGAACGACAACACCTGCCCGATCGAACAGGCGCAGCAGTGGTTCTCGGCACTGCGGATCCAGGGGGTGCCGACTCGCCTGGTGGTCTATCCAGGAGGCAGCCACCTCTTCATCGCCGACGGCGAGGTCGATCACCGCGTCGACTACCACGCCCGGGTCGTGCAATGGGTCGAGCTGCACACCCGCGCCGCCGCACGGCCGGCCGCGCTGTCGCCGGCCCCACGTGGGGAGCACTACTGGCGCCGCCGTCTGGACCTCCTCCGAGAACGGCACGGAGTCGTCGGGGCGCAACTCGGCATCGTGCAGCTCGATCGGAGCGGAACGGTCTTCGACCGCATCACGGTCAGCTCCGGGGTCCTGAACGTCTCGACCCGGGAACCCGTCATCGACGACGCCCTCTTTCAGATCGGGTCGATCACGAAGGTCTGGACGACGATGCTCGTCATGCAGCTCGTCGACGAGGGGCTGCTCGATCTCGACACTCCCGTGCGCGAAATCCTGCCGGACTTCAGGCTGGCCGATGACGAGTCGCCCTCGGTGACGGTACGGGCGTTGCTCAACCACACCAGCGGCATCGACGGGGACGTCTTCACCGACACCGGGAGGGGAGACGACTGCGTTGCGCGGTACGTGGAGCACCTCGCCGCCGTCTCCCACATCCACCCGCTCGGCGAGAGGTTCTCCTACTGCAATGCCGGCTTCGTCGTCGCGGGCCGCATCGTCGAGGTGCTCCGCGACATGACGTGGGACGAGGCGCTGCTCCACTATTTGATCAAGCCGATGGGCCTGCGGCACACCATCACCCTGAGCGAGGACGCACCCAGGTTCGCCACCGCGACCGGCCACGTCGGCTTCGGCGACGGGTCGGCCCCGGTGCCCCAGTGGTCGATCACCCGATCCATGGGACCCGCGGGCCTGATCGTGGCGAGCGTCGGCGACCTGCTGACGTTCGCGGAGATGTCACTGCGCGGAGGGGTGACCCGGGAAGGCGTTCGTCTGCTGTCAGCCGACAGCGCTCGCCTGATGACCATCGAGCATGTCGATCTGAGACAGAGCGTCGCCACCTTCCAAGGCTGGGGACTGGGCTGGTTCCTCGAGGACTGGCGGGGAACCTTCGTATACGGCCATAACGGCGGCACGATCGGCCAACATTCATACCTGCGCTTGATCCCCGGTACGAACTACGCGGTGGCGCTGCTGACCAGCGGTGGTCAACCGGATGGTCTCTTCTACGAGCTGTTCGCGGACGTCACGTCGTCGATCGACGGCAGTCTGCCCCCGGTCGGGGTCCGGGCCGACATGACACGTCCGCCCGAACCGCTGGAGGGCGCCTGGGAGTGCGCCGGCTATCGCGCGGAGGTGGCCCCCGACGCGGACGGTCTCAGACTGACACTGTGGGAGCGGCAGGGGCATCTGCGCGACGGCACGGCAGCAGAGCCGGAGTTCGTCGCGCTGCATGCCTCGAACATCCCGGGCGTCTACGCTTACACCACCGCTGAGCTCGCGGGGGAGAAGCAGTTCCGGCCCGTCGCCGGCGGCGTCTACAACGGACACCGCTTCCTGCGGCAGGAGAGCTCATGACGGCCCAGGCGCCGAGCTCGACCTCCATGGAGTTGCGGCTGCTTCACCGCCCGGAGGAGATGTCTGCCGCCTCCGAGCTCGTGGCGCAGATCTGGAAGGTCCAGAACACCCAGTCGCATGTCAGCCCGGAGCTCCTCACGGCGTTCGCGCACGCGGGCAACTACGTCGCCGGTGGTTTCCGCGGCCATGAGCTCATGGCGGTCTGCGTCGGGTTCTTCTACCCGCCCCGGGAGAATGCCCTGCACTCCCACATCACCGGCGTGCGACCGGACGCGGCGGGCACAGGATGGGGCAGAGCCCTCAAGCACCACCAGCGCGACTGGTGCCTGGCCCGCGGTGTCACCCGCGTGACGTGGACCTATGACCCCCTGGTGGCCCGGAACGCGTACTTCAACCTCCACAAGCTCGGCTGTGAGGTCGAGGTCTACCTGCCCGACTTCTACGGACCGATGGGTGACGGGCTCAACCAGGGCCAGCACAGCGACCGGATCATGGTGGCCTGGCACATCGGGCAGGCCACGACACCCTCACGAGCCGAGAAGGAGCACGGCCCCGCCGTACTGAGGTCCGTGGACCGGCGACCCCAGCTCGACCTCGGCCGGGCGGAGTCGCTGACCCGATGCACCGTGGAGATCCCCTCGGACATCGAGGCTCTACGGCGCCACGAACCCGAACTCGCGATCTCGTGGCGGCTCGCGCTGCGACGGGCGCTGGGCGGACTGCTGGAAGAAGGCTGGGTCGTCGTCGACTTCGACCGCCGGGGTCACTACCGCCTCACAAGGAGCACCTGAGAATGCACATCGAGCGTGTCGAGCTCATCACGGTCCGGATGCCGCTGATCCACCCGTTCACCACCTCGTTCTCCACCCAGACGGAGCGACTTCCGCTCCTGATCCGGGTCACGGCCTCGGACCACGGCGGCACCGTGGCCGGGTGGGGCGAGTGCGTCGCCCTCGCCGAGCCGTTCTACTCGCCGGAATACCTTGAGGGAGCACGAGAGGTCCTGCGGCGATTCCTCGTGCCCGCGCTGTTCGAGTGGCAGACCGCGGGTCACGCCGTGTCGGCGTCGACGGTCGGCGCGGCACTTGAGCACGTGGTCGGCCACCGCATGGCCAAGGGCGCTCTGGAGATGGCGATCCTGGACGCCCAGCTGCGGCTGCGGAACATGTCGTTCGCGGCGCAGCTCGGTGTGACCCGCGCCTCGGTGCCCTCGGGGGTCAGCGTCGGCATCGAGAAGTCGATTCCCGACCTGCTCAGCCGGGTGGGCGACTTCGTCGACCAGGGTTACGCGCGCGTCAAGCTCAAGATCCAGCCCGGGTGGGACCTCGAGCCGGTCAAGGCGGTGCGCGAGCGGTTCGGCGACATCGCGCTGCAGGTCGACGCGAACACCGCCTACCGGCTCTCCGACGCCCCGCTGCTGCGCGGACTCGACCCCTTCGATCTGCTGCTGATCGAACAGCCGCTGGGCGAGGAGGACCTGCGGCAACACGCTCTGCTCGCGGACCTGCTCACCACGCCGATCTGCCTGGACGAGTCGATCGTCGACGCGCGGTCCGCCGCCGACGCGATCGCGCTGGGGGCGGCGAGTGTCATCAACATCAAGCCAGGAAGAGTCGGGGGATACCTCGAGGCGGCACGCATCCACGACCTCGCGCTGGCGCACGGCGTCGCGGTCTGGTGCGGCGGCATGCTCGAAACCGGCATCGGCCGAGCCGCCAACGCGGCGCTGGCCGGGCTCCCGGGCTTCACGCTGCCCGGCGACCTCTCGGGCTCGGATCGGTTCTACGCCCAGGACATCACCGAGCCGATCGTCATGAAGGACGGCGCGGTGCCGATCCCCGGCGGACCCGGGTTCGGCGTCGAACCCCTTCCCGCGGCACTCGGCGAGATGACCGTTCACACGCTCGACCTCACCGCCTAGCGACGAGACCAAGGATCAGGCCCGATGGGATCAGCAGGCAGCTACGACACCATCGTCGTCGGAGCGGGCTCGTCCGGCTCGGCACTCGCGGCACGGCTCGCCGACGCGGGACAGCGGGTGCTGCTGCTCGAGGCCGGCCAGGACTACGCGGCCTCGCAGCTTCCGGAGGCATGGAGGTCGCCGAATCCGTTGAACGCGATCCTGAACTCCGACTACAACGCGTTCTTGTGGGACGGGCATCTGGCCACCAGGACCGAGGCCCAGGAGCCCTACCTGTACTGGCGAGGCAAGGGCCTCGGCGGAAGCTCGACGGTGAACGGGCAGATCGCGATCCGGCCGCCCATCGAGGACTTCGACGAGTGGGCGGCCTCCGGTTGCACCGGATGGTCGTCCGCGGAGGTCATGGCGGACTTCGTCGCCCTGGAGTCCGACGCCGGCTTCGGCGACGAGGACTACCACGGCACCGCCGGCCCGATCCCCGTCTACCGGGCCCCGGTCGACACGTGGGGCTCGGTCGACCAGGCGCTCCGCGCGGCAGCGCTCGCCTCGGGTTTCGGGTGGGCCCCGGACGTCAACGCACCCGGCGCGACCGGCGTCTCTCCCTACCCCATCAACTCGATCGACCGTCGACGGGTCTCGTGCCACGACGCCTACCTGGAGCCACGTCGCGACAACCCGGGCCTCACCATCCGCGGCGACAGCCTGGTCGACGTGGTTCTCTTCGAACGTGCTCGGGCAGTCGGCGTCCGGCTGGCCAACGGATCGGCCTTCCACGCGAACCAGGTCGTGCTCAGCGCGGGCGCCACGGCCTCGCCCTCGATCCTCATGCGCTCGGGCATCGGCCCCGCCGATGACCTCCGACGGCTGGGCATCGAGGTCCGTGCCGATCTGCCGGTGGGCCGTGGGCTCCAGGACCATCCGATGGCCCTGATCGGCATCCCGCTCACCGAAGCGGCCTTGGCCGGCCCCGCCGACCGCCACACGAACTGCTGCGTGCGCTACAGCAGCGGCACCGTGCCCGGCGGGAACGACATGATGCTGGTCGCCCTCAACCAGAACGCGCTGGCCATGGCGGCGGCCGAAGCGCGCGCCGGCGCCGGTGCCGTCGGGGTGTTCGTCAACCGGACCTACTCGCGCGGAACGCTGAAGCTTCGAAGCGCCGACCCGAGCACGCAGCCCCGGGTGGCGCTGAACATGTTGTCGGACGAGCGCGACATCGACCGCCTGGAAGCGGGCATCAGGCTCCTCGGCGACCTGGTGGCCCACTCCAGCTTCGCGGAGATCGCCGACGGCGATCTCTGGCGGGTCAATTCGTCGCTGCGCGATGCCCTGGACACACCAGGGCGACTGCGCGATTACCTGCGCGCCAGCGTGGTCGACACGCAGCACGCGACGAGCACGTGCCGGATGGGAGATCCGAACGCGCCGGAGACGGTCGTCGACCCCCGGTGCGAGGTCCTCGGTTTCGAGGGTCTCCGAGTCGTCGATGCCTCCGTCTTCCCCTTCGTCCCACGCGCCAACACCCATCTCGCCTGCGTGATGTTCGGCGAGCACATGGCCCGCAGGCTCCACTGAAGCCGGCTTCGATCCAGAAGGAACGAGCAGATGAAGCGCCTGAGCAACATCATCGACGGTACCCCGGTCGAAGCCGCGGACCCGGAACTCCGCGGCGTCGTCAACCCGGCCACCGAACAGGTCGTCGCACTGATTCCGGCCGGATCGGCCGCCGACGCCGCGGCGGCGGTGGAGTCGGCGCAGGCCGCGCACGCGGGCTGGGCGAGGCTCGACCTCGAGGACCGCCTCGGCCGGCTGAGCCGCACCGCCGACCTCCTCGAACGGCATGTGCGCGAGCTGGCGGAACTCGAGAACCGGGAGATGGGTAAGCCTGTCCCGCTCGCCGAGCAGTTCATCGCGGGCGGAATCGCCTCGTTCCGGCTCGACATCGAGCGGGCGCGGTCCTATCCGTTCGTCGCCGACGTCACAGCTCCGGGCGAGTCCGGACGGACAGTGGTCATCCGTGAGCCGCTGGGCGTGCTGGCACTCATCGTGCCCTGGAACTTCACGGTGACCTCGATCCTGGGAGCCCTCGGCCCCCTGCTCGCCGCCGGCAACACAGTGGTGATCAAGCCCTCGGAGAAGGCGCCGCTGTCCGCGGCCCGGCTCGTCGAGCTGTGCGACCTTCCGGCAGGCGTGGTGAACCTTCTCCTGGGCGACGCGCGCGCCGGCAAGCCCTTGGCCGAGCACGAGGCGGTCAAGCTGGTGCACTTCACCGGGTCTGTCGAGGCGGGCCGCAGCGTCGCCGTCGCCGCGGCCAAGCGCCTTCAGCGAACGATCCTGGAACTGGGAGGGAACGACCCCGTCCTCGTCGACGCCGACGTCGACGTGGCCGCCACCGCCAAGGCGGTCGCGACGTCGACGTTCCTCAACAGCGGACAGATCTGCACGTCGTCGGAGCGGATCTACGTGCACCGCGCGGTCGCGGACGAGTTCATCGCCGCCCTCGTGGCCGAAGCCGAAGGCTGGACGATGAGCGACGACCCCTACTCCCCGGGCCTGGGACCACTGGTCGACGACGCCCAGAGGAGGATCGTGCACGACCACGTCCACGAAGCCGTCGACCGCGGGGCGACGCTGCTCTGCGGTGGCGGGCAACCGGACCGGCCCGGATACTTCTACCCGGCGACGGTGCTGACCGAGGTCACCTCGGACATGCGCATCATGAAAGAGGAGACCTTCGGGCCGGTCGCCCCCGTCACCGTGGTCGACTCCTTCGCCGAAGCCATCGACCTGGCCAACACCACAAGCTTCGGACTCGCGGCGACGGTCTATTCCTCGACCCCCGAGAACCTGCGGCGCTGCAGGGAGATCAACGCCGCTCTCGTGTGGATCAACGAGTGGCAACACGGTGGCGTCAACATGGTCTACGAGCCGTGGGGGGCCAGCGGGATGGGGGCGGCCGGGGCAGCGGCGTCGTTCGACGCCGCCACCCGCCCGGTGTCGATGCTCTACTCGCCGTCCACGAACCACGGGTAGTACGGGGCCGTGCTCCCGGCGGGGGTCGCGCCGGTCGTGGCGGCCTGAGCAAGGGCCCACCCCGGAGAGCCGGATATGAGTAGGGGCTACTCATGTCCGGCGGTGGGCCGCGGGACAGGATGCGATCACGGGGCTGGGAGTGCCCGCCCGCGATCCGTTCCTTGATCTCTTCCAGAGGAAGAACATGCTCACACGTTCCGGCAGGCTCGCGGCGATGACCGCGTCGGGATGCCTGGCGATGTCGGTGCTCGGGGTTACGGGGGCCGGCGCCGAGACCGCGTTCGCCCCTGACACCTGCGCCAGTGGGTACGTCTGGCGCGGCGCGCGGTCCAGGTTGCCCGGCGGGATGCGCAGGAACCATCCGGATCGGGAAATGGCTCAAGCAGCAAGAAGCGCAATGGATACGTGCAGGGCACAACGCCGTCTCGCCTATCAAAGATGACGGCTGGCGAATGAGCTTCCAAAAACTCGCACAGGTCATCGACGCCATGACGGCGGCCCTTACCGTGGCGCGGACCGTCGACGCCTTCGCTGAACTGGCTGACATCGTTCCTGAGGTTGTGCCCCAGCCACGCGTGCTGCACCTGGTCACCGGCCGCTCGGTCACCGAGACTTTCGACGTTAAGGGCTTGCAGGCAATCGCCGAGGCCGGCTCCTCTCATGGCGGACATGTCCTAGCCGACCCCGACCTTGATCTCGCCGATCCCGTCGCTCGAAATGAGCAAGTTCACGCCTGGCTGGTCCAAATCGCCCTGGACGCCGGTCTGCTCGGTATGGAGAAGCTGCTGAATCCCCGTTAACGGGGATGTCGACGGCCGCGCGGTAGACCGCAAGTCCCATGTGCCGTACGGCGGTCTGCCGCCGAAACTTCACTTCCCGGATCCGCTCTCTGACCTGCGCCTTCAGGTAGGCGCGGCCGGTTCCCACCGTGTTTCGGCGGCCTTTCTCCATCTGCCTTCGGCTGGCAGGATGGCCGCCATGCCCTACGTCCCCGCTCCCGTCCCGGCCCGCGAGGAGTTCCTCGACCTCCTGGAGCACCTCGACGTCACAGATCACTCCGGCACCGAACATCTTCGCAGCCGGCCGCCCGGCCGCCCCCTTACCGGCATCACCGATCTCGACGCTGTCCTCATCAACCTGCCCGCCGGCACCCTGACCGTCGTGGCTTCCCGCCCCGGGGTGGGAAGCACGACCCTGCTGCTCGCCTTCTGCCGAGGCGCCGCTTTCAACCGCGACACCCCCACCCTGCTGGTCAGCTACGAGTCCTCCCGCCGCGACCTGCTCACCCGCCTCACCTCGGCCGAGGCCCGCGTCGCCGGTCACGCGCTGCGCTGCGGCGCCCTGCGCGACGACGATCGAGCCACGCTCGCCCGCGTGATACCCCGTCTCGCCGACGCCCCCCTGCACCTGGCCACACCGGCCGACTGGACCCTGGGCGAGCTGAGCGACCACATCACCCGCGCCTGCACCGCCGACGAGCCCGCAGCCCGCCTGGTCGCCATCGACGGCCTGCGCCACATCCGCCCCGACGTGCGCGGCGACACCCGTGAACACGAGGTCACCCAAACCATGCACACTCTCAAAGCGCTCGCTGTGCGACTGGAGATCCCTATCATCGTCTCCGCCGATCTCGACCGCTTGGCAGAGATGGGGGGCGGCCGACTGCCGGACCTGCACACCGATCTGTGTGACGCCGTCGCCCGCACCGCCGACCTCGTCATCCTGGTACACCGCGAGGACGCCGCCGAGCGCGACTCCCCCCGCGCGGGAGAGGCCGACCTGATCGTGGCCAAGCACCGCAACGGCCCCACAGCCACGATCACCGTGGCCTTCCAAGGCCACTACAGCCGCTTCGTCGACATGCCACCCGACTGAGAATCTCAGAAGACCAGACCGAACATGCCGAGAGGGATACCTCACCTACCCGGGAGTCGAGGAGACCCTCCGCAGGCAGTGATCTAGGGTTTCATGCCCACCAGTTCCGCGCTGCGCTCCCACAGGGCCTCACACCGTTCGGGGGAGAGCGTGTGGTCGGGGGTTGGTGACCTCTTCGTGGTCCACGAAGAAGCGTCCGTTCACGCCGTCGAGGCCGGGATCGGTCGCCACCCACACGGGGTTGTCCGCGCCCTGATCGGGGCCCTTCTTGAAGGGGTTGAGCTCCACCATCGTGTTCAGCGCCTTCTCCAGTCCGCGCGCGTCGCGGGACAGGCCGGTCTGGGCGATGATCCCGGGGTGGGCTCCGTTGACGGTGATGCCGCTACCGGCCAGGCGGCGTGCCAGGCTGTGGACGAACATCGTGTTCATGTTCTTGGTGCGAGCGTAGGCGGCGAAGCGCCGCAGGCTGGGGAAGCGGCTGAGCGCGCGGCCGTCCTGGGCGTGGAGATCGTCCAGGTCCACCGGGAAGCGTTTCAGCACGGTGGGGCTGGCGCCGACCACCACGAACCGGGCGGGGGTCTGCGTGACCGACTCGGCGAGGGTGCGCATCAGCACGTAGGGCGCCAGGTGGTTGGTGGCGAGGGTGAGCTGGTTGCCCTCGTCGGTGCGAGCGCCGATGTCGGCGGTGATCGCAGCATTGTTGATCACCAGGCTCGGTGACGTGCTGTGGGCGAGCCGGTCGGCGAGCGCGCAGACGTCCCGCACCAGGGACAGGTCTGCGCGCTCCAGGCGCAGGTCGGCGCCGGGGACCGCCGAGCGGATCCGGTCGGCGGCCTGCTGCAGTGTCGTGTCGCTGCGGCCGACCATGACCACGCTCATCCCCCGAGCGGCGAGCCGACGGACGATGGCCTCCCCGATGCCGCGGGTGCTCCCGGTGACGATCGCCTGCGTGCCCTCGTGCACCTGTGTTCCCCGGCCTTCGGCTCTCTCGGTCATGGTTTTTCCTTTGTCTTGTCATGCGAATTGGTCTGCGAGGGACGTGAGCCTTCGCGCAGCAGTGCGACCTCAACGCATCCGGGAGCTGTCATGCCATGTGGCGTGCGAGGAAGTCGAGCTTGGGCTGCGGGTCGCGCCGGAAGTCGAGGTATCCGTCCCAGCGGGCGGTCGTGCCCTCGATCCAGTGCAGTTCCTTCTCGTCGATGGGGATGTTGTCGTACATGGCCTGCACGTCACTCGGGTCCGTCATCAGGTCGTCCTTCACCTGATACAGGTAGGTGGGCGTCCGAACCGCTTTGGCCCACGGCACGGGCGTCATCTCCTCGAAGGTGAAGCTCACCTGCATCTGGATCTCACGCTCGAGCTCGTCGATGCGGTCGGGGAAGCCGAGCCTCTCGAGGTTCCGCCTCATCGTGACGCCGACCGACAGCGGCTGCGGGGCCAAGACGCATCGGACGTCGTCGAACTCGCCGGGATGCTCCTGCATCGCGAACATCGTGGCGTTCATGCCCTGGCAGCGGCTGAACAGCCCGATGGTCATTCCCCTGGTTCGGGCGTCGGCGCGCGCGAAGTGCAGGGAGCCGATGACGTCGCGGGCCTCGAAGCGGCCACCGCTTCCGCCGCCCGAGTTGGCGCTGCCGCTCTGTCCCAGGTTGCGGAAGTCGTACGTCAGGACGTTGTAGCCGGCGTCGTGAAGGATGCGGTAGTCCGGCACGTAGTCGACCTCGAAGTCGTTGCCGGTCGCGGCGCCGATCGATCGCCACGGCTCGAGGTGAGCCGGGAATCCGTAGCGGCTGAACCACAGCGGGTGGTTGGCGATGATGAGCTTCTTGGACCCTTCGCGGGGGATCCACCAGGCCTCGAGCGGCGTGCCGTCGAGCGAGGGAAACGTGACGTTCTCGTAGTCGAGACCGTAGTCGCCGGGATCCTTCAGCAGCGGCGACCGTAAGACCGTTCCATATCCGGCGGCCAGGGCCTTGATGATCTCCGTCACCCCATCGTGTGAGAGGGCGCGTTCGGCTGTATCGGGCATGTGTTTCTCCCTTGTTCTGTCAGGTGGAGCTGTCTGCGAGGGACGCGAGCCATTCGCGCAGCAGTGCGACCTCGGTCGGCCGCAAAGGTTCCAGGGGGCCATGCGGCAACGCGTCCAGGAGCTGTCGCGCGGGACGGGTGACAGCACCGGCGACGCCGTCTCCCGTCTCGGACGGGCGAAACAGTGCGTCGGCGACGGTGTCGCGGACGTTCGTCGAGAGGGGGTGCGTGCTGTCGGCTTGCGCGGCGATCAGTTGCAGCGTCACACCGACCGCGGCGGCGGACATCGTCTCCGTCGCGGCGTCGACGGAGACCTTCAGATGGCCCTGCTCTCCCCATTCGGCGACCGTGCGTGCGACGGCGTCGTGAGCCAGGGACGCGGCGGGAGCTGCCTGTCCGGCTTGGGGGTTGCCGAACATCAACCGGTAGTGGGCGGGATGCTCGCAGCCGAACGACACATGCATGTCCCAGCCCGTACGGAAGTCTGTGAGCACATCGCCGCTGGGTGAGATGGCTCGCTTGCCCTCGAGATACGTGCTGAACCCCTCGAGCACCACCGCATCCAGCAGCGCGTGTTTGTCCGCGAAGTGGTGGTAGAGGGTCGGGGCCGTGACCCGCGCCAACGAGCAGATCTCGCGCGTCGAGATCTGACCATCGGCAGACGCGCCCAGAAGCTGCTCCGCAGCACGCATCAGCCGGGTACGCACGTCGCCGTCGATCGCCTCGGCAGATCCGTTCTCGCTCATGGGTAGCAACGATACACGATTTGATCATATCTAGGCTAGCGGTGATATACGGGCGATGCTCTGCATCACTCCCACGAAACATCGGTAGGTCACCGCACCCGCTCCTCGATGGAGCGGGAACACCTCCGCCCCGTGAGCGCCACTGAGTAGCCCCGTGCTTGTCCGGAACTCGGGCCATCCGGCCAGCGTCAAGCTGGAGGACCTGGACGTCATCTGCGCCGTGCTCGGTTGCGGCATCGCAGAGCTGCTGATCCCAGAACCGGAGCTCGTGCCTGCTCCTGCCGAGAGTGGCCAGGCCCGCATCGAAGCCGCCGGCCAGACACCCGTGGTGACACCCAAGCGGCGGGACGGACGGTCGCTGCCACCCGCCTGATGGGCTTCATCTCCCCGACCAAGCCGGCGGCGACCTGCGTGGGCTGCTATGCCTGAGGCGTGCTCCCGGGCCGATACCGCCGCGCCTGCTACACCTTCGGCCGGCTCCACCAAGTCGGCCGGTGCGCAAGCTGCCACCGCGAGGTCCCGATCAAGAAGGGGTATTGCCGGTTGTGCCGGCTGCAGGCCAGCCTGGAGGCCAAGGACCAGGTCACCGTGCTGGAACCGTTCCTGCGCAGGCTCACCTGCCAGCAGCTGTTCCTTAGCAACATGCACCGGCAGCGATCCCAAGGTCCTGGGCCGCGCATTGGGCGGCAGGGACGCCGACGCTCCCGTCCCCAGCCGCCGCCCGCTCAGCCGGAGATCTTCCCCCATCGCCGGGCTCAGCTGCTGCTGCCCATCACAGTGTGCGTCGCGACTACGCCAGGTTCGACCGGCGCCGGCACGCAGATCCAGCCAACCCGGCCTTACGCACGGCCCGCGCGGCGGCCGCTGCCCTCGCCGGGGCTCGGGGCTGGACCCGGTGGATCATCAGTGACGTCGACCGGGCCCTGGTTATGCTGCTGTCCACCCACACTCCCGGCGACATGATCCGCTTCTCGGAACTGTTTCCCAAGCTGCGTCACCACGGCCTCAGCGTCGGACGCACCGTCGAAGTCCTCGCTCGCATCGGTCTGCTCGATGATGACCGCGTCCCCGCCTTCGACAGCTGGCTGGCCGGCAAGCTGAGCGGCATCGCTCCCGGCATCGCCGCCGACGTCGAGGCATGGGCCCACCTGCTGCACGAGGGCGGGCCTCGCCAGCGAGCGCGCAGCATCCAGACCGTCTGGAGCTACGTCATCGAGATCCGGCCTGTCCTGCTCGACTGGTCAGGCACCTCAGTGCGCTGAACTCACGAGGCGAACAGGCCTTGAGATGCCGAACCCACGTGAGTTCCCGCTAAAGAAGCTTCAGTTCGCGTGAACTCTGGGCTTTCAAGGCCCTCCGCTCCCGAAGCCGACCCCAGCCCCAAAGCAGGAATTGATCTTAGGTACTGCTCTCGCGGAGTGTCGGGATTAGCAGGTTTTCCGACAGGCCCTGATCACCATCTGAACCGTACTGGGCGATCTGCTGCCCGACGAGAGGATCCCATCTCCTCGATCGTCCTGATCGCGAGAACACCCGGCTGACCTGGGCTCAGTTCTTTGAAACCGTGTGGGTTCGGCGGACTCGGTCGTAGATCAGGGCCATCGCGCCCAGTTCGCCGGTCTCCTGGTGGGTGAGCTTCCACTTCGACGGCGGGAGGCCGTCGTCGAACAGCCGCAGCCCACCTCCGGCGATCTCCGGGATGACGATGAGGTACATCCGGTAGCAGTAGAGGACGCGACGCCCATGTGGTCGATGTAAGCCCACTTCCATGGTGGGAGCCGTCGGTTTGACCGTGCCCTTAGGGCACGGATGAGACTCGTTGCCATGAACACCGTGAATGAAGTCCCCATGAACCAGAGCCGCCGCACGCCCGCCCGGCCCGGCTGGCCCGAGCTCGGCGTCGCCGTGCTCGCGGCCGCGATCCTGTACGGGGTCGGGGCGACGATCGCCTATCTGCTGCCGGCCGGCTCCCCGGTCTCGCCCGGCCAGGCGAACTTCCTTGTCTCGGGCCTCGCGCCGCTCGGAGCGTTCGCCGTCGCCGTGCTCATCCGCATCCGCGACGTCCGCCCGTTCGGGATGCGGCGCGTTCATCCCGGTTGGCTGCTCGCGGCCATCGCGATCGGCCTCGCGTGCTTCGCGCTCAGCTGGCCGGTCTCGGCGATCTTCGACCCGTTCTTCCCTGGGTCGGAGAGCCTTCAGGAGGGCTATCGCGACGCTGCGCGCGCGGGCGCGCTCTCCCTCGCGGTGACGATCGTGCTCGGCGGCCTGCTGACGCCCTTCGGCGAGGAGGTCCTGTTCCGCGGCGTGTTCGCGAGCTTCCTGTTCCGCTGGGGCACCTGGATCGGCGTGATCGTGAGCGCGGCGGTCTTCGCCGTCGCGCACGGCGTCAACAGCATCATGCCGATCGCGTTCGTCGCCGGGCTCGGCGCCGGGCTGCTGTTCCGATTCTCCGGCTCGATCTGGCCGGCCGTGGTCATCCACGTCGTCCACAACAGTGCGGGCTTGCTGTACCACGGCATCGGATACTGAGCCGTTCGACGAGCCTCCCCACAGCCGAGATCTCACGCATGAGTGCCGCGATCTTGTCGGGGACGGGGTCGATCGCCTCTTACCGCTGCGTGGCCGTACGCGGTCCTGGTGCGTTGATGGCACCGGCGAGCGCGACGATCACCGGCTGTAGGAGAAGGACAGGCACTCCACGTGAGCCTGGAGGGGCATGAAGAGGTTCACGGTTCCCGTCGCCCTGGCGGCTCCGTCTCCTCGATCAGCGCTTGGGCGCGAGCGAGTGCCTTCAGCTGGGCGGCGTTGAACAGCTCGGCGAAAGCGGACCCGATCGCGGCCTCGGTGAAGCCCGGGCTGTGCGTCGCCGCAGAGCCGGGGTCCGCCATCCAGGGGAACCGGGCCTGGCTCCGCCGGATCGACTCGGCCAGATGGCGCGCGACGGCCTCGATCGTCGCGTCGTCGGCGTCCGCTGGGAGGTGGTAGAACTCGTCCTCGGCCTTGCCGTCGGTGACCTCTGTCATCAGCTGACGGAGGTCGTCGAGCGCATCGTCCTTGAGTACCCCCGAGAACACCGTCAGCAAGGCCCGGTCCCGCTCCGACAGTCCTTCGGCAACCGGGCCGAACGGCACCGGGGTGTCCAGGGGGACCCGGTACTCGAGGATGACCGCCAACTCCGCGCGGATCCGTTGCAGGCGCTCGATCGTGCCTGCCAGTTCGGCGTCGAGCACGCGGATGGCTTCGTCGGGCTCCTCGTCCGCACTCCCCATCGCTCGGATCTGGGCAAGCGACAGTCCGAGCTCGGTCAGCCGCTTGATCTGAAGCAGCCGCACGAAGTGCGTCGTCTGATACTGCTTGTACCCGTTGGGCGCTCGGTCGGGCAGCTTGAGCAGTCCCATTCGGTGATAGTGCCGCACCGTCTTGACGGTGGTGCCGGCGAGGTCGGCGAGCTGTCGCGTGCTCCAGGCCATGCCCAGGTCCTCCTCTGATGTCGCGCCGGATCGTCCTGGATCGAGGCCCCGGAGGCACGTTCAACCACCGGGTCGTCGATCCTCGTTGCAAGACCGGACGACCATCATCATGCTCGTCCGCCCATGATCGGGAAGCCCGGTCGGATCCGGCACGACCGTCATCGGCAGGTGCTCGGCCGGCTCGCTGACGACCTCGAACCGGCCCCTGCCCACGACTTCGGCGACGGCCCGGTCCGCCTCGGCATCGATCCAGATGACGGTGAAGTCGACCAACGCAACCCGCTCCCTCTCGCTCAGGTGAACGGCTCTACCCGGTGGAGTCCGGCCAGCAGTGCGCCGAGCGGCCGGAGGCGGAGACGATGGCCGCGCCGTCGAGTTCGACGGTCGTCAGCTCGACGCCGCCCAGCGGCCACTCCACGGCGAAAGTGCAGCCTGTGCCGTCTGGCCATGCGTAGTGCCCGGTCGAGTTTCGGGGAGCGGGCCGACAGCAGCGTCACGGTCTCTTGCACGTACCGTCAGGCGGTGGCGGTCGAGACGCCGAAACCCGCGGCGATCTCGGTGAAGGTCTCGCCTGTGCGCAGGTGGACCAGCACGAGCAGGGCCTGCTGGCCGGGGTTGAGTCGCCGCCAGGGGGTGCCGATCGTATTGCGGTGCCGCCGGATGATTCCGGCCACGTAGTTCAGCGTTCAGCGTTGAGCGCGACAAATCGACCGCGGCACGGTAGAACAACACCCAGAACTCCTGGTTGTGACGGTGATGGTTGTGGTGATCAACCCGTCTACCAGGGGCTCTCTTGCTTCGTCAGGCGAACGGCAGACTCTCGATCACGCTGTGATCGGACAGCGGTCTCCAGCGGGATGAAAAAGGTTCAATGCCCAAGGTGCAAGCCGAACTTCTCCGATGGGCCAGGACGCTAAAAGCCATCTGCGGCCAAATGATAAAATTTATCACCGTGTGCAGCGGAATGCCAGGCGAGCTCATCCCTCCAGGGCGTATCGGCTACAAAATTGCAGGCATATTCTTCGCAAAAGAGACCAACAGAGCAATCATACGTGATCCTCTGCTCAGGCGCGAGTATGTACATACGCAGCAATGGTACCATTATGGAGAGCAGACCGGCTACTGGTTCTCGTTTGCAATTCTTTACGCCCTTGCCGGAGAAAACGCCTGTACGAACAAATACGAGCAGCAGGCCGGCTTGGCAGAGGGGAACTACCCTTGCCCTTGAATATGTCCATCATGCCTCGCAGGATCCCGGCAGTAAAATCCGCAGTTGCGCTTACCCTGCTTCTTTCACTGGTCGCCTGCAGTCCGGAGGCTGGAGGCGTGACCGGCGTCTCAATCGACGATAAAGGACAGATGGTAGTTGTCACCGCATGGTGCGGAGATGCACCAAACGGCCTTTCTGTCTACCATAAGTCCGAAGAAAATCGATCGGTCGTTGATGTGGAATACCGGGCTCCACTCCTCCAGGGAGGTGTGACGTCTGTGAATTTAGAACAACCGGATAATGGCTGGCGCATTTCCAAAGGGAAAGCTCAATTCGACCCGGGCCGCACGTACCGCGCATTCTCGTGGAGCCGGACGGATGGCAACGTTAGGTCGTTCGGCTCTGTCAGCTTCACCTTGGATTCGGCCAAAAAAATAAAGCCGGGCCATGTATTGGTTCAGAGATACAACGAAGAAATTAGCGGCGAAATGGATGTTTTATTAAAGATGGCTGATTTTCAATCAGAGGCTAACGCGTACTGCGCCGAATAACGCTCCAGCCCTCCTTGCTGAGGATGAAGGCTGGGCGTTATGGCGGTTGGAGGGACAGGACGGTCTCGGCGACGAAGCCGTCCAGTAGCGTCGGCTGGTACTGCATCTGTTTGAGCTTGCTGCAGATGACGAGTGTGAGCTGGTCGATGCCGTCGACGGCGAGGTTGAGCAGAGGACAACTGCGCGTCGATCTGGCTGTTAGGCCCGCCCAGCTCGTCGCCGCCTCTCATCGGGAAAGCGGCCCAGATGGCTAAGAGAAAGACGGCTAAGGCCACTAATGCGAGCGTCACGCGCACTGATCACTCCGCTGAGGTCTGCGGCTCATTCGAATTGGGGTGGTCGGCGATCAGGTACGCCTTGTCGACCAGTGTGAGCCAGGCCAGGTTGCGCCGCCATGCATCGGAACGGGGGATGGACCGGCACGGGCCCCAGCTGCCATCGCGACATAACCGCCGCAGAACGGCCAGAACACCACCCACCCGAACCAACCTAACGAAGTACTACCTAGGACTCGTCCTGGCAGGGAATCGTCGCCGCCGTTGGCGCGGCAGGCGCGTTCTCAAGAAAGGCCTGGGTTGAGACGGCATAGGCGGAACACAGAAGCTGGCCAAGGCGCGTCGCCCTGCCGTCACCGAAACGCCGGGTGGGAACACCCATGACATGCAGGCGCCGTTCCAGGGCCACGCCTGAGACCGCGACCACCGTGTCACCGTACCGATCAACCCAGCGAAACGCGTCCCGGAGCAGCGCAAGGGCAAGCGTGCCGAAACCCGCTGCCGTAGTGCGGGGCCAGGCCCGGCCAGTGGCCAGGCGGCTGAGCTCCCAGATGCTCGGATCACGAGGAGCAGGGGCGCCGCGCAGCGTCTCGGAGAAGACGTCGGGGATCATATAAGGACCGTCGGTGGGCAGGAGCCGACAGCACCCTGTGACCTCCCGGCAGACCTCCCCATGGCTGATCACATAGACCGGATCGCAGTCGTCGTAGGAATCTCGCTCCATTCCGTGGAGGCTGTCGACGTCCCAGCGGAGGCGTTCGTAGAACACCTCGTAGCGGAGGCGGAACATGCCGGTGAGTAACCACGCCGGGAGATCATCCGTGCGGCCGACGACAATCCGTTGTACGCACCCCATAGGGCTGGTCAATGAATGGTTACCGGCGTCGATGTCGTGTCTCTCCAGTGATCGGGTCCCGCGCCACCCACTGGCTGGCGTTTGGCATGCGCTGCATCTTGTCGCGCCACTCGTTGACGAGCAGTCCGGCTACACCCCCAGCGTGACCACCTCACCGGCGAACCGGTAAGAAACCTTCCTGATCGGACCATACGCCCTGGGCGGGGCGGGTCAAGCACTTTCTATGCCCTCGCCAGGACAGGAGCACCCCGTGATTCTGTTGTGTGGTGTTGCCTGCCGTTTTTAGTGGTCTGCCGTGTGATGAGGTCTCCAGGGGCGAGGGCGGCCGAAGGCCGTCGCGCAGCGATCGCACCGGCGACCCTTGAGACCGGAGTAGGCGGCCCCGGACGCTGCGCGGCGCACCCCCAGCCAGATGTGGCACTCGCTGGAAAATCGTGGCGGCTCGCCCCCTCTTCGACCGCGTAGCGGCCCGCTGGTGTTCGTACTCCACCGGGCAGCACATCCCGTTGGCCGAGTGCAGCCGCATCGTGTCGAAGTCATCGACCCAGACCGCGACCGCGCGGCGGGCTTGCTCACGAGTGGCGAACGGGCCCAGGATACGAAACAGCTCAAATTCCAGGCTGGAGAACAGCGATTCGGCGGCGTCGTCGTCGAGGGAGGAGCCGACCAGGCCCATTGACCGAGCAACGCCCATCCGCTCACACGCCGCCCGGAAGTGCTTGACGGTGTACTCCTCGGGTTCAAGCTGTCGTCGCCGTTTCCCCCCTAAGGCGATGTCTCTACGTTACGAGGGAAAGCCCATTACTACCGGAACCCCCTGTAAGGGTCTTCGAGTACAGCCCGGAAGAGAGACCGCTGACCTGCATATCCGTTGTTTTCTGTGCCGCTACCATCAGACCCCCTCCGTGGCGCGGACGCTAGGGAAGACCTCGCTGCAGCTCAAAGGGCCAAGCATCGTGGGTGGCGTGATCACCATGCCGACGAGCTCGGCAGCCGTACTGCCCAGGGGACCACCTACCCCACCTGGTACAGCCAGTACGACACGCTCTGCGGAGCACCCGGCGGCTGGTAGGCCTCCACCGTCGCGCCCTCGTATCCGTAGGTCGTCGAGACCGTGCTCGTGGCCCCTGTCTCGTAGTCCTCGTACTTCTCTTCGTAGTTCTTCGTGATGAACATCTGGCTGGTGTCGTAGACGCTTTCCACGATCACCCGCCCGGGTCCGAACACGCCGATGAGGTCCTGCCGGAACAGCTTCAGGCGGGCCTTGCATCCGGTGCACGGCCCGATGTTGCCGACCACCACGACCCGGATGTGGGCGTCATGAGGGAACGAGGAATGAAGCGCCTCGATCCAGTCCCAGGCTTCCTGCAGGACGGCGACCTCGCTGTCCTGTTTGGACATGCGCGCCTGCGCCTTGTCGACGCGTCCCTGGTAGCTGCGGCTGGCGTCTTTGGTATCCGTCAGGGAGTAGCGCGTCGTCCCCCCGGAACGCGCTCCCGCGACCGGGGTCCTGTAGCTGTGCGCCTCGTCGAAGGAGAGGTCTCCGTTGGCCATCACCAGCGCCCGGGAGAACAGGCCCGTGCCCTTGGCACGGATCTCTGCCAGCGACTGTGCGATCTGCGGTGCCGCGGGGTCTGAGGTGAGGGCTTCGGGGGGCGTCGCGGTCATCGTGGTCCTCCTTGACCAGAAAGAAGAACCTCAGCCTTTCATCCGGAAGGGTGCTGTCAAGGCACGTCAGCGTCCGGCTCAGGCCAGCCTGCTCCGCGCAAGTAAGAAGGTCGACGCGGAACCTGTCAATTTGATCAAGGCAGCTGAACTGGTCTAATTCCGTGTCAGCTTTTCTTGTTCGCCCTTCTGATCCAGGTCGTTGGGTTTGTTGATCCATGCCGGTCCGGGCAGATCGGGCGGGGTGGGTGTGCCACCGGAGGCGAAACGCTCGGGATAGGCGGCCTGGGCGGTGGCCAGGACGTGGACACGCCGATCGCGGACCATGCCGGCCTTGCCGTAGTGCACGTCGGCGGGATGGTGACAGCCGATCCCGGAGTGGTAGTGATCGTGGTTGTACCAGGCGTGGAACTCCTGGCGGAAGACGCGAGCGTCCTCGATCGAGCCGAACCGGCCGGGGAAGGCCGGGCAGTACTTCAGCTTCCCCGATCTTCTTGTGGTGTGAGTCGACCTTGGGTCGGCCGACCGGCCGGGTCGGCGCCTCGGCCGCGCCGTGGTCCCGGGCCGTCCTCCAGCTGGAGCGAAGCCGACCCCTGCGCATCGCGGAGACTTCTCTGAGCGTCCCTGAGACGCTCACGCTCTTCCGCTGTGGCGGCCGTCGACGCCGGAGAACGCCTCTCCCGACACCGTGCCCGCCCCGACTCAAAGGCTTCAGGTATCGAGCCTGATCAGGTGAAGAGACGGGCATCCGAGCCGATGGGGCATGCGCTTCCTCACGTGCGGTGGAAGCGCATATGCGGGACGACGCTTCGTAGCTTCTCGCACGTCTCCTCGTATTCGCGTTCCGGGGTGGACTGCCCCATGACGCCCGCCCCGGCACGGAGCCAGGTGCGCTCTTCCTGCGCGAACAGTGTGCGCAAGACCAGTGCCGCGTCCAGTGAGCCGTCGGTTCCCGCTCGGAACACCGCCCCGCCGTAGAGCCCTCGGGGTTCGGGCTCATGGCGGTTCAGAGCCGCGAGGGCGGCGCTTTTAGGTACGCCGGTGACGGTGACCGCCGGGAAAAGCGCCGCGAACGCCGACCAGGGGCCGAGGTCCTCGCGCAACTGCCCGGCGACCTGGGAGGCGAGATGCTGTACCGAGCCGCGTGCCTTGACCGTCATGAACTCCTCGATCACCACCGAGCCGGGCCGGCAGATCGTCTCCATCTCCTCGGCGGCCAGTCGTACCGAGATCGCGTGCTCGTGCACCTCCTTCGGATCGGTGCGAAGCTCCTCGCGCAGGCGGCCGTTCTCGGCGGGGTCGGGCCCCAGGGCTCGGGTGCCCGCGAGTGGCTGGGTGCGGATCCGGCCGTTCGCCTCCACCTCGACGACGGTCTCCGGGCTGAAGCCGGTGGCTCGCCGGCCGCCGAGGTCCAGCAGGAAGGAGCGCGCGGGGGTGTTGGCCCGGCGTCCGGCGAGGTAGGAGGCGGCGAAGTCGGGCTCGTTTCCCTCAGGCAGTACGACGACCCGCGACAGAACGGCTTTTTCCAGGAGGCCCGCCTGGATGTCGGCAACGCTGCGGGCGACGGCGTGGCGGTAGGCGGACGCGCCGGAGGCGATGAGGCGTTCGACGTCCGTCGCGGTCGTCGGCGTGTCGGCCGCGACGGGATCGTCCGGGCTCTGGAGCAGGGCCGTGACCTTCGCGGCCCAGGCCTCGTCGATGGCCCGCAGTTCGGCCTTGCCCGGGCTGAGGGCGACCTCCACGCAGGGAACCAGGAACGACAGGAGCGGTTGCGTTCCCGCGGCGGCCGGATCACCGTGCAGCAGGTGGGCGAGTTCGAAGGTGGCCCATCCGTACAGGTGACGGGTTGCCTCACCGCCGTTTCCGAGTGCCGTGAGCGCTTCGGCGACCCTGTCCAGTGGCTTGCCTTCGGTGGCCGCGCTCCATGCGCGTCCGTCGGCGCGGGCGACGACATCGGTCGCGTCCGCGGTGAGCGTGACGGCGGAACCCGCCGCGAAATACCAGATTCCGGCGTGCTCGTAGACGGCGTACTGTTCGCCGAGGCCGGCTCTGGCCAGACGCGTGGCCGCGCGGGCCGGGTCATCCGGGGCGTCGAACAGGGCCGTGCATGTGAGGGCGGGTACGGCCCGCGCCCAGTCGGTCCACGGTTCGGATCGCCTGGCGGTCATCGTTGTGCTCCTTGCCGTGCGGTGTTCTCGTGCTTCGGTGGACGCGCCGGTCGGGGCCGCTGGGGGCACGGGGCCACTTCCAGCCGCCAGCCGTCCGCGTTGGTGCGCTGTCGCCAGAAGTCGGCGTAGGTGCCGCCGCTGGCGGCGAGGTGGGCGTGCGTGCCGCGTTCGGTGATGCGCCCGTTCTCCATGACGAGGACCTGGTCGGCGGCGAGCACGGTACTGAGGCGGTGGGTGATGACGAGCAGGGTCTTCTCGGCGGCCAGGGCCTGGACCGTGGACGTCAGCACGGCCTCGTTCTCCTGGTCGAGTGCGGCGGTCGCCTCGTCCAGGATGAGGATCGGCGCGTCCTTGAGCAGGGCGCGGGCGATGGAGACACGCTGACGCTGTCCGCCGGACAGGGCGGTGCCGCCCTCGCCGACCCGGGTGGCCCAACCGTCGGGCAGTTCCTCCACCACCCGGTCCAGCCCGGCCATGACCGCGGCGCGGCGCAGTTTCTCCTCACCGGCGTCCGGATCACCGACGCGGACGTTGTCCTCGATCGTGCCCTCGAAGAGGTAGACGTCCTGGAAGACGATCGAGACGGTCGCGGCCAGGTCCTCGGAGGTGATGTCGCGGACGTCGACCCCTCCGATGCGGACCGTGCCGCCGGTGGTGTCCCAGAAGCGGGCCAGCAGCCGGGCGACGGTGGTCTTGCCGGCGCCGGACGGCCCAACGAGAGCGGTCATGCTGCGTTCGGGGATGCGGAAACTCACGTCACAGAGCAGTTCGGCCTTCGGATCGGTGCGGGAGGTGGAGTCGCCTGTGGTGTCGTGCCGATAGCCGAAGCGGACCGCGTCGAACTCCACGTCGGCTCCGTGTGGCAGCCGCGGTTCGGCCGGTTGCGGGAACGGTTGCCGACCGAGGACGGCGTCCAGCCGTTCCAGGCTGTTGCGGGCGATCCGCATCCCGGCGCCCAGGTCGGCCGCGCTGGACAGGCTGTCGGTGAGCCGGCCGACGAGCACCAACAGGGCCAGCAGGGTCGGCACGTCCATGGAGCCATCCAGGGTCCAGGAGACTCCCAGGGCCAAAAGGAGGGCGAAGACCGTGCGGGTGACGAAGGCGAAGGACACCAGGCCCGGCACGCCGCGGCGGATCAGCCGGCGGTCGGCACGCGCCTCCGCCACCAGGGCGTCGTCGAGTGCCCCGTAGCCGTCGACGGTTCGGCCGAAGGCGCGCAGGACCGGCTGGTTCTGCGCGAACTCCAGAACGCGGTCGGCTGATTCGCCGATCGCTCCGTCACGTCCCCGGTCCAGCCTGCTCATCACGGAGGTGCTCCACAGGTGTACCGCCAACAGCACCGGCGCGCACAGCAGCAGCACGAGCGCGACCCGGACGTCGAAGAAGAAGGTGGCGGCCACGATGGTGAGCGGGGTGAGCACCGAGCTGGTCAGCGGGCGCAGCAGGTGCGCCGGCATGTTCATCACCTGGATGACGTTCTGGCCGGCCAGGCGGCTGAGTTCGGCGGCCCGCCCGGGAGTGAACCAGCCGATGGGCAGATTAAGGGCGCGGTCGGCGAGTCGCCGGTGCAGCACCCGCGAGAGCCGGGAGCCGACGGTGAAGCCGCTGCTCACAGCGACGGCTTGGAGGGCGGCGTAGGCCAGTGAGCAGACCGTCAGGGCGGCGAGCCACGGCCATACCTCGCCCGGCCTCTCGCCGAGCAGGGCACGCAGCACCGGCACCAGCAGGGCGAAGGCGAGGCCTTGGAGGATGGCTGCCCCTGCCAGTACGACGAGGAGACGGTTCAGGAAACCGGATCCCTCGGGTCCGAGGACACGGTAGAGATGACGGATCATCGTGAGGTTCTCTCCGGGGAGGCGGCGGGGCTGTCGTGAACGGTCGGTGCCGTCGAGACCGGGATGGGGAAAGGGGTTGTTTCGCTGCCGGCCTGTGCCGCCTCCTGGGCTCTCCACAGCCGGGCGTAGCGGCCTTCGGCGGCCAGCAGGTCCAGGTGGCGCCCTTGTTCGATGATCCGCCCGCCGTCGAGCACCACGATCTGGTCGGCGTGACGGACGGTCGCCAGCCGGTGGGCGATGACCAGCAGCGTGCGACCGGTGGCCAGGGTGGACAGCGCGTCCTGGATCAGCGCTTCGGAGTAGGGGTCGGCGTACGCGGTGGCCTCGTCCAGGACGAGGACGGGGGCGTCGGCGAGCAGGGCGCGGGCGATGGACAGGCGTTGTCGTTCGCCACCGGAGAAGGAGACTCCGGTGGTGACCTCGGTGGCGTAGCCGGCGGGCAGTTCGGTGATCCGGTCGTGGATCTGGGCGGCGCGGGCGGCCTGTTCGACCTGGTTGTCGTCGGCCGAGGGGCGGCCGAGACGGATGTTGTCGGCGACGGAGGCCCGCAGCAGCCGCACGTCCTGCAGGACGAAACCGACATGGCGGTAGAGGTCGGCGGCGGGTATGTCGCGGACATCGGCACCACCGATGGTGACGGCGCCCGCCGTGACGTCGTGGAAACGCAGCAGCAGTGAGGCGAGGGTGGATTTACCCGACCCGGAGGGGCCGACGAGCGCGGTTACGGTACCGGGTTCCAGGTCGAGGTCGATGCCGCTCAGGGCGTCGGTGCGGCCGTCGTAGGAGAAGGACACCTCGCGCATCGAGATGCGCGAGCCCTGGGGGACGGCGGGTGTCGGGCTCCGCGGCAGGGATGGGGTGTCGAGCAGCGCGGAGATGCGGGTGGCGGCGGCCTGGCCGGCCCGGATCTGCTGGATCCGGGGGCCGACCACGCCCATGGGGGCGGCGATGGCCGGTCCGAGCAGGATGAACGGCACGAGGTCCGCGGCGGTCGTCCATCCGCCGGTGACGAAGGCGGCTCCCACCACGGCCAGCAGGAGCAGGACGACGGCCGGGGAGACGACGAGCAGAGCCGCGGTGGAGGTGACCAGTGTGGTGCGGACCCAAGAGGTGAAGAAGTCGGAGAAGCCGTCGGTGGCGGCCAGGAAGCGTTCGTGGACCTTACGGCTTCGGCCGAAGGTCTTCACAACGGCGATGCCGTTGGAGAACTCCACGGCGGCTGAGGAGATCCGGCCCAGGGCCGCTCCGTACTCGGCCATCTGCGCCGCCGCTCCGGCCATGGCCCGGCTGAACAGGTAGGCGCCCAGGGCCAGGGGCAGCACGCTGAGCAGCGCGAGCCGCCAGTCGAGGGTGAACAGGTAGACCAGCGCGAGAAGCGGGGCGACGAGGACGGCGGTGACGTCGAGGAGGGTGTGGGCGACGAGCGTGTGCAGCGCGTGCACGTCGTCTTGTACGGCGCGTTTGATCTCTCTCGCGCCCTTGGAGGTGATCCATCCCAGCGGCAGGCGGCCGGTGTGCTCGGCCAGCCGGCGGCGCAGCGCGAGTTGCAGGTCGTTGTCGGCGAGATGGCTGACCAGCCCGGCGGCGGATCCGAGGAGCATGGCCGCGAGACCGGACAGGCACGCGAGGGTGACCAGCGGCCAGAGCTCGTCGCCGAGGGCGGGGGAGCCGTCGGTGAGGTGGACGGCGATGCGGGCGACGGCGATGAAGGGGATGACTCCGGCCAGCGCGCCGGCGGCCTGCAAGGCGACGGCCAGGGCGAGGCGGCCTCGGACCTGGCGCAGGATGCCGCGTAACGGCGCCACTCTCGGGGCATCTGACGAGGCCGGCCCTTGGGGGGCACCGGGATCGTCAGGGACGTCAGGGACGTCAGGGACACTGTGCAGGCCGGACGTTCCGGAGGCCGCGGACGCGCCGGGCCGCTGCGGGTCTCGGCGTGAGGTGGGTGGGGTCATTTGACGAGGACTCCGATTTCAGGGATGGCCTGGCCGCCGGCCTCGGTGATGCGGCGGCTCGTCATGCCCGCTTCGCGGGCGAGCCGGGCGACGTCGAAGGTGTGCCAGTCGTAGCTGTCGGTGATCTCGCGGACGGTGCGGCCGTCTCGCAGGACCTTCCAGGTGGTGGTGAATCGCATGGCGTCGCCCTGGGCGGGCTCGCCGCCGATCCACCACTCGTAGGTCTGGCGGCCGATGGTTTCCCGAAGGGACATCACCGGTGGGATGACGCGTGGGGCGGAGACCCCCATCAGCTCAACGATGATGAGACCGCCGTCGGGCAGCCGGTCGCGCAGCCTGCGCCACAGGGCGCCACGTTCGGGGGCGGTGAGATGTCCGGCCACACCGAAGATCACTACCGCGGAGAGCCGTTCGGGGAGTTGGAGGTCTTGTGCCGAGCCGTCGACGACGGTGACGCGGCGGCGCAGGTCGGCCTCCCGGGCGATCCGGGAGGTGAGGACGGCCCGCATGGTGGCGGAGGGCTCAGCGGCGATGATCTCCGCTTGCGGCAGCGCGGCGGCGATGACCTCGGTGATCCGGCCGGTGCCGGCGCCGATCTCCAGCACGGGGCCGCAGGAGACGTCGACGCCGGCCAGGACACGGGTGAGCGGTGGTCCGCTGCTGGCGGTGTGGCGGGTGGCGACCATCTCGTAGAACTCGGCCGAGGGCGAGTAGTAGTCGATCATGGGGTTCTCCTGGTCGGGCGGGCGCGGCCGGATGGTCAGGGGGTGCTGGGCCACCGGTGAGCGCCCATGGCCAGTGAGGGGTCCAGACGGCGAAGCACCGCCGTGACGACCTCCTGGCGTCGTGGAGCGAGGTAGAAGTGGTCGCCGGGGAAGGTGTGGACCTCGGTGCGGGCGGTGGTGAGATCCGCCCATCCGCCGGCTCGGTCGCGACTGCTGCGCGGGGTCAGCTCCGGGTCGGCCGCGCCGGTGAACACCTCGATCGGGCAGCGCAGCGGGGGGTGGGGGGTCGGGTGGTAGGTCTCTATGAGGCGGTAGTCGTTGCGCACGCAGCCGAGCACCACCGGGCGCAGATCGGGATCGGTGAGTACCTCGTCGCTGGTGCCGCCGAGCCGTCGCAGTTCCCGGGACAGCACGTCGTCGCTCTGCCGGTGGATGTCGCCGATGGTGGCGGTGCCCGGGGCCTCGCGGCCGGAGACGAACAGTCGTCGCGGGCCGAGCGCCTGGCGGCGCCGTAGGTCGTGGGCCACCTCCCAGGCGACGGCCGAGCCCATGCTGTGACCGAACAGGGCATAAGGGCGGTCGAGCAACGGCGCCAAGGCGTCGGTGACAGCTGTGACCAGCTCGTCCATCCGGTCCACCGGAAGGTCTTCGAAGCGGTCCTCCCTGCCCGGGTACTGGATGCCCCACAGCTCGACCTCCGGTGGCAGCAGGGTCGCCCAGGGGCGGTAGAAGCTGGCAGTGCCACCGGCGTGCGGCAGGCAGATCAGCCGTAGCCGGGCCGCCGGCCGCGGGCTCCAGCACCGGATCCACGGGCCCAGACGCCGCGGCGCCGGGTGGGAATCGGTGCCTGTCCACGGGGCGGGTACGCCGGGGTGGGCGCTCACCATGTCACCGGCAGCCGCTCGATGCCGAAGGTGGCCGAGTCGTGCTTGAATTCGATCTCCTCGTCCGTGGCTGCCAGGCGCAGCGTCGGCACGCGGCGGATCAGCGTCTCCAGGGCCACCTCAAGCTCCAGCCGGGCCAGGTGCTGGCCGATGCACTGGTGGACGCCGTAGCCGAAGGCGACGTGGTGGTTGTCCGGGCGCCGGAAGTCGACCTGGTCGGGGTCGGGGAACTGCTCGGGGTCGTGGTCGGCGCCGGCGAGCAGGGCGATGACGCCGTCGTCGGCGGGTATCACCGTGCCGGAGATCTCGATGTCCTGGGCGGCGACCCGCAGCGGGATGGAGTCGGCGATCGACATCACCCGCAGGAACTCGTTGACGGCGGCCGGCATCAGGGAGGGGTCGGCCCGCAGTTCCTCCATCAGATCGGGCCGCTGCAGGAGCAGCAGGGTGCTCAGAGCGATCATGTTCGTGCTGGTCTCGCGTCCGGCGTTGATGGTGATGCCCACGGTGGACAGCAGTTCGGGCAGGGTGATGTTGCCGGTCTGCAGGTGGTCGACGACGAGTCTGGACAGCAGGTCGTCGCCCGGCCGCTCCTGCCGCTGGGCCACCAGGTCGGAGATCAGGGCGAACAGTCCGCCCAGTGCTTCGGCGACCTGCTCGGCGCTGCTGTGGCGGGAGCCGGAGATGCGGGTGACGTCGCGGAAGAACTCCAGGTTCTCTGCGGGGATGCCCAGCAGTTCGCAGATCACGGAGGTGGAGACGGCGTTGGCGTAGAGGGGGACGAAGTCGACAGGGGCCTGGGTCGCGAGCATGGAGTCCAGGAGGCCGTCCACGATGGTCTGCACGGCGGGCCGCATGGCGCGGATCCGGCGGACGGTGAACTCCGGCAGCAGCATCCGGCGGTAGCGGGTGTGCTCGGGGGCGTCGGTGCGGATGAAGGGGCGCAGCCGGGCCCCGATCTCCTGCTCGCCCTCGCCGAGGGCGGGGAAGTTGGGGCGGCGAATGTCGGCGCTGATCCGCGGGTCGGCGAGCAGTTCGCGGACGTCCTCGTAGCGGGAGACCACCCAGGCCTCACGTCCGGTGGGCAGGGTGACCCGGGCGACGGGTTCGAGGGTGCGCAGGCGGGTGTACTCCTCGGGGGCGGAGAAGGGGCAGCCCCGGCGGATGGGGAAGTCCCGCGGGCGGGGGGCGTCCGCTGTGGGGGAGGTGGCCTTGTCCGCGGCGGGCGCGGGAGCGGGGGAGGGCACGCTGGAAGGCGTGGGCGGGTTCATCGGTCGTCCTTCGTCGTTGGCGAGGAGGGGAGAAAGAAGGGAAGGGAAGGGGCAGGGGAGGCCGCGACCGGCTGCCGGGTGAGTTCGGCCAGCGGCGGCGCGCCGGGCCGGGTGGGCAGCAGCCGCGCGTGCAGCCCGGACTCCTCGGCCACCTGTCGCAGCCCGAAGGGAATCCACCGGTAGGAGTCGTGCACCAGGCGCAGCGGGACGTCCTCGTCGTCGCGGTACACCCGCCAGGTGGTGTGCAGCCGCATCGTGGCGGGATCGTCCTGGTCGGGGGCGCCGGAGAACCACCATTCGTAGCGGTGGCGACCGGCGCGGGCGGTGGCCATCCGAGCCTCGGGAAGGATCAGAGGCCTTTCCATCCCCATGAGCTCGACGATGACGACGCCCTGCGGGGACAGGCGCGGCAGCAGGCGCTGCCACAGCCGCCGGCGTTGCCCGGCGTCCAGGTGGCCGAGCACGCCGCACAGCAGGACGGCGCTGACGCGGTCGGGCAGTTCCAGTTCCGGAGCGGCGTCGGCGGTGATCGTCACTCTGGGGCGCAGGTACGGGTCGCTGAAGACGCGGCTGGTCAGGACGGCCCGCATGCCGGTGGCCGGTTCGCAGGCGAGGATCTCCGCATCGGGCCGGGCCCGGGCGACGGTTTCGGTCAGCAGGCCGGTGCCGGCCCCGATGTCGAGCACCGGTCCGTGCGAGAGGTCCGCGGCGGCCAGTGCCCGCGCGACGGCGGGGGCACTGGCGCCGGCGGTGTGCTCGGTGGCGATGAGGTCGAAGAACTCGGCCGACGGCGTGTAGGAAAGCTCCACCTCGCTGCCTGTGCCGGGTGGGCCGGACGGCTCCGGCGGGGGAAGCGGCCCAGGTCCGGTGCCGGCGGGGGAGCCGGGTGCGGCGCTCGCCTCTCGTGCTTCGGCCGGGCCTGGCCAGGCGGGGAACAGCTCGCCGGCCGGAAGGGGACGTGGTGCGGGAGGCCGGATGATCTCCGGCGGCCCGAGCCGTGCGGCCAGGTCGGACCAGATGCGGCACACCGTCAGGTCGTATTGTGCTGCCCGCAGGACGTCTTCGCCGTCGGTCACGGCCGTTTTCAGCCCGTCGAGCGCGTGGCCGACGGCCTGGGGCCACAATCGGGTGAACACCTCGCGGAACGTCCCGGTGCCGCCGACGACGGAGGTCGTCGTGAGGTCGAGGTCGCCGGTGCCCGGCCCGTCGAGGACGAACCGGCGGTCGTCGTCCCGGTTGACGTGCAGTCGTGGGCTCCACAGCAGCGGTCCGTGGGTGTCGGCCAGTGTGAGGACCCCGCCCTCGGTGCCGAGTGACACTCGGTGCCAGTGCAGGGCGTGGTTGTCGCGGTCGGCGGGGTCGAGCTGGTGGTGGACCCGAACGGTCAGCGCCACCCCGCCGAGGACTCCCTGCAGGAGCCGGAACGGTTGTGTGCCGATCTGCGTGGGCAGGGCCAGGGGGTCGGTGAGGCGCCAGGGTCTCAGCGAGCCGAGTGCCCGTCCGAGGATGTCCACCATCGGTTGCATCAGGTGGACGGGAGTGGCGGCGTCGACGAACAGCGGCTTTTGGCGGGTGGTGAGCCTGCGGGCGGCCTGGATGAACGCGCGCACCGGCTCGACGTGCGGGTAGTGGGTGTTGAGCCGGTACTGCACGCGGTGGCGGTGGGCGAGTTTCAGGCACTCGGTCAGCTCGTCCAGATGAACGGGGTGTTCCTGCATGACATGGATGCCGCGGCTGATCAGGGCCTTGGCCAGTGCGGTTCCCTCTCCTCCCGATATCGATGAGCCGACCACGACGCATGCCGCGTCGATGTCGTCCGGCAGTCGGTCGACCTCGGTGTAATGGGGGACGCCGAGACCTCGCGCGTAGGCGCGGGAGGCCTCGGAGCCGCGGCTGAGGATCGCGGCCAGGGTGTAGCCGGGGTGGGCCAGGACGGCTTCGGCGTAGAAGCGGCCGAAGTTGGTGCCGCAGACGACCACCCGCAGCGGAGCTCGCTCGTTCACAGGACGCCTTCCTCGACCGGCTCGTCGACGGATTCGGACAGCTCGAACCGGTCGACGGCCCCGCCGCCGCGGAGCCGGTCGGCGACGGTGTCCGGGTCGAGCACGTCGCAGGCGAAGTGCACGCCGGGCGGGACGCTCGTCCTCAAGATCGCGTCCACGGCCAATGCCCCGACGGCGGCGGTGAGCCGGTAGCTGCTGGCGGTGCGTACCGTCAGCCGGCGCCACGCGGGCCGGCCGGCCGAGGTGCCGGTCAGCCGGAAGTCGAGCACGTAGTAGGGGGCGCGCCCGGCCAGGTCGAGGTCGGCGGCCAGGATCAGCCGGGCGGCGAGTTCGTCGAGGTCGGCTCCTGAGGCGAGGCGGCCCGGCAACAGGTTCAGCAGGGCACGTACCTGCGGGCCGGGGTGGACGTTGAACCAGTCCACCCGGTCCAGCCCCAGACGCGTGGCCAGACGTTCGCTCTCGCCGCTGAGGAAGGGCTGCACGGCCACCCGGCCGGGAAAGCCGGGGATCTCGCCGTTTTCGACGGCCCGCAGCGCCCGGGAGACCCGGCGCCCGCCGCGGACGGCGGCCAGCGGTTCCCCGTAGGCGGCGCCGTTCGCGCCGCCTGCGGTGAGGGAGAGCATCAGGTCGACGGCCACGGTCGGGGAGCAGGGCTCCAGGCCGCCGCAGTGAGCGGTCAGCGCCGATGCCTCCTCCAGATCCTGGCGGGCGAGCCAGCGCGGCAGGATGGCCGACAGGCCGGGCAGCGCTCCCGCGGACAGGATCACGGTCCGGCCCTCGCGGGCCGGGTCGCCGTCGTCGAGTAGGTCTTCCGCGGCCGGGTCGTCGCCGGCCACGTCGACGCAGTGCGCTCCGGCGGCCAGCGCGGCCGAGGCCACGGTGGCCCTGAGCCGGTAGGTCGGGCCGACGCAGTTGAGGACGACGTCGCATCCCCGCGCGAAGGCGGCCAGGCTCGCGGCGTCGTCGACGTCGGCCCGGACGACGTCGCCGCCGCCGGCGAGTTCCTGGCCGGCCACGGCCCGCAGCGCGTCCGTCCGGCGCCCGCCCAGGCGCAGCGCGCCGTGGCCGAGGTCGCGCAGCTCGCGGACCGCGACCCGGCCCACCGCGCCGGAGGCGCCCAGTACCCCGATGACGCGCGTGTCGCTCATCGGGTCACCGCGCCGTCGGTCAGCTCGACGAGGATCTTCAGCACCGCGGGGGCGTGCTCGGCCGACAGGCAGCTGAAATGGTCGCCGCCGATGTCGATGATCTCCAGGTCGCCCAGGGTGAGCTCCTGCCAGTACTCGGTGACGGCGGCCTTGCTGCCGGGGAAGGGGTAGGCGCCGTCGTGCCGCAGGAAGGTGATGTCGCCGGCGTAGGGTTCGGCGCTGTAGCGGGTGATGGCGAAGACGCTCTGGCGGTAGGCGGAGAACAGCCGGGTCATGTGGTCCGGTTCGTAGCTGCCGGCCGAGGCGGGTACCGCCTCGCACATCCGGGCGATGCGCGTGACGCGGGGTACCGTGGCCAGGGTGCGGAAGCATGCGGCGACGTCGGCGTACTCGCCGGTGAGGGCGGCGAGCCCGCCGTCGGGCAGGACGCCGGGACTGCCGGCCAGCACAACGTCGGTGGCGGCCGCCACCCGGTACTGGTCGTCGGGGAAGCCGAGGTCGGCCGGGTCGATGCCCATCATCACGGCGAAGGAGTACTCCGACAGCAGTTCGTCGTCGAGGCGGAACCTCGGGCTGTGACTACTGATGACCGTCAGGCTCTCCACCTGGGCGCCGGACTCGGCCAGGTTGCGGGCCACCTCGGTGGCGATCAGGCCGCCCAGGCAGTACCCCACGACGTGGAAACGCCTTTCGCCACCCGCGGTCAGCGCGCGGGCGTAGTCGGCCGCGAGCTGCTCGATGAGCCCTTCGGGCGGGGCGGCCAGATAGCGCTCCAGGCCGGGGACCTCCAGGCCCACGACGTCGGCGACTCCGGGGGAGCGCCGCCTGATCTCGGTGACCAGCGCCCGGTACGGCATGATCGTCCCGGTTCCCGCGTGGACGAGGACAGTGGTGGGCTCGTCCGCCGAACGGGCGCCGTGCAGGTGGATGACGGGATCGACCGGCGCGTCGGGCCGGTCGATCGGCGACTCGCCGGTGAGGCCGCGCAGGAAGGCGGCCAGACCGGCCACTGTCGGGCGGCGCAGCATGTGCCGCAGCACGACCTCCCACTCCAGTTCGGCGGCCTGGGGGATCCGCTCCCGCAGCCGGCCGACCATGCGGGCCACGAGCAGGGAGTCTCCGCCCAGGGCGAAGAAGTCGTCGGTGCGGCCGACGTGCTCCACGGCCAGCAGCTGCGTCCACAGCTCGGCGAGCTTGCTTTCCAGCTCGTCCATCGGCCGCTCGTCGGCGGCCGGAGCCGCCTGTGTGCCCTCGCGGGGCAGCCAGGAGCGCAATCGGTTGCGGTCGGTCTTGCCGTTGGCCGTGCGGGGCAGGGCGTCGACGATCTGCCACAGCGACGGAACCATGTACTCGGGCAGCCGGGTGGACACACCGCGCGTCAGCTCGCCCGCCGTGACGTGGGCGCGGTCGGCCTTCAGGCGGGCGAGGAAGAGTTCCTGGCCGGTGGCGGCCAGCGGGTCGCCCGGTTCGGGAAGCGAGACGACGTCCACCGCTTCGTGCCGGTCCAGCAGGTCCAGCCATTGTGGCCGGGTGAGGAAGGACTGCCCGTTGTGCGCCCTGTGGTCGGTCCAGGTGCGGCCGGCGACCTCCAGGAACTCCATGGACACCAGCAGCGGGTAGTGGTCGTCGCGGGTGTTCTCCACGAACATCAGGTGGCCGCCGGGTACCAGCAGCTCACGAAGCCGGGCCAGCGCGGCCTCGGTGTCGCAGGTGGCGTGCAGGGTGTTGGCGCACACCACGACGTCGAAGGAGTTGGGGACGAATCCCTGCTCACGCAGGTCCTCGTCCACGTCGAGGCGTTCGTGACGCACCCAGGGGTGGTCGGCGAAGCGCTCGCGTGCCTCGTTGAGGAAGAACGTCGACGGGTCGCTGAACACGTAGTCCACGCCGTATTCGGCGAGGGCCGGCACCAGTTCGCCGGTCGTGCCGCCGACGCCGCCGCCGACCTCCAGCACGCGCAGCCGCTCCTCGCCCGCGTGGCCGGCGGCGATCTCCCGCACGGCGGCCACGAGGGCCTGGTTGAGGTGGCGGATGGCCAGGTTGTCGCGGTAGGCGGCGTCGGCCGCCTCCACGCCGGCCCCAGGAAAGAGCAGCGCGCGGATGTCGAGGTCGCCTGAGATGAGTTCGGGCAGCCGGTCGGCGCAGGTGCGCATGACCTCGAGCAGCGCGCTGCTCCAGCCGACCTCCCGCTCCAGCGCGGTGGCGCGCTGCCAGGCGTGCTCCAGCTCCGCCGCGGAGACCGGGCGCAGTCCGCCGAAGGTCGCGGTGGCCTCGTCGAAGCCCAGGCGGCCCTGGCTGGTGAGCGCGCGCAGCCAGCGGCGCAGGACATGGCGGTGACGCGGGGTGGCGCGCAGCGCGGCGCAGATCTCCTCGGCGCTGTGTCCGGCGCTGTCGGCGAACAGCCCGGCGTCGGTGAGCACCCGGCTCATCACCGAGAGCGCGACCTCGTCGAGTGTGTCGAGGAAGGTGGCCAGCCGTTCGGTGTCGATCCGCGCGGAGGCCTCGCCTACGGCGTGCGCCGCGGCCTGGCGCGCGCGGGCGGCGGCCGGGGGCGCGGGTTCGCCGGACCCATGGTGCGCTGTTTCGACGAACGCGGCCAGGCGGCGCCCGCCCGAGGTGGAGTCGTCGACCAGGACGGCTCCCACGCCGACCGAAGGGTGTGCCTGCAGGGCGGCCTCGATCTCGGCGAGTTCCACTCGGTAGCCGCGGATCTTCACCTGGGCGTCCTCACGGCCGAGGAACTCGATGTCGCCATCGGGCAGGTAGCGGCCCATGTCGCCGGTGCGGTAGATCCGCTCACCGGTTGCCGGGTCGGTGATGAAACGCTCCGCGGTGCGGGTTTGGTCGCCGAAGTAGCCCATGGCCACTCCGGCTCCGCCGATGTACAGCTCACCGGCGACCCAGTCGGGCCGGGGCTGCAGGGCGTGGTCGAGGACGGCGAAACGCTGGTTGGTCAGCGGACGGCCGTAGGGGATGCTGGGCCGGGCGGTGTCCACCGTGCCGACGGGATGGGCGATCGACCAGATGGAGCCCTCGGTGGCGCCGCCCAGGGAGATGACCTCCAGGCCGGGCAGGATCGTTCGTGCCTCGTCGGGCAGGGTGACCGGGATCCAGTCGCCCGACAGCAGCGCCAGGCGCAGTGTGCCGTCTCGGCCGGGGGGTTCTGAGCGCAACCAGTCGCAGAGCATCTGCAACTGGCCGGGCACCGAGTTCCAGACCGTGACACCGTGGCTGGAGATGAGATCGGCCCAGTGCGAGGGGTCGCCGCGGCGCCCGGCCTCGGGCAGCACCAGCACGCCACCCGCCGACAGCGGGCCGAAGATGTCGTAGACCGACAGGTCGAAGCCCAGCGAGGCGATGCCGAGGACGCGGTCGCCGTCGGTGACGGCGTAGCGGTGGTTGATGTCCTGGACCGTGTTCAGGGCGGCCCGATGGCTGATCATCACTCCCTTGGGTGTGCCGGTGGAGCCGGAGGTGTAGATGACGTAGGCCAGATCGTCGGGGGCGGCGCGACGCGCCGGGGCGGCGTCGGGGGCGTCTCCCTCGGGCAGCCGGTCCACCACGACAGCCGACACCTCACCGGGCAGATCGTCGATCTCCGCCAGCCAGGACTGGGTCAGCACGGTACGGACGGCGGCGTCGGCGAGAATCGCATCGCGGCGGGCCGGGGGCTGCACGGTGTCGACGGGCAGGTAGGCGCCGCCGGCCAGCAGCGTGCCCAGCACGGCGACGACCTGCTCCCAGCCCTTGTCCATCCAGACGGCGACCGGTTCGGCCGGGCGCAGTCCGGCCCCGGCCAGCAGGTCGGCCACTTGCGTGGCTCGCCCGAGCAACTGGCGGTAAGTCAGGGTGCGTTCGGGGGAGTGCACCGCGACCGCCTCAGGGGTGGCCAGGGCGCGGGCCAGGATCGGCTCGTGAAGCAGTGCGTCCGGCAGTGGGCCCTGCGTCGTGTTGACCTCGATGCGGCGGGCCGCCTGCGCCGCGGGCAGTTCGACGCGGGCCGGCCGCTCCCAGGCGTCCTCGGCGTCGTCGCCTTCGGCCGCCAGCAGTTCCACCAGCGTGAGGTAGGCGCCGAACATGTCCTCGGCGACGCCGTCGGGCAGGGCCCCCTCGCGGATGTCCCAGGACATGACCAGCGTCTGGCCCCGCTCCATGACCTGGCAGTCCAGCCACACCTGCGGGGTCTGGGTGAGGGCGTAGGAGACCTCCGGCGGGATGCCGTCCGCTGCTCCGGCGCCGCCCAGGGCGCTGGTGAAGACGACCGGCATCAGCACGGGGGCGCCGGCCCGGCGCGAGAGCTCGGCCAGCACCTCCGAGCCGGTGAACAGCGGGTGTTGCAGGTCTTCCAGCAGCTGGGCGCCGATTTCCCGGACCCGCTCGGTGAAGGAGGCCGGCGCGCTCAGGTCTACGGCGAGCAGCTCCACCGAGGTGAAGTCCCCGACGAGGCGGCCGATGTCCTCGTGCAGCGCCGGGCGATCCACGGTCGGCACGTTGAGGGTGAAGCGCGCGGCGCGCGACCAGCGGCCGACGATCTCGGCGTACGCCGTGAGCAGCAGCGTCGAGAGGGTCAATCCACGCCGCCCGGCGCGCTCGTGCAGCCGTCGCCTGGCCTGCGCCGGCAGCGACCGCTCCAGGCGGCGGAAACGGACGTCACCGTCACCGGGGTCTTCGGTGGCGGCCCAGGATTCGGCGGTCGGCAGTTCGGGCGGGGGCGGCAGCTCCTGCAGCCGCGCCGTCCAGTACTCCCGGTCCCGGGCGTAGGCGGGGGTGTCGGTCAGGGCTCGCCGGGCCAGGACGTAGTCCCGGAAGGTGATGCCCAGCGGGGCCGGTGGGGCGGTGTCGCCGCGGTACAGGTGGTGGAACTCGGCCAGCAGGATGCGCAGGCTGGCGTGGTCGACGGTGAGCATGTCGAACGACAGGTGCAGCACGGCCCGCCCGGGGGCCCGGGTGATGTGCACGTCGAACAGCGGCCAGCGGTCGGTGGGCCCGCGGCGCAGGGACATCCTGGCGCGGGCGTCGTTCAGGGCGGCGTCGGCCTGTGCCGCGCCGGCGGTGTCGGTGTCGGTGACGCGCAGTTCGGGGGTCTGCGGCAGCACCTGCTGGTATCCGTCGGTGTGGACGACCGCGCGCAGCATGTCGTGCCGTTCGATCAGATGCTGCCAGGCGGCGCTGACGCGCTCGGTGTCGAGTTCGGTGTACTCCAGCTCGACGTAGGCGTGGCAGGCGACACCGCCGTAGGCGTAGGCGTCGGCCCGGCCGATCAGGTAGGCGGCCTGGATGCCCGTCAGGGGGAAGGGGGCGTGGCGGCCGGCCTCGTCGTGGTGCAGGGGGCGCCCCTTCTGCTCGTCGGCCAAATGGCGCACGATCGCGTCCTTGTGGGCGCGCAGCTCGGCGCGTCGCTCGTCGGTGAGCAGGCCCTTGGGCGCCCGGAAGCGCAGTTGCCCGTCCTGGGCCCACAGGACCACGCCGTCACGTGCGTATCGGGCCAGCAGTTCGGTGATGTTCACAGTTCTCCGATTTCGATGTCGGTCGCGCCGGCGACCGTTGCGGTGATCTTCGCGCCGAGCGCGGCGATGGTCGGCGCGGCCAGGAGGGTGCGGATCGTGATGCCGGTCCCGAAACGGCGTTCGATCGCCGACACCAGGCGGATCGCCGACAGGCTGTCCCCGCCGGTGGTGAAGAAGTCGGCGTTGCGGTCCGGTGCCGAACCGGGCAGCTGGGCCTCCCACAGCTCGGCCAGTGCCTTCTCCACCTCTCCTCGGGGCGGTTCGGCGTCGGCCGGGGAGGTGTCCCGGGCGGCCAGCAGGGCCAGCGCGGCGCGGTCGACCTTGCCGTTGGCGGTCAGCGGCAGCGCGGGAAGCAGCAGCACCCGGGAGGGAACGGCGTAGGCGGCCAGGCGCTCACCGAGCCAGCGATGAAGCCGCTCCAGCAGCCCTGGCATCTCCGGGCCGGGAGCGTCGTGCCCGGTGGGGGAGCCGCCGGGCAGGTCGCGGGGGACGGCGAAGGCGACCAGCCGCCGGGCGGTGCGCTCCCCTGCGGCCACCACGGCGGCCCGCGAGATGCCGGGGTGGGCTTCGATGGTCGCCTCGACCTCGCCGGCCTCGATGCGATGTCCGGCGATCTTCAGCTGGGTGTCCAGGCGGCCGAGGAATTCCAGGAGCCCGTCCGAGCGGTAGCGGCCCAGGTCGCCGGTGCGGTACCAGCGCTGCCCGTCGTGGGTGGGGAACTTCTCCGCGGTGCGGTGCGGATCGCCCAGGTATCCCATGGCCAGCCCCGCGCCGCCGATCCACAGCTCGCCGGGGGTCCAGTCGGGGCAGTCGCGGCCGAAGCCGTCGACGACGCGGTAGCGCTGCCCGGTCAGCGGGCGCCCGTAGGGGATGGACGCCCAGCTGGGATCCACCTTCTCGACGGTGAGGGTGTTGGACCACACCGACGCCTCGGTCGCGCCGCCCATGGCGACGAACCGGCAGGGCCGCGCGGTGAGCGCCCGCAACCGGCCCGGCAGGTCCAGGCCGATCCAGTCGCCGGAGATCAGCGCGACGCGCAGCCTGCGCAGCGTTTCGCCGTCGGCCACGGCGTGCTCGGCCGCGTCCAGGAGGAGGTCCAGGAGCGCCGGCACGGTGTTCCACACCGTCACCTCGTGACGGTGGACGAGTTCGGGCCAGCGCCGGGGTTCGTGTCGTAGCTCGTCGGTGGGCAGCAGCAGTGATCCGCCGGCCGACAGCAGCCCGAAGATGTCGTAGACCGACAGGTCGAAGTCCAGTGCGGACAGGGCGAACACGCGGTCGCCGGGGCCGATGTCGTGGCGCGCCCCGATGTCGGCGACGGTGTTCCAGGCCGCGGCGTGGGAGATCTTCACTCCCTTGGGCTCACCCGTCGACCCGGACGTGAAGATCACATAGGCGAGTGCCTCGACCGGCACGTGACGCGGCTGCTCCAGCGGTTCGTGGCTCAGCGCTTCTTGAAGGGACATCACCTGGTGTGCCCCGCTGTCGTCGGGCGCGCTGGCCCGCGGCGGTCCGGGCCGTTCACCGAGGGTCAGGCCGATTTGCGCGGCCGCTCGTATCCGGTCGCGGCGGGCGGCGGGCTGGTCCAGGCCGATCGGAACGTAGGCCGCTCCGGCGGCCAGCACACCCAGCACGGCCGTGATCTGCTCGGGCCCCTTGGGCAGGCTGACCGCGACGAGGTCGCCCGGCCGCACGCCGCGCTCCCACAAGGCGGCGGCGGTGCGCAGCGCCCCGTCGGCGAGCGCGCCGTAGCCGGTGGTGCGGCCTTCAGGGGTGATCAGTGCCGTCCGGTCCGGTTCGGCGGCGGCGCGTTCGAAGAAGGTCTCGTGCAGGAGCCGGGGGGTGACGGGGTCGCCCTCCTCCTCCAGCGCCACCTGCGCGCGCCGCCGCCGCTGCGCGGCGGGCAGCAGGTCCGGGATCGGTGCGCTCCAGTCGCCGTCGGCCAGGTGGTGGATCAGCCGGGTGTGGGCGTCGAACATGGCCTCGAGCACGCCGTCGCTGAACAGTTCCTCCACCGCGTCCCAGGTGACGACCAGCTCGCCCGATTCCTCGGTGACCTGGTTGTCCAGGATGACCTGGGGGGATTGGGAGATTCCCCACACCTTGGGCGGGAAGCCGGAGGCCGGGTCGGACAGTCCTGCGTCGCCGACGCCGAGCGCGCTGGTGAACACCACCGGCGCGGCGGCGTCGAGGGTGCCACTGCGGCGGGCGAACTCCCGCAGCAGCCAGGCGATCGGCACGTCCTGGTGGTCGAGGTCCTCGGCCTGCCGCCGCTGCAGCGCGGCGGCGGCCGACAGCCAGCCGTCGCCGGAGCGGCGGTAGGCGGCCAGGGACAGGGAGGTGAAGTCCCCCAGGACGCGGTGGACGTGCGGGTGCACCTCGCGCCGGTTGAACAGGGTGAGGGTGAGGGTGAGGGTGAGGGCGTCGGTTCCGCTCCAGGTCGCCAGGACCTCCCCGTAGGCGGCGAGCAGCACGGTGGACGGCGTCAGGCCGTGCCGGGTGGCGCGCTCCTTGACGGCGCGCCAGGCGGCGGCGTCCAGGCGCAGTTGCCTGCGGGTGAACCTGGGCGTCTCGAGCAGTGCCGGATCACGGTCCAGGGGCAGGGCGGGGACAGGGGGCAGTTCCTCCAGCCGTGCCTGCCAGTGGGCGCGGGCCCGTTCGGTGGAGCGAGGGTCGGTCGGCAGCTGGGTGAGGTAGTCGCGAAAGGACAGCTCGATCGCCGGGAGCGAGGTGTCGGGGTCGGCGTAGAGGGCGTTGAGCTCGGCGTACAGGGTAGTGATCGACAACGCGTCCAGGACGAGGTAGTCCAGGCCGATGGCGAGCCTGGTCCGGATCGATCCGGCGGGGCCGGGGTAGCGCACCGCCGCGAGGTCGAAGAGCGGCCAGCGGCCGGGGTCACGGACCTGGTGGGACATCCGCTCGCGCAGGGCGGCCAGGGCCTGGTCGGTTCCGGTCTCGTCGACCTCCTGGCAGTCGATCCGATACGGTTCGACGCTCTCCAGCACCTGCTGCGTGCCGTTTTCCACGACGGCGCGTAACATGCCGTGCCGCTGGATGAGGGTCCGCCAGGCCCGCTCCAGCCGCCTCAGGTCGACGTCGGCGCCGTCGAACTCGCTGTAGTGCCAGGTTCCGACGCCGCCGAGGGTGAAACCGCGATCGCGTCCGGTGTGGTAGGCGGCCTGGACGTCGGTGAGTGCGAAGGGCTCGTGGGCGCGGCCGGGGTCGGCTGCAAGGACGGGAGCCGGTGCGGTTTCCTGGCCGGGGGCCTCGGGCCGCAAGGTCAGCAGCGCGGAGAATTCCCGCAAGACCGGGTGGGCGAAGAGCGCGGCCACGCGGGCCCCGCCGACGCCGGCGGCGCGCAGCCGGCCGATCATGCGGGTCGCGATGAGCGAGTCGCCGCCGAGCGCGAAGAAGCCGTCGCCGCGGCTCACCTCGCCCACCCCGAGAAGGTCGGCCCACACGTCCGCGACCATGGTCTCCACCGGACCGGACGGGGGTTCCGCCGCCACGGGGCGCTCGCGTGCGGAGGCCGTCAAAAGGTGCCGCACGGCCGCCCGGTCGAGCTTGCCGTTGGAGGTGAGCGGCATCGTGTCCATGACCAGGAGATGCTCGGGAAGCATGTAGGCGGGCAGCTGTTCGGCCGCCCGGCTCCGCAGGAGGTCGAGGTCCAAGAGGGCGCCGCCCGCGGGCGATATGGGCGACACGGCCGCCGCGAGGCGGCGGACCGGGCTCTCCAGCACGGCGGCCACCGCGTGCAGCACGTCCGGGTGTTCCTCCAGGGCCGCTTCGACCTCGCCGAGTTCGATGCGGTGCCCGCCGATCTTCACCTGGTGGTCGGCGCGGCCGAGGAACTCCAGAACACCATCCGGCCGGTAGCGGGCCAGGTCGCCGCTGCGGTACCAGCGCTCGCCGTCGTACTCGACGAACCGGGACGCGGTGCGCTCAGGATCGCCGCGATATCCGGTGGCAACACTCGGGCCGCCGATCCACAGCTCGCCGGGCACCTGGTCGGGGCAGTCGCGTCCACGCCCGTCCACGACGCGGGCCCGCATGTTACGCAGCGGCACGCCGTAGGGGATGGACTTCCAGGAGGGATCGACCTCGTCGACCTCGAAGACGGTGGAGTGCACGGCGGCCTCCGTCATGCCGCCCAGCGCCACGAAACGGCAGCCCGGGACGAGGGCGCGCAGCCGGGCGGGCTGGTCGAGTCCGACCCAGTCGCCGCCGAGCAGGACCAGGCGCAGCGCGTCGCCGAGCCCGGCGTCCCCGCCCGCCACCATAAGCAGGTCCAGCAGCGCAGGCACGCACTGGACGATGCTGATGTCGTGTTCGCGGACGAGGTGGGCCCAGTGGTGGGCGTCGCGCCGATGCTCCTGGCCGACGACGATCACCTGCCCGCCGACCGACAGCGGGGCGAAGATGTCGTAGGTGGCGAGGTCGAAGTCGAGGGCGGAGATCGCCAGCGTGCGGTCGCCGGGACCGAGTCCGAACTGGTCGCCCATCGCGTCGACGGTGTTGACGATGGCGCGGTGGGAGACCTCCACCCCCTTGGGCAGCCCGGTCGAGCCGGAGGTGAAGAGCAGGTACGCGGCACTGTCGGCTCCGGGGTGGGCGACAGTGCCGGGGGGCAGCCCTTCGGCGTCGGCCAGGCGCAGCACGCTCACCCCGGACAGGTCGGCGCACAGGTGGGCGTGCGCGTCGTCGGTGAGCACGACGGCCGCGCCGGCCATGGCGTGGATGCGGCCGCGCCGGACGGCGGGCTGCTCCACCCCGACGGGCGCGTAAGCGGCTCCCGCGGCGAGCACTCCGAGGACGGCGGTGATCTGGCCGGAGCCCTTGGGCAGGGTGATGGCCACGGTGTCGCCCTCTCGCACACCGTGGCGGCGCAGCAGGGCCGCCACCTTCCGCGCCGCCAGGGCGAGGGCGGCGTAGGTCAGCGCGGAGCCGTCCTCGGCGATGACGGCGAGGCGGTCGGGCCGCTCGTCGACGAGGGCGAAGAAGCGTGTGTGCAGGGCGTGGCCGGGGGGCGGGGACGGGGGCAGGGCGGCGACGGCGCGGGCCGGGAGCCGGTCGGCGGCCAGCAGCGGCCCGACGGGCAGCAGCCAGGCCTCTGAGGTGCTGAGGAGGCCGGTGACCAGGCGGCGGTAGGCCTCGAAGGCCGCGTCCGGTACACCGGGGGCGAGCACCCCGTCACGGACGTCCCAGTTGAGCAGGAGTCCGCCGTCGAGTTCGGTGACCTGGGCGTCCAGGAAGACCTGGGGACCCTGGGAGATGATCCACACCGGGCGTCCGAAGGTCGCCTGGACGTCCGGCTCGAAGATCTCGCCCAGGCCGATGGCGCTGGTGTAGACGACCGGCGCGAGGACGGGGGCGCCTTCCAGCCGCGCGAGGTCGCGCAATACCTCGACGCCGCCGTACGCGCCGTGGGCGATTCCCGCTTGCAGGCCGTCCTGCAACCGCCGGGCCTGCTCGGCGAAGGGCAGGGGGGCGCTCATGTCCGCGTCGAGCAGGACGGAGCCGCTGAAGTCGCCGATGAGGCCGGCGACATCGGGAGTGATCATCTCCCGGTCGAACAGCGGAAGGTTGAGCAGGAAGCGGTGGGTGTCGCTCCAGGCGGCGATGACCTCGGCGAACGCGGTGGCCAGGGCGGCGGCGGGGGTGATGCCGTGCAGCCGCGCCCGGGCCAGGAGGGTGGCCTTGGCGTCCGGGTCCAGCCAGTGGTGCAGGCGCCTGGAGTGGGTGAGTGCGTGGTCGGCTGCGGACACGGGCCTCAGCGGGTCCACCGTCGTGGGCAGCCGGGGCGCCCGGGGGAGGTCGGGGAGCCGGTCGCGCCACCACCGGGCGGCCCGTTCGCGTTCGGCGCCACGACGCCGGGCGTGTTCGGCGAGGTAGCGGCCGTAGTCGAGGCTGAGGGCGGGCGGTGACACATCGGGGCGCTCATACAGCCGGCGCAGATCGGTGAGCAGGACGCGCAGGCTCAACGCGTCGCCGGCCATCATGTCCAGATCGAGCTGGAGCCTGGTGCGCCCACCGGGCAGCAGGCACAGGGAGACCCGGAAGACCTCGCCCGCCGCGATGTCGAGGTGGCCGTGGGTGTGGCGTTCGCGCAACGTCTCCAGCGTGTCGGTGACCTCGTCGGCGGGCAGTTCTCGCAGGTCGTGGACGACCAGGCCGGCGCCGGGCGCGCCGTAGCGCTGGCGGCCCTCGTCGTCGAAGCGGGCCCGCAGCATGCCGTGCCGCTCGGTCAGGGCGCGCAGCGCGCGGTCGAGCCGTACGGGATCCACCTCCTCGCCGTCGAGTTCGACGTAGAAGTGGGCGGCGACGCCGCCCAGCGGCTGGCCGTCCTGCCGGCCGATCCAGTAGGCGTGCTGCATCGTCGCCAGCGCGAACGGCGCCTCCTCCTCGTGACCGGGGTCCGGGGTGAGGAAGGGGGAGGGGATGTCGAGGGGGGCCTGCCGTGCCTTCTCCGCCAGCAGGGCGCTCCAGGAGCCGAGCACCGGGTCTTGGACCAGGTCTTGGAAGGTGACGGCGACACCGTGGCGGCGCCACTGGCCGGCGAGTTTCATCACGGTGAGGGAGTCGAGACCGAGCTCGAACAGGTCACGCTCCTGGTCGATCTCGTCCGCCGGTATCCCCAGCGCCTGAGCGACCACCTCGCGCACGTCGTCCGGCGCGAACGCCGGTGCTTGTGAAGGCGGCTGCAGCAGGGGCGACGTCTGGTCTGGGACGGAGTGTTCGTCACTCAAGGGTGGGTTTCCCTCCGGTGTGGGCTCTCGGATGTTCGTGGTGCTTGCCCGCGGCGTCGCGTCAGTGAAGGGCGTGGCGATGAAGCAATATAGTAGAAATGATTATCATTTCTGTCCGTGCATCCTAAACGGACGGATGCGGCAGATGCCACTCCCAGCGGGAGACGACGGAGGAGATCGCCATGACCCAGCCCCAGGCCCATCCGGTCTGGCCGCGTGCCGACGCGGAGCGTTACCGCCGCGCCGGCTACTGGAGTGGCCGGACGTTCGGCGCGCACCTACGTGACTGGGCCGCGCGGCACCCGCGGCGAACCGCGCTCGTCGACGGCGACCGCCGCTGGACCTACGCCGACCTGGACGCCGAAGCGGACCTGCTCGCGCGCGGACTGCGGCGGCTGGGCTTGCGCAAGGGCGACCGTGTCGTGGTCCAGCTGCCCAACTGCGCGGAGTTCGTCCAGCTCTGGTTCGCCCTTCAGCGCCTCGGCGCGGTGCCCGTCCACGCCATGCCGGGCCACCGCCGCGCCGAGATCGACCACCTGGTTCGCATCTCGGGCGCGGTGGCCTGCGTCATCCCCGACCGGCACGCCCGCTTCGACCACCGCGGGCTGTTGCGCCACATCCTCACCGACCAGGCGGGAAGCGGCACGCTGCGTCACGTGGTGGTGCTCGGCGACCCCGGCGCGCACCGGGATTTCACGCGTTTCGAGGACCTCAGGACCGAGGCCGCACCCCTGGCGACCGGCCGGGAGGATCCCGACGCCGCCGACCTGGCCCTGCTGCTGCACTCCGGCGGCACCACCGGCCTGCCCAAACTCATCCCGCGCACCCACGACGACTACGCCTACAACGCCCGCGCCGCCGCCGAGATCTGCGGGCTCGACGAGCACTCCGTCTATCTCGCGGTCCTGCCGATCGCCTTCAACTTCACCTTCGCCTGCCCCGGCGTGCTGGGCACCTTGGCCGCGGGCGGCACCGTCGTCGTGTCGCCCGATCCGAGCCCGCAGACCGCGTTCACGCTGATCGAGCGCGAGCGCGTGACCATCACCTCGCTCAGCCCGCCCCTGGTCCCGTACTGGATGGAGGAAGGTGCCCGCGGCGCGGCGGACCTCGGCAGCCTCAAGGTGTTCCAGGTCGGGGGAGCGCGGCTTGCCGACGACGTGGCCCGCAGGCTCGGCCCCGCCCTGGGCGTGACGGTTCAGCAGGTCTTCGGCATGGCCGAGGGATTGATCAGCCTCACCCGGCTGGACGACCCAGAGGATCTCATCTGCACCTCCCAGGGGCGCCCGATCTCCCCGGACGACGAAGTCCTCATCGTCGGCCCCGACGACCGGCCCGTCGCCGACGGTCTTCCCGGCGAACTGCTCACCCGGGGCCCCTACACCCTGCGCGGCTACTACCGCGCCCAGGAGCACAACCGCGTCGCCTTCACCCCCGATGGCTTCTACCGCAGCGGGGACGTCGTACGCCGGCTTCCCTCGGGCCATCTGGTCGTCGTCGGGCGGATCAAGGACCAGATCAACCGCGGTGGTGAGAAGATCGCGGCACCCGAGGTGGAGGAGCACCTGCTCACCCACCCGCTGATCACGCAGGCGGCACTGGTGGGCGTCCCCGACGAGAAGTGGGGCGAGCGGTCGGTGGCGTTCCTGGTCTGTGCCGGGCCGATTCCGGGGACGCGGGAGCTGGCCCTCTTCCTCAGAGAACGAGGGCTGGCGCAGTACAAGGCACCCGACCAGGTGGTGGGAATCGCGGTCATGCCGCTGACCGCGGTCGGAAAGATCGACAAGAAGGTTTTGGCCGGAACGCTCTCACCGGCATGACACGGCCGTGAGGGGAAGAGGGCGGCCCTGTCTCCTTCCCCTCACGCGCCTACTCCGGGTTTCGCGTCGGCCCCATGGGGGAGCAGCTGACCAGTTCCCGGGTCACCGGGTGCCGCGGCCGGGCGAACACCCGGCACGGTGGGCCCGACTCGACCACCCGCCCGCCGTCCAGGACGACGACCTGATCCGCGTACCGCGCCGCCTCGGTCAGGTTGTGGGTCACCAGCACTACTGTCAGCTCCAGCGTCCGGCGCAGCGAGGCCAGCAACTCCAGGACGCCGGCCCCGACCTCCGGGTCCAGCGCCGAGGTGATCTCGTCACAGACCAGCACCCGCGGCGCACCGGCCAGGGCTCGCGCCAGGTTGACCCGCTGGCGCTCACCACCGGACAACTCCCCTGGCCGGCGTGACAGCATCGCCGGTGCCAGGCCGACCAGCCCGAGCAACCGGCCGGCCTCGGCGGCGGCCTCGGCGGCCGACATTCCTCGCAGGCCGGTCAGCGGTCGCGTCAGCGCGGTGCGCACCGACTCGCGCGGATTGAGGGCCCCGCGGGAGTCCTGGGCCACCAGCTGCACCGCACGGCCGCGTCCCGGGGCGACAGGCGGCCCGTCGGGTTCGTCCCTCCAGCCGGCCGTACCTCGCGCCGCGCGGTGCAGGCCGACCAGGCAGCGGGCGAGGGTGGTCTTGCCGGAACCGGACGGCCCCACCACGGCCGTGCACGTACCGGCGGGGACGGTCAGCGAGACCCCGTGCAGGACGATGCTGCGGCCGTGCGCGGCCGACAGGTCGCATATCTGCAGCTCGCCCCGGTTTCCGGCGCCGGTCGTCCGGGCAGCGTCCGTCTGGGCAGCGTCGCCGTTCCCACGGGCGGCGGGCGCGGTGGCGTGCGGCTTGCGCAGTACCGCCTGCGGACGCAGTACCGCCTGCGGAGATCCGGAGGCGGAGATCCGCCCGTCCTCCAGCCGGATCGCCTCGTCCGCCAGCGCCGCGACCCAGTCCGGGTCGTGACTGACCAGCACCGCCGCGCGCTCATCGTCTCGCACCAGTTCGCTCAGCAGTTCACGCATCTGGTGGGCCAGCACGGTGTCCAGGCTGCCCGTCGGCTCGTCCAGGACCAGCAGCCGCGGACTGCCCGCCAGGGCGACGGCGAGGGCCACCCGCTGCGCCTGCCCGCCGGAGACCTGATGAGGACGGCGCCGCAGGAACGCCCTGTCGGTCGGCAGCCGCACCGACGACAGCAGCGATCGGACCTGCCCGGCGACGTCGGAGCGTCTGGGCGAGCGCAGCCGTACCGCCTCGGCGACCTGGGTCCCGATCCGCAGCGCGGGGTTGAGGGAGGCCGCCGGATCCTGTCCCATGAACGACACCACCCGGCCGCGCAACCGGCGAGCTCCCGCCCGGTCGAACGGGTCGAGGCCGGTCACCCGCACCGCGCCGGAACGCCGTTCCAGGCCGGGACGCACGTGGCCGAGCAGGCTCAGCGCCAGGCTGCTCTTGCCGGAGCCGGACCGTCCGACCACCCCCAGCACCCGCCCGCAGGCAAGAGACAGCGTCGCCTCCCGCAGGACGGGGAGACCGCCGCCGACCGCCCCCAGCGTCAGCCCCGTGACGCGGAGCAGTTCCTCACCACCCGCGACGGTCATCGCTGCTCCCCGGATGCCATATCGGCGAACCAGTCGGCCAGCAGCCCGACGCAGACCGAGAGCAGCACGATCAGCAGGGTGGGCGCCAGAAAAGGCGCGACCGTCAGGGAGGCGCCGGGTATGTTCTCGTTGATCATGCGTCCCCAGTTCGGGGCCGGCGCGCTGCGGCCGAGACCGAGGAAGCCGGCGGTGGCGGTGAGGTGGATGGACGCGACCAGCCGCAGGGCCGTGTCCGCCAGTGCCGGTCCGGCGATGTTGGGCAGGATGTCGTGGCGCAGTACGGCCCACCTGCTGTCGCCGCGGGCGTAGGCGGCCTCGGCGTAGCCGGTGACGACGACCTGCCGGGTGGCCGCGCGCAGCACACGTACCGAGAACGGGGCGGTGGCCAGGGCGACGGCGGCCACGACCGCCAGATCGCTGCCGGGGAAACCGGCCGCCAGCACGAGGATGAGCAACAGCGCGGGAAGCACCGCCAGAGCGTCCACGAGCCATAGCACGAGATCGCCGACGCGGCGGGGCGCGAGCCCGGTCAGCACGCCCGCGGCCATCCCCGCGGCCCCGGCGACCAGCGTCGCACCGAGCCCGGTCAGGACGATCATCTGTCCGCCCCACAGCACCCGGCTCAGCACGTCCCGGCCCAGGACGTCGGTACCCAGCCGGTGAACGCCGTCCGGTGGCTGAAAGGGCATCCCCAGCTGCTCGGTCGGGCTGTACGCAGCGAGCAGCGGCCCGCACAACCCGACTGTGATCACGAACAACGCCCATGCCCCGGCGAGCAGCGGCAGCCATCGGCGGCGCGGTCGCAGCGCGCCGCCGCCCGCCCCGAACCGTCCCTCCCGCATCAGGACACCCGTCATCGCCGATCCCCGCCCACCGGATCGAGCAGCCGCCCACACACGTCGCCCAGCAGCAGGATCAGCAGCATCACCGCGGCCAGGGCCGTGGCGATGCCCTGCACCATCGGGATGTCCCTGGCCGCGACGGCCTGTTGGAGCTCGCGGCCGATTCCGGGATAGTCGAAGACGCTCTCCACGACCACGGCCCCGCCGACCAGCACCCCGGTGATGAGCGTGAGGGCCTGCACAGCGGGACCGACGGCGTTGGGCAGCACATGACGCAAGGCCAGGCGCAGACCACGCACCCCGTTGAGCCGGGCCGTCTCCACATACAGGGAGGCCGCCACGTCCGCCGCCGAGGCGCGGATCAGCCGGGTGGCCGTGGCCAGGGCCACCGCAGTGAGGGTGAGCACGGGCAGCACCAGGCCCTGCGGGGCCTCCAGCGGGGTACCGCCCAGCGGCACCAGGGAGACCCGCGGCAGCAGGTCCAGCCACACCGACAGCACGGCGATCAGCAGTGCCGCCGACACGAACTCCGGTACCCCCGCCGCGACCTGGGCGAGGGAGGAGACCAGACGGTCGGCGGTACCGCCCGCCCGAAGCCCGGATGACAGGCCGAGCAGCACCGCGAGCGGAACGGTGAGGGCGAGGGTCAGGCCGGCCAGCAGCAGGCTGTTGGGAAGCCGGGCCCCCAGCACCTCCACGACCGGCCGATGCCCGACGAATCCGGTGCCCAGGTCTCCGCGGGCCGCGCCGAGCGCCCATCGGGCATATCGTTCGGCCACCGGCCGGTCCAGACCGAGGGCGGCCCGGACCCGGGCGCGTTCCGCCGCGGAGGCGTCGATGCCCGCCACCGCGCTGACCGCGTCTCCCGGCAGCACGGCGGTGGCGGCGAACACCGCGCCCGACAGCAGGACGAGCAGCACGGCCGCGCCGACGAGTCGGCGGCCGACGAAGACCGCCCAGCTCACGTCAGGGTTGCCCGGGAAAAACCGGGGAACTGCTCGAAAAGGTCGTCCTGGATGCCGGTGACCCCCTTCGCCTGGGCGTTGACGTAGGGCTTGAACACCGGAAGCACCGTGTTCCCGTCCTCCCACTGCTTCCTCTGCGCCTCGGTTCCGATCCTCTTGGCCTCCGCGGGATCGCTCTGCGCGCGGGAGGCGGAGACGAGCTTGTCGACGTCGGGGCGCTTCCAGCCGAACGCCGACGGCGCGCCACCGGCCGTGCCGATCTGGTAGGTCGACAGGGCCGGGACCGGCACCTGATACGAGGCGGTCAGCGGCAGCTCGGTGTAGGCGGCGAAGTCGGCGAAGAGCTGCCCGGCGGGCAGCTCCTTGAGGGAGGCCTTCACCCCGATCTTCTTCAGGTCCTCGACGTACAGGGTCGCCACCTCCACCATGCCCGGAGTCTCCGGCCCCGTCGTCAGCACGATCTCCATCCCCTCGGCGCCGGCGGCCTTGAGCAGGGAACGGGCCTTGTCCGGGTCGTGCGCCCGCTGCGCGAGCCCCTCCACGTAGTCGGGAAAGCCCATCGAGGGCAGGTCGTTGCCCACGGTGGCGTTGCCGTAGAACACCGTCCTCACCATGGCCTCGCGGTCGGCGGCGAGCTTGAACGCCTCGCGCACCCGTTCGTCGTCGAACGGCTTGACGTTCATGTTCATCCGGAAGGACAGACCGACCAGGTAAGGGCTCTTGGAGGGGACGAGGTCGAACTTCTCGTTGGCGGACAGCGTGCGAGCGGTGACGGGGGAGAGGTCGTGCGCGAAGTCGACCTCGCCGCTGGTCAGCGCACCGGCCCGGGCGTCGGAGTCGGCGATCGAGCGCAGTTCCAGCCCGGCGAGACGAGGCCCCTGTCCCAGGGCGGCGCCGTAGTAGTCGTCGTTGCGGGTGAAGGCGGCTCCCTGCCCTGCGGTGAACTCGGTGAGCGTGAACGGGCCGCACGTCGGCATGCCGATGGAGAACTGCTTCGTTCCATCCTTGACGACGAGGAAGTTGCCCTGGCACAGGATCAGGCGACCGTCGGCGATCGGACGGACGGTCGGCAGGATCACCTTGAGGTCGCCGTCCGCCTTCGCGCGGGCGAGGTCGAAGTTGAGCGAGGCCATCCGATACACCGGCAGCGTGCTGCCCGCCGCCAGGGTCGCCAGGGAGTGCAGGACGTCGGCCGAGGTCAGCGTGGAGCCATCGGTGAAGCGGACGTCGCGGCGAAGGCGCAGGGTGTACGTGGACAGGTCCTCGGACACGTCGATGCCGTCGAGAACCCCGTAGCGGACGCCGTCCTCGGCGGCGGGGTCGAGATTGCCCAAGGTGGCGTGCCAGGCGCGGGCCCGTACCAGGTCCATCGGGGTGGGGCCGTTGAAGAAGTCGAGGGTCTCGGACGCGCCGCCACCGACGAAGGCCGCCCGGAGCGTGCCCCCGGTCCGGGGTGTCCCGGAAGCCGCAGCGGCCTTCGGTGACGCGGTGGAACCATCAGCGGAGCATGCGGTGATCAAACTGGGCCCGGCGGCCAGAGCCACGGCGGTCAGGGCTCCCTGGCGCAGGAAGCGGCGGCGGTCCAATGGGCGGGACATGGTTCTCCTTGATGTGAGGGTGCTGCGGTGGTGAGCGTCCGGATGGAGGCGGGCCTGCTTGTGAAGCGGACGCGTGGTGTCTCGGCAGCTCTGACCGGATGGTGGGGAAAGGCGGGAAACGGTGTGGGGAATCGTGGGACAGCCGCCGGGCCTGTCTGCTCAGCGGGCGGTGTCGTCGCCGACGGTGACGGCGCCGGACGGGCACTGACGCGCGGCTTCTTGCACAGCGGTGCGCAGCCAGGGCGGGGGAGTCCTGGCGAGAAGGACCACCAGCCCGTCGGGGCCCTGGTCGAAGACCTCGGGAGTGGCGAGCACACACTGTCCGGCGCCGACACAGATGTCTGTGTTCACGGTCACCTCTGTGCCGGACCGCTTACGACCGGTTCCGAGCGGCCCTGGGGTGATTGCCAAGGCGTCCTCCCTTCCGTGGGTGAAGCTGTCAGCCGCTGCCCTCGATCACGGGAAGCAGGAGGAACGGCGGTCGCGCGGTCGGTCTGACCGCGGACGATGCCGGCGTTCGATACAAACTAGTGGAAATGATAACCATATTTATACTTTCGGGGTCCCGCTCGTTGTCCACCACCTTGCGAACAGCCGGCAGGATCCCGCTGTCGCCGGTCCGGCGAGGTCCTCGGCCGCACCGTCACATCAAGCCCGCCTGAGGGCTCTTCCGGCCCAACGACGCAGGACATCCACGAAGCCATTGGGCCGGGACTCGGGAGGTCGCAGAGGTCGCACCGCGCCTGCCGGCCTCCCGCTGCATCGCCAGGGCGTCATGATCCCTCGCGGCCGGGGCGGCGCACTGGAGCCGGGGGCTGTGGTCACAGGCGCAGACGCAGGCAGGGCTGAGGGCGGGCCGGGTGACACCCGCGGGCGAAGCGGACTCGTACGGTGAACCGTCCTGCGGCCCTCCTCGCCGAGCGGTCCGGTGCCGGACTCGTCCACTTCTCCCGCGGACACAAGGGGCAGGGCCTTGGACACGCACCCGCCGAGCTCGTCGACCTGCTTGGCGGTGTTGAGCGTCCAAGGATGACGAAGACCTCGACGGATGCGCGCGATGGGCGTCGCCATCCTGACCGTGTTAGAGCGGCATCGCCGGTGGATGACCCCGCACCCGAACGAGGAGATGGAGGCGCTTCGGTCTTCCACCGGTGCAAGAACGCGACGCCACCGGCCAAGTGAGCGCGACGAACACCATGACCCTTGCCCACTGTGGTCCGTGTGGCACTAAGAGGTCGGCGGCCGGCTCATGTCATGCAGTTGCCGCAGATGCCGTACACCTCCTCGACCTGGAAGCCGTCCGCTCGTTCCTCTGCCCCTTGTTCTGTGACGAGTCCGCAGACGCGACAGATCAGGTGGTGGTGCCGGGCGGGGCCGCAGAGCCGGTAGGTGGTTTCGCCCGCCTGGGTGAAGGCGTGTGCGAGACCCGCGTCCACGAGGGAGGACAGGGTTCGGTAGACGGTTGTCAGGCCGATCGCCTTGTCTCGCGCCAGGAGTCCGGTGTGCAGCTTTCGGGCGGTGGCCGGTCCGTCTTCAGCGTCCAGCACCTCCAGCACCAGCACGCGTTTTCGTGTTGCCCGGATGCCGACCGCGCGGAGCCGGGTGTGCCACCGGGGTGGCTCTGACATGTCGGTCATCACTTCGGCTTGACAATGGTTTTCACTTTCTACAGGGTTGTCCGCCGAGGCACCATATTGAAATGAAAATCGTTATTGATCTAGGAAGGTCCGGAATGCACCTGATGCGCTCTGCCGCTCTCTGCGCCTTGGCGCTGCTGATGGCCGGATGCGGCGCGCCATCCTCACCCGCATCACAGCCCGCCTCCTCGGCGACCGCACCCCTGCCGCCTTCCGCGCCCATCACCGTGGTGGCCTCCACCAATGTCTACGGCGACATCGTCAAACAGGTCGGCGGCGACAAGGGCGCAGTGACCTCGATCATCTCCGATCCAGCACAGGACCCGCATTCCTACGAGGCCAACACCCAGAACCAGCTCGCGCTGTCCAAGGCCAAGGTCGTCGTCGCGAACGGTGGCGGGTACGACGACTTCGTCGACACCATGATCAAATCCAGCGGCAACTCCTCCGCAGAGATCATCAACGTTGTTGCCGTCTCCGGCAGGACGGCACCCGCCGACGGCGAACTCAACGAACACATCTGGTACGACTTCCCCTCGGTCGCCAAGATCACCGACCGGATCTCCGCAGCTCTGACCAAGGCCGACCCCGCCTCGGCGGCCACCACCGCCAACGCAGACGCCTTCAAGAACAAACTCCAGCCTCTGATCGACCACGAAGATCGCCACTGATGCGGGCGGTGCCGCCGTGGCCATCACCGAGCCCGTCCCGCTGTACGTCCTGGACGCCGCAGGATTGAAGAACCTCACCCCCAAGGAGTTCAGCGAGGTCGTCGAGGAAGGCGACGACGTCTCTCCCGCGGTCCTGCGGGAAACGCTCGCCCTGCTCAGCGACAAGAAGGTCGAAGTCCTGATCTACAACGAGCAGACGAGCGGGCCGCAGACCGAGCAGCTCAAGAAAGCGGCCGACGACAACGGCATCCCGGTGGTGACGCTCACCGAGACCCTGCCCGAGGGCAAGGACTACATCGGCTGGATGACCGCCAACCTTGACGCCCTCCAAGCCGCTCTCGCGACATGACCGATCCCGTTGACGTCGCGGTTTCGCGTCGCGAGGAAGCGGCCGGCGACGGCGACGTCATGCTGAGCCTGGCCGGCGCGGGACTCGCTTACGGCGATCGGGTTCTGTGGCAAGACCTGGATCTGGACTTGCGACGTGGCGAGTTCGTCGCCGTCCTGGGACCGAACGGATCGGGTAAGACCAGCTTCCTGCGCGTCCTGCTCGGTCAACAGGCGCTGCCGGTGGGCACTTTGACGGTGGGCGGACGGCCGGCCCGCCGGGGGAGTGACCTGATCGGAACATCCCGCAGCAGCGGGCCGTCGCCGCGCAGACCCCGCTGCGGGGACGTGATCTGGTCCGGCTCGGCGTGGACGGGCACCGCTGGGGTTTCTCCTTCGGACGGTGCTCGAGGCGGCGAGTGGAGGAGCTCTTGGAGGCCGTGGGCGCGACGGCGTTCGCCGACGTTCCGCTTGCTTTGTTGTCGGGTGGTGAGCAGCAACGGCTACGCGTCGCTCAAGCCCTCGCCACCGACCCGGCCCTTTTGCTCTGTGACGAGCCTTTGCTGTCGTTGGATCTGCACCACCAGCAGGTGGTGGCCGGTCTGGCGGACGCGCGACGACGTTCCCACACCACCTCGGTGGTGTTCGTCACGCATGAGATCAACCCGATCCTGAAGATGGTCGACCGGGTGCTCTACCTCGCCGGAGGACGGTTCCTTATCGGCCCACCCGAGGAGGTCATGACCTCCCAGACACTGTCCGACCTGTACGAAAGCCCAGTGGAGGTGCTTCGGGTCCGCGGCAGATTCGTGGTCGTCGGCGCCCCCGGCTCCCACGACCACGGCGGAGAACCTCCAGCATGACCGGCGACATCTGGCAGCAGATCTTCAACTACGACAACTGCGGCGAACTGCTGTTCCTGGTTCGTAACTCTCTCATCGCGGGAGCGATGCTGGGCCTGGTGGGCGGCATCATCGGCACCTTCGTCATGATGCGTGATCTCGCCTTCGCCGTGCACGGCGCCTCCGCAGCACTGCTGTTCGGGGTGAACGTCGCCGCGGGCTCCCTGGCAGGCTCGATCGTCGCGGCGCTCATCATCGGCGCTCTGGGGGTACGCGCCCGGGACCGCAACTCGATCATCGGGGTGCTGATGCCGTTCGGTCTCGGTCTGGGGGTGCTGTTCCTGGCCCTGTACAAGGGCCGGGCGGCGAACAAGTTCGGGCTGTTGACCGGTCAGATCGTCGCGGTCGACACGGTGCAGATGACCTGGCTGATCAGCACCTGCGTGGTGGTCTTGATGGGGCTCTGCGTGCTCTGGCGGCCTCTCACGTTCGCCAGTCTGGATCCCGACGTCGCCACCGCCAGAGGCGTTCCCGTCCGGGCCTTGTCCTTCCTGTTCATGATCCTCCTTGGCCTGTCAGTGGCCGTTTCCATCCAGGTCGTGGGGGCACTGCTGGTGCTCGCCCTGCTCGTCACCCCCGCCGCGGCGGCCATGCGGGTCAGCGCCTCACCGGGCACGGTCACGCTGCTCAGCGTCGCGTTCGCCCTCACCTCGATGCTGGGCGGCATCCTGCTGGCACTGGGCAGCAGCATCCCGATCAGCCCGTACGTCACCACCATCTCCTTCACCATCTACATGGTCTGCCGGGGGTGCGGACCCGTGGGGGAAGCAGGTTCTCCGGGCCGCCTTCAGAGGGGCAGTTGAATGCCTCCCATGCGCGCCATCCGCCGATGCGCCTGAGGTAGCCGCGGCATCCGTCCGGCGGCTGTCACGCCCGTCCGCGGAGTCACGGCGTGCCGGCGAGGCGACTCGTCGCCTCGCCGGTGGCTTCACCCGGTGCGGCCGAGAAGCCACGGCTGCCCGGGGTCAGGGCCGCCGCCGCGGGAGCCAGGAAGCAGACGATCGCGCAGACCGCCAGTACCGGCCGCCAGCCGAAGGCGTCCACGGCGGGGGCCAGGAACGCCAGGCCGATGGGGGCCAGACCGTAGGAGACGAGGAAGTCAAGCGAGGACACCCGTGCCAGCAGGCGCGGGTCCACCTCGCGCTGCGTGGCGGTGAACCACGGCACGTTGAACAGCTCGATCCCCAGCCCGGCGATCGCGTAGGCGACGAACACCACCGCGGGGTGCACCGGCAGCAGCAGGCTGAGCGGGGCGAAGCCATACAGCGCCAGACCCGCCAGCGCCGTCCAGCCCTGCGCGCGCGGCTGCCAGCGCGCCATGAGCGCGGCCCCGGCGAGCGCGCCGAGGGTGTAAGCGGTGAGTGCTCCGGCCAGTACCGCCTCGGTCCCGTAGCGGTCCCGGCCCACCAGCGGCAGAGCCACCGCCGTGGCGGAGTAACCGGTGAAGATGACGGCGGCCAAGGCGGCGAGACCGGCGAGGAACCACGGATGCCGCCGAGCCTCGCGCACTCCTTCACCGAACTCCGCCAGCAGTGCCGTCCCCGGCTGCTCGGCAGCGGGCGTCCTTCGTCCGGGCGGGGGCAGGAGCGCGGCCGCGAGCCAGAGCAGGCCGGTGCTGACGATCAGTGTCCAGGTGCTCAGTACGGTCGCCAGCAGTGCGGTCGCCGCCGGCGCGACCAGGGTCGTGACGCGGACGGCCAAAGTGATCGCGGCGTTGGCCTGCCGGCGTCGTCCGGCATCGACGACTTCGGCGGTCAGCGCCTGGAAGGCGGGCCTGCACGCCCCCTGGCCGGCGCCGACGACCGCCGCCGCGGCGCTCATGAGCAGGACCGAGCGACCCAGGCCCAGCGCGATGAGCGGGGTGGCCAGGGCCGAGGCCAGCCCCGCCCACAGCACGACGGCCCGCCGCGAGTACCGGTCGGCCAGGACCCCGGCGACGGGCACCGCGAGAAGGAAACCCACGGTGCGGGCGGCCAGAACGACACCGAGCCCGGTGGCGCTCAGAGCGTGGTTCAGCACCGCGAGGCCAAGGACGAACGGCAGCGCCCAGGTCGCCAGACCGGAGGCGGTGGTGGCCGACCACAGGCGCAAAAACGACGGCTCGCGTGAGATCGGCCGGCCTTTCGGGGACGCGGTCGCCGGTGCGCTCACCGGGCCTCACCCTTCTGGCCGTGAGGAATCACTTGTTCAGCTCACGCAGGTAGGTGGCGAACTTCTCCAGGCCGTCGATATTGCGCGGCCCGCTGATGCCCTCGTTGTAGTCAAGGATGAAGAAGCGGTCGTTGACGACGGCGGGCAGCTTGCTGGTGGCGGGGAACTCCTTCAGGAACTTGATCTTCTCCTGGGCGGGTTTGTCCGCGTAGTCGAGGATGATGATGACCTCCGGCTTCGCCTTCACGACGGCCTCCCAGGTCACCTCGCCCCACCGGGCGTCGAGGTCGGCGAAGACGTTGCGGCCGCCGGAGAAGCGGATGATGTCGTTGGGCGGCACCTGGCTACCGGCGGTGAAGGGCTTGTCGGTGCCCGAGTCATACAGGAAGACGGGGACCTGCTCACCCTTGGAGGCCTGAGCCTGCACCGCCTCGACGCGCTTGCGATACCCCTCGACCAGGGAGGCGGCCCGATCCTCGACACTGAAGATCTTCCCGAGGCGCTCCAGGTCGGTGTAGAGGCCTTCGAACGGTGTCACCCGCTCCGGATGGCCGGGGTAGTTGAAGCAGGATTCGGTGTGCATGAAACTCTGGATCTTCAGGCCGTCCAGGATGGCCGGGGTGATGCCGCGCTGGTCGCTGAAGCCCGAGCGCCATCCGGCGACCACGAAGTCGGCCTTGGCCTCGACGACCAGTTCGCGGTTGAGCAGGTCGTCGCTGAGGAACTTCACCTTGGCGTACTCGGCCGCCCAGGGCGAGGTAGTGACGGGCGGGTTGGCGGGTGGCATGACGTAGCCGTGGACGTGGTCGGTGAGCCCGAGGGCGAACATCTTGTCCGCGCTGCCGCCCTCGTAGACGACGGCACGGCGCGGAGTGGTGTACTCGACCGGCTGGCCGCACCGGTTGACCGTCACCTTTCGGTCGGCCGCGGTGCCTTCCACCTGGGCCCCGCAGCCGGTCAGCAGGAGGACGCCCATCAGGAGGGGGACGGTGGAGCGCAGCGGGCGAGATGCCAGCGGGGAGCGCGTGGTCACGCGGATTTTCCTTTCGAGGGTTCGGCCGAGCCCAGGTCGTAGAGCACCTGGGGGACGCCGGTGAGGGGATGGGGGACGACGGTCGCCGCGACGCCGAAGACGTCGCGCAGGAGTGCCCCGCTGAGGACCTCGGCGGGAGGCCCGCAGGCCACGAGGCTCCCTTGGAACAGCACCGCCAGCCGGTCGCACGCGGAAGCGGCGAGGTTGAGGTCGTGCAGGGTGACCAGCACGCTGAGGCCGGAGCCCTTGAGCATCGACAGCAACCGGAGCTGGTGGTGCAGGTCGAGGTGGTTGGTCGGCTCGTCCAGGATCAGCACCTGAGGCTCCTGCACGAGCGCGCGAGCCACCAGGACTCGCTGGCGTTCGCCGCCTGACAGCGACAGCACGCCGCGATCGGCCAGGTGCGAGACCTCCATCCGCGCCATGGCCCGGTGGCACAGCTCGCGCTCACGCGCGCTGAGCGCCTGGTTGCCATGCAGGTGCGGGGTACGGCCGAGCGCGACGGTCTCCTCGACGGTGAAGTCGAGGTCGGATCCCCCCTCCTGGGTGAGGGCGGCGATCATCCGGGCGCTCTCCCGTAAGGGGATCCGGTCCAGGTCCCTGCCGTCGATCCGTACCACGCCGCCGGTCGGTCGCAGCGTCCGGTACACGCATCGCAGCGCGGTGCTCTTGCCCGAGCCGTTCGGGCCGATCAGGCCGACGACCTGCCGGGGGCCAACGGTGAGCGCCAGGTCGCGTAGCAGGGCGGTCCCGTCGACGGAGACCGAGATCTCATCGAGCACGAGCGTCATCGTCAGCGCCCTCCGAACAGGTGGCCGCGGCGACGCAGCAGGACGAGGAACACCGGGACGCCCACCAGCGCGGTGATCGCACCGATGGGAAGCTCCCGGGGGGCGACCATGGTGCGGGCCAGCAGATCGGCCCAGACCATGAAGATCGCACCGGCCAGGGGAGCGATCACCAGCACGCGCGCGTGCGCCGCACCCGCCCACAGGCGGACCACGTGCGGCATCACCAGCCCGACGAACCCGATGGCACCGCTGACCGCGACCATCGCCCCCGTGGCCAGAGAGGTCAGCACGAACAGTCCCCGGCGGAGGCGGCGGGCGTCCACCCCGAGGCTCGCGGAGGTCTCGTCGCCCAGCGCGAGCACGTCCAGGCCTCGGCCGAGTCTGCGCAGGACGACGAGTGAGACGGCCACGGCCGCGGTCACGAGGGGCAAGGCTCCCCACGTCGCCGCCCCGAAACCGCCCATCGACCAGAACAGCACCATGCCGGCGGCCTCACCGTCCGGCGCGAAGTACACGATCACGCTCATCACGGCCTGGAAGCCGAACGCCATCGCCACCCCGGTCAGCACCAGCCGCAGCGGCGTCAGGCCTCCGCTGCCGTGTGAGGCCAGGTAGACGAGAGTTGAGACGAGCAGCGCCCCGAGGAAGGCACCGGCCGAGACCGCGTAAATCCCCAGCACGGCGAGGGAGCCGGAGACGGTGACCAGCACCGCGCCCGCCGAGGCCCCCGAGGACACTCCCAGGACGAACGGGTCGGCCAGCGCGTTGCGAACCATGGCCTGGATGGCCACGCCTACCGCGCTGAGCCCGGCCCCGACCGTAGCCGCCAGGAGCACACGCGGAGTTCGTACCTGCCAGATGATCTGGTAGGACGTCACCTCCTCGGCGGTGATCCGCCCTCCGGTGAGTGCCGCCCACAGGTAGCGGAGCGTCTCACCGGGCGGCACGGCTGCGGCGCCCAGCCCGATCGCCAGCAGCATCGAGGCCGCGAGCGCGCTGACCAGCAGGACGACGGCCATGGGCGTCGGCAGCGCTCGCGCCCATGGCCGAGGGATTTCCTTCATGGAAGCAGGTGGGGGAGAGGGGAAGCGCACGCCGAGGTCCGGGCGCTGAGGGGCGGGGGACGAACCCACGAAACACTCCGATAACGGGAACCATTTTCATAAGACGGTAGCAGTGACTTTGAGGAGTCGAGCCTCCGGGGGTCGCCCGGAGCCCTTTGCGGGTGCTTGGTGCCGCTCGCTCTTGGCAGCGTCAGGTCCAGCAGGGATGCAAGTACCGACCATGGGACGCGATCTTGAGTCTGTGACTTCGAGGGACTGCGGGAGCAGTGCCCCGGGCGGGCTGGCGAAGTGCGCTGGGCTCTAAGCTTCGCTTTCAACCCGGTGACGAGTGGTTCTCACGTAGAACGGCCACCGCGCGATGCTCCGAGTACGACCAAGTGTCCGGAGGTGTGGTGGCCGTCATTTCGAGTGTGCTCCTACCAGGCCCAGCTCGCCAAGGGGTGGCCCGCCTGGCGGTGTTCCGCCAGCAGCTGATCGGTTGCTTCACCCGTCGCCCGGATGCATTGCTCGAGGTCACCGATGCCGTACTGGCCGGGCCGGTGCTCTCGTTGCCGCACCTGTCCCTAAAACCTCTGCACCGACGCGGACATGGCAGCGTGTATGCCGCGCTGGCCGCGCCGACCGCGTCCTGCACCTCGGCTCTGCGAACTACTGCTGGTTCACCGACCCCTCCCGCGCGCTCTGCCTGAAACTCGCCGGAACCCCGACCGCCGACAAACCCCTCGTCGGGATGCGTGACTCCGCCCGCTGCCCGCAAGCCACCCACCACCCCTGCCACCGACCCGTCTGGGCCGAATTGGATCCATCGCTGGCGGCGTCCTCACCTGGTTCACCGCACGGTGGACGCTTCGTCGCCAACTCGAGCAGGACTATGACAAGGACCTCAGAGGGCGTTCCGCGAGCTGATGTCCATGATGTCGTAGTGTGATCGGACGGATTTGTAGAGTTACAGCCTGTCGGCGGGTTCGGATGTGTTGGGATGGCCGCGTGAGCGAGCGCAAGCCGTACCCGAGCGACTTATCCGACGAGCAGTGGGCGTTGATCGAGCCGGTGATCACGGCGTGGAAGGCCGCGTACCGCTCCGTCAGCGGCCATCAGGGCAACTATGCGATGCGCGAGATCGTGAACGCGATCCTCTACCAGGGCCGGACCAGCGTTCAATGGGACTATCTGCCCCACGACCTGCTGCGCTGGCACCTAAGCGTCCCGGCACACAAGTCTGCGCCACCCGAAGTCGGCGTCAAGGCCAAGCCCTGACGGGTCGGACTACGGTCGAGCTTTGACCCCGACCCCTCGATGGCGCCTGCCCGCACCTGCCCGGGAAAAACGGCCACAGCTCCCCGGCCCGGAGACTTGACCGGCCCCGCTCCTTCAGGAATGAACAGTTACTGCATTCAGAAACGGAGGGCGCTTCGCCACTGTCCCGAATCAAACAATAAAGTTTCCTAATAATTATTGACCGATGTCGGCGATCTGCGATTGACTGCTCCATGGTGCACCCTCGCGTACCGGGAAGGTAGGCATGAAGAAGCATCATGTGGCTGTCCCTGCCGTTGCCGGTGTCGCCCTCACCGAAGCCGCCGCGGCCGCCGTGCCCATCTCCGTGCCCAACTCCGCGGCGGCCCGCGCCCGTGGTGAGCGTGCTATTGGGCGGCGCCGATCCCGTCGTCCGTCACGCCGAGCGGCAGGGTTTGTCGTCGCGCTGTGTGCATTCGCCGCAGCGTGCTTCGTCGGCGTCCCGACGGCGTCGGCCGCCGGGCAGCGGCCGATCTACGCCATCGCCCACCGCGTTAATACCCTCGACGGGGTGAGTGCTGCCATCAAGCACGGCGCCAACGCCATCGAGATCGATGTGTGCGCCTGGTGGAGCCCGAACGAGTGGCGGGCCTGGCACGACTGCTCCACCGCCGGGAACAACCGCCTCGGCCCTAGCATCGACAGCATCTTCGATAAGATCGTTTCCGAGGCTTGGGCCGGTCGGCGACTGTCACTGATCTGGCTCGACATCAAGGACCCCAACTACTGCGGCGAGCAGCAGAACCGTACATGCAGCGTGGCCGGCCTACGCGACAAGGCACAGAGACTTGTCGCCGCCGGCATTCAGGTCCTCTACGGCTTTTACGAATACCACGCTGGCAGCGACCCTGATGTTGGCGGGCGAGGCTGGAGGAGTCTCCAGGGTCGACTCGGCCCGCTGGAGGGAATCACCACGACCGGCTCACTGTCGTCGGTACAGAACACCTACGCCACGCACGGGTCGGGGCTGCCGAACGGCCGCCGGTTGATGGACTATGGCGACTCCGACATCCGCAGCGGGTTCGGCAATTGCACCGAGGCCAGCTGGTACACCTGTGCCGAACTGAAGAAGGCCGCCCAAGCTCGCGACGCCGGCGCGTTTGCCGCGACCTTCTCATGGACGATCGATTACAACGACACCTGGTACGTCGGCAAGCTCCTCGGTGAGGCCCGGGTTGACGGCATCATCGCAGGCTGGGCCAAGAACCAGGTGACGGAATATAACGACGGTTGGGAGTGTGCCCAATCCATCGCCGCCATCCGTACCTGGGTGAGCCAGCACAGCTCCACCCACCGTATGGCGACTCCCAGCGACCGACTCTTCCGGTAGCGGGACTGGAAGCTCAGCCGGGTCATCACCGTTGTGGACCGCGGGCTCTCCAAGCCCAAGCGACGAAAAGGACATCAACTCACGCAAGGCCTCCTCAGAGTCGAGAGGATCGCGTCCTACCGGGAGCTTTGGAAACTGACCGGGGCTCTACCTCGATACCAATGGCCCGACAAGATCACCAAGTCGGAGCTTAGGGAACTAATCGAACGCTTCCACGCTGGTACTTCGACGCCGGAGGCATGTTCCTGTCCCAGGACGCCAAGAACGCCTACTTCGAGATGATGAACGCTCTCGACGATGCCGCTGGCCGCAAGGTCGGCGACGACACTGCAGTCGAAGATCACATCTACGAGGCCATCTTCAGGACTGGTGAACAGCTCCGACTCCAGCTCGCAGCAGACGTTGGCACAGGCCAGCAACCGCGAGTGATCTCATCCCAACTGCGCCCGCCAGAGACCCCCGAGAGCATGAGGGCATGTGACATCCATCACTGCGGAACCAAGGAATCGCGACACTCGCCGCAGCCATCGTCACGAACACGCCCCGAGAAGGGCGGCCACGACGATCACAACACGGGCACAACCGCACACAGCGAGCGCGGGTAGAAGACGCCTGTTCATCACCGACGCGATCATGAACGGAATGCCGCCCCACATCGCTCAACTCGTGATCGGACATCGAGACATCAACACCACCATGGGCTGCAAAGCCGTCTAGGGCGTGTTTTAGAAGTCGGTGATGTGCCTGGTTGGCCGTCCGGGGAAGTGGCGGGCGGCCATCCAGACGGTGAGGTCGCGGGCGATGTCGTTGATGCTGCTCGAGGTGGTGACCTGGTGCTCGTTTCGGGTGCTGTCACGGCGGACGACCTCGTATCCGCCTTCGCCCAGCACAGCCACCGAGGCGAACCAAACAGGGGCGTCCTCATCGGGCTGGATCACGACGAAGGTGTTGTCGGAGTCGTTCAGATCACTGATCATCATGAACAGCGCGTCCTCGGATGGGTCGTCGATGCGGTCGCCGTTTTCACTGTCGGCGCCGTAGTACTGAGCCCCCATCTACGCTCTCCCTCTCGCCCCGCTCAACCTGGTCGCGGTCAGCATGGCATGCGAAAGCGGCCGCTCTGCCGGGTCACAGCCATTCGCCGATCGCGGCAATCAGCGCGGTGGCCTCGAAGCGGACCGCGAGCTTGTCAAAGCGGGTGGCCACCGCCCGGTTGCGCTTGAGCCGGTTGATCCCGCACTCGACCGCGTGCCGGGCCTTGTAGTCCTCGTGGTCGAAGGCCGGAGGCCGCCCGCCGGCCCGCCCGCGTCGCTTACGGTTCCCGGCCTGATCGGCCGGCTCGGGGATCGTGCTCCGGATCGCCCTGCTGCGCAGGTAGGACCGGTTGGCGCGAGAGGAGTACGCCTTATCGCCTCGCACCCGCAGCGGACGGACTCGGGGACGACCCGGCCCGATACGGGGGACCCAAATGCCTCCCAAGACAGCCGTGAACTGTGGGCTGTCGCCGCGCTGTCCGGCGGTGACCAGCAAAGACAGCGGCCGCTGGCCTTGCTCGCAGGCCAGGTGAATCTTGGTGGTGAAGCCACCCCGGGACCGGCCCAGGCCGTGGTCGGCGGGCTCGATACCGATTCCGATTCCGCCCGGCGGCTCCTTCTGGGCTGATCCATCGCGACGGGCGCCCGCGGCGTGCTGATGGGCCCGGCAGATCGTGGAGTCGACGTTGACCTCCCACGTGATCAGTCCTGCCGCATCCGCCCGGGCTTGCAGCCCGGTCAGCAGCCTCGGCCACGTGCCATCGCGCTGCCAGCGGCGAAACAGACCATAAACCGTCTGCCAGGGCCCATACTCCGGCGGCAGATCCCTCCACGGAGCACCGGTCCGCACCCGCCAGCCGATCCCGTCTATCAGCCTGCGCCGGTCCACCACCGGCCTGCCCAACACCGCGACCGGCAGCAACGGCTCCAGCACCGCCCACTGCTCATCAGAAAGATCCCCTCGCCCCACACCGAGATCATTACGGTGCGGGGCAAAGGACAGCGTCCACTTCTAAAACACGCCCTAGCCGGAGAACCTCTTCGCGAGGTCGCGGGCCCATTTCGCGGCCTCGGCCGCCTGGTCGCCAGTGAAGGGCGCACCGGACCACCGGCTCAGGCGCTCCACCTGTTCGGCCCAGCGCAGGTGCTCCCGGTGAGCATGTTCCCTGCAGGCGAGACAGGTGACGCTTTCCGGGCGGGGAGAGGTCATCACATAGGGCACCTGGATGCCGCAACCGGTGGTGACGACGCTCGGAGAGTCAGGCACGAGGCCCAACGTCAACACCATCGCGTTGCGGCCGCCGGCGCTAGCCTGCATCACCTTCTGGTCGACGTGGATGTGCGGGCCGGTCTCGCTCATTTGCGTCCGTACCTCCGTCCGAGTCGTCCTGGAATCAGGGTAATGCGGTGACCACTCAGGTTCACCGAGCGGTCAGGCTGCTTGTGGCCGGCCCCAGCGTGGCCGACATTCACTGTGGATGCGCGCTCGGGTTACGGGCCAGGCAACTGGCCGGATTCCGCTCCAGCGGGTGAACGAGCACCTGGGCTGACAGGAGCCCCAGCCAGCGTGTCGCCGACCCGGCGAACGTATGTGGTCACCGCACTAGCAATCCCACCTGGTCTATCGAAGGAGTGAATTACCGCAGGCCAGGGGTGTATTTATTAGATTTTTCGCCATTGCTACTGAGACCTTTTGAGACGAGGTTGTGCGGTGTAGGGATCACGGCCACAGCTGCTTCCTTTGATGCGCGGACTACTTTCTGATTGCCGTCGGCCAGGTACGGCAACGGAGGTCTGGCGTAGAGAACCGGGCGTCGGGGTTGTCGGTCCTCCTGCTGGGCGTCACCCTGATCGGTGTGCTCGATTCTCTTGGCTGCCCAACCTGCTGGGCTCCCTCCGGTGATGATTGCCGCCGCCCGGATGGCCGCGCCCGGGCGCCTCACCGCGACCGGATCGCGCTGGCCCTGGCCGTCATCAGCCTGAAATGGATCACTCAGCGCTACACGACGGCCGACGTCGCCGCTCTCCTTGAACTCCTGATCACCACCGAGCACACTCTCGGGACGCGCGAGCAGCGCCACAAGGCTCACGCCTTTGGAGCTGAGACCGAAGATGACGAGCGTCAGCCGGCACCGGAGTGGGAAGTCCAGATGCTCCTGCTCGCCACGCACCTGCAAGAAAACATCGAACACATTCTGGGCATGCTTAACGGCCGGAGCCTCACCCTGACGCGCGAGCGGAACCAGGCGAGCGAATTCGCCACCACCTTGTACCATCTGCGCCACGCTGTCGCCTTGGTGAGCGAGAGCACGCTCGCCTCGCACACCGGCGCGCCGACCTTGGACACTCTTCAGCGGCTGCAGGACCAGGAGCTCAACGCACACCTGAGCGCTCGTGCCCGGCGCCGTGATGACCTCGCCGAGCGGCGGCTGGATCGGAGTTTGCCGCCCGCGCGCTGGCAGGTCACCCGCTACGACCGCAACGGGGTCTTCCACGCCGTGCCTGTGGACGAGCAGGGACGGCCACGCCCCGGTCACGAAGGCTGGGCTGCCGTTCCCGCCGCTGTCCCTGATCTGCTGCGCACGCGGAGCGTCCCCTCGTGTCGCCCCATCGAGGTGACCTGGCAGAGGGGCGTCATTCCGTACATCCCCGACCGTGTCCTGCCCTACGGCGGGTGGCTGCCCGGGCATCGCGGCAACGACAGTTCCCGCCCGGACGCTGCAGATCCTGGGATCGAGGAGTTATGGCGTGAGGGGTTCGACGAGCACCGGGCCCGCTTCGCCTCCTACATGCGCCGTGTCCGCCAGGCTTGGCCCGAACAGGTCACGGTGGACGCGTTCATGCAACAGCGCACCGCCGAGCTCAACGCCACCCACCCGCCCGCGCCGGACCTGGACGAACTGCTGAGGGCCACCTATGAGCATCACTCCACGATCGGCCCACGCATCTCCGACACGCTCGGCCTAGGCATGATGTCCACCTGCGAGTGGATCGACCCGGCCGCCGTCGCCGAAGTGGGCTACCGGCGGTGGAACGATTTCGCCGCTCATCGGCCCGGCACGGTGCCCGCCATGCTCGGCGCACTGTTGAATCCGTCGGTGGATGAGGCGTTGAGAATCTGGGCTCTGGATGAGGATCCGATCAGGGTCATGCGCATCGCGGGCTTCGCCGGGCCGCTCTACACGCTGGGCGAGAACGGAGCGCATCGCCTCACCGCCGCTCGTCTGGCCGGCCTGCCGGGTATCTGGGCCAGCGTCGAACAGGCCGCGCTTCCCCTCCAGGTCCGGCCGTATCAGGTTGTCGCCGGCCAGGATGCGGCAAAGCTCCTAGCGTGCTGGCGCGGCCTGCTCGCCCGCGGTTTGGTCACCGGCCACCTGGAGGAGAACCCTGACCTGCCGGCTTTAAGCACCCTGCATCTCGACGACGCTGCCGCGATGTGGCTGCTGACCGGCCCGCGCACGGCGATCGGGTGGGCGGCCGCCTATGACCGGGCCTATCCCGGAGCGTTAGCCGATCTCGGCATCGCGCCGGAGCGCTACGCCGACGTGGCGGCCTGGACCACCTGGCTCAGCAGCCCGCCCCGGGACCCGCCACCGGCGGCCAGTCGATGACCCGCCAGCCGACGGGCGCCTCACCGCCGGCCCGGGCCGATGCGGCATGTGGAGCTGGGTGTGTAGGTGTTCTGATCGGTCACGAATCTGAGCCCTGGTCAGGGGGTTTCAGATATCGAGGGCGGTGTGGGTGATGGCATGGGCGGGGATCGGATCGCGCAGCACGGTGGGGTCGGCGTAGACGTCGAGTACCGCCGCCGAGGCGAACCGGCGCGGCCACGCTTTCGCCAAGCCCGTCCGGCGCAGTGCGATCTGATCCAGCCCTTCGACCAGGGCCTCTGCCGGGGAGGGGGCGAGCGAATGCCAGATGCGCCACAGCTCGGGCAGCGCGCGAACGGCCTCCCAGCACGTCCTGGTCTTCCCCGTCGACGAATCACCGACCAGCACCGCGATCCGCACGCCGCCGGCCGCGACAGCCGTGGCGACCACCTCGTCGACGATGTCGTCGTGGGCGCGCCGGATCCCCAGCCACCGCCTGTACTCGATGCGGGATCGTCGCCGCGCGAGGGCGAAGCAGGGGCGATGTTCGATACCGTGCCCCTGAGGGAGAGGATCTTCGATGAGTGCGTCGCCGCCCCCGGCCTGGTATCAGATCAGTGTGCGCCGGTCGTCTGCCCCGACTGCGAGCGGCCGCTCAGCGAGCAGCAGGTGAGCAGCCTCGGCGCCCTGGAGTGCGAGACAACCTCGTGCGCTGCGGCAGGCATGACGGTGCCGGTGTGGCGCCACGCCGACCGCTTGGCCGCCGCCAGCGGCCGGGATCCGCGCCCGGCGGGCTGGCCGCGCCCACACCGAGACGGCCGCCCCGTCCCCTGGATACCCCGATCACCGGCGTCCGCGTGTGGTGGGGGCAGATGCATGGCGGGCGGCTGCTCACCTGTCAGGAGGCGGGGGCTGTCAGGTGTGCGGCATCGGGCTGGGCCCGGCCGCCACCGTGCTGGCCCGTCCCGACGGCAAGGTGGTGACCAACGCCGCCCTGCATGCGCGTTGCGCCGACCTGGCTCTGGCGACCTGTCCGGGCCTGTCCGCCGTGCTGCTGCGCCTGGCCGTCACCCCCGACGACCTACTGGCCGACGGCCGCCCGCTCCCCGACGCACCACCGGCGCTGACCTGGCAGACCTGGAGACTGCATCCGCAGGTCCTGGCCACCGCTGTGGGTGATGCGGCTGCTCCATGAGATCAGGGAACTCGGCTACACCGGCAGCCTCACCCTCCTCTACCGCTACCTCACCCAGGGCCGAGCCGAAGGCGACCGGCCCGTCATCACTGCCCGCCACCTGACCCGGCTCTTGCTCACAGACCCCGACCGGTTACGCGACAAGGACGCCGACCTGCTGCGGGATCTCACCGCCGCACGCCCCGAGCTGGCTGCACTCGCCCACCTCATCCGCGCCTTCGCTGAGCTGCTCACTCCTGCCGTCGGAAACGACACCCAGCTCACCGCGTGGATCACCGCCGCACGCGCTGTCGACCTACCTCACCTGCACGGTTTTGCCAACGGAATGGAGCTCGACCGCGCAGCCGTCGATGCCGCTCTCACCCTGCCCCATCACAACGGCCGGACCGAAGGCGTCAACACCCGCACGAAAAGGATCATGAGACAGATGCACGGCCGCGCCGGATTCGACCTCCTTCGCCATCGCATCCTCCTCCCGTGACCATTACCCAGCGCCACCACCGATTACGGGACAGAGCCGTTTGATTGACAGACCTACGTCGGGGTGGCCTGCCAACTGAACGCCGGATGCCTGATCGAGGGCAATTACTTCGAGCGGGTCGAGGTCCTGGCGACGAACACCTACGTCGGCACCGCTGGCAGGTGCGTCGCGCAACAACGTGCTCGACGACTCCGGCCCGCCCGAGTGCAGCGGCAGCGTGCAGGAGGCGAGCTCGTACTACGCCTACACGCTGAACGACCCGAACTCGGTGAAGATGATCGTCAGCGCGGGGGGTCGGGGTTGGCAAGATCGGCGGCTGACTCCCAGGGGGCCCGGGAAATTCTTCGGACCGGGTCCCCGGGGGGTGGCTCACTTTCGCGCCCGCCGGGGACCCGCCCCTTGTCCTGGGTGCTTGCGGGAAATTCCCAATGGAAACGCGATGACATCATGCCTCATACACTAATTGTCCATTTATGTCGCCTCATGGATGGATGACCGTTTCGACGTTCCAGGAAAGGCGGCTCTGCGGCATATCCTCAGGCAGGACGACAGTCTGGGGAGTAAAGGACGTGTCACGACATAGACGCTTCATGTCACCACGGGAAGAAATTGCGCCTGCAATAAATCATTACAAACACTACCGTAGGCCATATATAAGTTGTTAAGATCCCGCGGATCTGTCCGTTGACCGCGTGGGAGTCGTTACATGGTTTCGTTCGACAGCAGGACCGCCCGGCTTCAGCGGATCGACCAGGGCCAGGAGAGTTACGGCGAGGGCGATTCGAAGTCTCAGGCGGTCCGTTTCTACTTGGACCATCTGCTTGACGACGTGGTCGAGCGGATCACGCAAGAGGGCGGCAGGACTCCTCGCGAACCCGTCGAGCTTCTGATCAGTCTCTCGGGCTTCTCCCCGCTCACCACGATCATCACCCATAAGGTGATCAAGCCCCGTAGGCTGCTGGTCGTGTCCTCCGAGACCGCCCAGGACAGCATCGACGTGATCGCCGAGTGTCTCGTGGGTCCCGGAGGGCTGCGGCAACGGGACTTCGCCCACCGCCCGTGCGTTCCCACCGATCCGCTGGGCATCTACCGGATCGTCAAGGAGGAACTGGACCGGTTGCGCCCGGCCGACGGTTCCCGGCCGTACGCGATCATCGATATCACCGGCGGCCGGAAGGTCATGAGTGCGGCGGCGGCGTTGGCCGCCTGGCAGCTGGGCCTGGATCTGTGTTACGTCAACAGTGAGTACGACCCCGGGCGGCACCGCCCCATCCCGGGCTCCGACCGCCTGCTCCTACTCGACAACCCGATCGCTCTCTTCGGGGAGCAGGAGATGGCCGGGGCGCTGCAGGCCTTCGCCGGCGGTGCCTTCGAGAGCGCTCGGCAGCGGTACGACGAATTGTGCGAGAGCCTGGCCGCACCGGGCCGCGCACGTTTCATGCGGGCCCTGTCGGATCTCTACCGGGCCTGGTGCGACTTGGATCTCGATCGCCTCTCCGCGTGCGTGGAGACGGTCGCCACAGCGCTCGGTCACGAGTCGTACCAGATCAGCACGGAGACCGCCGGTCGGCTCAAACGCCAGATCGGCTTCCTGCGGCGACTGGCCGCAGGAGACGGGGACAGTCTCGTGATCAACTACTTCGTCCTGGGCGAGCACTACAGGGAACTCGGCCGCCATGACTTCGCCGCGCTTCTGTCTTACCGAACCATCGAGGGCTGCCTGGCGGGCCGGCTGGAATCACTGGCGCCCGGCTTCACCTGTGACCGGCCCGACTATTCCCTCCTCACCGATGACGTGCCGGGTCTGCGGGAGCGGTACGGGCGCATCCAGAGCTCGCTGGGCCGCACGGGCGCGACGGACACGTTGCCTCCCGTCATCGGGCTGATGAGCGCGGCGGTTCTGCTCACGGCGCTGGACGATGCGCTGCCCGCCAGAGCGGGTATCCGCGAGACCTCGGCATTGTCGCATCTCAACACTCTGGTCACCGCGCGCAACAGGTCGATTCTGGCCCACGGCGACCGCCCGGTGAGTCCCAAGGACAGCCAGACGCTCGGAAACAAGGCCCGGATCGTCTTGCGTGCCGCCTGGGCGCTGCGCGGGGACGCCGAGGACGTCACGCGGCTCTGCGACGATCTGCGGTTCGTCCGCACCGACCGGTAGGGGCACGGCATGCTCGGCGCGATGCTGCTTCTGGGAATCCCGCTGCTGTGGCTCATCGAGTACACGCGCGAGGTTCGCGCCACCCTGGACGTACCCGAGGGGGCGATTCGGCTCCCCCTCACCCACCGGGCGGGCCTGCCGGAGAAGCTGGCGAGGATCGGCACGGACCTCGGCGCCGTCGAGGCGGATCTACGGGCGGGCTTCGTGAGCGACAGGCGGACCGGTCGCGACGAGGACTACTTCTGCCTGAGCACACTCCGGTACGACGTCTTCGTCAGCAGCCAGCCCGAGTCGGACAGCGGTGAGCCGCTGGCGGTCGTGACCTCGGTGAAGCCGCGTACGAGGCCACCCCGCTCGGAGTTCACGGTCAGTGGCGCGGTGACCTTCCACTCGCCCTACGAGGAGCGTATCTGCGACATGGAGGTCATACACCGGGAGGTGCGGGAACGGATCCGCGCTGCCCGACGCGCCCGTGACCTCGCCACAAGGGGCCTTGGCTCACCGAACGAGCAGATCATGGAGAACGCCCGGCTCCATTCGGGCGTGCGCCGGTACTACTCCGCCCTGCTCATGATGATCGACCTGCTCGCGCTCCGGATCGAGAGGGAGGAGAAGGTCAGCGTCCATGGTGTCCTCCTCGACCCGTCACCGCTGTTTCCGCCCGACACGTTCCCGATCCGCCTGCACGGCCCGGCCGACGGGTTCGGCATCGGCAGCTCGGTCACGGTGGAGGCCGACGGGAAGAAGGCGGGCGTACGTGTCGAGTCGGCCGACGAGGGCGTGCTTCACCTGACGCAGACGGACCGTCTCGTCCTCCGGCCGGGAACGCGGGCGACCGTCACGAGCACCGCGCGCTTCGGCCTGGCACGGCACTCCTACGCGCTGAACCGGTTTCTGCAGGAAGAGGTGGTCGGCAACTGGGATGTACTGGCCCGGATGCTCAGCGCGCCCGCGTCACTCCCCGCGCTGCCCGCTCTTGCCCCGCTCGGAGGTTTCTTCGACACCGAGCTCAACAGCGAGCAGCGCGCGGCCGTCACGGGAGCGGTGGGCAGCCCTCATGCGTTCTTCATTCAGGGGCCGCCGGGGACAGGCAAGACCACGGTGATCACGGAGGTCGTCCGGCAGCTGGTGGCCCGGGGGGAGCGCGTGCTGCTGCTCGCCCCGATGCACGTCGCCGTCGACGAGGTGCTGCGGCGCCTCAGTGACGTTGATGGCGTGTTCCCGCTACGCGCGGGATGGGACGACTCCCGGGTGCGGCCGGAGCTCCGGCGGTTCACGAAGACGGAGATCGTGGGAGAGATCGCACGCAGGGCGCGGCGGCCGGAAGATTCCGGGGCCTTCGGATGGCGTACCGAGGCAAGTCGCCTCGCAGACGAGCGCACCCGCATCGAGACCTATGCCCAGGCCCGGCGAGCGGAGGTCGGAGCCGCCGCACGACGCGACGAGGCGTTTCACCGGCGCCTCCACCACCGGGCCGAGCACCGCGCGGCCATGGAAGAGGCCGAGCGCCTGCTTTCCCTCGCCGTCACCGCCGACCGGGCCACCGCCGCGCGGCTGGTCCGCGCCGAGCATGACGAGCGTCTGGCGCGCGAGGCGCTCGACCGGCTCGAAGGCCGGGCGACGATCGGGTCGCGGACGCTGGCATGGTTCGGGGCCGGCGAGCTGGGCCGGTCGCGCCGAACCCACCGGGCGGTCTGCGGCGATCTGGAGGCGGTCCGTCACGAGCGGGAGCGCGCCGCCGCGGCGCGCGTCGAGGGGCAACGACGCGTCGACTCCCTCCAGGCCTGGGACGCGGATCGGGAGGCCCGCGACGGCCAGGCTTGCGCGGAGACCGCACGGATGGCCGAGGAGGCCCGGCACGCCCGGCTCCAGGCACTGAACCGGCTCGAGGACCCCGGCATGGCGGACGCCGGCGACGCCGAACTGGCCACCCGGGTCAGGCGGAACCAGGAACGGGAATGGCGCCTGGAGCGCTACGCCCACCTTGAACAGCGCTGGTTCCAGCTCACCGGCCTGGACCGGACAACCGGGCAGCACGAGCAGCGGGGTCTCATGACGAAGCTGGGCGAGCAGCTGGCCGCTTCGGCCAATCTCGTCTGCTGCACGACGGTGGGGTTCGGCGGCGACGAGGGCCTGCGCGACGAGGAGTTCGACACCCTCATCGTCGACGAGGCCAGCCGGGTCATCGACAGCGAGTTCCTCATCGGGGCTAAACAGGCCCGCCGCTGGGTTCTGGTCGGGGACGAGAAGCAACTTCCTCCGTATGTCGAGGCCAAGGACGAGCACTTCCTGCACGCGCTGAGCGCGCTCAACATGGCGGACCGGGACGCCGTTCCCGACGTCCACGCCACGGTCGCCACCCTAGGAGGACTGTGGAAGGAGGACGAGGAGCTGCACCGGTTTCGCGCCGATTCGGTCCTGAAGATCGCCGAGCGTCTCCGCCTGCAGGGGCACTGGCCCCAGACGTACAAGAAGGAGTTCGCCAAGGGGCACCGTCGGCTTCGGGCCCAAGGCGCCGACGCCGACCGGGAACTGCTCAGCGCCATGCGTACCCATCTCGTGCGCAGCCTGTTCGAGCGGTGCGTCATCGAGGGCCCGCCGTCCATGCGGCAGGAGTTGATCGAGCAACGCAGGATGATTGACCCCATTGCCGCCCTGGTCAGGGATCCCGTGTACGGGGGGCGTTACATCAGCCCGCCGGCGGAGCGGCTCGCGGCCTCGGGCGTGACACCGCTCGTCACCGGCCAGACGTTCCGCCGACCGCTGATCTTTCTGGACACGTCCGACCATCCCCGGGCCGGTGAGGAGCTCGTTGGCACGGGATTCGTCAACCCTCTCGAAGCCGACCTCGTCGCCTCGGCCTGCCGCACCTGGGAGCGAGAACTGCTGGCCCGCGGGGAGAAGGCGGTGACCGTCAGTGTGCTGACCTTCTACCGTGCCCAGGCGCGCGCGATCAGAGAACAGCTGGAAGCGCCCGGGCAACCAGCCTTCCGGATCCTGCGGTTCGAGGTGATCGACGCGATCGACAGGATCCAGGGGCAGCAGAGCGATCTGGTCGTCATCAGCTTCTGCCGCACCCGGCGCGGCCCGCTCCGTGAGCGGCCGGGCTTCGCCTTGTGGCTGCAGGACGTCCGCAGGCTCAACGTCGCGTGCAGCCGGGCACGTCGTTCGGTCATGATGATCGGCCACCTCAACACCCTCACCGGTCTGCGGGGGGTGCCGGAAGCAGAGCGCTTCTACGCGAACATGGCCGCCCAGTTCTCCCCCGGCAACCCCTCCTCTCTGCTGCTCAAGCAACTTGAGGTGACGTCTCCGTGAAGCTCCGGTCCATCACGCCGACCGTACTCGAAGGCGACGCCGTCGCCATCATCTCCGAGTCGTTCCTGCCGATGCTGTACTGGCGCAACGTACCGGTGCTCCGCAGGCGATCCCGCGAGCTGACGTCGTTGGAGCGCTTCGTCCTGGAGATGGGGCTGGCACTCGGCACGATCGATCCCACGGACTTCTCCGCAGTGACGTCGCTGCCGCCCAGCGTGCTCGCGGGAGCGGCGTGGCAGCTGGTCGCCGACGGAGTGCTGACACCTGATGGCACCGGTTACCGCGTGGATCCCGGGCGCTCTGTGGAGGCGCTGACGCAACAGTCCGTTCACCGGCTGGTGCGTTCCACCGCTGACTTCGTCCTGTTGCCACGCACGGGTGATCTGCTCGTCGTCGCCTCCGAGAAGAACAGCTGGTTGCGCGAGCTCGAGCGCAAGCAGCTCACCGCGGACCTACGAGCTCCCGTACCCCCTGAACTCAAGGGGTATGGCAGAGCCGCCTACCTCGGCATGCGCGTCCGCGAGGGTGCGGCGGGCACGCATGGTTCGGGCGTCGCCGACGTGCCGATCCCCGACCACGGTGACGTCCCGCTGGTGGAGGATCTGAAAGGCGGACCCGGTCAGCCGGTCCTGCCTGGTCTGTGCCCCGCCTATCGCTGCAGTGCTGTGGTCCGGACGGACCCGGACGCCGGCCACGTCGCGGATGTCACCCTGACCGGGTCCCGCCGGCGTTCCGGAAAGGACGGCGAGCAGGTCGAGGTAAGCGTCCGACTGGACGGCGCCGACGGCCTGCTCGGCCGGTGGCTGGCACTCGCCGACCACCTCGGTGATCCGGTCGCGCAACGAGCCGCCTGGCGCGAACTGGGCCTGGTACCCGAACGGGACGGGCCGCCCCCCAGGATGCGAAGGCGCGGCCCGAGCGCGTGGGAGCTGCTTTTGGAGGGCGAGACCGCCCGGATGATCGGTGATCGGGGCCGGATGCTGGCCGAGCCCATGGGCCTCGCCGTCCAGGGGGAGGAGGCGGTGGCCGAGGTCTCCTGCTGGTTCTTCCCCGCCGACGACGACGCCCGCCTGCTATTCGCCAGGGACGATGTCGTCACGTCGGTGATGTCGGCGCACGACCCGGCCGGAGAGCTGGAGCGGGCCTGCGCGGAGGCCGGGCGCCGTTACGGGACAACGCTGGACGAGGAATCGGTACGCGAGCGCATATGGGCACTGGGCCATTACGCACTCGCTTATGAGCTGCGTCGACGCAAGGACTTCGCCTATGACTGACCAGATCGACCTCGGCGAGCTCACCTTCGACGAAGGTTTCTTCCTCCTGCGCAATGCCCGGCGGACCCACGGATCGTACTCGCCGGGCGAGGACGCCCCCGGCGGCTACCGGCATGTCTTCACCTATGCGGGATCTCGCAAAACCATCAAGGAAGCGGCTCTGGAACTGATCGGCCGAGCTCGCGACAAAGTGTTCGTGGCCAGTTACCTGCTCGGCGAGAAGGACCTGCTGGAGGCCCTGTACGCCGCGGCGCACCGCCTGCGGGGCGGTGTCTACGTGATCTCCGAGCTCAGCGGGCAGAGCCTGCGACGCCGGCTGGCCGAACTGGAGGACGAGCGGGACCCTGACGACGCTGCACGCATCCAGCGCAAACACTTCGCCGAGTTGACCCGGCGCGGCATCGCCGTGCGAGGACATCCCAACTGCCATGCCAAGTTCGTCGTCGTGGACGACCGATTCGCGCTGATCTCCAGCGCCAATCTCGACACGAACGGGCTCAACAGCATCGGGGAGAACGGCGTCGTCATCGACGAACCGGCCGAGGTCGACCGGATCGCCCGGTTCTTCGTCCGCCTGTGGCACTCCTGTTCCTACGAGATGCCGCCGGGGTCCGCGACCTACTCCGTGCAACGGCGCGAGCCGGAACCGAGCTCCTGCCGGGTCCCGCTTCCCGAGAAGCCTCCGGGCCCAGGCGTCATCTGGACCCATGACGACGAACGCTTCATCCTGGACCACCTGCACGATGTGATCGACCAGGCGCGTAACAGTGTTCTCCTGGCCACCTTCTCCCTGAACGGACTCGTCGACCGGCCAGAACTGCTCCTCGGCCCCCTTGAGCGCGCGATGAGGAGGCGGCCGCTACAGGTCGATCTGCTGTGCCGGGGACGTAACAACATGGCCGCCCATCGGGCCGACGCCACGGCGCTGGCCGATCTGGGAGTGCGCGTTCACGCTGACTCCCGCAACCACGCCAAGGGCGTCATCGCCGACGGCGGAAAGGGAGCGCTGTTCTCAGCGAACTTCGACGCCGCGCACGGCCTGCTCGACGGTGTCGAGACCGGAGTGAGGCTGGACGGCCAGACCGCACTGGCCGAGGCCGTCCGCTACTTCACCCACGCGATGGCCGAGGCGGATCTCTCCTTCGCCCGGCGGCCGACACAGAAGGAGATGAACGACCGGCTGGCCGCCGGCTGGCGGAAGCCATGGCCCCTCGAGACGACACTCGGGATCGACTGCGCGGAGAGCGTGTGGCGGGAATTCTCCGCGGCCGTCAGGAAACCACCGGTTCTCTACACCCGGGAGCGGGGAGGACGCCTGCTCCTGCACGCGGGAGAGGCGGTGTGGGAACTCTCGCAACCGCGGGACCGGAAGACCTGGAGACTGGCTCCCCTGCCCGAAGAGACTTCGCCCGGCGCCGGCGCCCTGCTCGGGAACTGGCTGTCCAGGCCACGTACCCGAGGCACCAGCGACCCCGAGGCCCGGGGGATCTGCCCGGCCGTTCTGGAACGCCGATGAGAATCGTCGCTCCTTCCGCCTCCCACTTGCCGACGTCGAACTCGTGACGTTCACCGCCGGGAACGCGACCCACCCCCCACCTCCCCTCCACCGAACAGGACCTGACCGAGACGGACGGTGGCCGTGTTCGAGCGGCCGCCCCGGCCCACCTCAGCGCTTCGGTTCACGCCTGGAGGACGTCGAGCGTGGTACTGCGTCGTGACGGATCAGCCGGTTGGAGGTGTGGCGGAGCCGCCGCATCCTGCGCAGGGGAGTTGTCAGCTTCAGCAACTCCGGCAAGGAGACCCCTTCGGTGGCCCACCGGTGAAGCTCCTCTCGGCCGAACAGGTGGATCCGGAAGGCGGCAGCCGCCTTCCGGGCATCGCTGGTGAACGCCCCGTTGGTGATCACCACCGCGACGTCGGCGTTATGCGCGGGGTGGGCGGTGCCGTTCACCGTGTAGATCACCGGCGCGCCGACCTTGGCCTGGGTGGTGGTGTGTTTGCACTGGGCGACGATGAGGTAGCCGCCCGGGGCGTGGCCGATGACGTCGGCGGCTTTGTCTCCTCGCTGGCCCACATGGCGGGCGTCGATACCGTCGCGCACCATCAGATCACGCACCGCCAGCTCGAAATCGGTGTAACCCAGCGCGTCCAGCTCCGCCAGCGTCAGCTGTAAATGGCGCAGCCGAGCAGCACGGCGAGTGGCGGCGGAGGCTTTCCACCACCCCCATACCGCTATTGCCCCCACAATGAGAATTACCGTCGGCACACCGATGTACCAATGGCCGAAAATGACCCGGACGGCTGCCCGGAACACATGGAATGCCACTGAAAGCGCAGCCAGCGCGATAAAAGCGGCCGCGATCCATTCCGTCCGGTCGGCCGGTTTTCGAGGGCGCGGAAGGCGAGCGCGCCAGCGCGGGCGTGTCACGGTGCGCCGGTCGGCTCGGGCGGCGGACCCTCGTCTTCTACCTGCTCAGCGATCGGAGCCGGATCCGGCGGCGCCGATTCCGACACCGAGGGCGGCGTCGGGGGACTTTCTTGCTGGTCGCCGGGCAGGCTGCTCCACAGCCAGACCGCGCCGACAACGGCAGCCGCGATCACCCACCCGGATGTCTTCTCCTTTTTTGATCCGCGTTTTCTCACCCAATGTCCGCGCCGAAAATACTTGTCTGCCACAACGCCTCCTCGCGGTGCGACCGAATGATATTCGGGGGAATGGCGGCCCTAGAGGAATGGAAACATGTGGCACCGACAAAAGCAGTCGTTCGGTGAAAGGTCACGAAATTCACAGTGAAGAAACGCGTGTCCGCGCCGGGGCTGAGCACGCTGAACCGGGCCGGCGTCACGCCGTCCGGGGCGGCCACGGCGGGCAGCAAGTGAGCGCGCCCATCGGCCAGGCCGATCCGCAGCCCCGAAACTGGCACCGCGTGGGGTGAGTGAGATCGGTGGGCATGAAGGCTCTCCGGGTAGGCGGGCAGATGGGAGATCACCTTGATGTCAGAATTCAGGCCGGACGGCCGCCCGCCCGCTGAAGGTCATCGCTGTCTTGATCAGCCCGGCCTGCGTCGCCAGCCGGAGGAGATGGCCGCCCGCCGTCCGCCCGGCCATCGGGTCGCCTGTGTCACCCACCTGCTGATGACCGGTCCGAGTCGCTGTACCGCACCGGCCGAACCAAGCCCTTCTCCACTACACGGGTCATTGCCTGGTGGTGTGGGCGAGTTGGCCATGGCCCCGGCCGCAGGCACCATATCGGTCAACGCCACCTATTCGGCGCTGAGTAGAGAACCTTTGGTCATGCGGAGCGATGATGTTGGCTTTGAAGCGCGCCGGGATTGCTGGAGGCTTTGGTGTGCCCCTGGTCTTATGGAGGCGGGTTCTTAGATTCTCGTGCCACTCATTGAGAGGAGAGTGGCGTGGGACAGCATGGCTACCCATCGAAGTTCCGGCGCAAGGTACTAATCTCGTTAAGGCGGGACGCTACAGCCCGGCTTTGCCCATGGGGTTGTCCTTCCAGCGGTCGACGGCGCGGACGTAGCCGTGCACGGTGGGGGAGGTGGGCTTCCAGCGGCCCTGTTCGGCGATCTTGCCGGTGGGCACGTTCGCGTCGGCCAGGGTGGTGGCGCCACCGGCGCGCAGCCCGTGCGCGCTGTAGCGTTCGGCGTCGGCCAGGCCCGCGCGCAGAGCGGCGTCCTTGACGATGGTGTTCAGTGTGACGCCCGATAGGCGCAGGCCGCCGCGGCCGGCCCAGCCGGGGGTGCCGCCGATGCGGCCGAAGCGGTCGATGGGTCGCAGCAGCGCCCCGGTGGTGATGCCGTGTTCGTGCAGCACGGCCAGCCAGGCCTGCACCGAGCGGACCGGGCAGGTGGCAAGATGGGAGCCGTAGGGGACCGCGACGGTCTGCCCGGCGGCGTCCTGGTCGGTTTTGCTGACGGGGATGAACACTTCCAGTCCCTGGCGTGGGAAGGTGAGGTGTTCGCAGTCGAGGGCGGCGAGCTCGCTGCGCCGGCCCATCAGCGCGAAGCCGAGCACCAGCGCGGCCCGATCCCGGATCCCGGTGGGGGTGTCGTCGGGGGTGTGTGCGATGAGGCTGCGCAGGATGTCGATGGTGATCGGCGGGGCCTTGCGTACCGTGTTGCCGGGGTGGGTGCTCCAGGCGCGGCGGTAGGCGCGCAACGCGTCGCGGGCGGCGGTGGTGTGCGGTCTGGGCAGTCCGGCCTTGCCGTGCGCGGACGACACGCAGGCCAGCGCCTGGTCGATGCTGGCCGGGGCCAGGCCACGTCCGGTCAGTTCGGCGACGAAACTGGCCAGGGTGGCGGCGGTGGCCGGCAGCGGAGTGCGGCCGGTGGCAGTGCACCAGGACAGGTAGTCGGCCCAGATACGGGCATAGGCGCGGGTGGTGTTGGCCGCCGGAGCCGCCGCGATCAGCCGCGCCGCCTCCTCGGTCACGTACTCGTCGGCCGAGCGCCGACCGCCGGTGACCGTCACCCCGTCCAAGACGACCGCATCGTCCAACCGTGCCGCATTATCGACCGGAGCGCGCCAGGCAAGCGCGGTCCCGGGCGAACTCGGCTCCTCAAGAGAGACATCCACTTCGGCACCGTCACCGGCACCAAGGCCTGACATCGCGTCGTCGTCGTTGGGGCGCTTCAGATGCATGCAGCCACTCCCTGCCCAATTCATAGGATCATCGGGTCTATTTTGATGCTTCTAGGCTTGCGGTAAGCAAAGTTATCGCAAGCCTGCCCGGGATGCGTTCGATCTCCAAAATTTCGTTTCGTGACGTACGTAAATATGATCGTTCGCGAACGGTACGATGCTATTCTTTGCCGGTGAGTGAAGATCCTTCCCGCGCGTTCACCCCTTTTGCGCCCCTGGAGACGAGCCCAGATGATCCCGATAGGGGGCGGATGTGTGCCCGCTCGGGCTGCGTCAACCGACTGGAGCCCACCGGTCGGCGCAGCGGCCGCCCGGCGCTGTACTGCGGGGACGCCTGCCGCGCCGCCGCGCATCGCGCCCGCACCGCCACCCACACCCCGGCGGTCACCGAGGCGCTCCGCCGCACCGGCGCGCTGAGCGGAGATCTGCTGGCCGCAGGTGAGCAGTGGAGCGCCCAGCTTGCCGCCTTCACCGAGGCGCTACAGGCCGCGACTACCGGCGCGCTCACCCAGATCGATGCCGCCGAGCAGGCCGCCGAAGAGGCCCGCGCCGCCGCTGCGGCCGCCGAGCAGCGTGCCGCCGACCGCATCGCCACCGCCGACCGGCGCGCCACCGCCGCTCAGGACAAGGCCGAGGCCGCGATCACCGCCAGCGAAAAGGCGATGGAAAAAGCCGCCGCGGCGCAGCAGCGCGCCGAAGAGTCCGAACGCGTGGCCTGGCGCACCGCCGGCGAGCACGAATCAGCCCGCGCCCACGCCCAGCAAAACGCCACCGCCAGCGCCGAACGCGCCACCGCCGCCGAACGCGAGACCCGGCGCATCACCTCCGAACGCGACGCTCTGCAGGGTCTCCTGGACGCCGAACGTCGCCAGGCCCGCGTCGCGGCCAACGAACACGACCGGCAGATCGCCACTCTGAAAACCGCCCTGGCTGACCGCACCACCGCTCTCGATCAGGCACATACCGATCTGAAAGCCGCTGCTGGCCGAGCCGAACGCGCCGAGACCGCCCGGGAAAAGGCGCACCAGGAAGCCGCGGCGGCCCGCGCCGAGACCATCCAGGTGCGCGAGGAACTCACCACTGAACGTGAGCAACTGCGGCGAACCGGCGTCCAGCGCGATGAGGCACGCACCGCAATCGCGGTGGCCGAGGCCCGGCTAGAGGTGCTGCACAAGGCGCTGGAAGGGGCCGAACTCCGTGCTCAGGCCGCCGAGCAGCGCGAAGAGGTCGCCCAGCAGACGATCAGCCGTCTGCTCACTCTTCAACCGCCTCCGGAAGCCGTATCGGCTGAGGGAGCAGGCGGTGCCGCACATCGTGAGGACTTCCCTGAGCGTCCCTGAGACGCTCGCCCTCTTCCGCCACAGCGGCCGTCGACGGAGGAAAACGCCTCTCTCAACACCGTGCTCCACCCCGACGTAGAGGTGCAGGAATCGAGTCTGACCAGGCGAAAAAACCAACGACCGGGCCCAAGGCTGCCCATCGTCGACAGAGGCGTCACTGACATCCTGATGACGATTTCCACTGACAGCAGGTGACGAAGCCCCAGTTCAGAGCGCCTTCTCCTCGTCGCGCCGCCCCGGAAACGTCATGTGATGTCAGTGATCCTGGGGGCCTGTCTGCGGCTGGCGCCGCCGCCCTGTGGGCAGCGAAGAACTTCTGTGCCCGGCATAGCAGCGAGCCTCACCGCATTCTCAAGGCAAGCCATCTGGGCCCACATGGTTCGCTACGCCGACGCTCATCAGCGCGACCACACATCCGGCGCAACGCTGCGGCCTGTAGCCCGCCGACGCCTCCGGCGGCGTGATGTGGCCTCGGAGAAGATCCCTGCAGATGATCATCAGCGGCCGAAAAGTGCCTCTGACCTGCGTACTGACACCTCATGCAGATTTCTACTGACATCCCAGTGCAGATTTGCATCTGCACTGTTCCTCGCCCTTGGACCCGTTCGGGACACTAACTTGCGGGAATTTCCATTCCCGGTAGTTACTTGGATCTGGGGGAGACGCAACAGATCTTGTTTATTTATTTTTAATTTCTGGAAAATAAAAGATGCTAGGCTGCTGCGCATGCGGGAGCCGGGTGCGATGACGCCGTGTAAACACTGTGGGACGCCGATCGAGCAGAGGCCTGGGAGAGGACGGCCGAGAGCCTACTGCGCGCAGGGAGACTGCCAGGCGGTGGCCAAGCGCGAACGCGAGATGCGGCGGGCGACACCGGGGCTTGAGGGGGCACTGGCCAGAGCCGAGGAGTTCTACGAGCGCATGGAGAAGGGGATGACCGCGGCGATCGCGCCGCTGGCGCAGGTGCTGGCGCAGGAGCTGAGCCCGGCGGGGGTGGAGGCCAAGGTGAGCGCGGTGCAGGCCGAGGCGCACACCCGGGTGGCGATCGCACGCACCGAGCGGGAACAGGCCTTCGAGCAGGTACGCCTGGCGCGGGAGGCTTCCGAGCACGCCCGGCGCGAGCGGGACGCGATGACGCGCCGCGTGGAGGAGGCCAATGCCGAACGTGACAACGCCCTGGCCGACGCGGAGACCGCCAGGGAGCAGGCACTGGCCGCGCTGCACGAGGCGGCCAGCACCGAACGCCGGGCCAGGCAGGCCGAGCAGGAGGCCACTCGCAGGGCCCAGCGGGCCGAAGCGGCCAGAGACGCGGCGCTGCGGGAGATGGCCGAGCGCGTCGAGGCCGCGGAGGCCGAGGCACGCCGGGCCGAGGCACGGGCCGTTCACGAACAGGAGCAGGCCGAGGGGGCGCGAGCCGAGCGCGACCAGGCGTTGCGGGAGGCCGCGAGCGCGCAGGAGGCCAAGGGACAGGCCGAGCGTTCCGCTTCGGCCGCCTCGGCACGTGCCGAGGCGGCCGAAGCGGAACGGGACCGGGCGCTGGCGCGTGCCGACGCCGCGGCGACCGCCCATGCCGAAGCCCTGGCCGAGGCGGCCGAGGCGCGCACACGGGCCGACCGGGCGGACAAGCAGGCGGCCGAGGCGGAGAAGCGGACGGCGCGCCGGGTGGCCAAGGCCGAGGAACGGGCCGCCGAGAAGATCGCCGAGGCGGAGGAGCGCGCGGCGGCCAGGGCCGCCGAGGCGCTCGCCGAACGTGACGAGATGCGCCTGCGGTTGGCCATGGAACAGATGCGCCTGTCGGACCTACGCGACCAGATGGAGGCACTGCGCGCCGAGTCCGCCCAGCTCAGGGAACGCGCCGTCGCCGCGGAACTGCGGGCCGAGCCAACCGGAGCCGAGGGCTGACGAGCGGCTGGGCGCGGGGCCTGCCGCAGGTTCACGACAGGCTGGGGATCACCAGGGGATGACGCCGTCGTCCTCGAAGAACGAGCCGGTCGGACCCCCGTCGGGCAGGGTGGCGAGCCGGATCGCCGTGGCCGCGCCCTGCTCGGGGGTGCGGGGCCCCTGGAAGCCGGTGAAGTCGGTCGCGACCAGGCCCGGGCAGGCGGCGTTGATCAGGATGTCCGTACCGGCGAACTGCCGGGCGTACTGCACGGTGACGGCGTTGAGGAAGGACTTCGACGGCGCGTAGGCCGCCATGACAGGGCCGATCTCGATGTCCGGGTCCGCCTGCCGGGTGAGGGAGGCGACGCTACTGGAGACGTTGACGATGCGTGGCGACGCCGAGCGCCGTAGCAGCGGCAGCATCGCGTTGGTGACCCGGATGACGCCGATCACGTTGGTCTCCACGACCGTGCGGACCACATCGAGGTCGAGCGCGGTCGGGTCCTGCACCCACCCCGGACCCACCGGTCCTGAGATGCCGGCGTTGTTGACCAGGACGTCCAGGCGCCCAGCCTGCCGTTCGACCAGTTCCGCGGCCTCGGTGACGCTCTGGTCGCCGGTCACGTCCAGCGGCACCCCGAACGCCTCCACTCCGGCGGCGCGCAGCTTCTCGACGGCGGTCTTGAGCCGAACCTCGTCGCGAGCTCCCACGCCCACGCGGTATCCGAGGGTGCCAAGCCCGGCCGCGATCTCGTACCCGATTCCCTTGTTCGCGCCGGTCACCAGCGCGGTCTTCGTTTCGCTCATGCCGTTGATGGTCGCGGATGGGCAAGCGGTGCATCCAACACCGATACGGCACCCTGTCATACCCGGTAGGTATCACCGAGGTATGTTGTGGCGGTGGACACTCTGGAAACCCGCGAGTTGAGGTATTTCGTAGCCGTCGCCGAGGAACTGCACTTCGGCCGGGCCGCCGAACGCCTCGGCATGGCCCAGCCACCGCTGTCCCGGGCGATCCAGCAGCTCGAGCGACGCCTGGGCGTCTCCCTGCTGAAACGCAACCGCCGCGGCGTCCTTCTGACCGGCGCCGGCGAGGTGTTGCTGCACGAGGGCCGCGCGGCCCTCGACGCGACCACCGCCGCCGCCCGCCGCACCCGTCGCGCCGGTGGTGCCGACAATCCGGACGGTCCTCGCAACCGCCTGGTACTGGCGGTGAAGGCCGCCGGCTCCCACGAGCTGCTGCGAAAGCTTCTCGACGCCTACGCGGCCGAACCCGGCGCCGCCGAGATCGAGGTGCTGCCGTGCGGCCTCTGCGAGCAGGAAGGGCTGCTGCGCGACGGCCGCGCCGATGTGGCGCTCATGCACGCGCCGTTCAACTCCCTCGCCGGGTTCGACAGCGAGGAACTGATGACCGAGGGACAGATCGCCATCCTGCCCGCCGGACACCCCCTCGCCGCGCGCAAGACCCTGTCCCTCGCCGATGTCGGCGATGTCCCCGATCTTCCTCTCGCCCGCTGGCCCCGCCACGGCGTCTACCCGCCAGGGCCGGGCCCCGAGATCCGCGACCAGACACAGCTGGCCCAGCTGATCGCCCTCGGACGCACCGTGGCCGTCCTCCCCGACTCCGCCCGTTCCTGGCTGTGGGCCGAGCACACCGCCGTCCCCCTGACCGATGCGCCCCCCGTCGTCACCCACATCGCCTGGCCCGCGCACAGCCGCTCCCTCGCCCTCGCCGGCCTGGTCCGCACGGCCACACGACTGTGACGCTCTCCCGCCCTTCGTACTGGTCCGACGATGTGGGTATGACGACCTCTGGCCGGACCACGGCTTCTCCGGCAGCGCGAAGGCGCATCACAGGCCGGTACGCCAACCTCAGGGCGTACCGGGAATCCCCGTCGTTCACGAGAGGGAGAAAGTCAAGATAAGACTCCTCGCATGGAGTTTTTCTGTTATCACCGCGATCGACCTGACTCAGCGGCCCTGCGCGACGAACTGGTGGAAGAGCACTGGTCCTACATGGACGGGTACGCGGCAACGATGATCGCGCGTGGCCCGACCCTCGGTCCCGGCGGCGAGACGGCCACCGGCAGTGTGCACATCGTCGATCTGCCCGATCTCGCCACGGCGCGTGCTTTCGCCTTCGAAGAGCCCAACTACCAGACCGGTGTGTATCGGGACGTGATGCTGCGCCGATGGCGCAACGTACTGGGGCGCACCATGTGGGATTTTCCCGGCGACCGAGACGGCGGTGACCGGTATCTGGTGGTGGGCCTCGGCTCCGGGCAGGCTGCCGACCTCGTCCCGCCGCCCGGCCGGGACGGCCTGATCGCCTATGGACCGTTGCTGTCGGACGACGGCACCACCTGGCTGGGTACGGCGCTGCTGGTCCAGGCGCCGGGACCGGACGCGGCACGCGACATCCTGACCGCGGGCCGGTACGCCGACATCGAGGTCCACGACTGGAGGTTCGGCGGGCGGCGATGATGATTGCTTGACCGGCGCCGAGGGCGGGTGACGAGGATCGCCGCCCGCCCTCGGCTCTACGTTGCGGCATCATATTTCCATCTGGCAATATGAGTGCATGAGCGCCTACGCAGCCCTGGCCGAGCCGCACCGCAGACAGATTCTCGACCTGTTGCGTGACGGCGAGCGGCCCGCCGGGGAACTGGTGAAACGCCTAGACCTCAGCCAACCCGGCGTGTCGAAGCACCTCAAGGTGTTGCGCGAGGCCGGACTCGTCGTCGTGCGCAAAAACGGCAAGCAGCGCGTGTACGCGTTGCGCCCGGATCCCCTCGCCGAGGTCGACCAGTGGCTGGAGCCCTATCGCGTGTTCTGGTCCAGACACCTCGACACCCTGGAACGACACCTGGAGGAGAACCCATGATCGACGGAACCCTGGAAACCATCGACGGCCGCCCGGCGCTGCGCTTCGAGCGCACGCTCGCCTATCCGGTCGAGCGCGTGTGGCGAGCCGTCAGCGTGCCCGCGGAGCTCGAGCGCTGGTTTCCCGCGGCCGCGGACTGGACACCGGCGACGGGAGAGACCTTCGAAGCCGCCGGTGTGACCGGCGAGGTGACGGAGGTCGATCCACCCCACCGCCTGGCCTGGACCTATGCCGGCCAGGCGTACAGCTTCGATCTGACCGCCCACGGAGACGGCTGCCGCCTGGTCTTCACCCACATCTTCGACGATCGCAACACCTCAGCGCAGACCGCCACCGGCTGGGACGCCTACCTTTCGCGGCTTGAGCCTCATCTCGCCGGCAAGGACCTCTCAGAGGAGGACGCGCACGAGGGGTGGGAGGAGAATCACGAACGCTACGCCGAGCGCTTCGGGGTCGACCCGGCGCCGGGTCGGCGCTTCGCGGCGGCTCTGCGCGGAGACAACGGCGACACCTGATCCCTCGCACCACGGCGGCCGTCCCGCCCAATTCGGTGGCGTCCTCGCTCGTCAACTCCATCAGGGTCGGCATGGTTGCGGGAAGGGAGCCGCGGCGAGCGGGAGGCTCGCCGCGGCTCCCTTCCCGCTAGTCCCCGGCCATCACGGTGAAGGTGAATCCGGTGCTCGTCGTACGGCGCAGCGGAATGTCGCACTTGATCCGGCGCAGCACCTCGTTCCTGCTGAGGCCCAGCCCCTGGGCGAGGAGCCGTTCCGGACGCACCGGCACCGGATCCTCGAAGACGACCTCCACCCGCACCGGCCACGCCTCGTCGGACCATGCCGACCGGATGTCCAGCCGCCAGGCCCCTGTCCAGTCCAGGACGAAGCGGTTGCGCCTGGCGAGCAGCGGATCCAGCAGCCTGGACGCCACCAGTTCCGGATCGTTGACGCGGTAGCCGTGAAGTTCGGCCGGATCGAAGGATCTGACCGGCGCTCGCTCGTGCACGGTGAGCTTGCTCGTCCGATCGCAGGACACGCAACGCACCAGCAGCCACACGTCCAGCAGCTTGCCGTTGGCGTTGACGCGGAACCTGCCCTCGCCGGGGGTGGCCGACCCCGACCGGCAGTCCACGCACCGCAGCGACAGCAGAGGAAGCCTGGTCCGGCGAACGACCCAGGGCAGCACGATATGAGGTTGTGAAGACATGATCTCTCTAGACCTGACACGAGGCCGATTGCGCGCGACCTCAAACGCTGTAGGACCGGGCGCGCACGGGCAGCCCGGCAGGACCGACGGGAACGTCGGCTACAGGTGAGCGAAAAAAGGTGTCAGATCTGGAAAGCAGGCGGGGTCACGCGGTTTTGTCCTCTGTCCTCACTACGGCGGGGCTGGGAGGCAACCTACGGGAACGCGGAAAGAAGACTCAAACGGTTTTCCGGCCGAGACTTCGCCGGTGCTACCGGCCCCTCTCCGACGAAGGCCGTCCAGGGGGCCGGTAGCCGTCGCCGGTGTCCACGGCTTCGCGTCAGCCCGGGGTGATGACGCAGAACTCGTCGCCCGCCGGGCCGGTGAGGACGATCCACGAGACGTCGCCCCGGCCCACGTCCGCGGGCGTCGCACCCAACTCCCGCAGGCGCGCGACCAACTCCGCCTGATGGGCCGCGGGCGAACGTCACCGCCGTATCGACGTCAGACGGCGCGGCGGGAGCGGGCCAGGGCCAGCCCGCCGAGTGCCATGGCGATCAGCCCCACCGCCAGGGCCATGAAGCCCCCGACTATTCCGTAACCGGTGCCGGGACCACCGTCCGCGGCGGCCACGACCAGCCCGCCGACGACCGCGCCGACCGCCCCCGCCATCAGAGCCACGACGGCCCCCCTTCTCCCGGAGCCGGAGCCGATACGCCCTGCGGAGCGTGCCAGGGCGAGCCCGCCGACGACCACTCCGGCCACCCCCAGCAGCACGGCGATCAGGGACCACAGACGCCCGGCGGTCATGGTGTAGGCCCCGACGGGGTCCAGTTGGGCCGAGGCGTGCGCGGCCGCCGGTGCGGCGAGTGCGAGGACCGCGATCGGGGCGGTCGCGGCGGCGAGCAGGTGACGGACGGACATGGGGCGCTCCTTTTCTATGTCTTCTCCGGCGAACCGGATGTCGCCCGATCATGTCCGCCGGACCCGTCGCCGGTCGTCCCGCGCGGGCGGGCACTTCGCGCTGCCACCGACGCGCACCCGGTTGCCGCGAACGCCGCAGGAGCCGCGAAAGATACCGCGGATGCGGTAGCCGAAGACTGGTCCGCGCGCAGGAGTCGCCCGCGGGGACATCCGGCTAAGGTCCCCCCATGGGGACAGGACGGTCCGGCGTGCGGGCGAATGCCACAGACTGGGTGATCGCCGTCGGCGTGGCGGCGACACTGCTGGTCACCGGGCTGTCCGGGCGGCACTCCACCCCCCACCTGGAGCTGCTCGGCTACGCGCTGCTGGCGGCCGGTGGCCTGGTGCTGGTCGCGCGCCGTCGTGCTCCACGCGCCGTCCTGGCCGTCACCGGGCTGTGCGCGGCGGGTTACCAGGCGGCCGGTTTCGACATACCCGCCGTCGCGTACCTGTTCGCGGTGTACGCGGCGGTGCGGGCGGGGCAGCGCGCCTTCACGGTGGCGGCGAGCGTGATCATGCTGGCCCTTCTTCCGCTCGCGGCCCTGGCCGCGGGGTCGCACGACACGGGTGAGGCGTTCGCGCAGGCCCGAGGTGCCCTTGAGCTGGCCTGGCTGATCGCGGCCGGCGCCGCGGGGGAGGCGCTGCGGCAGGCCGAGCGGCGGGCGGACGAGGCCGAGCGCACCCGGGAGGAGACCGCGCGGCGCCGCGCCGACGAGGAGCGGCTGCACATCGCGCGGGAGTTGCACGATTCGCTCACCCACCAGATCTCGATCATCAAGGTGCAGGCCGAGGTCGCCGTCCATGTGGCCCGCAAGCGTGGTGAGCAGGTGCCGGAGGCCCTGCTGGCGATCCGGGAGGCCGGTCGTGAGGCGACCCGGGAACTGCGGGCGACCCTGGAGGCGCTGCGCGAGGAGGATCCGGCCCCGCCGCGCGGCCTCGACCATGTCGCCGAACTGGTGGAACGGGCCCGGACGGGCGGTTTGGAGGCGACGCTGACGATCGAGGGGCGGCGACACGACGTGCCGGCCGCGGTGGAGCGGACCGTCTACCGGATCGTTCAGGAGTCGTTGACCAACATCGCACGTCACGCCGCCGCCGCGACGGCGTCGGTCCGGATCGACTACCGTCCCGACACCCTCGCGATACGCGTCGACGACGACGGCAAGGCCAGGGCGGACGCGGCCCCGGTGCCCGGTGTCGGTCTGCTCGGGATGCGCGAACGGGTCACCGCCCTCGGCGGGCGCCTGCGGGCGGCACCGCGCGAGGAGGGCGGGTTCACCGTCCAGGCCGAACTTCCCGTGGAGCGGACGTCATGATCCGGGTCCTGCTCGTCGACGACCAGCCGCTCGTCCGCAGCGGATTTCGCGCGCTCCTCGACCTCGAGGACGACATCGAGGTGGTGGCCGAGGCCACCGACGGCAGGCAGGGGTTCGCCCTGGCCAGGGAGCACCTGCCCGACGTCGCTCTCGTCGACATCCAGATGCCGGTCGTCGACGGCATCGAGGCGACCCGGCTCATCGCCGCGGACCCGGCCCTGGCCGGGGTGCATGTCGTCATCCTGACCAACTACGGCCTGGACGAACACGTCTTCAACGCGCTGCGCGCCGGCGCGGCCGGATTCCTCGTCAAGGACATCGTGCCCGAGGACTTCCTGCACGCGGTGCGCGTCGCCGCCCGGGGCGACGCGCTGCTCGCCCCCTCGATCACCCGCAGGCTCATCGACCGGTACATCGCCCAGCCGCCCCGGCCCGGCGCCGGCACCGGTCTGAAAGAGCTCACCAACCGTGAACGCGAGGCCGTCGCCCTGGTCGCGCGGGGTCTGTCCAACGACGAGATCGCCGACCGCATGGTGATCAGCTCGTTGACCGCGAAAACCCACATCAACCGGGCCATGACCAAGCTTCATGCCCGCGACCGCGCCCAACTCGTGGTCCTCGCCTACGAATCGGGCCTGGTGGTCCCACGCGACTCCTGACCTTCACGATCGCTCGTCGCGCGCGTGCCGTCGCCGGTGCGCGGGCCGTACCGGTGCAGCGCCTCGACCTGCTCGTAGGACGGCACCTCGCCGGTGACCGGTTCGCCCCGGGCCACCGCCAGCGCCGTGGTGACGGCCGTGCGCAACGCCGCACGAAACAGCAGCGACCCGTAGCTGACGCGGGCCACCCCCAGTTCGGCGAGCCGTCGCATCGGCACGCCGGGGGAGACGAGCACGTTCAGCGGTACCCCGGCCCCGGCCACCAGCGCCTCGATGTCCCGCCCGGCGCTCGCGCCCGGTACGAAGACCCCGTCGGCCCCCGCCTCGCGGTAGGCGCGGGTCCTTTCCAGCGCCAGAGCCAGGGCATCGGGCAGGTTCAGCCAGAACGCGTCGGTACGGGCGTTGAGGAACACCTCGGGAACCCGGCTCTTGACCACCGCGACCAGTTCGGCCTGCGCCGAAAGGCCGGCCAGGCGGTCACCGCGCCCGTCTTCGAGGTTGATCCCCGCCACTCCCAGTCCGGCCAGCTCCGCCACCAGGTCGGCGACCCGCTCGGGCGCCTCGGCGAAGCCCGCCTCGATGTCCACCGTCACCGGGATGCCCAGTCTCGTTATCGTCCGTGCCAGCCGCAGTGTCTCCTCCCGCGTCGCCCGCCCGGCGTCAGGCTTGCCCGCCGCGGCGGCCACCCCCAGGCTCGTCGTCCCGATCGCGGCGAACCCCGCCTGTGCCAGGGCCGCCGCGGAGGCGTGGTCCCACGCGCAGGGAAGCAGCAGCGGCTCGTCCGCGTGGTGCAGCGCCCTGAAGCGCGCGAACGTCATCGGGCCGCCGCCTCGATCGTCCCGGCCGCCAGGGCCAGCGCGACGTGCCTGCCCGGGCAGGCACGCGGCCCCGCCCCGAACGTCAGGTACTCCGCTTCGCCTTCCGCAGGCGCGAGGTCCCGGTCAGGGAGTGCCTGCGGATCCCGGCCGGCCGCCGTGACGTCGAGCACCACGATCCTCCCGTCGCCGGGCGTCCTGCGGCGCAGCGTCCGGACCGGAGGATCGTGGCGCAGTGTCTCGTCCAGCAGTTCCTCCACCGACCACGCCTCGGCCGGGCGCGACTTCGCGGGAGTGGTTCCCCCTCCCGCCGGAAACCGTGTCGCTGCGGCGGCCAGGGCTCCGCGGACCAGGGCGACGGTGGGAGCGTATGCCTGGGCGAGCAGTCCCGCCAGCACGGCCAGCCGCTCAGAAGACGGGTCACCCAGCAGGCGCGAGAGCTCCACCAGCCCTTTGTCGGCCACGTCCCTGCTCTCCTCCTCGCCAGGCCCGGCCCCGACGCCGGGCAGGTAGGCCGGGGCGATCGCCGCGACGGCCCGCACGGCACTCGGCCCGTCCTCGGCGCGTACGCCCAGCGCGATGGCGAGGACCAGCACCGGAATCTGTTCCGGGGGACAGGGGGCAGGGGCGATGTCCCGCGAGGCCAGCCGGAACGCCTCGGCGCGCAACGCGCCCGGGTCCAGCCCGGCCAGTACCGCCACCCCCGCGGCCCGGCGCTCGGCGTGCATGGACCCCTCGGTGAAGCGGCCGACCGCTCCGCGCAGCCACGCCACGGTCAACGCGAACGGCGGGCGCGGTACGGGGTCGACGGTGAAACGGGGGTCGGCCAGCACGGCCCGTATCTCGGCGGGACGGCTCACGACCAGCGGGTCGGACGTCATCGGTTCTCCTTGAGTGGGCGCCTCCCCTCTCGGTCGGTGGGCGAAGGAGAAGGCGCGGGACTCGGTGATCTTCAGAAGGTTAGACGCCGGACGTTTCGGCACTCGCCGAAACGTCCGCGTCCACTCACCCGCGTCCACTCACCCGCGTCCACTCACCCGCGTCCACTCACCCGCGTCCACTCACCCGCGTCCACTCACCCGCGTCCACTCACCCGAGGCGAAGTCGGCGATGACCGGGGGCGGCTGCTGTGTGGAGGCCGCGCACACCGAGGTCGTGGTCCCGGCCACGGCGCTCGCCGCTCAGCCGCGCCAGCCGTCCTCGTCCACCCCGCCGGGCACCTCCGCCTGCGGGTCGTAGGGGGTACGGGTGAAGACGAAGGTGTTGAGGTCCAGGTGGCTGAGGGAGCCGTCGGGCCTGCGGACCACGCGGAGTGTCTCGCCCGCGTAGTAGCCGTCCAGCCCGAGCCAGGTCCCGTCGTCCTGGGCAGTGAACCGCGAGGCCCGTCCCGCGCCGCCGATCGGGTTGAGGGAGAGGCCGCGCTCGGGCAACAGCCGCAGCGCGTACGCGCTGGGCCCCCAGTACCACGGGCCGGTGAGCTCCAGCAGACCCGCGGTGTCGGCGACGGGCTGCCATTCGTCGGGCAGGCGCGGCTCGTGCTGGTCGAGGATGGCCAGCAGGTCGCTCAGCAGGGTGCGTCCGACGCCCGCGGTGGAGTTGGCGGTGAACAGCACGCCGACCTTGTCGGCGGGGTCGGCCCACACCGTGGCCAAAAAGCCGGGCATGGAGCCGGTGTGACCGGCCAGGCGGCGGCCGCCCGCCCGGGCCAGCTGCAGGCCCAGGCCGTATCCGCCCGTCCAGGCGTCGCCGTCGTCGACGATCGCCGGCTCGCGCATCTCCGCCACGGTGTCCGGGGCGAGCACGTCCCCGGTGTCCCCGGCGACGAACGCCGCCCACCGGGCGAGGTCGGCGGGGGTGGACCACAGCTGCCCGGCCGGGGCCATGGCGACCGCGTCGTGTTCGGGTTCCGGCAGCAGGACGTCCGCCCAGGGGTGCACGGCGTAACCGGTGGCGTGGGGTGCGCGTGGCCGGGGCGTGGTGTCGCGCATGCCCAGGGGCAGCAGGATCTCCTCGTGCACGGCCTGTGCCCAGTTCACGCCGCGGTGGCGGGCCACCAGTTCGCCCAGCAGGGCGAAGCCCACGTTGGAGTAGTGGTAGCGGCGTCCCGGCCGGTGCCTGGCCGCCTCGGGCCCGAGCGCGGCGACGAGGTCGGCGGCCGGCACGCCCTCGGTCCGCTCCCACCACTGGCCGGGGGACTCGGCGCTCAGCCCCGAGGTGTGCGACAGCAGCTGGGCGACGGTCATCTCACCGACCCGCAGGTCGGGAAGGTGCTTGGTGACCGGGTCGAGCAGGCCGACCTTCCCCTCGTCGCGCAGGCGCATCACCACGACGGCGACCAGGCTCTTGGTGATCGAGCCGATGCGGTACTGGGTGCCCGGGGTGGGGGCGGCCCCATCCACCCGGCCGCGCGCGCCGAACCAGGCGAGCTCCCCGTCACGCACCACGGCGGCGGTCAGCGAGGGCAGGCGTCCCTGGGACTGCTCGACCGCGATCCTGCGCAACAGCGCGCGAGCCGTACTCTCCAGAACCGGCGACATCAGATGGCTCCTCACCCGACACGAAACCCAACGCGAAAAAGTGCCCCCAGGTTAGTGCCGCCCGAACCGGGAGGGCATCGCCGACGGCTCGGCGCGACGGGCGATCAGCGGCTCCACAGCATCTGGGCTTTCGCCTCCGTACGACGGCGGATACGACGAAGCCGGCGGTGTGGCCGGCCGAGAAGGCGGCGCACGCCGAGCGGGCGGTCCGAGCGGATGCGCGTGCCGAACTTTCGGCCTGGGCACCGGGGCGCCGCCTCCGAGGAAGCGTCCGGGAAACCCTCTATCTCGCCAACCTGGGTGATTCCGGCGGGGACGACGCTGAAGGGGGAGGCGGAGCACCGCTTCGCGAGGGTCTCGTCCGTCCACGGCCAACGACGGGGAAAGGGAAGTATCCACACCTTTCCACTCTCAACGTATAGCGCACCGGGGGGCTTGCCACAAGACCCGGGTCATGCCGCAGAATCGTCGGCCGAAGCCGGAAGTCGCGGAAACGGGGGATGCGAAGTGAGTGTGTTGCCGCCGACGTATGAGGGGGCCGGGAAGGCCCCTTGTCCACCTCGGATCGGAGCCGAGGACGTGAACCCGGTGACGAATCCGCTGACCAGCAGCGCGTTCGACCTTCCCGCCCATCTCGCCGCCAAGGCCGACCCGGCGCTGATCGCCGGCGACGAACGGCACTTCGTGGCCATCGCGCAAAGCCTTGAGCACACGATCGCCGACCTGTCCGGCCGCCTCGACGCCGAACGCAGGGCGCCCGGCGGCAAAGGCCGGCAGGCGCTGGACCGGGACCTGGAGATCCACCGGCTGTCGGCTCGCCTGCGCACGCTGCGTCGCTTCGGCCTGGATTTGTGTCTTGGGCACATGGTCGGCGCGGACGATTCCGAGCCCGTGTACATCGGACGGCTCGGCCTCACCGACAGCGCGGGCCGCCGCCTGCTGCTCGACTGGCGCTCTCCGGCGGCCGAGCCGTTCTTCGGAGCGACCCACGCCAACCCGATGGGGCTGGCGAGCCGCCGCAGGTACCGCTGGAGTCGCGGCCGGATCAGCGACTACTGGGACGAGGTGTTCACCCCGGAGGGATTCGAAGGACACCACGCGGCCCTTGACGACCAGTCCGCCTTCATCGCCAGCCTGGGCGGTGACCGATCGGCCCGGATGCGAGACGTGCTCGGCACCATCCAGGCCGACCAGGACGCCATCATCCGCGCGGGATCTCGCGGGGCTCTCGTCGTCGACGGCGGTCCGGGGACGGGCAAGACCGTCGTCGCCCTGCACCGCTCCGCCTACCTGCTCTACTCCGATCCCCGTCTCGGCCACCACCGGGGCGGCGTACTGTTCGTCGGCCCGCACCAGCCCTATCTGGCCTACGTCGCCGACGTCCTGCCCAGCCTCGGAGAGGAGGGCGTGCGCACCTGCACCCTGCGAGACCTCGTCGCCGAGGGAGCCGGCGCGACGGTCGAGACCGACCCGCGGGTGGCCCGCCTGAAGGCGTCGGCGGACCTGCTGAAGGCGATCGAGCCGGCCGTCAGGTTCTACGAGAACCCGCCCGCCAAGGGGATGACGGTCACGACCCACTGGTCCGACATCTGGCTGGGCCCCGACGACTGGGCCGAGGCGTTCGGGGCGGCCGAACCCGGTACCTCGCACAACGAGGCACGCGATCAGATCTGGGAGGAACTGCTCAGGATCCTGATCGACAAGCACGACGACGAGATCTCGGCCGACCTGCTGCGCAGATCGCTGCTGCGAGACGAGGAACTGCTCACCACCTTCAACCGCGCGTGGCCGCTGCTGGAGGCGGCCGACCTCGTCGGAGACCTGTGGTCGGTGCCGGCCTACCTGCGGATGTGCGCTCCCTGGCTCGACCCTGAGGACGTCCGGCGACTGCAGCGCGCCGACGCCCATGCCTGGACGGTGTCGGACCTGCCGTTCCTGGACGCGGCGCGGCAACGCCTCGGCGACCCGGAGACGTCACGACGCAGGCGCCGGCAGGAAGCCGCTCTCGCCGCCCAGCGCGAGCGGATGGCCCAGGTCGTCGACAACCTGATCGAGGCCGACGACGACGGTGAAGGGCTCGTGACGCAGTTGCGCCGCGCGGACCTGCAGCGAAATCTGATCGACGAGTCCGAGCTGCCCACCTTCGAACCGGATCTGCTCGCCGGCCCGTTCGCGCACATCGTCGTGGACGAGGCCCAGGAACTCACCGACGCGCAGTGGCAGATGTTGCTGCTGCGCTGCCCGTCGCGGAGCTTCACCATCGTCGGGGACCGTGCCCAGTCCAGGGGCGGGTTCACCGAGTCGTGGAGCGAACGGCTTGAGCGTGTCGGGCTCGACCGGATCACCCTGGCCTCCCTGAGCATCAACTACCGGACGCCGAAGGAGATCATGGCGGAGGCCGAGCCGGTCATCCGGGCCGTGCTCCCGGACGCCAACGTGCCGACCTCCATCCGCGGCGGTGCCGTCCCCGTCGTCCACGGATTGGTCTCGGAGCTGGGCCCGGTCCTTGAGACCTGGCTCACCGAGCATGCCGAGGGCATCGCCTGTGTCATCGGTGACCCCACGTTCCAGGCGACCTCTCGGGTTCGGTCGCTGACCCCGGAGTTGTCCAAGGGGCTGGAGTTCGACCTGGTCGTCCTCGTCGATCCGGAGACGTTCGGCACGGGTGTCGAAGGAGCGGTCGACCGCTATGTCGCGATGACCCGGGCGACCCAGCGGCTCGTCATCCTGTCAACACCCTGATCGCCCGCCCTGTCCGGCCGGGGTGCGGGGGATCCCCCGCACCCCGGCCGTGTCCGCCGCCGTGTCCGCCGCGCAGGCCGGCGAAGGTCAGGAGTCGGGCCCGGGTACGGCGAGGTCGATCCGGCGAAGGCGGTCCGGCTCCGCGATCACGTCGATCTCGGTGATCCCGTCCTCGGTGATCGTGAAGCCGAGCACCAGGCGCAGGTGACCGTAGGGGGCCATCGCGAGCCCGATCGCCCCGTCGAGCAGGGCGGGTCCGGTGAACCAGGCCCGTTCCATCGCGGCCATCGCGCCCTCGGCCACGGAACGGGAGCCGCGGACCACGAAGGGCTCGGGGGTGGGGATGACCGCTGCGTCGGCCCGGAGCACCACGTCGGGATGGAGCAGGGCGACCAGTGCCTCGAAGTCCCCTGCGCGTGTGGCGGCCAGAAAGGCGTCGACGACAAGGCGCCGGCGGGTCAGGTCGGCGTCGGGGGCCGCGGGTGCCCCTTTGACCCGGCGGCGGGCGCGGCTCGCGAGCTGCCTGGTCGCGGCTGGCGACCGCTCGAGCATCGGGGCGATCTCCTCGAACGGCACGGCGAACATGTCGTGCAGCACGAAGGCGAGGCGTTCGGCCGGTGCCAGCGTGTCGAGCACCACCAGCAGCGCCACCCCGACCGAGTCGGCCATCAGCACCTCCCGTTCGGGGTCGGTCCCGGCCTCCTGCCGGCCGATGAGCGTGCCGGTCACCTGCGCGTCGATGGGGTCCTCACGCCGATGCTCGCGCGCACGCAGCATGTTCAGGCACACCCTCGCCACCACCGTGGTCAGCCACCCGCCGAGGTTGTCCACGTCGCCGGCTCCCGCGCGGCTGACGCGCAGCCAGGCCTCCTGCACGGCGTCGTCGGCCTCGCTGAGCGAGCCGAGCATCCGGTAGCCCACCGACCGCAGACGAGGCCGATGCTCCTCGAAACGCCCTGCCAGCCATTCGCGTTCGTCCACCGTGTCACATTCCTTCGCCGCCGGGGGTCATAGCAGTGAATCCGAAAAACACCAACCGAAAGTACCGGGAGGTCGACTCCCGGCCGAACGAACACTGGAGAAGCCATGACGGCACCCATCCTGGTCACCGGAGGCACGGGCACGCTCGGCGGCCACGTCGTCCCCCTTTTACGGGAGGCCGGTCGCGAGGTACGGACCCTGAGCCGCCGTGATCACGGGCCCGGCGACGGCGTCGAGCACTTCTCCGCCGACCTGCTCAAGGGCGAGGGGATCGAGCCCGCGGTGAAGGGCGTCGAGACCGTCCTGCATCTGGCGGGCGGCAGCAAGGGCGACGACAAGGCGACGTGGAACCTGGTGGGCGCCGTCTCGAAGGCCGGTGTGCGGCACATCGTGTACATCTCGGTGATCGGGGCGAACACGATGCCGCTGAGCTGGTTCAAGACCCAGCTGGAGGCGGAGCGGGCGGTGACGGACTCCGGTATTCCGTGGACGATGCTGCGCGCGGCCCAGTTCCACGACCTCGTCTTGAAGATCGTGGAGAAGATGGGCAGGATGCCGGTGGTCCCGGTCCCGGGCGGGCTGCGCTTCCAGCCGGTCGACTCGCGTGAGGTGGCGGCCCGGCTGGTGCAGCTGACGCTGGGGCGGCCGGCCGGCCTGGTCCCCGACCTCGCGGGCCCCACGGTGTACGGGATGGGGGAACTGGTCGGCGGCTACCTGCGGGCGCGCGGCAAGCGCCGGATGATGATGCCGGTGCGGATGCCGGGAAAGGCCGGCAAGGCCTACCGGGCCGGGGAGAACCTGTCGCTGGACGGGGCCGATGTGGGCAGGCGGACCTGGGAGGAGTTCCTGGCGGAGCGGGTGCGCTAGCGCGCCGGCGTCTTCGTCCGTGACACGCGTGTGGCTTTGGGGACGTCCGGCTCCATGCCGCCCGCCCTGCCGGTCGTTCCGTGCACGCCGGCCGCCTCGGGGCGGCCGGCGTGCACGGGGCGGCTGCGGTGACCGGGTCCGCCTAAGGGTGGGGGATCGAGCCGGTGAGGGGATCCTCCGTCCGGCGGCGGTGGCGCGCCGCCGGGGGTGGCCGGTGCTCGGGGGCGGCCTTGCGGGCGCTGGCCAGCGCGGCCAGGGCCGTGGTGATCGGGACGGCCGCGATGAGTCCCAGGGTGCCCACCACGCTGCGGACGATCTCGGTGGCGATGACCGGGTTGGTCACCACCTCGCCGATGGGCTGGTCGCCGACGCTGACCAGCAACAGCAGCGGCAGGGAGGCTCCGGCGTAGGCGAGGATGATCGTGTTGATCACCGAGGCGATGTGGGCGCGGCCGACCCGGGCGGCGGCCCGGTACAGCTGGGCGAAGGTGTAGCCGGGGTTGGCGTGCGCGAGCTCGGTGACGGTGGCGGCCTGGGTGACGGTGACGTCGTCCAGGACACCGAGCGAGCCGATGATGATGCTGGCCAGCAGCAGGCCCTCGGTGTTGATCCGGTAGCTGACGTCCAGGTAGAACGAGCTCTCGTCGGTGATCCCGTTGAGCTGGGCGAGGCCGATGGCCGCGTACGACAGCACGCCGGTCAGGCTGAGGCTGACCAGGGTGCCGACCACGGCCATCGAGGTGGGGACGGTGAAGCCGTGGGTGAGATAGAGCACCGCGAGCATGATCGCCGCGGCGCCGACGATGGCGACCAGCAGCGGCTGCTGCCCGGTCAGGATCGCCGGGATGACGAACAGCAGGAGCAGTATGAAGGTGACGGCCAGCCCGATCAGCGCCATCACCCCGCGCCAGCGGCCAAAAGCGATCACCGCCGCGGCGAACGCGGCACCGGCCAGCCACAGCGGCGAGGAGCGGTCGTGGTCGGAGATCTGGTACGGCGGCACCTCCAGCTCACCGTCCAGCTCACCGTCGCCGCCGGGGGTGTGGACCAGGATCACGTCGTCGCCCGCGGCGAACCTCTGCGAGCCGGGCCCGCTGGGAAGGCCGCTGGTGACGAAGTGACCGGCCTCGGGCCCGCTGGTCAGCTCGACCTTGGCGTCGCCGCAGGTGGCGGGGTCGGCCGGCCGCTGCTCGCCGGGGGGTTGCCCGTCGGCGGGCGGCTCCTGCGGGCACGGGGTGAGGGTGATGGCGGTGATCGTCCCGGTCACCCGTTGCAGGCCGGCAGGTTGCTGCCCGCTGGAGGTGAGCTTCGCGGGCCACATCCAGATCAGGGCGATCAGCGTGGCCAGCGCCAGGGGGACGATGACGGCCAGCGTCGCCCACACCGTGCCACGGGAGCTGGGGGCGGCCGGGCCGTGCGAGTGGTTGGCACCCATGGTCGAAAAAGCTCTCCTCAGGGACGGTAAAGGCGAAAGTACCGCACCTGGGAGGCGGCCGTGGCGCCGTGGCGGCTCAACAGGACCGGTGAGAGCGGCAAACGTGACGTTCATCCTGATGGATGGCGCTTTCCGGTCATTGTGGAAGGCCGAAGTGGTGGGTGAGCGCGGCGCGCAGCGTGCCGGTGTCCCCGGCGGACCAGGCGACGAAGCAGTCGGGGCGCACGAGTAACGCGGTCGCGGTCGTGCCCTGCAGGGGGCCGGTGACCACGTCGACCCGGTCTCGCCATGGCGCGGTGACCTCGGCGTAGGCGCCCGTGGAGTCCAGCAGCAGCGGCCGGGCGGCGCGGGTCAGTTCGGCGAGGCGTTTCGGGCCGTGCTCACCGTGCACGACCACGTCGGGGGCGCAGCGGCCGGCCAGCGGATCGGCGGGGTCGGCGGGGTAGCGGGTGTCCGCGCCGGACATCAGCGCCGCGATGTGCCCGGTCACCTCGGGCTTACGCAGCAGTTCGGCGAAGAGTTCCCGCAGACCGGTGATCTCCTCGCCGGGGCCGATGAGCGCCGCCTGTGCCTGGGTGGACATGACGACCCGTTCGGCGACGGGGCGACGTTCGGTCTCGTAGGTGTCGAGCAGGTCCTGCGGTGCCCAGCCGCGCACCGTGGCCGCGAGCTTCCATCCCAGGTTGACGGCGTCCTGCAGGCCCAGGTTGAGGCCGGGGCCGCCCATCGCGGGGTGCACGTGCGTGGCGTCACCGACCAGCAGCACCCGGCCGGCGCGGTAGCGGGCGGCGATACGGGTGTTGCCGCCGGTCAGCCGCCGCAGCAGGCCGGGCCCGTCGGGCGCACCGATGGGGACGTCTGCGCCGAGCACCCGGGCGACGCTGGCGCGTAGCTCCGCCAGGTTCATCGGGGTCTCCTCGCCCGCCGGCGCGTCGGGCCACTCATGCGTGCTCAGGATCGCCGGGCGGCCGGGGAACGGGGCCCAGGCGATGAGGCCGCGCGCGGTGCGGGTGTGCTGGAACGGCGGGACGACACCGTAGCCGGGGACCCGCAGGCCGCCGGTCCCGGGGTCGAGGAAGGAGTCCGGGACGGTCACGGTGGCGGTGCGGGAGATCGACCGGTCGTTGGTGACGCCGGGGAAACCGATGCCGGCCAGGCGGCGCACCGTGCTGCGGCCGCCGTCGGCGCCGACGAGGAAACGGCAGGTGAGCCGCCTGCCGTCGGCCAGGCGGACCTCGACCGCTTCGGGGTGTCGGCACACGTCGACGACCTCGTGGCCGCGACGCAGGTCGACTCCGAGCTCGGCGGCCCGGGCGGCGAGGGCGGCCTCGAGCCGGGCTTGCGGCACACCGAGCACGTAGTGCGGGTTGTCCGCGAGCATCGTGAGGTCCAGCGGGAACGCGCCGAAGGTGAAGGCCGGCTGGGGGGAGGGCGGAGTGCTCTCGCCGCTGAGCCGCGTGTAGAGGCCGCGCCGGTCGAGCAGGCGGACGACCTGCCCGACCAGGCCGTTGGCGCGGGACTCGCCGGTGGGCGCGGCGTGGCGTTCGAGGACGACGGGGTGGACGCCGGCGAGGGCCAGTTCGCAGGCGAGCATGAGGCCGTTGGGCCCGGCTCCGGCGATGAGGACATCGATCATGATCGTTTTCCTTCGCTGGGCGTGCGTCATCGCCACGGCGGGCGCGGCACGCGGCCGGACCGCCGCGGGGTGTGACGCGGCTGCAGAGGTGGGTGAGGCGGTGTCTTGGGCGAGGAGTGAGAGCTTTAGCGGGGCGGCGCCGGGAGGCCGGCGGCGACCTGGGTGAAGGCGTCGGTGATGAGGCGCTCGATCGAGGTGGGCGGGTCGGCGCTGTCGAGATAGTGCCGCATGGCGACGGCGACGGCGGCGCTGGCCGCGGCCGCGACGAGCCTTGGATACATGTCGGTGGCGAGGTCGGTGCCGGTGCGCTCGGCGACCGCGGCGGCCAGCTCGGCCTCGGCGATCGCGACCGCGCGCAGTCGCTCGCCCTGCAGCGCGGGCTCGGCGAGCATGGTGCGTACGCCGGTCACCCACTGGGTGTGTGCGGGGGAGGGTGTCGCCTCGACCTCGGGGCCGGGCGTGAACTGCTCCAGCGCGGCCCCGGTGAGCGCGGCCCACAGCGGCTCGTCGGCGGGGCGTTCACGCAGCGCGGCGGCGGTGCGCAGGCTGCGGTCGAGGTGGCGGGAGGCGATCGCCTCGGCCTTGCTGGAGAAGTAGTTGTTGAAGGTGCGCGGGGAGACACCGGCCGCCTCGGCGATGTCCTCGACGCGGACGTTGTCGTAACCGCGCTCCACGGTGAGGTGGATCGCGGCCCAGCCGAGCGCCGCCCGCGTCTCGGCCTTCTTGCGCTCTCGCAGCCCCGTCATACCGCCACACTAGCACTAGTTGCGTGCCACGCAAATATACGTGACACGCAAAAATGTCGCCACCGGGCGTGGCCCTTTGCCTCGCGTGAGGCAAGGGGCGGCCGGGCCTGCCCCGGTGGCGCGTCAGTCGTCAAAGTCACCGAGGTCACCGAGGTCACCGAGCCCTCCCGCCGTATCCACGACAGTGGCCGGTGACGGCGGCGTGAACCGCATCCGGGCACGGAGGGTGCGTATCGGGCGCGGCCGGGTCAGCGCTTCCACTCCCTGTCGTCCGGCGTGACGGTCTGCTTGAGGAAGACGACGCCGTCGGCCCTGCCGAGCCGGGCCGGGTCCAGCGGGAAATAGGCGAAGTCGTGGGAGACGCGCGGGACGGGCTTCGTGAGGGTCTCGGCCAGGCGGCGGGCGTCGACGAGAGAGTGCTCCCACGGGAGCTCGGACAACAGGCCCTCGACGGTGTCCGGAGGCGGGGTGTCGTCGCCGAACGTGCCGAAGGCCGAGGCCAGGAAGGCGTACCGGTCGCCCAGGTGCGCCTCGGTGATCGCTCCCGCGCTCCACCACTCCAGTTGCCGGTCACCGAGCGACATGAGGCTCTTGTCGCGATGCAGGTGAAGGTTGTGGGCGAAGACCAGGGCCGGACCGCTCTCGGCGACGGCGCGAAGGTTGGCGGCCATCATCGCGTCCCGCAGACCCGACAGCCTGGCCATCCGGGCCGGGGAGGTGTCGGCCATCCAGTGGTGGTAGCGCAGCAGGCCGACGGCGGTGCGCCCGTACAGCGCCGCCCGCTCCCTGTCAGGCCGGCTCAGCCCGGGTGCCTGGATGTCGAGCAGCGCCACCAGGTCGTCGGCGATCAGCCGCAGCCGCCGGGCGTCGGCGGACTGGCCGATCGACTGGGACGGATCCATCACCGTGGCCTCGTTCGTCCACCGCTGGTCCGGGCCCAGCAGCGCCTCCAGGGTTTCCACGGTGCAGGGCAGCGGGCCCTCCAGGAGGGCGTGCAGGGCGGTGAGCGCCTGGCGCGGGCTTTCGGCCCAGTACTCCAGCGGGCCGTCGAAGCCGAAGAACCGAAGCTTCTCCTCGTGCTGCTCGTTGTGGGCGCGCATCCAGCGCACGAGTTCGCGGTTGGCCGCGAAGGCGCCGAAGTTGTGGCTGAAGCCGCGTTCCATGACGTCGTCGAGCGTGCCCGCGCCCGCGGTGACGTACTCGTCCACCACAAGGCCCTTAAGGCAGTCGCTCTCGATGGCGAACGACCGATATCCCTCGTGCTCGGCCAGATGCCGGAAGATCTCGTTGCGCAGCTCACCCAGCTCCCCCACGAAGTGCCTGGCCTCGCCCAGACCGAGCAGCGAGGGCTGGGCGGCGAGCGAGCGCAGGAACGCCGAGACGCCCGCGCCGTCGAGCGGCCGGGCCGTGTCCTTGATATCCATGCCTTAAACGGTATCGTTGAACACTCGGTGTAAACTTTTGCGGGAATTACCCGCTGTTGTCGCGATGGACCTTCAAACGATGGTGTATTCATGAGGCCGGTGGACCTGGCGCGCGAGCACGGTCTGTCCACCCAGGCGATCAGAAACTACGAGGAGGCCGGCATCCTGCCCGCCGCCGACCGCACCGCCCACGGCTATCGCACCTACACGCCGTTGCACGCCCAGGCCCTGCGCGCGTTCCTCGCCCTGGTGCCCGGGCACGGCCACCAGCGGGCCACATCGATCATGCAGGCGGCCGGCCGGGGTGCCACCGAGGAGGCGCTGCGGTTCATCGACGACAGCCACGGCCAGCTCCTGGAGGACCGCCGCACCCTGCAGGCCGTCGAGGCCGCGCTCGGTGACCTGGCGCCCGTGCCGCCGGAGCACGGCGACACCTTCATCGGCCCCCTGGCCAGGAGGCTCGGCATCCGCCCCGCCACCTTGCGCAAATGGGAGAACGCCGGCCTGGTCAGGCCGCGCCGCGACCCACAGACGGGCTACCGGATCTACAGTCCGGCCGACGTGCGCGACGTCCGGCTGGTCCACCAGTTGCGGCGGGGCGGCTACCTGCTGGAACAGATCGCCCCGCTGATCGCCCAGGTCCGCTCCGCCGGAGGCGTCGCCCCGCTGGAGTCGACGTTGCGCGACTGGCGCGCCCGCCTGTCGGCCCGGGGCCGCGCCATGCTCAAGGGCGCCGCCGACCTGGACGCCTACCTGCGCGCCCGCGACGCCTGAAGGCCGATTTCAGGGTCAGCTCGTGTCACGCGGGATCAGCTGCAGCCGCAGCGCCATCTCGCGGGCGGCGCCGGGCTCACCGAGGCGCTGGATGAGAAGTTCCGTCGCGGCACGGCCGGACTCCTCCAAGGGCTGGCGCACGGTGGTGAGTTCCAGGGCCTCGGCCAGGTCGCTGTCGTCGAAGCCGACCACCGCCAGGTCATCGGGGACGGTGAGACCGAGGTCGCGGGCGGCCCTCAGCGTTCCCGCCGCGAGGGTGTCGTCGGCGGCGAAGACGGCCGAGGGGCGATCCGGCGCCGACAACAGCTCCCTGGCGACGGCGCGGGCCGGTGCGACGCCGTGTCCGGCCAGCCGTACGTCACCGTCGAGGAGAAGGTGGCCTGCTTCGGCCAGGGCCGAGCGGTAGCCGGCAAGTCGCTGCTGTGACGGCGAGAGGTACAGGCCGGATCTTTGCGTCTCGCCGAGGAAACCGAACCGGCGATGACCACGACTGATCAGGTGTTCGGCCACCAGCCGGCCGCCGGTGGTGTCGTCGGTGTGCACGGAGTCGAAGCGGGGGTGGCGGACGTCGATCAGCACCGTCGGCAGCCGCATGCCGGTCAGGCGGTCGGCCACCGCTTCGTCCAGGGTGAGACTGATGACGATGAGCCCGTCCAGGCGTCCGGTGATGGGCAGGCTGGCGAGCAGGGGGGAAGAGCTCTGCGCGGCCGACTCCTGGTCGAACAGGACGATTTCCAGGGGGTGGTGGCCCACGGCCCGCAGGATGCCGTTCAGGCGCCGGGCGACCGACGGATAGGAGGTGAACGGCGCGATGACGCCGATGCGCCCCACACCTCGCCGCGCCTTGGCGATCGCGTCCTGCTTGGGGACGAAGCCGAGCGCGTCCGCGGCCTGGAGGACCTTGCGCCTGGTCTCCTGACTGACCCGGGCCGGGGAGTTGAGGGCGAGCGAGACGGTGGAGATGCTGACGCCCGCGGCGGTGGCGACGTCGTAGATGGTCGTTCTTCTGGCCGCCATGTGTCACTCCTTCCGCGAGACGTGCTCTCGTCGGCAGGAATCGTATCAAGCGCTCGAAAGAATCGAAGTGCTTCGATAGAAGCATTTGACATTTTTGACGACGGTCCCGTCTCATGGTGAGGAAACGAATGCGCGACCGGTGTCCGGGCGGCACAGGACGGGACCGCGGCATGTCGAGGGTCTTGGCGAGCCGGCGCATCGACGAGAAAGGAGAGGGCATGAGCCGTTCGTACGTGGTGACGGGAGGGGGCCGCGGCATCGGCAGGGCGGTCGTCGAGCGCCTGCTCGGCGATGGCGCCGTCGTGGTCGCCGTCGAGCGCGATCCGGCGGCTCTGACCTGGATGGAGGACCATCTCGCCGGCGCACGCCTGGTCGGTGTGGTCGGCGACGCGGCCGACGAGACCGTGGCGCAGCGAGCCGCCGACGCCGCGCAGGCCGCGGGCACCCTCGTCGGCTGGGTCAACAACGCCGCCGTGTTCGAAGACGCCTCCCTGCACTCGGCCACGACCGCACAGGTGCTGGAGCTCATCGCGGCCAACCTCGATGCCGCCGTCGTCGGCTGCGCCACCGCGATTCGCTGCTTCCTCGCGGCCCGAACGCCGGGGGCGATCGTCAACCTCTCCTCACACCAGGCGCGCCGGGCGGTCCCCGGCTGCCTGCCGTACGTGACGGCCAAGGCGGCCGTCGAGGGGATGACCCGTGCGCTCGCGGTCGAGTACGGGCCGTCCGGCATCCGCGTCAACGTCGTGGCGCCGGGTTCGGTGGACACCGAGCGCTATGCGCGCCTCCTCGCCTCCCAGGGGTCCGCGGCGGCCGTCCGCGTCCAGCGGGAGATGGCGCTGTTGCACCCGCTGGGCCGGGTGGCGCGCTCCGCGGAGGTCGCGGCCGCGATCGTCTACCTGCTCTCGGCCGAGGCCGGTTTCATCACCGGCGCGACCGTACCCGTCGACGGCGGCCGGTCGGTACTCGCGCACGATCCCGAGTCATGATTTCCGGCGAACGGTGACCGTCGTACAGGCCCGCGGAGGGCTACCGGAACGCGGGCCAGTGCTCCGGCCTTGCCGGGGGTGAAGGCCCGCGCGGGAGTGCCCGCCAGGGCGCGAGACGCCGCCCAGTGCGCGTCCGGCGCAACGTGGAGATCCCGGACGCCGGGCGGACCGTGCGGCTGCCGATCGGCCCGTGGCCCCATGGCCGCGGGCTCTGCGCCCGTGAAGGGCTCAGCGACGCGCTCTCCATGCTGGATGCCGCGCTGCTCGACCGGCCGTGCGGTTGTTCCAGCCGGACCAGCCATATCCACCCGATCTTTTCGCCAGTACTACGGGGACCCCACCTCGACGTCGAGGTGTGCCCGACCCGAACACCTCCCCTGGATCGACCCCGGCCCATCCGGCCCGACCGGCGGTGCGGTGTCAGCGGCTTCACCGATCAGAAATCCTCCGCCACATCGTCAGTTCTGGTAATCCCTTGTCACCCGCGGAAGGATTGACGACCATGACCGACGCCAGGCTGCTGGGCGACGACGAGGCCACGTTCATCGCGGCCATCCGCGCGGAGGATACCGCGCGGTTCGCGCTCGTGACCGAGCCCCACCGGCGTGAGCTGCAGGTGCACTGCTACCGGATGCTCGCGAACTACGAGGACGCCCAGGACATGACGCAGGAGACGTTCCTGCGAGCGTGGAACAAGCGCGAGTCGTTCAGGGGCCACGCGGCCCTGCGGACCTGGCTGTACCGGATCGCGACGAACGCCTGCCTCGACTTCCTGGAGAAGCGCAACGACCGCACACCCGTGCCGTCCGAGCTGCCGGACCCCGGCTCCGAGGTGCGGTACCTGCAGCCCTACCCCGACCGGATGCTCCCCGAGGACCCGCAGGAGTCGGTGGTGGCGCGGGAGACGATCGAGCTGGCGTTCATCGTCGCCGTCCAGCACCTGCCGCCGCGGCAGCGGGCGGTGTTCATTGTGCGCGACGTCCTCGGCTGGCCGGCGTCGAAGGCCGCCGACGCCCTTGAGTTGACCGTCGCATCGGTGACCAGCGCACTGCAGCGGGCCCGTGTGACGATGCGCGAGCAGCTGCCCGGCCGCCGCCTCGACTGGCGGAGCCCCGCCATCCACGAGCTGTCGGATGACGAGCGCGGTGTGGTGAAGTCGTACATCGACGCCCATGAGCGCAATGACCTCGACGGGCTGATGTCCCTGCTGCGCGACGACCTGCGCTTCGCGATGCTGCCCGAGCCGGTCACCTTGACCATGACGGCCGAGGACGCGGTGGACGGCTGGGTCTCCGGTGGGCTCTTCCAGCGCGGCTACGACGACTGGCGCGGTATCACCACGACGGTCAACCGCATGCCTGCCGCCGCGCTGTACCTGCGCGCCCCCGGCGACCCGGGGTATCGGCCATTTGCCATCGCGGTCCTGCGCATCGTCGACGGGAAGATCGCCGAGCTCACCGGATTCGACGCCGCCGACAAACCATGGCTGAGCCTGCCCCCGACACTGTGATCAGACGAGTCCCCATCGTCGACGAGTCCGGCGCACGGGCCGCCGTCACCGAAGTCACCGCGAAATGAGCGCCCCGACCGGCTGAACACCAACGCGGCAACGCGAACACCACCGCCCCGCCGGCGTCGCCGGCGGGGCGTCTTCATGCCCGAAGATCATCGTCACGATCAACGACGCCGTCGCCCTCCTCTCCAGCACGTCGGTCGACAGCCCACTCGGAACGCGAGGAAGGGTCCGGGGAAGGTTCCCTCATAGCCGAGGGTCACGGTGAGCACGCCAGGAAGGATTTCGACCTGGCCTCGTGAACCCGGGACCTGGCCTCACGAGCCGGGCATCTGGCCCGTGCTCATCGCTTCGTCTCGTATCGGGTCAGTACCACGCCGCCGGGAAACGTCCGCGTCTCCACCAGGTTCAGGTTCACCCAGCTGTCCAGGGCCGTGAAGAACGGCGTGCCACCGCCCACCAGGACCGGTTGGATGACCAGCACGTACTCGTCGATCAGCCCGGCCCGCATGGCCGCCGCGGCAAGTGTGGCGCCGCCGATGTCCATGGGGGCGCCGTCTTCGGCCTTGAGCCGGGTGATCTCGGTGACCGCGTCGCCGGTGACCAGGCGGGTGTTCCAGTCGACCGTGCCGGTCGTCGAGGAGAACACCACCTTCGGCATGTCCCGCCAGCGGCGGGCGTACTCGATCTGCGCCGGTGTGGCGCCGGGCTGCTGGTCGGCGGTCGGCCAGTGTGAGCTCATCGTCTCCCACAGTCTGCGTCCGTACAGCGCCAGGCCGGTCGCCCCCACCCGGTCGGACCACCACTGGAACAGCTCGTCGCTCGGTACGCTCCAGCCGAGGTCGTCGCCGGGCGCGGCGATGTAGCCGTCCAGGCTCAGGTTCATGCCGAAGATCAGTTTCCGCATCGTGCAGCCTCCCGTGAGTCGATCTCACACCTACAGACGGGCGCGGCGCGGAAACCTAATCGGTGCGCGATCTGCGTCCGCAGGTGGTGCTCGCGTTCCGGACTCGGCACGGCGTACTCGGCTGGGCTCGAGCACTACCCACCGGTATCTCGACTTCACCCTCGTACGGGCGGCGGCGCGCCCATGGCCAGCTCTCCCCGACCGCTGCTTCGGCCATCCGCGTCAGCCCGAGATTGGTGGAGTGGGCCAACCTCGGCGTCACCGCCGCCGCCTACCTGGCCGTCGGCGGGTTCGGCCCGGTGGCGACCGGTGAGGACCACGCCCTGGTCGGCGCCCTGGAGTCGGCCGGTCGGCGGGTTCTGCGCACCACCGGGGTGAGCGTGGTGACCTCGGCGCGCCGCGACCCGCGGGCGCCGGACGGCTTCGGCCACTTCCTCACCCGGCTCGAAGCCGACACCGCCTCACAGCAGTAGGCGTACCGCGGCCAGCAGCGTGAGCCCCAGCGTGATCCACTCAAAGAGGGTGCGGTCGATGCGGCTGATGACCGCGCGCCCGATCGCGGCCCCGGCCAGGACGGCCGGGGTGCCCAGCGCGGCGAAGACGAGGCCGGAGGGGGTGATGAGACCCAGCGCGACGCTGAAGGGCACCTTGAAGGCGTTGATCGTCAGGAAGAACCAGGCGCTGGTGCCCAAAAAGCCCAGCATCGGCAGGCCCGCCGCCAGAAGGTAGACGGCCATGATGGGGCCGGCCGCGTTCGCCGTCATGGTGGCGAAACCCGCGAACACGCCCGCCAGGGCGGCCACCGGGCGGCGGTGGGCGAGTGAGTCCTGCGGCGCCCGGCGCCGGTTCCACAGGTGCACCGCGATGATCACCAGCAGGATCGCCCCGATGAGCCGTCTCATCTGCGCGTCGTCGACCCAGCGCACCACCACGGCCCCGGCGACCACGCCCAGGGCGACCCATGGGAACAACCTGATCAGCCTCGGCCAGTCGGCGTGACGCCGGTAGGAGGCCACGGCGACCAGGTCGCCGACGAGCAGAAGCGGCAGCAGCGTGCCCGTGGACTGCTTGGTCGGCAGCACGAGCGCGAACAGGGCGATCGCCACCGTCCCGGCACCGGAGACACCGGTTTTGGAGAAGCCCACCAGGAACAGGGCGGCCAGCAGGATCACCCACTGGACGGCGTCAAGGGAGGGCATCGGCCTCGCCGGTGGAGGGAAGGGGGGATGAGGTCACAGATGACCGTACATGACGTGTCGGCCGGCGAATCCTTTGGCCCGGTCAGATCTCCCGGTACCGGGCGGCCTGAGCTCGGCAACGGTTCCAGCAGCCTGCAGGAGCCGGTCGGCGACCTCATGGGCAAGTGCTCACGCCATGCGGTCGGCGGGCACGACATCCCATCAGCGATCAAGACCCCTGACCACCGGTGAGGGCACGATCTGCCCCTGGGACTCAAGGTCCAGGCGAGGAAAGTGCTCACTCACCAGCGGCTACCAGGCACCGAGCCTGCCCGAACAGCAGAACCGGTGACTCCCGTTAGGCGAGGTCATTGCTGAGGTGAGGTGCCGCCGGGTCCTTCCGGCGCGTGCGGGAACGGCGCAAGCCGACGAGCAGGACCAACGCGGCGATGAAGGCCACCCCGCCGACGAACGCGAGGATCAGGGGCAGCGAGGAGTCGACGGACGCAGCCAGCCCGAACGTTCCTGGCTTGTGTGGGAAGGTCAGCGTTCCGGTCTGCGTGCGGTTCACCCGGCCGCTGTTGAGGGTGAGGCTGAACTTCCACGGCCCGTCGGGGAGGTCCTTCCCGAGCAGGGCGATCACGGTTCCCTGCTGGCCGGGGGCCAAGGTGGTGCCGCGGTCGATCGGGAAGGGGCCGGCGCTCAGCGAGCTCGGCCCCTCCGACAGCGACAGCCGGCCTTCGAGGTCGATGGCGCGTCGGCCGGTGTTGGCGACGAGGGCCTGGATTCTCGGCTGCCCGTCCTCGGTCCGCTGTGGCACGAGCTCGCCGATGCTGAAGTCCGTCGGCGGCTCTCCGCCGGGGCCGACGTCGAGATAGGTGCGGATCCCGACGCGGTTGACGAGGGTGATGCCCTCTTGGTCCTCCCCTCCGGCGGTGGAGACCTCCGCCCAGATGACGGCGTACCGCTCGCCTTCGGAAGCCCATTTCGGTACGGCGACAACGGCCCGCACCGAGGCCCTCTCGTGCGGAGGCAGGAGGATGCTGGGACGGTTGAGCCCGATCCACGAGCTCAGCTCGTTCCCGGTCCGTTCCGGCGCGAAGGTGAAGCGGCCGTGGCTGATGTCGGCTCCGGCCGCGTACAACTGCAGGTGCTGGGGCTTGTTCGAGGCGTTGTGGACCTCGACGCGCCGGCTGAAGGTGGTACCGGGGTTGACGTGGTCGACGATGAAGACGTGCGAGCGCGGGTCGTCCGTCCGGTTGGCGGGAATCTCCAGCAACCTGATGCCGATGCTGTTCTTCCCGGTGGGACGCGCCTCGCCCCGGCCCGGGTCCGCGACGGCCGCCGGAGCGCCGATCATCGTGTGCGCGAGCAGCGCCGCGGAGACGAGCCGGGTGAACGGTGAGATGGCCATGCGCGTCAGGCGACGGAGTGGTTCACCGTGCCGGTGTAGGTGCCCGCCACCGCTTGGGCCGGGACGTTGACCACGATGGTCGGGTTCCAGGCGGCGGAGTTGTCACCGGAGCCGCTCGTCTTGCTGAAGGCGGTGCGCGAGATGTCGAGCGACTGCGCGGCGGCGGCGTTGGCCTGGCCGGGGACGAAGGTTCCCGTACCGGTGGTGGTCGCCGCGCCGGACCAGTAGAGAACTGCCGTGTTGGGGATGGTTTCGGCGGCGGTGCCGCCTCCCGTCGTGAAGCCTCCCGTCGCGGCGACCACCGACGCCACCCAGGTGGCGGTGAGCGCGGCACGCTGGTCGGTGACCGTGACGGTACCGAGTGGACCGCTGATCTGGCCGGCCGGCGTGGAGCCTCCGATGTTGACCGGGCTCTCCGGCACGGTGATCGTCAGCCCGTCCGGGGCGGTGACGGTGAAGTTCACCGTGGTGGAGCAGGTGGTCGACGCGGGGCAGGTAACGGCCTGCGTAGGCGAGGCCATCATCATGGCCGCCGTGACACTGGCGGCACCTATCAAGACGATGCCGAGACGGCTCTTGGACATTGGGTGATCCCCCTCATCGAACGCCCGTCCTGGTTCTGCGGACGGTTTCTACATGCGCACATTCTCCGTAGTGACCCCCCTGTGGAGACTTGTCTGAGAAGACACTTGGGCACTTTTGACGATCATTTGATGACCGGCCGTCATGGGGGTGGGCGGGGCGCCGGGCAGAACGCGCGCGGCCCCGGTCCGCGACGACGCAGGCACGAGGCCCGGTTCGGCGGTGGTGCGCGGCCCCGTCAGTCAAGGCCGCCTGCCCGCCCTGTGATCCGGCCTCCCGCGCACCGGCGGCAGGGGAACCCGGCGGCGTGTTCGCACGGCCCGGGGGAGGACGACGCATGCCATGGCCCGTGACGGTCTTTGCCTCGGATTTGCCGTCCACGGACGCCGCTGCAGGACGCGCAGTGGATCATGTGACTAAGCTGCCATCGATCTTTCAACCCATGGAAAGAACCGTCCTGCCCGCATCGCCCGCGAGGGATGTACGAGGAATCGATATGGGGATGAGCCGTGGCGGCCGTAGCGTCGCGCGAACACTCGTGCCGGTGACGGCCTCGCTCATCATGCTGCTCTCCCTCGGCGTACCCGCCGCCTCGGGCTCTTCGGCCTGTCGCCTCGCGGCGAGCGCCACCGTCGCCTGGCGCGCCGACCCTCTGACGATCACCGTGCCCGCCTCGGCCGGCATCGGCACCGGCACCCGCGGGGCCTCGATCACCGCCTCCCTGGGGACGGTGACCGTGCTCGACTCCCGGGGGGGCGATCCGCCCTGGACGGCCACCGTCTCGGCCACCGACTTCACCAGCGGGACCGCGACCATCACGAAGAGCAACGTCTCGTACTGGTCGGGCACTGCCACCGCCCAGTCGGGCGCCGGCACCCGCGCGCCCGGGCAGAGCACCGCCGCCCAGGCGGTCGCCCTGTCGGCACCGGCGACCGCGTTCTCCGGACGCAAGGTGGGAGGGATCACCCAGTCCACGAGCTGGCGGCCGACGATCATCGTCGCCATCCCGAGTACCGCCATCGCGGGCGTCTACACCGGCACCATCATGCACTCGGTCGCCTGAGAAAACCTCCTTCGCCCCGGCACGGCCGCCCCCCGCCTCGCATCCGGCTTTTTCGGGAAACTCGCAAAACGCCGCACGTCACGTCTCCGGACAGCCTGCCGATGAGTTGGCGTTTCCATGACCAGCCACGAACAAAGATGACCGAAGGCGATCGGCGACCGTGGGAGATATTGAGATCGCCGGAGCCGGGCGCGGAGCGAACAACGTCACCCAGACCGGGCCATCGGGGTTTTCGCACCGATGGCGCGAATTCCCTCCGACGGCCCGATGCCATGGCGCCGATTCGCCGAACCGCGCCCGGCGCACGTTCCCTTTTTTCCTTCTGGAAAGGATGTCATGCGCCTCTCGACCCGCCTTGGATACCCGCTCGTGGCCATGGCTCTGGCCATGGCCACGAGCGCCCCCGCGGCCGTATCCGCGGCCGCCACACCACCCCACCCGCCGTCTCCTCCGCGCCCCTGGGTGAAGATCTGCCTCAAGCTCAAGCAGATGCCACAGCACCGGCGCATCAAGTGCCACTTCCCGCCCGCGCCCCGCTCTCCCCGGGCGAACAGGCTCGCAGCCGAGGCCCTGCAGGCACCGTCGATCAGCGAGCTGTCGATACCGACCGACCCCTCGGCCCCCGTCGGGATCACAAGTGGCCCCGACGACAACATATGGTTCACCGAGAACTACGCCAACAAGATCGGGAAGGTCACGCCGGGCGGCCTGTTCACCGAGTACACCCTGCCCACCGACGACTCCGAGCCGGCGCACATCACCACCGGCCCCGACGGCGCGCTCTGGTTCACCGAGGCGGTCGGCAACAAGATCGGGCGCATCACCACCTCCGGGACCATCACCGAGTACTCCCTTCCCACCGGCGACGCCTACCCCTGGGGCATCACCACCGGATCCGACGGCGCCCTGTGGTTCGTCGAGACCCACGCCAACAAGATCGGGCGCATCACCACCTCCGGGACCATCACCGAGTACTCCCTTCCCACCGGCGGCGCCTATCCGATGCGCATCACCGCGGGTCCTGACGGCAACCTGTGGTTCACCGAAACGCTCGCCGCAAGCATCGGGCAGATCACCACGAGCGGCTCGATCACCGAGTTCGCCATCCCGTCCTCCGGCGCGCTGCCCATCGGCATCACCGCCGGCCCTGACGGCAACCTGTGGTACACCGACGCCAACGGCAAACTCAGCAACGTCGACACCTCGGGCACCTTCACCGAGTACACGCTCTCCGACCCCGACAGTTTCCCGTGGGGCATCACCGTCGGGCCCGACGACAACCTGTGGTTCGTCGAGCAGAGCGCCAACAACGTCGCCTACTCCACCACGTCCGGGATCATCAACGAGTACGCGATGCCGACCCTCGTCGCCGGACCGTTCGACATCACCAGCGGCTCCGACGACAACCTCTGGATCACCGAAGACTACGTCTCGCAACTCGCCGTCGTGACCCCCTGACCAGACCCGTCGGCGGCCGTTCCCGCACATCCCGGGAAACGGCCGCCGGCCGCGGTCAGCCGCGGTCGGGCCGGATGGCGATGTCGAACACCTGCCGGCCGGCGGGAAAGAGGCCGTAGTTGTAGTTGACGGCGCCGGTGAGCAGGTTGATGCCGTAGAACCCGTAGCGCCCGCCGACCCTCAGCGCGGCGAAGGCGCTGTTGGAGACGGTGACGCCGTTGCGCAGGGAGCTGTGCACGTCCAGGCCCGCCGCACCGGTCGCGGCCACCCGCAGGTTGCCGATCGCCACCAGCACGCCCGTGTCGGCCGGGGACTGCAGCAACACCCGGGCGGCCGTGGTGTCCACGACGAAGAGTGTCGTGGCGGTGGCCGGGCTGAGGTCGTTGTTGGTGTACCCGGCGCCCGTGACGCCGGTCGCGGCCACCGCGGCGACGGCCGGCGGCAGGGACGGGCCGCCGGGGGAGCCGGCCTGCGAAGCGGTGAGCGCGTCGGTCTCGGGTCCGGGCCGCGGGCGGGTCAGCGGATCGTCGGCCACGCTCTGTCCCGCCGCCGGAGCGCCCCGCGGATCGTCGAGGTTGTGGCGCAGATTCTGCCCGGTGTCACTGATCACCCGCAGCCGGTCGGTGGCGGGGTCGAAGTCGACGCCGAAGCCGGCGCCGCTCAGCGGCACGCTCAGCTGCGAGACCTTGACCGCCCTGGAGCGCCCGCTGAGCGTGTAGACGCCGCCCTGGTCGCCGACGCCGTACAGCCTGCCGTCGCGCACCCGGTAGTCGATGCCGACCAGGGTGGTGTCACCGGCGAGCCCGCGGACCCTGCCGAGGTCGCGGGTACGGCCGGGGGAGCGGATCTCGAACCCCACCAGGCGCCGGTCGGCGGTCAGCCCGATGACGTCGAGGCCGCGCCTGGCCGTCCCCGGCGCACCGCCGCTCGCAGCGCCCGCCGTGGTGTCTGCCGCAGTGTCTGCCGCAGTGTCTGCCGCCCGGCCTGCGACAGGGCCTGTCGCGGCTCCTGTCGCAGGGCCCGCCATCGTGCTCAGCGCCACCACGGCGGCCAGGAGTGTCCTTCGCATGTGCCTCTCCTTCGCGACCGGCTACCGGAGCACCGGCCCGTTCGGCGACCAGGTCGTCGCAGATCGCGAAGACTTCATCACACACCGCGACGACGCGCACGTGAAAGGCGCGGCCGGCCACCGGCGTGTCGGGGATCGGCGGGCAAGCCACCTCGCCCACCCCCGGACGGAGCCTGCCGAAACCCGCGAAACCCCGCCCCGCGCCCCACCGGCCTCTCCCATCGATCCGGCGGGCCCCTGACCGCTTCCTCCCGGCGGGCCCGGCGCGGGGGCGGTCAGGACGGGGAAACACGCGTCTTCCGGCCGCGAAGGCTGTCCTACACTTGCGCGAGCGGATCCAGCCGATCCAGCGCGAAGGAGGTGGCGTGCAGCCGGAGCAACGGGCAGTCGCGGGCGTGTCGATCTCGGCCGTGCTCGAGCGCATCACCTACGCCAACGAGGAGACGGGCTACACCATCGCCCGGGTGGCCACCGACCGCTCCGGCGCCGATCTGCTGACCGTGGTCGGGCCGCTGCTCGGCGCCCAGCCCGGCGAGTCGCTGCGGCTGACCGGGCGCTGGGCCTCCCACCCCAAGTACGGCAAGCAGTTCGAGGTGTGGTCCTACGCCACCGTGCTGCCCGCCACCATCCAGGGCATCCGCCGCTATCTGGGCTCCGGGCTGATCAAGGGCATCGGGCCGAAGATGGCCGAGCGGATCGTCGACCACTTCGGCGTCGACACCCTGGAGGTCATCGAGACCACCCCCGAGCGGCTGGTGGAGGTTCCCGGGCTCGGCCCCAAGCGGACCAAGATGATCGGCGTCGCCTGGGAGGAACAGAAGATCATCAAAGAGGTGATGATCTTCCTGCAGGGGGTCGGCGTGTCCACCTCCATCGCGGTCCGCATCTTCAAGCAGTACGGCGACAAGTCCATCACCGTCGTCAAGAGCGAGCCCTACCGGCTGGCCGACGACGTGTGGGGCATCGGTTTCAAGACCGCCGACACCATCGCCCAGGCCGTGGGCATCCCGCACGACAGCCCCGAGCGCGTCAAGGCGGGCCTGCGCTACACCCTGTCGCAGGCCGCCGACGACGGCCACTGCTACCTGCCGGCACCCAACCTCGTCGGCGACGCGGTGAAGATCTTGGAGGTTCCCGCCGAGCTCACCGCCCGCTGCCTGGAGGAGCTGGTCGCCGAGGAGGGCGTGGTCCGCGAGGAGGTCCCGGTCGGCGATGCCGGCGTCCCCGCGGTCTACCTGGTGCCTTTCCACCGCGCCGAGCTGTCCCTGGCCGGCGCGCTGCGTTCCCTGCTGGCCTGCGAGCACGATCGGCTGGGCGCCTTCGCCGGCGTCGACTGGGACGCGGCGCTGAGGTGGCTGCGGACCAAGACCGGCGCCGACCTCGCCGAGGAGCAGGCCCAGTCGGTACGGCTGGCGCTGACCGAGAAGGTCGCGGTGCTGACTGGCGGCCCCGGCTGCGGCAAGAGCTTCACCGTGCGCTCCATCGTCACCCTGGCCCGCGCCAAGAAGGCCAAGGTGATCTTGGCCGCGCCCACCGGCAGGGCGGCCAAGCGCCTGGCGGAGCTGACCGGCCACGAGGCCACCACCGTGCACCGGCTGCTGCAGCTGCGTCCCGGCGGGGAGGCCACCTTCGACCGCGACAACCCCCTGGACGCCGACCTGGTCGTGGTCGACGAGGCCTCGATGCTGGACCTGCTGCTGGCCAACAAGCTGGTCAAGGCCGTGGCCCCGGGCACGCACCTGCTCTTCGTCGGAGACGTCGACCAGCTGCCCTCGGTCGGCGCCGGTGAGGTGCTGCGCGACCTGCTCGCCGCCGAGCAGGAGATCCCCCGGGTGCGGCTGACCCACATCTTCCGCCAGGCCCAGGAGTCGGGGGTGGTCGTCAACGCCCACCGCATCAACACCGGCCTGCCCCCGGCGCTGGAGGGCATGAACGACTTCTTCCTGTTTCCCTGCGAGGAGCCCGAGGAGATCGCGGCGCTGACCGTCGACGTGGTCGCCAACCGCATCCCGCGCCGGTTCGGCCTCAACCCGCGCCGCGACGTACAGGTCCTGTCGCCGATGCACCGGGGCCCGGCCGGGGCCGGCAACCTCAACAACGCGCTGCAGGAGGCGCTCACTCCCTTCCGGGAGGGCATGCCCGAGCGCCGCTACGGCGGGCGGGTCTTCCGGGTCGGCGACAAGGTCACCCAGCTGCGCAACAACTACGAGAAAGGCGCGGCGGGGGTGTTCAACGGCACCGTGGGCACGGTGGTCGACATCAGGCCCGACGAGCACAAGCTGACCGTGCTGACCGACGAGGACGAGAACGTCGAGTACGCCTTCGACGAGCTGGACGAGCTGACCCACGCCTATGCGGTGTCGATCCACCGATCCCAGGGCAGCGAGTACCCGGCGGTGGTCATCCCGCTGTCGACCAGCGCGTGGATGATGCTGCAGCGCAACCTCCTCTACACCGCGATCACCCGGGCCAAGAGGCTCGTCGTCATCGTCGGCTCGCGCCGCGCGCTCGCCCAGGCGGTACGCACCCGGGGCGCCGGGCGTCGCCACACCAGCCTCACCCACCGCCTGCGCGTGCGCTGAGCACCTCCTGCGGCCGCGGCGCCGCGGCGCTCGCCCAGGCGGTGAGGCCCAGCAGGTGTTCCAGGGCCTCGCCCCCGGCGCCGGTGACGGCCACGGCGCGCCCTGAGCCGATGCGGACGACCCAGCCGCGCTCCAGCATGGTCGTGCACAGCACGGCCCCGGCGCTGCCGGCCAGATGGGGGCGGCGTTCGGTCCAGTCCAGGCAGGGCCGGGCCTGGGGGCGGCGCCCGCCGCCGGGCAGCGGCGCCCCCAGCTCGACGGCGAACCACGACAATCCCTCGTCGCTGAGCGCGAACCCGGCGTCCTGGCGCAGCAGGCCGCGCGCGGTGAGCGCGTCGGTGATCGTCACGCCGAGCCGCCCGGCCAGGTGGTCATAACAGGTGCGGGCCTCGGCCAGCGCGCGGGCCGCGCTCACGGCGCGCAGCGTCGCGGGCCGGGGTTCGCACCCGGGGCCGGTGTGGGCCGCGTGGGAGGCCAGATCCTCGATGAGCTGGGCCACCCGCGGCCCGGCCAGGCGCACGTAGCGCCGGCGTCCCCGGCGCTGTTCGGCCAGCAGCCCACCGGCGACGAGCCGCGACAGGTGCTCGCTGGCGGTGGAGGCGGCGACCCCGGCGTGAGCGGCCAGCTCCCCGGCGCTCCAGGCGCGCCCGTCCAGCAGGGCCAGGCAGAACGTGGCACGGGTGGCGTCGGCGAGCAGGGCGGCCAGCGCGGCCAGCGGCACCGGCCCGCCCGGCGTCATGGCAGGTGTCATGTCCCCATCATCGGCCGGCACCGCTTCGGCGCCGGCCGAAGCCTTCTCCAAGACCCTCGGCGGCCCTCGGCGCTCTAGTGGCGGTCGCCGGCGCTCACTCCTGCTCCTGGGGAAGCCGGAAGACCCGGTCCAAGGCGGTGACCCGCAGCAGATGGCGCAGGTAGGGGGTGAGGGCGACGATGCGCATGGCGATGTCGTGCTCGCCCGCGGAGTTGTAGACGTTGATCAGCGCTGCCACCCCCGAGGAGTCGATGAACTCCAGACCCGACAGGTCCAGATCGAGGTTGCGCATCTGTCCCGACAGCAGCTCTCGCGCGAAACCGAAGAGCTCAGGGGCCGTGTCGTAGTCGAGGTCACCGCTGAGGACGAGCAGGGTGGTGTCCGGAGCGGTGGTGCGCACCTCGGTACGCAACGGGGTCTTGTCGAACATCAAACGTCAGGTCTCCTGATCGGGGCCGGGGACAGGTGCCGCCTCGGCTGCCTGGACCAGCATGTGACGGGCACGGGGGAAGTCTCGCAGCTCGTCGTGGAAAACACGCAATCCCACCGTCACGGCCTCGGCGGGGACGCCGCGGGCCGCGAGCACGGAACCGGTCCAGCCGATGAAGCCGGTGAACAGCTGCGCGTCGTCGACGTACAGGGACGCGGCCAGAAAGTCGAGCAGATGGCCCAGGTCGGCGGCGGTGGCGTCGACCTGCTGCAGGTCATAGGCCGCCATCGGCGGGTAGGCGCGGGCCAGGGCCTGCAGGGCGCAGGTGAGCAGCTCGGCGCGCCGGCGCGTCAGATGGGTGTACTCCTCGTCGGCCAGATGGGCCGGCGCGGCGGCCTGGCGGGGCGGGCCGGTCAGGTCGCCGCGCTCCAGCAGGTCGGCCGCGGCGTCGGCGCTGGGCGCCCAGGCGTCGGCGCCCAGCAGGCGGGCGTAGCGGCCGTCGGCGCCGAAGCCGGCCCCGCCGGCCATGACCGGCACGCCGACGGCCTGGCAGGCGGTGAGCGTGGCGTGCGCCCGGGGCAGCCGGGTGGCCAATGCGCAGCCCAGCGCGACCGCGTCGGGCCCGCTCTGGTGCAGGTGGGTGATCAGGTGCGGGCCCGGCACGCTGGCGCCCAGGAAGTCGACCCGCCAGCCGCGCAGGCGCAAGACCTCGGCTAGCAGGCGGGTGGGCAGCGCGTGGTACTCGCCGTCGGCGCAGGCGACGGTGAGGCGCCCGCGGGTGGGCTCGGGCCGGACGCGGGCGGCGACCGCGGCCACGGCGCGCTCGCTGACGGCGGTGGCGCCGTGCTCGCGGGCGATGGACCACTCGTTGGCCGCCCACAACTCGCCGACGCGCCGCTGGGCGGGGGCGATGAGATCGAGCAGCAGCCGCTCGGCGTCCGCCCCCTGCTCCAGCAGGTCGAGCACCAGGTCGATGGCGGCGAACTCGTCGGCGCGCCCGATGTGCTCCAGGTACCGGCCGAGGGCCTCGTGCGGGCCCGCCCCCTGCGGCGTGGCCGCGCCTTGGGTGTCCGTCGTGCTCAGGGTGCTCATCGGAGCGGCCTCGCCTGCACCGCCAGCAGTGCCCGGTCGTCTTGGACGTCGCCGCCCAGCCAGTCGGTGCTGATCTGCTCCAGCCGCTCGACCAGTGCCGCGACCGGCATGCCCGCGCAGCCGGCCAGGGCGGCCTTCAGCCGCTGGGCGCCGTACATCTCCCTGCCGGTGGGGCCGCCGAAGGCCTCGGTGATGCCGTCGCTGTAGAACAGGCACACCTCGCCGGGGGCCAGGTCGACCCCGGCCGAGGCCAGGTCGGCCTCGGCGAACGCGCCGAGCATGGGGCCGTGGGCCGCGCACTCCTGCACGGTGCCGTCCAGGCGCAAGATCAGCGGCGCCGGGTGCCCGGCGACCGCCAGGTTCACACGGACGTGCCCGCCCGGGGCGGCACTGAGCACGCCGAGCACGAGGGTGGCGTAGGAGTTGGGGGTGGGCGAGCCCCGCAGGGAGCGGTTGAGCAGGGCGACCAGATGCTCGGGGCGCTCTTCCAGCAGCAGCAGGGTGCGCAGGCAGTGGCGGATGTGCCCGGCCAGGACGGCGGCGCGGGCGCCCTTGCCGCAGACGTCGCCCAGCACCACCAGCGGATCGCCGGACTCGCCGGGCTCGGGCAGGTAGACGTCGTAGAAGTCGCCGCCGATGAGCCCGGCCTGGCGGGCGGCGCGCAGCGATCCGGCCAGCTCCGCGCCGGCCAGCGCCGGCAGCGGCGGGGGCAGCAGGTCGCTGCTGAGGATCGCGTTGGTGGCGCTTTGCTCCTGATAGAGGGCGGCGGCGGAGATGGCGGCCCCGGCCCGGGCGGCGAAGATCCGCACCAGGGTCTCGGCGTCCTCGTCGAAGGGCGGCCCGTCTTCGTGACGGGCGAGCACGAGCGCTCCGGCGGGCACCCCGTTGCCGGGCAGCGGGGTGACCAGCAGGTGCCCGGCCGCCCCGAACCTGTCGGGCAGCAGCCAGCCGGGCACCTGCCCCGGATCCAGCCAGCGGCTGGGCACGGGCGGGAAACCCGCCAGTGCCTCGGCCAGGCCGGGCACCTGCGCGGTGTCGGCGATGGCGACGTTGCCCTCCTGCAGGGACCGGTCGGTGCTGGTCAGGCGGAGCCAGCCGGCGTGGCGGCGCCCCGAGGGCGGCAGCACGACCATGGCGGCATCGGCCAGGAACGGGGTGGCCAGCTCGATCGCGGTGCGGGCGCAGCGGCGCATGTTGAGCGAGGCCGACAGCCTGCGGCCCGCCTCGATGAGGAAGTCGGTGCGCCGGCGCTCGGCCAGCAACGCGTCGGTCCTGGCGGCATCGGTGGTGACGTCGCGCAGGTACCAGGCCCGGTGGCTGAGGCCGAAGACCTCGCGACGTACCCGGATCCGGCGCCGCCCGTGATCGCTCTCGCGGCTCTCGCCGTCGGGGTGCTCACCTTCGAACAGGGACGCGGCCGGCCCCTGGCACAGCGGGCGGCCCACGACGATCTCCGGCGCCATCTCGGCCGCGGCGGCGTTCAGCATCACCACGACCCCGTCGGCGCCGCACAGCACGACCCCCTCGCCGCTGGCCTCCACGATGGCGCGCAGCACCTCTTCACCCGGTGGACGCGAAAGATCGCGCTCACCGGTACCGATGTCACGGTCGAGGCCGGCCGCGGCGGTGAGCACGTGGCCGGGGTCGCGCAGCGGGGGAGGTCTTGTCATCACCCTGGGCTTCCGTGTGGAGAGGGATCGATCAGACTATCTTCCCGCCGCGCCGTCGGGACGGGGCGGAAAACCGGCGCGTGAGGCCGGAGGGTCCTTTGCTGCCCATGCCCCTCACAGGGCCGTTGATGCGGCCGGCGCGCGACGGTTTACGGCGGGAAACCGCACCTGCGGCCGCCCACCCCGCCGGAGCAGGGCTTTCACCTCGGGGCCGGTGACGTGGGCACTTCGCCGTCCCCTGACTCTCGGTTGGTATTTTTCCGACTTTACGAAGAGTCCGAAACGTTACCAAACCCGCCGCAACCATGCCGAGTCACCATGCATCTCCTATTAGTGTTTTAAGAGCAGTTTGCTGTAGTGGGGGAGAGACATTGTGCTGACCATGCAACACCGACGCCTCAGGACGCCACTGGCCACCGTGGCCCTGGCGACCACGACGGTGCTGGTCACCGCCTGTTCCACGGGGACGGGCCCGAAGGATCCCGCCGGTCCCGGCGCCGGATCGGGCGCCGTGGCCGCCACCGCTCCGGCCGCGACCGAGATAAAGATCAGCCCCGCCCAGGGCAGCAAGACCGTACGCCCCGACAAGAAGGTCGTCGTCGCCGCCTCCAGCGGCGCGCTGGAGGAGGTCACCGTGCAAAGCGGCGACCGGGTGCTGGAAGGCGACTTCAACGCCGAACGCACCAGATGGGTCTCCACCACGCCCATGGAACCGGCCAGCGACTACACCGTGTCGGCGCGGGCGGTCGACGGCACCACCGCCACCGGCTCCTTCAGAACGCTCAAGCCCAAGCATGAGCTCGAGGTGGCGGACGTGACCCCGGCGATCAAGGGGGAGAAGGTCGGCGTGGGGGCGCCGATCATCGTCACCTTCAACCAGCAGATCGCCAACAAGGCCGGGGTGGAAAAAGCCCTGAAGGTCACCTCACAAAAACCGGCCCAGGGCGCATGGCGGTGGATCAACGACACCACCGTGATCTACCGGACCGCGAAGTTCTGGCAACCCCACCAGAAGGTGACCTTCACCGCCCGCCTCAAAGGCGTACAGGGCGGCAAGGACATGTACGGCGTCAAGGACATGACCAAGGTCATCCAGATCGGCGCGGCCCAGATCTCCACCATCGACACCCGCAAGCACAAGATGATCGTCAAACGCGACGGCAAGGTCGTGCAGACCATGCTGATCAGCGCCGGCAACGCCAGCACCCGCGAGTACACCACCACCAGCGGCGTCCACCTGACGATGGGCAAGGCCAACCCCGAACGCATGATCTCCCCGGGCCGCAAGAAGGGCGACCCCGGCTACTACGACCTGATGATCAACCACGCGGTGCGGTTCTCCAACAGCGGCGAGTACGTGCACGCGCTGAACAACGTCTGGGCCCAGGGGCGCCAGAACGTCAGCCACGGATGCATCAACGCCCGCCCCGACCAGGCCAAGTGGTTCTACGACCAGGTCCAGCGCGGCGACGTGATCACCATCAAGGGCACCAACCGCGAGATGGAGTGGAACAACGGCTGGGGCTTTTGGCAGCTGTCGTTCAAGGAATGGCGCAGCGGCAGCGCCCTGGCCTAGAGCCCTCGCTCTTCGAAGCCCTCCCGAGCCCTTCAGGGCTCGGGAGGGCTGATGACCGCATGAGTTCACCGGCTGCCCGGCGCGTTCGGCGGTGAAGGTGCCCGTGTGACCAGCCGTCCACCGCGTCCTCGGCCGTCATGATCAAGGTGACCGGCTCGGGCAGCATCGCGAAGCGCAGGTCCTCACGCAGCTGGCCGCGATGAACGTGGCCTCGTCGTCGCCCAGCAGCCTGGCGTCGGTCATGGTCGTCAATCCTTTACCGCCGGATCTCGCGGACTTGCTCCTCGCGGGCCGAAAACAGGACGCGCCGGGCCCGGCGGGCGCGGTAGCGTGTGCGCCGGGCACCGTCCGGGCACGGTGGCGGACACACCGAAGGCGGCCAGGACCGCCGATGACGACGTTCTCGGGGGAGGACCGGGTGAGACTCCAGGGGCAGGTGCTCATCTTCGACGCCGACGACACGCTGTGGGAGAACAACGTGCTGTTCGAGCGCGTCGTGGAGGACTTCCTCGACTGGCTGGCGCACCCGACCCTGGAGCGCGCCCAGATCCGCGCCGTCCTCGACGACATCCAGGCGGCCAACGCCGTCACCCACGGCTATGGCAGCACGATGTTCCTGCGCAGTCTCGGCGAGTGCTTCGAGCGGCTGCGCGAGCGCCCGGCGACCGCGGCCGAGCGCCGCCACATCGACGAGCTGGCCCTGGCCCTCCTGCAGCGCCGGGTGGAGTTGGTCGCGGGCGTCACCGAGACGCTCACCGCGCTCGGCGAGCGCCACGAGCTGCTCCTGCTCACCAAGGGCGACCTGGAGGAGCAGCGGCGCAAACTGGAGGCCTCACAGCTGGCCCACCACTTTCGCGACGTGCACATCGTGGCCGAAAAAGACGTCGCCGTCTATCGGTGGCTGGCCCGCGAGCACGCCCTGGCGCCCGCGACGACCTGGATGATCGGCAACTCCCCGAAGTCGGACATCCTTCCCGCCCGGCAGGCGGGCCTGAACGCCGTCTTCATCCCCAACGACCACACCTGGGCGCTGGAGCACGACGAGCTGGACCCCGGCGACGAGCGGGTGCTGCGGCTGGACCGGTTCTCCGAACTGCTGGAGCACTTCTGAGACCCGCCGGGACGGCCGGCCGGCCTACAGCAGGGTGAGCTGGGCCTGCCGGGGCAACGCCAGCGGCAGCGGCTGCTCAGGCCGGGTCGGCCCCATCCCGTAGCGGGCGGCCAGCTGCAGGATCTGGCCGGTCAGGCGCCGCACATAGCCGGGTTCGGCGTCGGCGCCGCGGCCGTACAGCTCGGCATAGCGGGGCTCAAGCGCAGGATGGTGCTCTCGAAGCCAGGCCAGATACCACTCACGCGCCCCGGGGGGCAGGCGCAGCACCTGCGGGACGCAGCTGACGGCCCCGGCGTCGGAGATACGGCGCACGGTGGCCGAAAGCTGGTCGGGGGAGTCGGTCAGCAGCGGCAGGATCGGCGCCATCGCCACCCCGCACGCCACCCCGCGCTCGTTCAGCTCCGCCACCAACTCCAGGCGCTTTTGCGCGCCGACGGCACCGGGCTCCACCGTGCGGCGGATCCGGTCGTCGACGAACGCGATCGAGACCACCACCCCGGCCCCCGGTGTGGCGGCCAGCAGGTCGGCGTCGCGCAGGATCAACCGGCTCTTGGTGTGCACGGTGAACGGCGCCCCGGCCTCACGCAACGCGGTGACCAGGCCCGGCATCAGCCGGTAGACCTCCTCCACCTGCTGGTAGCAGTCGCCTGCCATCCCCACGGTGATGTGCTCGCCGTCCCAGCGTGACCTCAGCTCCGCACGCAACCGCCGCACGATGTTGGTGCGCACCACGATCCGCGCGTCGAAGTCGCCTTCGGCGTCCAGCCCCAGGTAGCGGTGCCCCCGGCGCGCCGAGCAGTAACGGCACGCCTGCGCGCACCCCCGATACGGACTGACCGCCCAGCCCTCGGGCGTGGTGTCCAGCGCGGTACGCGCCTGCACCTCGTAACAGGTCAGGGCCCCGTGAACCCTGGTCAGCGCGGAACGCTCGATCCGCGGCCTGGCGTCGGGCGGCGCGGCGAGCAGGGGAGGCGCGTCCCATCGCATACGGCTCAGTGGAACACGCTTTCGACGCCGCCCGCAAGCCGGGCAGGTCGTGGCGCCGGACGGTTCCGCCCATGGCGGGCGCCCCTCTGCGATCAGCGAAAAATGGTATGTTTGGCCCGATTTACGGGGGAGTGGTGACAATGGCGTGGCTAATCCTGGCCGGGGCGATCATCGCCGAGATCGTGGCGACCACCGCCCTCAAACTGAGCGACGGATTCACCCACAAAGGCTGGTCGGTCCTCGTCGTCGCCGGCTACGCCGCCGCCTTCCTCCTGCTGGCCCAGGCACTCAAGCTCCAGATGGAGGTCGGCACCGCCTACGCCGTCTGGGCCGGAGCCGGCACCGCCGCAATCGCCGCCATCGGCGTCCTCTTCCTCGGCGAGACGATCAACCTCGCCAAGGTCGCCGGAATCGCCCTGATCATCGGCGGCGTCGTGGTCCTCAACCTGGCCGGAAGCCCCCACTGACCCCCGCACACCACCCCCACCCTCCCGCGAATATTGACTCGCCCCCGCCTCGGCGGCTGTCCTACCCTGACCGGATGCTGAAGCCCGCCCTGCCCATCCGGACCGACCGCCTCACCCTGCGCGCCTACACCCCCGCCGACCTCGACGCCCTGCACGCCATCCACCGCCTGCCCCAGGTCACCCGCTACCTGTACTGGGAACCACGCGACCGCGACCAGACCCGCCAGGCACTGGAAAAGAAGATCAGCGAGACGGCGCTGCTGGAAGAAGGACAATCCCTCACCCTGGCGGTGGAACTGACCGCCACCGGCGAACTCCTCGGCGACGCCCTGCTCATCTGGCACAACCGCTCACAACGCGCCGGCGAGATCGGCTACGTCCTGCACCCCGACCACCACGGCAAGGGCTACGCTACCGAGGCCGCCCGGGTCATGCTCGAACTCGGCTTCGAGCACCTGAACCTGCACCGCATCGTCGGACGCCTCGACGCCCGCAACGAGGCCTCGGCCCGAGTGCTGGAGAAACTCGGCATGCGCCGCGAGGCCCACTTCCTCGACAACGAGATCGTCAAAGGCGAATGGACCAGCGAGATCGTCTACGCCATCCTGCGCCGCGAGTGGCACCCCCAGCGCTGACACCGCCCGCCCCCGGTTGAACGGCCGGTTGAACGACGGCGACGCACACGGCACCATGTCTGCGGTGACCATCCTGCATCTCGCCCTGGCCTCCGACTGGGAGGCCGCCCGCCAGGCGGGGGAGTACCGCGTCTCCACCCTCGGCCGCACCCTCGACGACGTCGGCTTCATCCACGCCTGCGCCGGCCACGAACAGCTACTCGGCGTCGCGGAACGCTTCTACCGCGACGTCACCGACCCCCTCGTGCTGCTCAGCGTCGACCCCACCGGACTCGACGTCCGCATGGAGGTCCCCGACGACACCCCCGAGGCCTTCCCGCACATCTACGGACCCCTCCCGCTCAGCGCGGTGACCTCCGTCCTGCCCTACACCCCGCCCGGCCCCGGCCCCGGCCAGTAGGGTCCCTGCATGACCGACGTATCCGGACCGACGATCCGCACCCTCGACTCCATGGTCGTCTACACCAATCCATGGATCAGCGTGCGCGAGGACCGTATCGAACGCCCCGACGGCTCCCACGGCATCTACGGCGTCGTGGACATCCCCGACTTCGCCCTCATCGTCCCCATGGAGAACGACGGCTTCCACCTCGTGGAGGAATACCGCTACCCGGTCAGACGACGCACCTGGAACTTCCCCCAGGGCGGAGTCAAGGACAGCCCCTCGCCCCTGGTCACCGCCCACACCGAACTCACCCAGGAAACCGGCCTGCGAGCCACCTCGATGACCCATCTGGGACGCCTGGACAACGCCCACGGCACCTCAGGCCAAAACTACGACATCTTCCTCGCCACGGGCCTGAGCGCCGGCGCCCACGAACGCGAGCACACCGAACAGGACATGCGCCAGACCTGGGTTCCCCGCACCGAACTGGAACAGATGATCGTGAACGGCGCCATCACCGACAGCAACTCGATCGCCGCCTACGCCATGCTCCTGCTGCGCGGCCTGGCCCGACAGACCTGACCCGACAGACCCGACAGGGCACTCCCGCACCTTCGGCGCCCTCAAGGCCGCCATCACCGTCAAATCCGGTGATCTCACCTCACACACGCGGACCTCGCGGCGGTACGCTCACCCCATGTCGAACCTGATCGTCATCCTCCTCCTGACGGCGGTCATCGTGGCGGCGCTCATCGCCCTGATCGTCTTCGCGGTACGAGCCGCACAGCGCCCCAGAAACGCCCTGGTCGGCGGGGGAGTAGGCCCCGAGCTCATCGAACGGCTCCTGGAACTCAAGGCGGCCGGCCAGTTCGACCAGGCCGTCTTCCTGGTACGCGGCGAAACCGGCATGAGCCACCGCACCGCCGCCCGCTTCGCCAGGAGACTCAAACCCGCACCCCCGCCCTGACCCCCACCGCCTGCCCGGCACAGGAACCGACCCACCAGTGCCGGCGGCGCGCCCCGCGAAAACCGTCACCCGACGCTTTCGGCCACCCAGTTCCGTACGGCAGGAACGTACCCGGTCGGCTTGTCCCCGACCTTGACACCGGGACTGACCAGCCAGCCCTGACAACCGGGCGTGAACATCCGGTAGACCGACGAGGGCGACACGGCACTCGCCTCCTCCAGCCGGGCGCGCAGTTCGGCCGGCAGCTCGAAATCCAGAGCGGTCATGGTGCGGGCGACGACCGTGTCACGCCAGCGCCCCCAGGCCGGCCAAGAGGTGAGGTCACCGAGCTGGGGCCGCTGGTCCTCCAGCACACGATCGGCCTCGAAACGGGCCACGGCCAGCAGCAAGGGTCGTACCCACCACGCCGTACTCGCGAATGCAGGCGGCCGCGCCCTCGAGAATGCGCTGCCGCGTCGCGGCCCCCTTACGGGTCAGCGAACGCATGCCACCCCCAGATCAGACTTCCCGCCCTCTGTAGTGCGGGCGCCCCGGCGACATATCCCGACTTCGAGTTCGGGAACCGAACGCCGAACAGCCGACACCGAGGACCCGGGCGTCGGCGTACGGCCCACCGAGTGGGAGGGGATCAAGCGGGGCTACGCCAAGGTCATGCGGCGGCCGAACCCCGCCCCCGCCGACATGGCCAAGGTGCTGCCACTGACGTACGCGGCCGCACTGGCGATGATGATCATGACATGCCTGCTCGTCTACGCCGACCTGGTCAACCCGCGCACCCTGACGAACTGACAGGCCGGTTCGCACGCAAGACCACCGGCAGGACTCTCGCCCCGCCACCCCCGACGGGGAGTACCGCCAGGGTGCCGCAGACAGGGCCCGTACCCGACGACACCAGGACACAAGACCGTCCGCCGAGCCCCGAACGCAGCCTCGCCGCCGACGACCGCCTTTCACATACCACCAAATAACACCAATAAACGACCTAATTTATTATAGATCAATATAAATTTGGATAAATCGGGAAGATCTATGTGCCGATATTAAGAAGATGTATGCCAACATCAAGGCGGGTCGAAAAAAGCGAAGCAAGGAAGAGATGGTCAATGGTGGCCGCCGAAGACAACACCGCCACCGCCGGTGAGTGCTTCACGGCCGCCGTCGGCGGCATCGGACAACACCTGCTGCAACAGCACTCACACCAGGCGTTCCCCCAACCCCTCCCCGGCACGAAACCTCCCGCCCCGGACACCGCAGCCGCCGCCACCGACAGATGGCTGCTCGCCGTGAGCGAACCAGGCATCGGCCGACTCGCCCTGCAGGCACGCGAACGACTCAACCTGCTGTGCGACGCCGGCTCCCACATCGGCACCTCACTGAGCGTGACCCGGACCGCCGAAGAACTCACCGAAATCGCCGTCCCCCGGTTCGCCGACTACGCCGGCGTCGATCTGTACGACTGCGTGCTACGCGGACACGACCCCACCGGCCTCGACGAGGGACTACGCCGGGTCGCCCTCACGGGTATCGGCGAAAACTCCTGCCTGCACCCGGTCAACGCACTCATCCAAATGCTCGCATCCACGCCCCAGGCCCGCGGCGTGGCCGCCGGACAACCGGTACTCGAACCGGACCTGCCCACCAACCTCGGCTGGATGGCACAAGACCCAGAACGCTGCCGGAAAGCCTGCGAACACGGCATCCACTCCCTCGTCGCGGTGCCGATACGAGCCCGCGACATCACCCTGGGAGTGGTCAGCTTCTACCGCTGCACGACCAGGGAAACCTTCGAGGAAGACGACCTCACACTGGCCGAAGACCTGGTCAACCGCACAGCGCTGTGCGTGGACAACGCCCGCCTCTACACCCGCGAGCGCATGATCTCCACAGAACTGAAGCAGACCACCGAGTCACTGCGAGACGCACTCGACCACCAACGACGCTTCACCGCCGACGCCTCCCACGAACTACGCACCCCCCTCGCAGGACTACGGGCCCAACTGGAAGAAGCCCGGCTCCACCCCGGCCAGACCGACCTCACCGACCTCCTCAACCACACACTGAGCGACGTGGACCGACTGCAGGCCATCATCACCGACCTGCTCTCGCTGGCCCGGACCGGAACGACCCCCCTCACCGCCCTGGAGCCCGTCGACCTGGCCGAACTCGTCGAAGCCGAAGTCACACACCGGATCGGCGACCATCACCCGACCCGGCTCGACCTCACCCCCGACGTGCTGGCCAAAGCCGTCCCCATCCAAATCCGCCGAATGCTGAACAACCTGCTCGACAACGCCCAACGGCACGCCACCCACCACGTCACAGTAGAGGTACGCCGCGTCGGCGACGACGCCGACCACATCGCCGAACTCAGCGTCACCGACGACGGCCCCGGAGTCCCCCCGGCCGAACATGAACACATCTTCCAGCCCTTCACGCGACTGGACAGCGCCCGCAGCCGCGACCGCGGCGGCACCGGACTCGGCCTGGCCATCGCCCGCGCCATCGCCCGCGATCACCACGGCACCCTCCACGTCGAGGACGCCCGCCCGAACGGAGCGCGCTTCACCTTCCGCCTCCCAGCCATCACCTCGTGAAACGACCGGCTCCCCGACCCGCCCGAAAAGTACACAGAACAGCCGGCCACAAAAACGGCAACAATTCACCGGCCCAACAGGAAAACCCGAGCACAGAGGATTTGTTTATCGTGAGGACATCGTGGGCGTGAGCCGAACGGCGAGTGTCTCGAACACCGAGCGACAACCCGCCGACAAGATCATGGAGCGCCTCCTGGACGGAACACTCACAGAGAACGAGATACGCGCTCCGATCTTGAATTCGTGGCGACGCTGCCAAGCCACCGGACTACCCCCCGGCGGCTTCCAAACACGCCTGCTCGACGACCTGAACTACGACAGCCCCCTGATACGCGCGGCCCGCCCCGTACTCGACCGACTGCGAACAACCATCGCCGGCACCTCATCAGGCGTCTTCCTGAGCGACTCCTCCGGAGTACTGTTCCTGCGCGCCCTGGGCGACACCTCGATGCGAGCGGCAGCCGACGCCAACGGCGTCATCCCAGGCTTCAGCTACGCCGAGTCCGACATAGGCACCAACGCCGTCGGCTCCACGCTGCTGGAACGGCGAACCTACCAGGTCTCAGGCAACGAGCACCTGTGGGAAAAATTCCACAAATTCGCCGCCGTCGGAACACCGATACTCAACCCCCTCAGCGGACGCGTGGAAGGAGTCATGTGCGTCGCCGCCCTCGACGAGCGGGCGAACGCGCAGATGACGGCCGTGGCCCAGCGATCAGCCCACGACATCGAGCAACGACTGCTCGAATTCAGCGCCGAACGCGAACGTGCCCTGCTGAAAAGATTCCTCAGCGCGGCACAGGAAAGCGGCACCACACACACCGCGTCGGGATCCATGCCCTCAGACCTGTGCCATCGCGACCGGATCGCCCTGGAAGACGTCGCTGTGAGACTGGTGGCGCAAGGCAGGGAAGCCACAGTGGACATACCCCTCTCCGACGGCCGGACCGCCACCGTCGCCGCACAACTGGTGACCTATTCCACCGACCTGACCGGCATCGCCGTACAAGCGTGGCTCTCAGAGAGAACCCCGCGGACACCGCCGAAAATCGGCTGAGCTGAGCCGCCTCCGGCACCCACCGCGGGCCCTGCCCGCACCCCCGAACCGGGGGAGTGGCGGGATCCAGAACGATCGGCAGGGCCAACCTGTCCGTATTCATCCACCGAAGCGAATGTCTTCGCTGACGACACAGGGGAGAGCCGGCCTGGACACCGATTTCGTGGACGCCGGTCACCGCCATCGAACGGCCGAAGAAAAACGTCCAACAGAACAGAGCAAATGCGACAAATCGCCCATCAGGGGATCGTCCGAGATGACCAAGACCACAAAGCGGGCCGGCCGAGACGCGACCCCCGTCGCATCCGCCGGGCGACCACCGACACCGAGCAGGACACTCCCGACGGGGCGGCCCCGGGCGGCGCGCATCGACGGAGCCCTGCCACCTCTTGATCGTTCTGGGCGATCCAGCAGGTTGTGGATCTTGCCCGACGAAACGATCAAGAGCGGGGTGATCATGCACGGAAAGAGACTCCAGGCGCCGTGACGCACCCGGAAGGGAAGCCGCTTCGATTCTTCGCCCTCCGGCGCGGCGGGGAGCATCCGACCGGCAAAAACCCGCACCACACACCAAGCAGGCCCTACCGAAACACAAAATCTATACCATACAGAATTCAGCTTCTGTACGGTATAGAGCCAATAGTACAAGCATGTCGCCCTTCGTCCTATTCGGCTTACTTCAAGCATCCCGTGTGACTCCGGGTGCATCTCGCTTAATCCGCACAGCGAAGATCGCCTTGTGGAGAAGTCGCTTAGCCGATTCGTGTAATCAATGACCGCCAAGCCGCCTGTGGATGCGGTTGAGCCTGGCGTCTCACTTGACCCGCCAGGTGATCACGATCTTCTCGAGCGACTCGCCCGCCGAGTGGCTTGTCGCATTCAACCTCCTTTGTCGGGTTCTTTCGTCAACTGATGGCAGCGGCTGTCATCGCCCGCGAAATCGGCGCCCGGGTGACCTCTCCCCTGTGTCGTCAGAGTGAATATTCGCTTTGGCGGACGAATATGAGCAGGTCAGCTCCGCCCCGCAGGTCCGTGGCGGCGGAAACCGGCGGGTTTCCGTCAGGGCAGAGGGCCGGCGGCGGCCATGACGCCGCGCACCGCCTGGCCGATGCGCTCGGCGGCCTGGTCGGGGTCGGGCCGGCCGCCGTCCAGCCAGGCGAGGACCGCTTCCAGGGTGAGGGTGGGGATCAGGTCGGCGGCCCAGTCGAGCCATGGTCCCGCCGGGAGGTGGCGGGCGAGGTTGCGGTGATGGAGTCGGCCAGGTCCCGGAAGTCGGGGTGATCCCCTGGTCGGTGCGGCAGGCGCTGGAACTGGCCGATCGTCTGCGTGCGGTCCTGGCCCCGGACGGTGAGGGGGGTTGATCTTCGGAAGGTCCGCCCGGCGGCGGGGTTCACAGGCGCATGACGCTGCTGTGGTGGTCGATGTGGTCGGCGGTGTCGTCGTCGAACCACAGGCCGCCGGTGGCGAGGTAGCGGAAGCGGTGGATTCCGGGCGGCAGGATGACCGAGACGGTACGGGTGCCGTTGCGGCGGCGGCGCATCTCGTGACGGCCGGGCTGCCAGTCGTTGAAGTCCCCGACCACGCTGACGACACCATGGGGGTGGTCGGCGGGCAGGGCGAAGGTGACGCGGGTCTTACGGCCGAACAGTTGGGTGCGTTTGAGCATGTGTGTCCTTTCCGGGGTTTTCCGCGGCTTTCCGGGGTGGGGATGAGGTCAGCTTCCCGGTTGGCGGGGTGATTCGGTAGAGGGGTGTGCAGGCCGTAACACACTGTTCACGCTGGTTTCGGGTTGTTCGCCACCTGAGTGATTCACTGGGATCGGCCACGGGTGAACTGCTGAAGGACGCGGGGTCTCACCGGCGGGCTCCCGCCGGGGTCTGCCCCCTCTCATGACTCCGCGCGGGGCGGGCGAGCCGGAGGCGAGGCGGTAACGCCATTACGTCACCACAGATCAGTCGAATCCGGTAAAAACATCTTCGGGACTTCCGTGAGGCCGGGCGGCGGGGTTTTCCTCGCAAGCCCTGCGCCGGGCGTTCGTCTACCGTGGGGGAATGAACATGATCGGTGAGATGGCCGGCGGGCCGCTTTCCCGCGGCCACGGCCGGCGTCTGTCGCCGCGACAGGCGCCGGTAGCCGGTGGTGGCAGGGCGGGAAGGGGCGGGGGTTTCGGCGGGCGGGCATGTGGCACTGGTGGCGGGTGAGCGGCCGTTGAGGGCTGCCAGGATACGAAAGGGGTGTCGCCGGGATCATGCGGCCTGCTGATCTGAATCGTCTCAGTGTGGGCGAGTCGGCCGATCGTTACGTGGAGCTGGTGCGGGCCAAGACCCTGACCGGCGCGTTGTCGGCGTCGACGGCGGAGGTGTACGCGCGTGATGTGGCCACTTTCGTGGATCTGGCGGGCGAGGAGACGGTCCTGGACGATCTGACCGGTGAGGACGTCGACGCCGTCCTGCTGGCCTTCGCCCGTAAACCCGACGGGCGACGGCGCTCGCGGCCCGAGGAGGCGGCGGGCACCGCCTCTCAGCCGGTCTCCTCCGCCTCTCAGTCGGCCTCCTCTCAGGCGCGGTTTCGGCGGTCGGTCTCGGCGTTGTTCAAGCACGCGGTGCTGGCCGGGTGGGTGCAGGTCAATCCGATGGCGACGGCGACGGTGACGGCCAAGGAGCGCGGTGGGCTGCGGCCGCAGCGGCGGGCGCTCACCCGCGAGCAGGCGCGAGGACTGATCGGCGCGGCGCGTGAGCTGGGAGGCGGGCCGCAGGCCGAAGCACCGCAGGAGGTGCCCGCGGCCAGGGCGGGGCGGGTGCGCCGGCGTGACCAGCACACCGAACTGCGTGACGGGCTGATCGTGTTGATGCTCTCGACGCTGGGGCCGCGGGTGTCGGAGCTGGTCCGGGCCAACGTGGAGGATTTCTACACCAACGACGGGGTGCGTTACTGGCGGATCTTCGGCAAGGGCGGCAAGACGAGGGATGTGCCGCTGCCCGACGACGTCGCGCTGGTGTGGGAGGCCTATCTGCTGCACGGGCGGATGGCTTCCGCCGACAAGGCGTTGCTGCTGTCGTGGCGGGGGCGGCGGCTGGCGCGGGGCGATGTGCAGGCGGTGATCGACCGGGTGCAGCGCAGGGTGGATCCCGATCGGCGTCGTTCGGTGACCCCGCACGGGTTGCGTCACACCACGGCCACCCATCTGCTGGCCGACGCGGTGGACATGGACGCGGTGCGGCGGGTTCTGGGTCACAGCGATCTGGCGACACTGGGGCGTTACCGCGACGAGCTGCCCGGGGAGTTGGAGGTGGCGATGCGCTCGCATCCGTTGCTGCGCGGTCCCTCGTCGAACTGAGCGGCAGGCGGCCCGCTTCTGTCTCCGCCTCGGGTGAGGGGCGGCGGGCGGCGTGGTACTCGACGCGGTGTTCGATGCCGCGCGGCCGGCGCGAAGATTCGATCGGGTACGGCGCGTGCGGGTGAGCACCGTCGGTGCTCACCCGCACGCGCGTCGGCTCCGGCCGTTCTCGTTCAGGTCAGCAACTCCCCCACCAGCTGCCGCATGGAGCGGGCGAACCTGCCGGGGTCGGCGCGGGGGGTGAGGCGGCGCACCATGTCGGCGTCGAACATGCCCAGCAGGGTGTGGGCCACGAAGCCGGCGTCCAGGTCGGGACGGGCCTGGGTGATCAGGGTTTGCAGGTGGGTGTGCCAGCGCACGTAGGTGGGGTCGGCGTGACGGTCGAGGGCGCAGGAGCGTTCGTGGGCGGCCAGCAGGGCGAGGTTGTCGGCGGCCAGCCGGCACAGGGCGTCCAGGAAGGCGACGATGCGCTCGGCGGGCGGCGCGCCCGGTCCCAGGGGTGGTGGTCCCGACTCCAGTGCCTCGCGCAGTTGCGCGGCCCGCTCCTGCAGCAGGGCCTGCATCAGCCCGGTGCGGCTGCCGAAGCGCCGAAAGACGGTGCCCTTGCCGACCTGGGCGTGCGCGGCGACCTGGTCCAAGGAGATGTGGGCACCGCGGGCACCGTCATGGGCGCCGTCGCGGGCATCGTGGGCGGCCAGTAGTTCTTCCGCGGCGCGCAGGATGGCGCGGCGGTTGCGGGCGGCGTCGGCGCGCTCGCTCACCGCTTCCTCCTCGGTTTTCTTTGCGTAATCGGACTGTCGGTCCGTATATTAGCCCACAGCTAACCGGACCAGCGGTCCGATTGGTTCGGTGTGCTTCGGTGTGCGGGGCCTTCCGCGTGCCGTCCTTCCCGACCGGCAGGAGCCTTTGTCATGCGCGCTCTCCTCGTCGACCCCCTCGCCCCTTGCGGCCTGCGCCTGGGGGAGGTCGCCGACCCCGAACCCGGCCCCGGCCAGGTGCTCGTGCAGGTGCATCACGCCTCCCTCAACCCCGGCGAGCTGGGCATGCTCGCCCACCTGCCCGCCGGCCACGTGGGCGGCTACGACGCCGCCGGAGTCGTCGTGCGCCCCGCCTCGGACGGCACCGGCCCCGCGGCGGGCACCCGCGTGCTGGCCTTCGGGTCCGGTGCCTGGGCCGAACTCCTGGCGGTCGGCGTCGCCGACGTCGCCCCCCTACCCGGCGCGGCCGCCCTGGCCGAGGCCGCGGCGCTGCCCATGGCGGGCATGACGGCCCTGCGTACGCTGCGCGCCGCCGGTTCCCTGCTGGGCCGGCGGGTGCTGATCACCGGCGCCACCGGCGCCGTGGGCCGCTACGCGGTGCAACTGGCCTTTCGCTCCGGCGCCCACGTCGTCGCCTCGGTCCGCGACGGCGCCCACGAGGCCGCCCTCACCGCGCTCGGCGCCCACGAGGTCGTCGTCGGCCTGGCCGGCCTGCGACAGGTGAGTGAGCCGTTCGACGCGGTGCTGGAGACGGTCGGCGGTCCGCACCTGGTGGCCGCCTGGTCACTGCTCGCCCCCGGCGCCACCCTGCACAGCATCGGCTGGGCGAGTGGTGAGCCGGCCGTCTTCCCCGCCGGCTCCACCTTCTTTCCCGGCCAGGCCCGCACCTTGAGCTCCTTCGGCGACGCCGCCGCCGTCGGAGCCGACCTGGGCCTGCTGGCCGCTCTGCTCGTCTCGGGCGCCCTGTCGGCGCAGGTCGGCTGGCGCGGATCCTGGGAGCGAGCCGAGGAGGCCGCACAGGTGGTCCGCGAACGAAAGGTCACCGGCAAGGTCGTCATCGACATCACCGGCGCTCACACCGGCGGGCCTGACGCGAATCCGGTGCGGGGGTGAGGAGTGGTGAGGCAGAGGGCGCCCGGCGCGCCCGCTGCCCGCGCCGGGCGCGCCGCCCCGCCCCGTCCACCTGCCCGGCGCTGCGAAGGACGAGAGGTTCAGCCGTGCTTCAGCGGGTGGCCGCCGTGGTGGCCTGCCGGTCGAACTGGGTGCGATACAGCTGCGCGTAGCGGCCGCCGGCGGCCAGCAGACCGGCGTGCGTGCCCCGCTCGACGATCCGCCCATCCTCGACCACCAAGATCAGGTCGGCGGTGCGGATCGTCGACAGCCGGTGGGCGATGACCAGCGCGGTCCGTCCGGCCAGCGCCTCGGTGAGCGCCTCGGCGACCGCGGCCTCACTGGTGGAGTCCAGGTGGGCGGTGGCCTCGTCCAGCACCACCACCCGGGGGCGGGCCAGCAGCAGCCGGGCGATGGTCAGCCGCTGGCGCTCCCCGCCCGAGAGCCGGTAGCCGCGCTCACCGACCACGGTGTCCAGCCCGTCGGGCAGCGCCGAGACCAGATCGGCCAGCCGGGCGCGCCCCAGCACCTGCCACAGCTCCTCGGTCGTGGCCTCGGGGCGGGCCAGCAGCAGGTTGGCACGGATGGAGTCGTGAAACAGGTGCCCGTCCTGGGTCACCACGCCCAGCGTCTGACGGATCGAGGCCGCCGACAACTCGCGGACATCCACCCCCGACAGTCGCACCGCGCCGCTGTCGACGTCGTACAGGCGCGCCAGCAGCTGCGCGATCGTCGACTTTCCCGCCCCCGAGGAGCCCACCAGCGCCACCATCTGCCCGGCCTCGGCGCGAAAAGACACCTCCCCCAGCACCGCCGCACCGCCGCGCCCGTCCAAGACGGCGACCTCCTCCAGGGAGGCCAGCGACACCTTCTCGGCCGAAGGGTAGGCGAAGCCGACGCGGTCGAACTCCACCGTCACCGGCCCCTCCGGAACCGCCCGGGCGTCGGCCCTGTCGGTGATCAGTGGCCGCAGGTCCAAGATCTCGAAGACCCGCTCGAAGCTGACCAGGGCGCTCATCACCTCCACCCGCGCCCCGGCCAGCGCCGTCAGCGGCGCGTACAGGCGGGTCAGCAGCAACGCCAGCGCCACCAGCGCACCCGGCTCCAGCTCACCGCGCAACGCGTAAAAGCCTCCCACCGCGTACACCAGGGCGAGCGCCAGCGCCGAGACCAGGGTGAGGGCGGTGACGAACACCGACTGCACCATCGCGGTGCGCACCCCGATGTCACGCACCCGCCGCGCCCGCGCCAGAAACTCGGCCGACTCCTGGGCGGGGCGGCCGAACAGCTTGACGAGGGTGGCGCCGGGAGCGGAGAAACGCTCGGTCATCTGGGTGCTCATCGCCGCGTTGTGGTCGGCGGCCTCGCGTTCCATCCGGGCCAGCCGGCTGCCCACCCGCCGGGCCGGCACGACGAACACCGGCAGCAGCACCAGTGCCAGCGCGGTCAGCTGCCAGGAGATGCCGACCATCACCACCAGGGTCAAGGTGAGCGTCACCAGATTGCCCGCCACACCCGACAAGGTGTCGCTGAAGGCGCGCTGGGCGCCGATGACGTCGTTGTTCAACCGGCTGACCAGCGCGCCGGTACGGGTGCGGGTGAAGAAGGCCACGGGCATACGCTGCACGTGGTCGAAGACGGCGCCGCGCAACCGCAGGATCAGCCCTTCACCGATACTCGCCGACATCCACCGCATCAGCAGGCCCAGCGCCGCCTCGGCCAGCGCGATCACCGCGATCACCGTGGCCAGCCCGACCACGACGCCCACCGCGGCGCCGCCGACGATCGCGTCGACGACCCGGCCGGCCAGCACCGGCGTGGCCACCGCCAGCACCGCCGACACCACACTCAGCAGCAGGAACCACGCCAGCAGGAAACGGTGCGGGCGGGCGAAGGCCGCGATCCGCCGCAGCGTGACCACCGACAACGGCCGCCGGTCCTGCTGGGCGTGCATCGTGGCGTACAGCGAATGCCAGGCCGCCATTTCCATGCTCATGGTGGGTCACCGTGCTTTCCGTGCTCGTCGGGTGAAGGACCGGCGCCCCCCGCCGCTGCCCGGCGGCGGGGGCGAAAAGCCCGGTGGGCGCCACCTCCACGACCCTAGAAGCTGAAGTTAACTTCAGGTCAAGGGTGCGGTGCCCCGGGCCACGGCGCCACGCCCCTCCCCCGGCCCGGGCGCCGCACCTCCCCCTCTCGCGCATCCGTGCCCGTGCCCCGGCGGGGCGGGCGCCACCTCGCCCCCATAGGCTGAAGGCCGTATTCCCCCGTCCGGACGCCCCGCCGTCTCGACGTCTTCCCCTTCTGAAAGGTGTACGCGCCGTGCCGACCGCACTCCGTCTGTTCCGTTACGTGGCGATCGCCGAAGCGTGCTCGTGGGCCGGCCTGCTCATCGGCATGTACTTCAAATACGTCGCCGCCACCGGAGACCTCGGCGTGAAGATCTTCGGCCCGGTGCACGGCGCCTTGTTCGTCCTGTACCTGGCCGCGGTGCTGTACGCGGCCCGCCAGGACGGCTGGAGCCGGGGTACGGTCGTCGTCGGTCTGGTGTGCTCGGTGCCGCCGCTGGCCACCTTGTGGTTCGAGCGGCGCGTGCTCGCCCGCCGCCGCGAACCGCTCACAGCCTGACCTGCGCCTTCGACCTGTGCCTTCGAGGCCTCACAGGTCCAGGACGGCGCGGGTGGCCGCCCGGCAGCGCCGCGGATCGGTCAGCAGTTCGGCGCAGTCGCCGAACTGGTCGATCGAGCCCACCGCGGGCAGCGCCCGCACGCCGGCGTCGGTGATGGCCGCGCTCAGAGCGTCGGCGAACCGGTCGGCGCCGATCACCTGGAAGGGCCGCCGGTGATACGGGCGCAGGCTCCCCTCCGGTGCCGCGGCCACCCCCATCCGGTTGTGCCAGGCCGCCACCCGCCGATACACCACCCCCAGATGCTCTTCTCGTTCACGCCAGGCGGTGGCCGCCAGCGCCGCCGACAACGCCTCCCCCAGCTCCGCCGTCCCCGGCAGACGGGCGAACGCACTGCCCAGCCACTTGGCGTACGGCGGGTAGCGCCGCCGCGTCAGCACGACCAGCCGCATCAGGTCACGCGCCAGGTCCGCGCTGACCACCGCCGATCCCAGGTCGTCGCCGACCTCCCCGCACCGCCCGGGGAAGGCCTCCTGCCGGGCCAGGCGCCTCCACTGCCCGGCCAGCACGTAGCGTTCCAGATCGGGCGGATACCAGCGCAGCGCGGCGCGCGAGCGCCCCATCACCCCCAGGCCGTCGTGGAAGACCTCCCCGCTGGTGACCTCCGCCAGCCGCTGCCAGGGAGTCGACAGCCAGTCCAGCACGCTCACCCCGCCCAGCGGGTCGAATCCCAGCCGATCGGTGAACCAGGTCCGCGGATCACTCACCTGCACCCCGTGACACTCACCGCCCACGGCGGTGCGATAGCCGCCGAAGTCCGCGGGCAGGCCCTCGCCGACGGCGCGCCGCACCTCCTCGGCGCGGTGCGCGGCCACGAACACCACCACCCTGGGCCCCCAGTCATGGTCGGTGGAGCGTTCGGTGTCGAACGCCAAGACCTCCGACCCGGCGCCGATCAGCGCGGCACTGTGCGGCACGTCGGCCACGAGCGGTCCCACGACCTGGGCGTAGAAAGCACGCGAAAGCTCCAGGCCAGGTATGAAACTGGACATCATTTCGTCCACTCTGCCTGCCGTGGCCGCGCCCCGCACCAGGTTTTCCTCCCAGGGCGCCCGCCCCCGAGACCACACCGAAGCCGCGCGAGACCTGCTCGCGCGGCTTCTCGCCCGGGACGGAAAACTCAGGCGCCGTCAAGAGCGGCGGCCGCCAGCGGCCGCCCGCGCAACCCCAGCCGCTCGTACAGGGCGATGGCGGCATGGTTGCCGGTGTCGACCATCAACGCGACCCGCTCGTGGGCGGCCGCCAGCTCCCCCAGCACGAACCGGCACACCCTGCCGCCGTGGCCGCGGCCGCGCACGGCCGGCGCGGTGGCGACCCCGGCGACGAACCCCACCTGCGCACACGACCAGGCGTCGGCGGCCACCGCCACCAGATGACCGTCCTGGCCGCGCACCCCCGCCCAGCGCCGTACCCCCGCCACGCCCGGCGCGGCCCAGGAGCCGGGAGCCGCCCGCGCCAGCAGGGCGGCGACCTGCCCCTCCTCGGCCGCCCCCAGCCACTCCGCTCCGGCTTCCGGCCGGGGCCAGGTGAGCGCGGACGCGGCCGCCTCCATCCACTCGAACACCCCCAGCGGGCGCAGCCGCGCCGATCGGGCGACCACCTGCTCCACCAGCTTTCGCTCCCCCATCACCCGGTAGGAGGGGCCGACCTCCTCCGGGAGTCCCTCCAGCAGGGCGCCCACCGCATCGGCCTGCCCGTACACCGTGAGGCGATCACGGCGGTTGAGGTCGGGGCAGGCCACCGCCACCGCCTCCCCCAGCGCCCACGCCCGCACCCCCGGCCCCATCGCCTGCGCCCCCCACAACACCAGCGCATCCCCCGAGCAGGCCCGCGCCAGTTGCGCGACGTCACGCAGCCGCACCGGCACGCCGCTCAGAGGATCGCTCCCGGCCGGTAGGCGGCCGCCTGCGGGTAGCGCTCCACGACCTGCCCCACCCGCTGCACGACCGCCTCCACCTGCGCCGAGGCCGCTCCGGTGAAGGAGATCGGCTCGCCCAGCAACGCCTCCAGGTGCGCCCGCTCCAGCGGGAAACGCTCATCTGCTCCCAGCCGGGCGACCAGCTCGTTACCGCCGGAGCCCTCGCGCATCGCCAGCGCCGACGCCACCGCGTGTTCCTTGATCAGCTCATGGGCGCTCTCGCGGCCCATCCCGGCCCGCACCGCGGCCATCAGCATCTTCGTCGTCGCCAGGAACGGCAGGTAGCGGTCCAGCTCGGCGGCGATCACCGCGGGGAAGGCGCCGAACTCCTCCAGCACCGTCAGCATGGTCTCCACCAGCCCGTCGAACGCGAAGAACGCGTCCGGCAGCGCCACCCGGCGCACCACCGAACACGACACATCCCCCTCGTTCCACTGGTCGCCGGCCAGCTCCCCGGCCATCGACGCATACCCCCGCACCACGACCGCCAGCCCGTTGACCCGCTCACACGAGCGGGTGTTCATCTTGTGCGGCATCGCCGAGGAGCCGACCTGCCCCTCGGCGAACCCCTCGGTGACCAGCTCGTGCCCGGCCATCAGCCGGATCGTCTTGGCCAGCGAGGAGGGGGCCGCCGCCAGCTGCACCAGCGTGCTGAGCACCTCGTAGTCCAGCGACCGCGGATACACCTGCCCCACACTGGTCAGCCGGTGGGCGAACCCCAGGTGGGCGGCCACCTCCTCCTCCAGCGCCGCCAGCTTGGCCGCATCCCCGCCCAGCAGGTCCAGCATGTCCTGGGCGGTGCCGACCGGCCCCTTGACGCCGCGCAGCGGATAACGGCCGATCAGCTCCTCCAGCCGCGCGAACGCCACCAGCAACTCGTCGGCCGCCGAGGCGAACCGCTTGCCCAGCGTCGTCGACTGCGCGGCCACGTTGTGCGAACGCCCGGCCATCACCAGCTGCGAGTGCCGCGTCGCCAGGCCCGCCAGCGCGGCCAGCATCGCCACGCACCGGTCCCGTACCAGCACCAGACTGTCGCGTATCTGCAACTGCTCGACGTTCTCGGTCAGATCCCGCGACGTCATGCCCTTGTGCACCTGCTCGTGGCCGGCCAGCGCGTTGAACTCCTCGATGCGGGCCTTGACGTCGTGACGGGTGACGCGCTCACGGGCGGCGATCGACTCCAGGTCGACCTGCTCAACCACCTTCTCGTAATCCCGTAACACCGCGGGGGAAACCTCCACCCCCAGCCGCGCCTGCGCGGCCAGCACGGCCAGCCACAGGCGCCGCTCGGCCACCACCTTGTACTCGGAAGACCACAGGCCGGCCAGCTGCGCGGAGGCATAACGGGCGGCAAGAACATTGGGGATACGCGGCTTGGCAGTCACGTTGGGTCAGTATATTCCGCCGCCCGCACCCACCCGGCCCCGGGCGCCGCCCTCCCCGCGGACCCGGGAAAAGGTGTGGGCCGCTCACCTCGTGCGAGGTGAGCGGCCCACACCTTTGCCTACGGGCTATCGGGCCGTCGGCGCCAGCTCGTCCTTGTCGTAGACCTTCAGCCGCGAGTGCTCACCCCTGGGCTTACGCCGCAGCCGCTCCTTGAGCCGCTCCACCGTCACATACAGGGTCGGCACCAAAACCAGCGTCAGCAGCGTCGACGACAGCAGCCCGCCGATCACCACGATCGCCAGCGGCTGGGAGATGAACCCGCCGGAACCGGTCAGCCCCAGCGCCATCGGGATCAACGCGCAGATCGTCGCCACCGCGGTCATCAGGATCGGCCGCAGCCTGCGCCGGCCACCCTCGATCACCGCCTCCACGATGCCCATCCCCTGCTCACGGTACTGGTTGATCAGGTCGATCAGCACGATCGCGTTGGTCACCACGACGCCGATCAGCATCAGCATGCCGATCAGGGCGGGAACCCCCATCGGCGTACCCGTCACCAGCAGCAGGCCCACCGCGCCGGTCGCCGCGAACGGCACCGACACCAGCAGGATCAGCGGCTGCACGAAGCTCCGGAACGCCGCCACCATGATCATGAAGACGATCGCGATCGCCGCCAGCATCGCCAGCCCCAGCTGCCCGAACGCCTCGTCCTGATCAGCGCTGACCCCGCCCATGGTGAAGCTCGCCCCCGCCGGCAACGCCAGGGCATCCAGCTTCGACGTCACCTCCGTCGTCACACTGCCCAGGTCACTGGCCGTCGCCGTACCCGACACCGTCGCGCTGCGCTCACCGTCGATCCGCGTCACCTGCGTGGGACCGTCCACCACGGCCACCTCCGCCACCTGCGACAACCTCACCACCCCCGTGGCCGTCGGCAACCTCAGCGCCTCCACCGCCTTGACGTCCTCAGGAGCGTCCGCGGTCCGCAACACCACCGCACCCGCGCGGCCGTCCAGCGTCAGCTCACCCAGCGGCGCCCCCCGGAACTGCTGCGCCACCAACTGGCCGATCTGCGTCTCGCTCAACCCCCTGGCCGCCGCCTTCTCCCGGTCGACCCGCACCTCGACCCGCTCGGCACCGTCCTCCAGGTTGGAGGTCACATCCCGCAACCCGCCCAGATCCGCCATCGCCGCGCGAACCGTCTCGGTCGCGCTACGCAGCGTCTCCACATCCGGCGCCTGTACGATCACCTGCAGCTGGTCGGTCGACCCGCCACCGGGACCGCCCTGGCCGCCGCCCACCGTGACCGTGCCGATCTCCGAGGCCTTCAGCAGCGCCAACCGCTCGCGCAACTCCTCCTCCAACGCCGCGCTGTCGGTCTCCTCGGCGACCGTCACCGAGTACGACGCCCGATCACCACCGCCACCACCGCCGCCCAGGAAACCGCCGCCACCGCCCACGTTCACCTGGTAGTCGCGCACCCCCTGCAACGACGACAAAACCTCCTCGACCTTCTTGGCCGCCGCGTCCGTCGCCGCCAGGTCGGTGCCCGCCGGCATCCGCTGGCTGATCGAGACCGTGTCCTGCCCTGAGGAGTCGATGAAGTTGGTCTCCAACCGGCCCGCCAGCCCCATCGTCGCGGCGAACACCACCACCCCCACAAGCACCGTCACCAGCCGCCGCCGCGTCGCGAACCGCAACACCGGCAGATACGCCCGCTGCAGCGGACTGCGCAACTCCTTGGCCTCGGCCTTCTCACGCACCACCCGCGCCTGCTCCGGCGACAACACCGGCGCCTTCAAGAACCAGTACGCCAGCACCGGCACCACCGTCAACGACACCAGCAACGACGCCAGCAACGCCACCGTCACCGTGATCGCGAACGGCGCGAACAGCTGCCCCACCATGCCGCCCACCACCGCGATCGGCAAGAACACCGCCACCGTCGTCAGCGTCGAGGCCGTCACCGCGCCACTGACCTCGCGCACCCCGGCCAGCACCGCCTTGCGCTTGGCCTCCCCGTAGCTCAGATGACGCTTGATGTTCTCCAAGACCACGATGGAGTCATCCACCACCCGGCCCACCGCGATCGTCAACGCCCCCAGCGTCAGCAGGTTCAGCGAATAGTCGCCCACCCACAACGCGATCAACGCGATGATCACCGACAGCGGGATCGACGCCGCCGTCACCAGCGTCGAGCGCACCGACAACAAGAAGACCAAGATGACCAGAACTGCGAACGCCAGTCCCAGCAACCCCTCGGTCGTCAGGTCCTCGATCGAACGCTCCACATACGGCGCCTGATCGAAGATCACCGTGATCTCCGAGGAGTCCCCGATCGCCCGCACCATCTCCGGGAGCTTCTCGCGCACCGCGTGCGAGATCGCCACCGCGTTGCCGTCCGGCGCCATCGTCACCGACAGGCCCAGGCTCGGCTGCCCGTTGGTCCGCGTCAGCGACGTCGCCTCGGCCGGCGTCCGCTCCACCGCCGCCACCTCACCCAGCCGCACCGGCTTGGGAGCCGCCTGCGCACGTGCCTGCCCCTGCGGAGCCTGAGCAGCCGCCCCGCCCCCCGGCGCCTGCCGGGTCTGCGGCGGCGCCTGCTGCGCCTGCGGCGCAGCCGCAGGCATCAGATACAGATTCTTCAACTCCTCCAGCGTCTCGACCCGCGCCCCCACCTGAACCGTGAGCGACACCTTGTCCTCGGTCACGCTGCCCGCCGGAACCGGCTGCCCGTTGGCCCGCAGCACATCTCCCACCGCGGCCGGCGACAACCCCAGCGCCGCCAGCTTCCCGACATCCGGAGTGATCGTCACGACCTCGTCACGGGCGCCCGTCACCGTCGCCTCGCGCACCCCCTCCACAGCCCGCAACTCCGGCACCACCAGCCGCTCAAGCCGCTCGGCCATGGCCCGCTGATCACCGCCGTCCCCCACCGCCAGCTGCATCACCGGGATGTCGTCGGTCCCGCCCGACAGGACCTGCGGATCGACGGCCTCCGGCAGCTGCGTCCTGATCCGCGAGATCGCCTGCTGCATCTGCGCGACCGCCGCGTCGATGTCGGTGCCGTACTCGAACGCCACCTGGACCTGCGCCATCCCCTCCCGGGAGGTCGAGGTCACCTCCGAGACCCCCTCCAGCCCCTGGAAACTGTTCTCGATCGGCTTGGTCACCTGCTCCTCGACGATCTCAGGAGAGGCGCCCGGATACGGGGCCGCCACGAACGCCCCCGGGAACGACAGCGAGGGCAGCAGCTGTTGTTTCAGTGAGGGGATCGCGAAAAGACCGAACGCGCTCAACACCAGCGTGATCAGTATCACGAGGCTGCGGTTGGCGAGGCTCAACCTGGCCAGGGACGTCATGGAGGCAGGCTCCTCAGGGAGGGACATCACAACAAGATTCGTCCCAGACTAACACTTCGCCTCAGGCGAATATTTAACGAAGCTTACCAATCCTGATAACCTTCTCAGGAAGCGAGAGGTGAGCGTGAACAACGACGACCGCGAACAGCTGATCGACCACATCGGCGCCGTCCAGCGCGCCCTGGGCCGGCTCCTCGCCCAGCAAGGCCCCCCGACGCCGCTGTTCGACTCCAACCTCACCATGCGCCAGCTCAAAGTCATCCTCATCCTCTCGGGCCAGGACCTCGCCTCGGGCCAGGACCTCGCCACCCACCTCGGCGTCGGCCTCGGCACCGTCACCGGCATCGTCGACCGCCTCGTCGCCCGCGGCCTCGTCACCCGCCGCGAAGACCCCCACGACCGCCGCATCCGCCGCGTCGAACTCACCCCCGCCGGACGCGCCCTCACCGAACAGATCACCGACGCCGGCCTCAACGAGTTCCGCCGCCTCCTGCAACACCTCGACACCCCCACCCTGCGCGACCTCGCCACGATCATGAACAAGATCCAACACGCCGCGCTCACCCGCTGAGACCACCACTCACCAGCCGAAAACCCCTCCCGCCCCAAAAGGTAGGATGATAGGTTCTGTCGCTGTGACAGAACCCACAAACACCCTCTTCTCCCTCACCGGCCGCACCGCCCTCATCACCGGCGGCAGCTCCGGCATCGGACACACCATCGCCCACGCCCTCGGCCACGCCGGCGCCAACATCGTCATCGCCGCCCGCCGCACCACCCACCTCACCCAAACCCTCACCGAACTCCACCACCACAACATCAACGCCGCCGCCATCACCGCCGACCTCGCCAACCCCGACGACATCACCCACCTCTGCCACCAAGCCCCCACCCTCTTCGGCGACATCGACATCCTCGTCAACAACGCCGCCAACAACATCCGCCCCCCCATGACAGAACTCACCACCGACGACTACCACCAGACAATGGCCGTCAACATCACCGCCCCCTACCTCCTCGGCCAACACTTCGGCCCCCTCATGGCCCAACGCGGCTGGGGCCGCATCATCAACATCGGCTCCCAGCAATCCATCAGAGCCTTCGGCAACAGCGGCGCCTACGGCATCTCCAAAGCCGCCATCACCGGCCTCACCCGCTCCCAAGCAGAAGCCTGGTCCCCCCACGGCGTCTGCGCCAACACCATCATCCCCGGCTTCGTCCTCACCCCCCTCACCCAAACCGTCCAAGACACCCCCGGCCGCCCCGAAGCACTCGCCGCCCGCACCCTCATCGGCCGCAACGGCCACCCCGCCGACTACGCCGGCATCGCCGTCCTCCTCGCAAGCAACGCCAGCGCCTACATCACCGGCCAAACCATCTGCGTCGACGGCGGCTTCTCCGTCCACTGACCACCCAGCACCCCACCACCACCAAACCCCCCATAATTGAATACGCCCCGGATCCACCACACCGGCCGGGAAACACCCATGACCACCACCCAGCACCCCACCAACGCCCGCAAAGCCCTCTCCTACTTCTTCATCCTCCTCGGCATCACCTCCGGAGCCTGGGCCGCCCGCATCCCCGCCGTCAAACACACCCTCGACCTCAGCGACGGCCAACTCAGCTACGGCCTCCTCGCCACCGCCCTCGGACTCGTCACCGGCATGCGCTTCGCCGGCCACCTCACCGACCACCTCGGCAGCGCCCGCCTCATCACCCCCGCCGCCATCGCCACCGCACTGTCCGTCATCCCCCCCGGCTACGCCACCACCCTGCCCACCCTCATCGCCGCCCTATTCCTCTTCGGCCTCACCAACGCCTTCCTCGACGTCTCCATGAACGCCCACGGCGTCGAAGTCGAACGCGCCTACCACCGCCCCCTGCTGTCCTCCTTCCACGGCATGTTCAGCATCGGCGGCCTCATCGGCGCCGGCATCGGCGCCACCTTCGCCCACCTCCACCTCAGCGCCGCCACCACCCTCACCGCCGTCGGCATCCCCCTCGCCCTCATCTCCCTGTACGCCCGCCGCCACCTCCTGCCCACCCCACCACCTCCCCCAACCACCACCCACCACCGCCACCACCGCACCCGCGCCCCATGGACCGGCTGGATCATCCTCATGGGAACCGTCGCCTTCGCAGGCCTCGTCGGAGAAGGCGCCGCCAACGACTGGACGGCCGTCTACCTCTTCCAGAACCTCGGCGCCCCCCAAGCACTCGCCGCCGCCGGATTCGCCGTCTTCTCCACCACCATGACCATCGGCCGCTTCGCCGGAGACCACCTCGCCCAACGCTTCGGACCGGTACGCCTGGTGCGCTACTCCGGCCTCACCGCCGCCCTCGGCCTCGGCACAGCACTACTCGCCGGCCAGATCCCCATCGCCTTCATCGGATTCGCCCTGTTCGGCTTCGGCCTGTCCACCATCGTTCCCCAGATCTTCTCCGCCGCGGGCAACCACGACCCCGCCCGCGCCGGCCAGGCCATCGCCCAGGTCGCCACCGTCGGCTACGCCGGCCTCCTCGCGGGCCCCGCCATCATCGGCGGCGCCGCCGAACTCATCGGCCTGCCCGCGGCCCTGGGCATCCCCGCCCTGCTCGCCGCCTTCATGGCCGCCTCCGCCGCGGCACTGCGCCCCCGTACGACATCATGACCGGCCAACGGCGCGGCTTTGCTTTTGGTGGGCAGGTCTTCAGTCCGCTGTAAATGATCTTGAACCTCACCGAACGCCTTTACAATGTAGATTAATAGATGTTCGATGCCCAACCACGGGCAGGCGAAATCCGGATGAGCCCAGGGCCCCCGGATTGTTAGAGTGACCGTCATGGCACGAGGTATCTGGTCGCAGAAGATCCGCTCCGCCCGCTGACGGCGGCGCCTTCTTCCTGCTGAATCCGCGCTCGCCGTCCCGGTTCCCGCCGGGCGGCCTCTTACCGCTGCCCGGCTCCACTGCGAGCTGCGGAGCACCGTTGAACCTCACCCCGACCCCCGAAACCATCTCCCTGCCCATCGAGGCAGGCGACAGCGCACACGTCCGCGCCACGAACGTCACCGTCACCCGTGGATCCCGGCGTGTCCTGAACAACGTCTCGGTCACCGTCTCCGCCCGATCGAGAATCGCCGTCGTCGGCGAGAACGGCCGCGGCAAGACGACACTGCTGCACGTCCTCGCCGGACTGATCACGCCGGACGAAGGCACCGTGCACCGGGCCGGCACGATCGGCCTGGCCCGTCAGGAACTGTTCGCACGAGACGGTGAGACCGTCGCCACCTTGACCTCCCAGGCACTGGCCGCCTCCCTCGCGGCTCTCGGCGCGCTGCGAGAGGCGACCCTCGCCATGACCGAGGGCGATCCCAGCGCCGGCGACCGCTACGCCGCCGCGCTCGACGCCGCCACCCGGCTCGACGCATGGGACGCCGAACGCCGCCTCGACGTCGCCCTCGAATCCCTCGGCGCCTGCACCGACCGCGACCGTCCCCTGGCGACGCTGTCGGTCGGGCAGCGCTACCGGGTGCGGCTGGCGTGCCTGCTCGGCGCACGACACGACGTTCTACTGCTCGACGAGCCGACCAACCACCTTGACGCCGGCGGACTGGACTTCCTGACCGGCAGACTGCGCGAGCACGACGGCGCCCTCGCCGTCGTCAGCCACGACCGGGCACTACTGCGCGACGTCGCGGACCGCTTCCTCGACCTCGACCCGGCCCGCGACGGCAAACCACATCTGTACGCCGGCGGTTACGACGCCTGGCAGGACGCCCGGCGTCGCGAACGTGAGCGCTGGGAGCAGGACCACGAGCAGCAGCAGGCCGAGCACCGGCGACTGCAGGAGGCGGTCTCGAAGGCCCGCGACCGGCTCTCCACCGGCTGGCGACCGGACAAGGGAACCGGCAAGCACCAGCGCCAGTCCCGCGCGCCGGGCGTGGTGCAGGCCCTGAACCGGCAGCAGGACGCCCTGCGGGCGCACCGCATCGACGTGCCGCAGCCGCCGTCGGCCCTGCGGTGGCCGGACCTGGGCGTCCGGCAGGGCGCGCCGCAGTTGCGCGCGTACGGCGTCGCCGTCGACGAGCGGCTGGCCGGCCCGGTCGACCTCACTCTCGACGGGGGCGACCGGCTGCTCGTCACCGGGCCGAACGGCGCCGGGAAGTCCACATTGCTCGCGGTGCTGGCCGGCTCGCTCCCACCCACCGACGGGCATCTCTGGACGGCGAAGGGCGCGCGAATCGCCTGGGTCACCCAGGAGACCGCCGAGCAGGTCCCCGGACTCACCGCCCTTGAGGCGCACGCCCGCCAGGTGGGGCGGCTGGTGGCCTGCGGGGCGCTGCGCGACGCCGACGCCGTCCCGCTCGGGGCGCTCGGGCTTTTCGACTCCGCCGCGATGCGCGTCCCGGTCGAGCGGATGTCGCAGGGACAACAGCGGCGCCTCGGCCTGGCGCTGGCGCTGGCCGGGCGGCCCGGTCTGATCCTGCTCGACGAACCGACCAATCACCTGTCGTCGACGCTGGTCGAGGAGTTGACCGGCGCGATCCGCGACACGAGTGCCGCCGTCGTCGTGGCCACACACGACCGGCAACTGCTGCGCGACCTCGCCGACTGGCCGCGCCTGGAGATAGGCGGGTCGGCACCGCGATCCGGATGATGTGACGCTCGGTCGCATAGGCTCGCAGAACCCGATGACTCCTCGACGTGCTCGGCCGGTGAGTCCTGGCCGTTCGGCCCGTTCACCGTCGTGACGCCGGTGACGAGAGCACCGGGTGCCGGAGGAGACGAGAAGAAGGCGGTGTCGATGTCCGACCCGGTGCGATGGCCGTCCAGGCTGCCGGTCATGCAGGCTCCCATGGCCGGTGGGGCCTCCACCCCCGAACTGGCCGCGGCCGTGTCCGAAGCCGGGGGCCTGGGGTTTCTCGCGGCCGGCTACAAGACGGCCGCGCAGATGCGCCAGGAGATCGAGCGGACACGTGAGCTCACCTCCCACCCGTTCGGGGTGAACGTGTTCATGCCCACGGCCGACGACGTCGACCAGGCCGAGATCGACGACTACGCGCGAGCCATCGGGAAGGAGGCACGGCGGCTGAGCACCACCTTGGGAGTCCCGGTCGGGGGCGACGACGACTTCCCCGCCAAGGTCGCCGACCTGCTGGCGGATCCGCCGGCGATGGTGGGGTTCACCTTCGGATGCCCACGAGACGAGCTGGTCCAGGCGTTCCGCGACAGGGGTACCACCGTGGTGGTCACGGTGACGTCGGGGGGGGGGCGGGGGGGGGGCCCCCCCCCCCCCCCACAAAAGGGGGGGGGGGGGCCGGGGGGGGGGGCCCCCCCGGGGTGGAACAAACCACCCCCCCCCGGCCGTCCCCCCGGGCGCCCCG
>NZ_JBIAYX010000018.1:0-243746 GCF_042898365.1 Streptosporangium sp. NPDC000509 | reverse complement strand
AGGTCAACGCCGACCTCGCCCTGCGCACCCCCGTCGACGTCACCGCCGGCGAGTACAACTCCACCCTCACGCTCTCGCTGTTCAACCAGTCCTGAACCAACGGCGGAGGCAGGACGCCACCGCCCGCTGTGCGTGTCCGGGACGTGTGCGAACCTGGCGTACGTCCCGGATGTTCACGATGAGACATTCGCACTTCGGTGGCGGGCACCCGCCGTGCCCCGCCGCCACCCCCGGAAGGGAATCACGACCCGTGAACAAGGCCCTCAGATACGCCGCGGCCATCATGCTGGCCGGGCTCGGGCTGCTGCTCGGCGCCCCGGCCGCCTCCGCCGCACCCAAGTCACCCCTCAAGCTGGAGGTCGTCGGAGACGGCGGCCGCAACGTCAACGTGCTGGTCACCTGGAAGAAGGACAGCCGCCCGGTCACCGAGATCGTCGCGGCGACCCTGCTCGCGACGGCACCCGACGGCCGTACCTTCGGCCCGATCCCGCTGAAGTCGGCGCCCGAGGGACAGAACCTCTACAACGCGGCCGAGCCGCTCCCTGTGGGTGAGTGGAAGGTCGCCGTAACCGTCACCAAGCCCGCCAAGGCCAGCAAGTCGGCGAGCGTGAAGGTACAGGACATCGTGCTTCCCCCGGACATCCAGCCGGCGTCCAGCACGGAGCTGGCCCAGCGCGCCCAGCTGGCCGAGCGTGCCCAGGAGAGCTCGTCGGACGACCTGTTCCTCCAGATCGGCGTCATCTCCGCCGCCGCGCTGGCCGCCATCGGGGTCATGTTCGTTCTCGTACGCCGCAGGAACGTTTCCGGCTGACCCTGCGGGGCCCGAGGGTCGCTGAGCTCCCCGAGAAGTCCCGGCCCCCGTCCCGTTTCCCCCGCCGACGCGGGGTAGTCGACCCGGCATGCGCTATCACGTTCTGGCCTGTGACTACGACGAGACGCTGGCCACCGAGGGCCGCGTCGACGACGACACCCTGGACGCCCTCGAACGCCTCGCACGCTCGGGGCGGCGACTGGTCATGGTGACCGGCCGGCAGGTCGACTCCCTCACCCGGGACTTCCCGCGACTCGACCTGTTCGACCTGGTCGTCGCCGAGAACGGAGCCGTGCTCCACAACCCGGAGGAGCAGGAGAGCTCGACCCTCGCGGAGGCACCGCCGGAGACCCTCGTCGAACGCCTGCGCGAGCTGGACGTGGAGCCGCTCAGTGTCGGCTCGGCGATCGTGGCCACCACGGAACCGCACGCAGAGACCGTTCTCGACGCCATCCGCGAACTCGGCCTGGAGATGCAGGTCATCTTCAACAAGGGCGCGGTGATGGTCCTGCCCTCGGGGATCAACAAGGCCACCGGCCTGACCGCCGCCCTGGCGGAGCTGGAGATGTCGGCGCACAGCACGATCGGCGTGGGCGACGCCGAGAACGACCACGCGTTCCTCGCCGCCTGCGAGTGCGCGGTGGCGGTGGCCAACGCGCTGCCCGCGGTCAAGGAACGGTGTGACCTGGTGACCGAGGGAGAGCACGGAGCCGGGGTCGTCGAGCTGATCGACCGGATCCTGGAGAACGACCTGGCCGACGTGGACGTGACACGCCACCACCTGCTGCTGGGCACCGACGACGCCGGAGAGGTGCGGTTCTCGCCGTACGGCATGCGCGTGATGGTCGCCGGCCCCTCGCACAGCGGCAAGTCCACCGTCACCGCCGCGCTGCTGGAACGGATCGCCAAGGCCGGCTACCAGTTCTGCCTGGTCGACCCGGAGGGCGACTACACCGAGGGGGTCGAGGGCGCGGCCGTGCTCGGCGACGTCCAGCGCGCGCCCACCCAGGAGGAGATCCTCCAGGTGCTGGGCGACCCCGGCCAGAGCGTCGTGGTCAACCTGCTGGGCATCCCCCTCGACGACCGGCCCGGCTTCTTCCAGGACTTCCTGCCCCGCCTGCTGGCACTGCCGGCCGGCTCCGGGCACCCGCACTGGCTGGTGGTCGACGAGGCCCACCACCTGATGCCCGACGGGTTCAAGCTGCGCTCGGTTGAGCTGTTGCGCGAGGTGGGCGGGCTCCTGCTGGTCACCGTGCACCCCGAGGCGGTGAGCGAGGCGGTCGTCCAGACCCTCAACACCGTCGTCACGGTCGGGGACGAGCCCGGGGGCGTCCTGGGCGCGTTCGCCGCCGCCACCGGCAACGACGCTCCCGGCCGCGACCTCCCCGACCTGCCGACCGGGGAACTGCTGTTCTGGAGACTCGGCGAGGAGCCGGTCAAGGTGCGGCTCGCCCCGCCCGAGGAGGAACGCCAGAGGCACCGCCGCAAGTACGCGGCCGGCGAGCTCGGCGAGGACGCCAGCTTCTACTTCCGCGGCCCCGAGGGGGCGCTGAACCTGCGAGCGGGCAACCTGATCACGTTCTGCCGCATCGCCGACGGCGTCGACGAGGACACCTGGAACCACCACCTGCGCCAGGGGGACTACTCGCGCTGGCTCGCCGACTGCGTCAAGGACGAGGACCTCTCAGCCGAGGTGGCCGAGGTCGAGCAGGATCCCGGCGACTCCGTCGACGAGGCCAGGAAACGAGTGCGCGAACTCATCGAGGCCCGCTACACCGCCCCTGCGGAACCGAGCGGGATCACCTCCTGATCCTCCGGCCGGTCCGTGACGGTGCCGGACGGCGTGACCCCGCCCGACACCGTCACGGACATCCCACGGCCACCACCACTGACACGCACTGCGAACTCCGCGGTGCCGGGGCTGCACGAAGGAGGACGTCCTTTCCTTGACGGTTTCCGCCTTCTCCAGGCTCCGCAGTGCTCCTTCGGGCGAACCGCACCGGGGTCGCTGGAGACTTTGATGTACTCCGGCGCGATTCAATCTTCGTGCGGCTGTAAATTACATGCCCCACCACGAAGAATGTAAATTACATTCCCTATCACGAAGAAACCGCACGACAGGCCATATTCTGGCGACCGAGTGGTCAATGCCGTCTTTACCTGGGTCCGTTTGAAATTTATCCTCGGTCGATCCAATGATCCGGCCCTGTAGGAGAATCATGCGAAAAGGTACTCGGCTCCGCCGGCTCGGTCTCGTCTCAGCGGTGGTGGCGGTCGGCCTGGCGAGCACGCCCGTGGCCGCGCACGCCGACGGCTACGACACTCCCCGCAGCGCCACCGTCGTGGGGGCGGGCAACACCCACGCGGAGGGGTTGGCGGCGACCGAACAACGGGCCCGGGCGGCCGTCCTCGCGGTCGGCCACGACTGCACCCCTGGGGTCTATTACACCCTTACCACCTATGTGTCCCCGGGTGGCGGCACGTGGGTCTTCCGGTCCACTCACGAGGCGATGTGCGTCGACTGAACAAGCTCGGCCTCGGCCACGGGAGGGTGCACGGAGGGCTCACCACGCTCGGCATCACGGTCGTGGCGCCCACGATCCGGGAGATCCCCAAGTGAGAAGGATCGATCCGGCACCCGAGCGGGCGTCCACCACCTGTGCCGACTTCCTGCGCTCCCAAGCCGAGGCCATGCCTGCATGTGACTTCACCGAGACCGTCACCCTTGATGGACGGCGTCAGTACGTCCGGATCAAAAGTCCGCGGATCCGCCGGTAACCGTTCTTCGCGTGTGAAGGTCGGAGAGGGGCCTCGACCTGGGAGTCCGGGAAAGAGCATGATGGCTGAATGTCGTACGCTGACGCCTTCGCCCGCAGCATCGCCGATCCCGAGGACTTCTGGGCCGAGGCCGCCGAGGCCGTCACCTGGAGCAGGCCGCCGCGCGAGGTCCTGGACGCCGGGGCGCCGCCCTTCTACCGGTGGTTTCCCGACGGGGAGCTCAACACCTGCCACAACGCGCTGGACCGGCACGTCGAGGCCGGGCACGGTGACCGGGTCGCGCTGATCTACGACAGCCCGGTGACGGGCACCGGCAGGCGTTACACGTACGCCGAGCTGCGCGAGGAGGTCGCGAGGTTCGCCGGGGTGCTGCGCTCGCTCGGGGTGGAGCAGGGCGACCGGGTGGTGGTCTACCTGCCGATGGTGCCCGAGGCGGTGATCGCGATGCTGGCGTGCGCGCGGCTGGGGGCGGTGCACTCGGTGGTGTTCGGCGGGTTCGCGCCCAAAGAGCTGGCGGCCAGGATCGACGACGCGCGGCCTAAGGTGGTCGTGTCGGCCTCCTGCGGGATCGAACCCTCGCGCGTGGTGCCGTACAAGCCGATGCTCGACGCCGCGCTCGACCTGGCCGGGCACCGGCCCGCGCACTGCGTGATCCTCCAGCGCGAGCAGGCCCCCGCCGAGCTGGTGGAGGGGCGGGACGTCGACTGGGCGAGCGCGAAGGCCGACCCGGCCGAATGTGTGCCGGTGCGCGCGACCGACCCGCTCTACATCCTCTACACCAGCGGCACCACCGGCCTGCCGAAGGGCGTCGTGCGCGACAACGGCGGGCACGCGACGGCGCTGCTGTGGAGCATGGCCAACGTCTACGACATCGCGCCGGGCGAGGTGTTCTGGGCGGCCTCCGACGTCGGCTGGGTCGTCGGGCACTCCTACATCGTGTACGGGCCGCTGCTGCGCGGCGCCACGACCGTGCTGTACGAGGGCAAGCCGGTCGGCACCCCCGACGCGGGCGCGTTCTGGCGGGTGATCGCCGAGCACCGGGTGAACGCGCTGTTCACCGCGCCGACCGCGTTCCGCGCCATCAGGAGGGCCGACCCGCAGGCGGCCCTGCTCGGCCGGTACGACATCTCGTCGCTGCGGACGTTGTTCCTCGCCGGGGAGCGCCTGGACCCCGACACCTACCACTGGGCGGCGGACAGGCTTGGCGTGCCGGTCGTCGACCACTGGTGGCAGACCGAGACCGGCTGGCCCGTCGCCGCCAACCTGCGCGGGCTGGAGCCCATGCCGGTCAAGCCGGGCTCCCCCACCGTGCCCGTCCCCGGATACGACGTGCGCGTGCTGCGCGCCTCGGGCGAGGAGTGCGCCCCCGGCGAGGAGGGCGCGATCTGCATCCGGCTCCCGCTCCCGCCGGGCACGCTCCCCACGCTCTGGCAGGACGACGAGCGCTACGTGCGGTCCTACCTCACGGCCTTCCCCGGCTACTACCTGACCGGCGACGGCGGCCACCTCGACGAGGACGGCTACCTGTTCGTGATGGGCCGTACCGACGACGTGATCAACGTGGCCGGGCACCGGCTGTCGACCGGGTCCATGGAGGCGGTGCTGGCCGCGCATCCGGCGGTGGCCGAGTGCGCGGTCATCGGGGTCGCCGACGAACTTAAGGGGCAGGTGCCTCGCGGCTTCGTGGTGCTGAAGAGCGGGACGGAGATCGACCCCGAGACCCTGCGGGCCGAGCTGGTCCTCGCCGTTCGCGAGCAGGTGGGCGCCGTGGCCGCCTTCAGGCAGGTGGACGTGGTCCCGGCCCTGCCGAAGACCCGGTCGGGAAAGATCCTGCGCAAGACCATGCGCGGGATCGCGGAGGGCTCCGACGAGCCCGTTCCCTCGACCATCGAGGACGCGACGGTGCTGGACGCGCTGCGCCCCGTCATCGGACGCCGCACCACGGCGGACGGGTAGGTCCCGGAGGGCCGACGCTCGGCATCATCACGGTCACAATCCGTTCCCTTTTACGGCTTGTCGCACCGTGTCATCGTTAAGGTTTCAGCGTGGCGCATGAAGCGGGCATGCTGGTCGCCGGGCGATATCGGCTGATGAACGTGCTGGGCCGCGGCGGGATGGGCACGGTGTGGCGGGCGCGGGACGAGAGCCTGGAGCGCCAGGTAGCGATCAAGGAGCTCATCCTCCCCGACTACCTGGACGTTCCCGCACGTGAGACCCTCTACCGGCGGATGGGGCGTGAGGCCCGCGCCGCGGCTCAGCTGAAACATCCGTCGATCATCACCGTCCACGACCACGTCGTCGAGGCCGACGGCCGCCCCTGGATCGTGACGGAGATCATCGACGGGCCCTCCCTCGACGAGTTGCTGAGGACCCAGGGGCGCCTGCCGCCCCGGCGGGTGGCGGCGATCGGCGCGCACATCCTCGCGGCACTGCGGGTCGCGCACGCCGCCGGGATCACCCACCGCGACATCAAGCCCGCGAACGTCCTGCTCGAAGGTGAGCGGGTCGTGCTGACCGACTTCGGGATCGCCGCCGTCGAGGGAGATGTCACCCTCACCGGCGCCGGCGTCACCCTGGGCACCCCCGCCTTCATCTCTCCCGAGCAGATCAACGGCCACCCCGCCACCGCCGCGTCGGACCTGTGGTCGCTGGGCGCCACCCTGTACGCCGCGGTCGAGGGCCGCCGGCCGTTCGCCGGTACGACGCATGGATCGATCTACGTCTCGATCGCCACCCGGCAGCCCGCCCCGCTCGTACACGCCGGTCCTCTCGCCCCCCTCCTGGAGGGACTGCTGCGCAAGGAACCCGCCCTCCGCCTCACCGGAGCCCAGGCCGCCGTCGTCCTCGCCGAGATCGCCGCCACGCCGGACCCCGGGGAATCCTCCACCGGGCCGGATCCGGACGAGGGCGACACCCGGATCGCCGACCGGCCCGCTCCCGGCGCATCGGTTCCTTCGCCGACCGAGCCGTACACCGCGGCACACCAGGAGACCCGAAAGACCCAGGAGGACCAAAAGGCCCTGGAGGCCCTGGAGGCCCTGGAGGCACGGCCCGACACCCTGCGGTTCACCGCCGTGTCGCCCACGGCGCCACCCGCCGTGTCACCCGCTGTGTCGCCCGCGCTGTCCCCCTCGGCCCTGCCACCCGCAACCCTGTCGTCCACCACCCCGGCCACCTCACCCGCGCTCGCGTCCGCATCCGAGGCCGCCCCCGAGGCCACTTCCGCGTCCGAAGTCGCGGCTGCGGAGAGCGCGGCGCGTCCCCCTCGGCGCCGGCTCCTCCCGGTGGTCGCCGTGGCCGGGGCGCTCCTCGCCACGGCCGCCGTCGTGGCCTACCTGCTCTGGCCCGCGACGGGTCCCAGGAAGGTGACCGCTCTCGCACAGCTCAGAGGGCACACGGAAACGGTGAACACGGTGGCGTTCAGCCCGGACGGCGAGACGCTGGCCACCGGCGGCGGTGACGGCGCGGTGATTCTGTGGGACGCGCGGACCCGGCGGCCGATCGGCGAACCGATGAAGGGCCACACCAGGGCGGTGGACTCGATCGCGTTCAGCCCGGACGGCAGGCTCCTGGCCAGTGGCGGCAACAACGGCGAGGGGACCGAACCCGGCGACCACACGGTGATCCTGTGGGATGTGGCGACCCACCGGCAGGTCGGCGACCCCCTCACCGGCCACACCAACTGGGTACGGTCGGTCGCCTTCAGTCCCGACGGGAAGATCCTCGCCACCGCCGGCGCCGACGCGACGGTGATCCTGTGGGACACGACCACCTGGCAGCAGATCCGCGACCCCCTCAGCTCCCACGGCGACTGGGTGCAGTCGGCCGTCTTCAGTCCCGACGGGAAGATCCTCGCCACCGCGAGCGACGACGCGACGGTGATCCTGTGGGACACGACGACCTGGCAGCAGATCGGAGACCCCCTCACCGGTCACACGGGGCCGGTGTGGCCGGTCGCCTTCAGCCCCGACGGCACGACCCTCGTCAGCGGCGGCAGCGACAAGACGGCGATCGTGTGGGACCTCGCGACCCGCCGTCCGGTCGGAGACCCCCTCCCCCATCCTGGCGAGATCCACGCTCTCGCGTTCGGCCCGGACGGCGACATCCTCGCCGTCGGCACCGGCCCCGTCGTCCGGCTGTGGAACACGCGGACCTGGCGACCGGCCGGCGATCCGCTCACCGGTCACACCGGGTCGGTGTGGTCGGTCGCCTTCGGCCCCGACGGCAAGTCTCTCGCCACCGCGAGTGACGACAAGACGGTGATCCTGTGGGACACGTCCTCACCGGTCGGAGCCACGGATTTTCCGTGACCGCGGCTCGTCGGAGCGGGCGTGCTCGTCATCGCGGCGGCGGGAGCGGGGGTAATTTGTGAAACCACCTATCGTCTTGTCGGGGTTCCTGGAGCCTTGCCGGATTTCCTGGAAAGCTCCTGCGACGCCAGGTACGCCCACTGCCACAGAGTCTCGACGGGTCTCCGCTCGAAGCGCCGCAGCCAGAGCGTGAACAGCGTGACGAGGTCGGTCTGCCCGAACAGCCGCCCCTCCCGTCAGTCGCCGGAGACGACGCGGGCGTGCAGCCGGACGGCGGTCGCGGGGTCCCAGCCGAACGCCTCCCGGCCGGCCAGCCACGCCGCCGCCCCCGCGCCGTCGCCCGCCAGGACCGCCGAGGGCCCCAGCCTCTCCCGTACGGCGGAGGCGATCGGCCCCTCGCTGGTCAGCACGCTCCCGGCCAGCACGATCGGGCTCGTCTCGCCCGCCCGGCGGACCTCGGCGACCGTCTCGCAGAGCAGCCGGGCCGCGCCGGACACGATCGTGAGGGCGGCCGGGTCGCCCTCGATCGCCGCCCGGCTGACGAGCGGGGCGAGCCTGGCCAGTTCCAGCGGGGGCCGCGACTGCGCGCGGACCACCAGCCTGATCGCGAGTGCCCTCAGCTCCTCCACCGTGCCCGAGACGGGCGCGCCCGAGGCGAGCGTCCCCGACTCCGCCGCACCCGCCTCCACCGTGCCCGAGGCGAGCGTGCCCGAGTCCACCGTGTTCGAGAAAAGCGGCTCGCCCTCCAGCAGGGCGCCCATGACCAGGCCGGTGAGCCTGCCGCCCGCGTCGCCCCTGCTGAGGGCGTGGACTGCGGCGGACGCCGCCTTCCTGCCCAGCCAGAACCCCGAGCCCGCGTCGCCCAGCAGCCAGCCGAGCCCGTCGGCGATCATCACCGGCTCGCCGTCCTCGATCCTGGCGGCGATCGCCCCGGTACCAGCGATGAGGGCGGTGCCGTGCGGTTCCGCCGTCCCCGCGGCGAAGGCGATGCCCAGGTCGCCGGTGAGCCGGGGCGGGACGCGCAGACCGGCGGCGGCCCACATGGGGTCGAAGACCAGGCGGTCCAACGCCCCGCCACCCGCCAGCCCGATGACCGCCCCGCTCACCAGGCCCGGGTCGATCCCGCGCAGCGCGAGCCCCAGCGCCCGGCCGATGTTGGCCACCGCGACGGCGTTGCCGTGAGCCGCGGGGTTGCCGCCCGGCGCCCTGCCGTACCCGGCCCGCCGTCCCGAGGCGTCGAGCAGCAGCGCCCGCGAGGAGGTCCCGCCGACGTCCAGCCCGAGGACGTACATCGCGCTCAGAGATGCTCGCCGAAGAACGCGGTGACGGCCTCGACCGCCCGGGTGACGTGCGGCTCGGTGTCGTAGAGGTCGATGTGCAGCCTCGCGTCCAGCCAGACGATCCGCTTGGGGTCGTCCATCCGCCGGTACGCCTCCTCGGCGCCCTCGGGTGAGCAGAAGCGGTCGACCAGGCCGTGCACGATCAGACCGGGCTTGGGCGAGAGGAAGTCGGCACCCATCATGTTGTCCACGGTGATCAACTCGCGGATGGAGGCCCGGGTGACCTCGTTGCGCCAGTGCTCCGAGGCCCCCCTGGAGGTGCCGTAGTAGGCGAACGGCTCGTCGCCCGGCATCGCCGCCTCCCCCTCCTCGGCCACCGCGGGGAGATACTCCACCTCAGCACCTCCGTCCTGGCGCTCCAGCACCTCCGTGAACGAGGCCAGCGCCTCCTGGTATCCCGAGGGGGACATTCCGGCGCGCATGCCGTAGGGGTTGTTGTAGGCCCCCGCGACGCCCGCGAACGCCTTCACCCGGGGGTCGAAGGCGGCGAACCTGAGCGCGTAGCCCCCGCCGAGGCAGATCCCGAGCGCGCCGATCCTGTCGCCGTCCACCTCCGGGCGCGAGCGCAGCAGCGAGACCGCGGCCCGCAGGTCCTCCAGCTTGCCCTGGGCGTCCTCGTGGTTGCGTGGCTGTCCGCCCGACTCCCCCCAGTTGCGGTGGTCGAAGGCGAGCGTCGCGTATCCCGCGTCGGTGAGCCGGGCGGCGTACAGGCCGGTGACCTGATCGCGGGTGCCGGTGAACGGGCCCGTGAGGACCACGCCGGGGTGCGGGCCCGGCCCCGCCGGGATCCGCAGGTCGCCGAGGAGGGTGATCCCTCCGGCGGTGAACTTCACCTTTTCCGACATGCTCCAAGTCTGTACGGTCCGCGCCGCGGAAGCCAACGAGCCCCCCGCAACCCCCCGCACACCTCCGCTGTCTTCACACCCCCGCGTATCCCGGGCCGGCCCGTTCCCGCTCGTCCGGCCTGAGCCGGAAGCGGGAACGGGGACGGACTTACCAGGATCTTCCGGGCCTCAGGAGTCGAATCCGAGCCCCATCCGATCCAGGGTGCGCAGCCAGAGGTTGCGGCGGCCCTGGTGCAGGTCGGCCTGGGCGATCGACCAGCGGGTCATCTGGATCCCGGCCGAGCGGACCGGCTCGGGCGGGAACGGGACGGGCTTCTCCTTGACCATCCTGAGCTCGGTCCGCTCGGTCCGCTCTCCGGCGAGCAGGTCGAGCATGACGTTCGCCCCGAACCGGGTCGCGCCGACGCCCATGCCGGTGTATCCGGCGGCGTAGGCGAGGCGCCCGCCGTGCGACTGGCCGTAGAAGGCGCTGAAGCGGCTGCAGGTGTCGATGACTCCGCCCCACCTGTGGGTGAAGCGCAGCCCGGACAACTGGGGGAACGTGGTGGAGAAGTGTTCGGCCAGCTTGACGAAGGTCTCGTCGCGCTGGTCGTACTCGGGCTTGATCATGCCGCCGTTGTAGTAGACCGCGTCGTAACCGCCCCAGAGGATCCGGTTGTCCTCGGTCAGCCGGTAGTAGTGGAACTGGTTGGCCGCGTCCCCGACCCCCTGCCGGTTGTGCCAGCCCACCGAGGCCAGCTGGTCGGCCGAGAGCGGCTCGGTCATCAGGGCGTAGTCGTAGACCGGCACCAGGAAGTGCTTCAGCCGCCGCAGCAGCGGCTGGAACACGCCGGTGCCGAGCGCGACCCTGCGCGCCCTCACGCTGCCGTGCGGGGTGATCAGGTCCAGACTGGTCGGGGTGTCCCTCATCGTCCGTACCGGCGTGCGCTCGTAGATGCGCACGCCCAGCGAGAGGCAGGCCTGCCGGAGCCCCCAGGCCAGCCGGGCGGGGTCGAGCATGGCGCAGCCGTCGCGCTCCCAGTGGCCGCCGATGTACGTGGGCGAGTTCACCTCCGCCCGGACCTGTTCGGCGTCGAGGACGTCGAAGCGGACGCCCAGGTCGCGGGCGATGCCGAGGTTGCGGTTCATCTCCTCCAGCTGCCACGGCTCGGTGGCCACGTGCAGCTCGCCGGTACGCTCGTAGCCGCAGTCGATGCCGTATGCGGCGACCGCCTCGCCGATCTCGTCGAGGTTGTCGACGCCGAGGCGTTCGAGCGTGTCGATCTCCTCGGGCCAGCGCTCCAGCCCGTTGGCGATGCCGTGGGTCAGCGTGGCCATCGCGAAGCCGCCGTTGCGGCCGGACGCCGCCCAGCCGATCCTGCGCCCCTCAAGGAGGACGACGTCGAGCGACGGGTCGCGTTCCTTCGCCATCAGGGCGGTCCAGAGCCCCGAGAAGCCTCCGCCGACCACCGCCAGGTCGGCGCCGGTCTCGCCGAAGAGCCGCGCCTGCGGCTCGGGTTTCGCCGGACTGTCGAGCCAGTACGGCTTGCGCTCCGCGTCAGCAAGAGCCTTCAGCGGATCCACAAATCTCACTTCCCTACGTGAGTCAGGTTGTCTTTGTGTGTATCGCGTGGTCGTGGAGATCACGCGCGGGTTCCCCCCGCCTGAGTCCGATCTCGCCTCCCTGTTCTGTGCCGGGAATCTGTACTCTGCCGGATTCTGCCTCTGCCGGATCCTGGTCTTTACCGGATTTCGCTCTCCTGCGGGACATTGTCCGCCGGAGCCGTCGTCACCGGTGATCCGGGTACACCGAATCCCCGTGGCCCGGTGAGGGCACGGGGATCGACGGCGGCTAGGTGCGGCGGCGCGCGGTGACCGTGTTGACCACGGCGATGGCGACGCCTACCGCGAATATAAGCGTTCCGAGGATGTTGACCTGAGGCGGCACCCCGATACGGGTGGCCCCCCAGATCCACAGCGGGAACGTCTGGGTGGCTCCGCTGGTGAACTGGGTGATCACGAAGTCGTCGATGGACAGGGCGAAGGCGAGCAGCGCGCCGGAGAGGACGCCGGGCAGGATCATCGGGAAGGTGATCCGCCAAAACGTGATCCACGTGGACGCGCCGAGGTCGCGCGCCGCCTCCTCGATCGACCGGTCGAGCCCGATCACCCGGGCCCGCACGGTGATCGCCACGAAGGAGAGCGAGAACAGCACGTGCGCGACGACCACGGTCGCGAAGCCGGTCTGCACGCCGACGCTGATGAACAGCGACAGCAGCGAGGCGCCCATCACGAGCTCGGGCGAGGCGATCGCGGCGAACATCACGAGGTTGGTCGCGCCCTGCCCGCGGAACCGGTAGCGGCCCAGGGCGAGCCCCATGAGCGTGCCGAGCGCCGTCGTGATCACCGTGGAGAGCACCGCGATGTAGATGGAGTTGCGCACCGCGTCAAGCAGCTGGGGGTACTCGTCCAGGCGGCCCCACCACCGGAGGGTGAACCCCTGCCAGGTCACGTTCGACTTGCTCTGGGTGTCGTTGAAGCCGAACAGGATCATGACGAAGATCGGCAGGAACAACCAGGCGATGATCAGCCAGACGTAGCCGAGGAGCAGCCGGTCGCCCAGTCGCCTGCCGCTCCGCGGGGTCCGCCGCCCGGCGGGCGCGCTCGTCGTGTTCTCGGTGTTCTCGGTGTTCTCGGCGTTTTCGGGGCTCTCCGTGACGTCGATGGTGCCGCTCATCGGGCCGCCGCCTCCAGGACGTTCTCGGTGCCGAGCGCCTTGGCGTAGGCGAAGATGCCGATCAGCATCGCCGCCATCAGCGTGAACGACAGCGCGGCGGCGGTCGGGTAGTCGTTGTTGACCAGATACTCGGTCTGGATGATGTTGCCGATCATCGTGTTCTCCGGGCCGCCGAGGATGCCCGCGTTGACGTAGTCGGCGGTCATCGGGACGAACGTCATCAGCACCCCGGCGAACACTCCCGGCAGCGAGAGCGGCAGCACGATCTTGGTGAACGCCTCACGCTTGGCCGCGTACAGGTCCTGGGCGGCCTCGACCACCTTGGGGTCCACCCGCTCCAGCGCGACGTAGATCGGCAGGATCATGAACGGCAGGTAGTTGTAGACCAGTCCGCCGATCACCGCGTACGTCGTCTGCAGCACGTGGAAGTCCTCGGGCAGCAGCCCCGCCGCCTTCAGCGGTCCGAGCAGCATGCCGTCGTCGGCGAGCAGGAACCTCCACGACACCGTGCGCAGCACGAACGAGACGAAGAACGGCAGCAGCACCAGCAGCAGGTAGGTGGACTTGCGGCTGCCGCCCCTGAAGGCGATCCAGTACGCCATCGGGTAGGCGAGCGCGATGGAGACGACGGTCGCGGTCAGGCCGTACCCGGCCGAGCGCAGGAACTGCGTCTGGTACTGCGCCAGCGCCTCGCCGTACACCGGGAAGTTGAACGTCTGGACGAACCCGTCGACCACGTTGCCCTCCTGGGTGGACACCGAGGCCATGAAGACCATCGGTACCACCAGGAAGATCGCGAGCCAGAGGCCGCCGGGCAGGATGAGCAGGTAGGGGGTGAGGCGCTTCACCGGCCGACGACCCCTTCCGGTCCGATTCGCTCTCTCATCCGCCTAGCCCTGCGTGACGGGTTGGAAGATGTCCTCGAAGATCTTCTCATCCGCGGAGGTGAGCGTCTTGTACGACCGCAGCTTGGCCATGTCCTCCTCCGAGGGGAAGATCAGCGGGCTCTCGGCGATCTGCTCCAGCGTCTTCTTCTCCTCCCCCGTCGCCTTGGCCGCGTCGGCGAGGACGAGATCCTTCGCGGAGGAGACCGGGGTGATGAAGTTGATGTACTCGACCAGCATCGTGGCGATCTTGGGCTGGTAGACGTAGTCCATGTAGGTGAGCGCGTCGACCGGGTTCTGCGCGGTCTTCGGGATGCACATGTTGTCGGTCCAGATCGTGCCGCCCTCCTCGGGCACCACGAACTTCAGGTCCTTGCCCTCGGCGACCTGCTGGAAGATGTCGCCGGACCAGGCCATGGTGATCCAGATGTCGCCCCTGGCGAGGGCGTCGACGTAGTCGTTCTCGTAGTACTTGCGCACCAGACCCGCGTCGCGCTGCTCCTTGAGCTTCTCCCCCGCCTTCTTCCAGTCGGCCTCGGTCGACTTGTCGGGGTCGATGCCCAGGGCGAACATGCTGAAGTTGGCGACCTCCTGGGTGTCGAGCATCATGCCGACCTTGCCCTTGTACTTGGGGTTCCAGAGGTCGTGGATGCTCTTGACCTCGTCCACGTACTTGGGGTTGTAGGCGATGCCGGTTACGCCGACCGTCCACGGGATCGTGTGGGCGTTGTTCGGGTCCCAGGTGGGGTTCTTCACCGCGGAGCTCGCGTTCGCCGCGAAGTTCGGCAGCTTGGAGTGATCGAGGGGGACGAGATAGCCCAGCGCGAGGGCCTTGCTCAGCTGGAGGCCGTTGGTGAGGACCATCAGGTCGTAGCCGATGTCGTTGTTGGCGGCGAGCAGCGGCTGGATCTTGCCGAAGAACGTGCTGTTGTCCTGGATCGCCTCCTGGTACTCCACCTTGATGCCGGTGTCGGCGGTGAACAGCTCCAGCGAGGGATACCGCTTGCCGTCCTTGTCGATGTAGAGCGGCCAGTTGGCGAAGCGCAGCGTGCCGTTCTTCTGCTTGGAGCCCCAGTATTCGGCGAGGGCGTCCTTCTGGGGAACGGCCTCCACCTTCTTGCCCTGCACACCGCAGGCGGCGAGGGCGAGACCGGCGGCCGACATACCGCCGAGGCGAAGGGCGTCACGGCGGGTGACGGAGCGGCTCTGCGTCATGCCTCGCAGAAAGGCGGGGTTCGTGCGGGGGTCCATATCGAACTCAACTTCCGATCGCGTACGAGTGGTGCGGCAGCCACGACAGCCAGACGGTGTCTCCACGCTCCGCCGTACTCGCGCTGTCCAGTGCGTTCTGCTGGAAGACGGTCACCTCTTCGCCGTGTGCCAGGCAGACCGTGTAACTGGTGTAGAGCCCCAGGTACACCACCTCCGAGACGGTGCCGCGCACGACGCTGAGGTCTCCGACGGGTTGCTCCTCCGTGGTTATCCTGATCTTCTCCGGGCGTACCGTGATCGCGATCGGCTCCCCGGCTCCGAACGATCCGCCCTCGGTGAGGACGTGGTCGTCCTCACCCAGCTTAAGCACCGCGAAGCCTGACCGGAACCGGTCGACAGTGCCGCTGAGCAGGTTGGACGTGCCGATGAACCCTGCCACGAAGGCGGTTGCGGGCCGCTCGTAGATCTCTCTGGGGCTGCCGAGTTGTTCGACCGTGCCGTCGTTCATGACGGCGATGCGGTCACTCATCGTGAGCGCCTCGCTCTGGTCGTGAGTGACGTACACGAAGGTGATGCCGACCTCGCGCTGGATGCGCTTGAGCTCGATCTGCATGGCCTGGCGGAGCTTGAGGTCGAGGGCGCCGAGGGGCTCGTCCAGCAGGAGGGCGCGGGGGTTGTTCACCAGGGCGCGGGCGAGGGCGACCCGCTGCTGCTGGCCTCCGGACATCTCCCTGGGGCGGCGTTTCTCGCGCCCGGTGAGGTCGACGATCTCCAGGATCTCGCCGACCCGGCGCTTGATCTCGGCCTCGGCGACCTTCTTGCGCCTGAGGCCGAACGCGACGTTCTCCCAGACGTTCATGTGCGGGAAGAGGGCGTAGGACTGGAAGACCATGTTGACGTCGCGCCGGTTGGGAGGGACGTCGGTGACGTCCTGACCGTGCAGCCGTACGGTGCCCCCCGAGGGATCCTCGAACCCGGCGATCATCCGCATGGTGGTGGTCTTGCCACAACCCGAGGGGCCGAGGAGGGAGAAGAACTCCCCCTCGGCGATCGACAGGGTGACACCCTTGACCGCCTGGACGACCTCGCCGTGGGAGACGTACTCCTTGACGACCCCGTCGAGTTCGATCGCGGGCACGTGGGACGAGTGGGAGACGGCGTCTGCCGTCTCCGTGCCCGCCTGAATTTCGGTCATGCCAGGCTTATCCCTCTGTTCGCGGCTATTCGCCGATGTAGTGCATGACGTGCTTGACGCGCAGGTAGTCGTGCAGGCCGAAAACGGACAGGTCCTTGCCGTAACCGGAGTGCTTGAAGCCTCCGTGCGGCATCTCCGAGACGAACGGGATGTGGGTGTTGACCCATACCACGCCGAAGTCGAGGCGGTTCGACACCCTCATCGCCCGGCCGTGGTCGGAGGTCCACACCGAGCCGGACAGGCCGTACTTGACGCCGTTGGCCTTGGCGACCGCGTCGGCCTCGTCGGTGAAGGTCTGGACGGTGATGACCGGCCCGAACACCTCGTTCTGCACCATCTCGTCGTCCTGCCTGAGGCCGTCGACGACGGTGGGGGCGAAGAAGTAACCGCGGTCGCCGATCCGGTTCCCGCCGGTCAGGACCTTGGCGTGGCCGGGGGCCCGGTCGATGAAGCCGGTGACGCGGGCCAGCTGGTCGGCGTTGTTGAGCGGGCCGTACAGGGCGCTCTCCTCGGAGAGGTCTCCGGTCACGGTGCTCGCCGCCGCCTCGGTGAGCGCGGCCACGAACTCGTCGTGGACGTCCTCGTGGACCAGCACGCGGCAGGCCGCGGTGCAGTCCTGCCCCGCGTTGTACAGGCCCGCGGTGGCGATGGACTCCGCGGCGGACTTGAGGTCCTTGACGTCGTCGAACACGATGACGGGCGCCTTGCCGCCCAGCTCCAGGTGGACCCGCTTGAGGTCTTCGGCGGCGCTCCTGGCCACGGCCATTCCCGCGCCGACGGAGCCGGTGATCGCGACCATCGAGGCGGTCGGGTGACCGACGACCAGCGCGCCGGTCTCCCGGTCGCCGACGACGACGTTGAAGACGCCCTTGGGCAGGACGTCTCCGATGATCTCGGCCAGCTTGACCGTGGAGACGGGGGTGGTGTCGGAGGGCTTGAGCACCACGGTGTTGCCCGCGGCGAGCGCCGGGGCGATCTTCCAGACCGCCATCATCATCGGATAGTTCCAGGGGGTGACCTGGCCCACCACGCCGATCGGCTCGTGCCTGATGACGGAGGTGTGGTCGGCGAGGAACTCGCCGGACGTCGGGCCCTCCAGCGTGCGCGCGGCCCCCGCGAAGAAGCGGAAGTGGTCGGAGGCGACCGGGGTCTCGTCCTCGGCCATCCGGGCGCGCGGCTTGCCGGTGTTGAGGCACTCGGCCTCGTTCAGCTCATCGGCCCTCGCGTCGATCGCGTCGGCCACCTTGAGGAGGAGGTTGGCGCGCTCGCCCGGGGTGGCCTGGCTCCATGACTCGAACGCGGCGGCGGCCGCGGCGTACGCCGCATCGATGTCCTCGGTGCCCGAGACGGGGGCCTTAAGGTAGATCTCGCCGGTGCACGGATCGATGACGTCGGAGAACCGGCCGCTCCTGCCCTCCACGAGCTCGCCGTCGATGTAGTTCCGCAGGCGGGGGAGTTCGTTGGTCTCAACCGGGGTGGTCACCGTCGGCCTCCTATGGATCGGGGCTGAGTTGTCGCGACTCTTACAGAGCGAGAGTCCCGCGACAAGGGATTTCGTTGTTAAGATACCAAATTGCTACGAAATCGCTTGACAGAGGCGCCGGAACTGACAGCATGTCGCATCGGAGCCGCAACATGCCGGCAACAGCCCCGCAACATGACGCCAGGGAGCGCCCATGACGACGCCGCCCAAGGTTCGCCGCGAAAACGACGCCAGGCCCGGCCCCGTCGTCCTCGACGAGATCTCCAAGCAGATCATCGAGCAACTGCAGACGGACGGGCGCAAGCCGTACGCCGCGATCGGCAAGGCCGTGGGGCTCTCCGAGGCCGCCGTACGCCAGCGGGTGCAGCGCCTGCTCGACGCCGGAGTCATGCAGATCGTCGCGGTGACCGACCCGCTCACCCTCGGCTTCCCCCGTCAGGCCATGATCGGCATCAAGTGCGAGGGCGACCTGGAGACGGTGGCCGACGAGCTGTCCGCCATCAGGGAGATCGACTACGTGGTGCTGACCGCGGGGTCGCTCGACATCATGGTCGAGGTCGTCTGCGAGAGCGACCAGCATCTTCTGGAGATCCTCGGCAAGATCCGGGCCATCCCGACCGTCAGGGCCACCGAGACCTTCGTCTATCTCAAGCTTCACAAGCAAACCTACTCCTGGGGTACCCGCTGACAGGCCCCCGAGCACTCCCCCGCCGTATGGCGGCGAACCGGGAGAGGCCGAGAAATCGAGCGTGGTGAGCCGGGTGACCTACCGAGCGGGCTTCCTGGAAATCCTCTTATTTGCTTTTTTATCAGGTCGAGCCCGCTTCCAGGGGGCAGATCGCATCACGGCCGGCGATCAACGGCGAACTCCGGCATGATCACCGGTAATGTTGCGGTTCATGCGGCTCTCCACGGTGTCCTTTCGATACTCGCGGCGCGGCCCCTGGATCCTGCGGGACGTCGAGCTCACCCTCCGCCCCGGTTCCGTCATCGAGGTCACCGGCCGCAACGGCGCCGGAAAATCGACGCTGCTGCGGCTGATGGCGGGATTCGTCCCCCCGTCCCAAGGTTCGATCGCCGACCGGCCCGAGGTCATCGGCTACGCCCCCGACGTGTTCCCGGTGGACCAGCCGTTCACCGTCGCCGCCTACCTCGCCCACATGTCCAGGATCCGAGGGCTCTCCTCCTCCGCCTCCACGGCCGGGGACCTGGCGGAGCGACTGAACGCGGCCCATCTGCTGGACCAGCCGCTCGGTGACCTGTCCAAGGGCAGCGCGCAGAAAATCGGGCTCATCCAGTCGCTGCTCGCCCCGCCGGACCTGCTGATCCTGGACGAGCCCTTCGCCGGGCTCGACGAGCAGACCCGCACCGAACTCCCCGTGATCATCGAAGAGATCGCCGCCCGCGGCGGTACGGTCGTGGTCAGCGACCACCAGAACCAACTTCGGCACTTCCCCGGCGCCGATCACTGGCTCGTCGCGAACGGCGACGTCACCGTCGACGCCCGCGACTCCGCGGCACCTCCCACCGCCGCTCCGCGAGACACCCCGGAAACCCGGCCCTCCCCGGACACCGCCAAGGAGCACTCGCCGCCCCCTCGATCCCCCTCGGAAAGCTCGTCCCCGCAGGTGGTGATCGAGGTGATCGTGGACGCGGGCGACGCCGACGAGGTGGAGCAGAAGCTCCGCGCCGACGGCTACCTCACCAGGCGGTCATCGTGATCCATCTCGTCCGCTTCAAGCTCTCCGCCTACGCCCGGTCACACCGGCTGTTCCAGCCGACGATCGGGCTCTTCGCCATGCTGTTCGTCTTCTACTCGACGCTCGCCCCGCCGGGCAAGGAGCTGCCCGCGTACGCGGACTCGGCCGGTTTGCTGATCCTCGTCTTCGCCTGGGCCGCCCGAGGGCTGCTCGACACCGAACCTCCGACGCAGCGGCTGATCTCCATGACGGCCGCCGGACGTCCCGGCCGCGAGATCGGAGCCGGGCTGCTCGCCGCGCTCACCGTCAACCTCGGCATGGCGGCGATCGCGGTCGGGCTACCGCTGCTGCACGGCTTCGCCGCCATGCCCACCCCCGCCGACCTGGCGAGCGGCGTCGCGCTGCACGGGCTCGGCGTGAGCGCGGGAACGGCCCTGGGCGCCCTCACCAGCCGCCCGATCCTCGCCTCCCCGGCCGTCTCGATGCTCGCCCTCCTCGGCGGCTATCTCGCCCTGCTGCTGATCAGCCTCACCCCCGCGGGCCACCTCGCGGTGCCGATCATGCCCTGGATGCGCGCCGCCAACGCCGGCCTGCTCGGGGAGGTCCTGCTCCCCGTCTCCACCGCCACCCTCTTCTGGACCGCCGCGAGCCTCCTGCTGTACACACGCCTGCGCCGCCTGAACCCCTGAACCGAGGTTCTCTTGCGAGGTCGTGGGTAGCCGGCCACACCGATGTCGTATCTCGCGACCGGACGGTCCCCGTTTCGCGTGTTCTCACCGCACCGGCATGCCCCCCGTCACGACAATGACTCGGGTTCGGCCAAGGGCTTCTCGACGGACCCTTCCGCACGTTGCGGAACGCCCCCGCCGAGAGAGGCTGTAAGCCGCTGACCATGGGACAAGCTGCCACAGCCCGAGACCTGGTGACAGGATCGCCGCTGGATTGCTGACGGGTTCGTCGCTCATCTGCTGACAGATTGGTCGCTGGATTGCTGACGGGATCGTCGCTCATCTGCTGACGGATTGGTCGCTGCCTCACCGACAGAATGGTCGCCGGTGGGGTGGTCACTGCCGTACGGGATGCCGGGCGATGAGGGCGTGATCACGGCAAGGCGGCGGAACGACGAAGGCGCCCGCTGTGGCGGGCGCCTTCCGGGGTGCCGAAAGAGCCGAGGCTCGGGTGGGAGGTCAGCTACCCGCGGGCGGGGAGTGCCTCGGGGGGCGCAACCGTACGGTGAGGGCTACTCGGCGGCGGCGAGCTGGCCGCAGGCGCCGTCGATCTCCCGGCCTCGGGTGTCGCGGACCGTCACCGGCACGCCGTGATACTCCAGGCGCCGGACGAAGGCCCGCTCGTCCTCCGGACGGGAGGCGGTCCACTTGGAACCCGGGGTCGGGTTGAGCGGGATCAGGTTGACGTGCACCAGCTTGTTCTTGATCAGCTTGCCGAGCAGGTCGGCGCGCCACTCCTGGTCGTTGATGTCCTTGATCAGCGCGTACTCGATGGAGACCCGGCGCTTGGTCCTGGCCGCGTAGTCCCAGGCCGCGTCGAGGACCTCGGCGACCTTCCAGCGGGTGTTGATCGGCACCAGGGTGTCGCGGAGCTCGTCGTCGGGGGCGTGCAGCGAGAGCGCGAGCGTCACCGGCAGGCCCTCGGCCGCGAGCTTGCCGATCGCCGGGACCAGGCCGACCGTGGAGACGGTGACGCCCCTGGCGGAGATGCCCAGGCCGTCGGGGGCGGGCTCGACCATGCGGCGCACGGCGCCGATCACGGCCTTGTAGTTGGCCAGCGGCTCGCCCATACCCATGAAGACCACGTTGCTGACCCGTCCCGGACCACCCGGGACGTCACCGGCCGCGAGCGCGCGAGCCCCGGCGACGACCTGCTCGACGATCTCGGCGGTGGTCATGTTGCGGGTGAGGCCCGCCTGACCCGTGGCGCAGAACGGGCAGTTCATACCGCATCCGGCCTGCGACGACACGCACATCGTCGTACGGTCGCTGTAGCGCATGAGGACCGACTCGACCAACGCACCGTCGAAAAGTCGCCACAGCGTCTTACGGGTGGTGCCGGCGTCGGTGGTCATCTCCTTGACCGAGGTGAGCAGCCTGGGGAACAGCGCGGTGGCGAACTTCTCCCTCGCCGCGGCCGGAAGGTCCGTCATCAGCTCGGGATCGCCGTTGAGCTTCTCGAAGTAGTGCCGGGAGAGCTGGTCGGCGCGGAACGGCTTCTCACCCAGCTCGGCGACGACCGCGCGGCGCTCGGCCATGGTCAGGTCGGCCAGATGGCGGGCGGGCTTGGCCCGGCGCGGCGCCACGAAGGTGAGCTGGCCGGGTGCGGGGGTCCCGGACGGGCTGACGGTCGACAAGTCCAACGCCTTCTCTCAACGGTTACGCGATTGCTCGAAGCGGTGCCCGACAGTGATCTAGAGTCCGGAGGTATGGCGACAAACCGCCCCACGGGCCCCGCGGGAGAGCGGGGAGACGGCGTCGAGGTCGTGCTTACCGACATCAATCCCTACGGAAGCCGCACCCTGGTGGTCGAACGTGACGAGACTTCCTCGGTAGCTTACCTGTGCGGGCCGGGAGGGACGGTGCACGGAGCCGTCTGGCTGGCCAACCACGGCCCGGCCCCGGACGGAATCGACCAGGACCGCCTGGAGGCCGAACTGCCGCCGGTCGCCCCCAGGGCGAACACCCGCCACCCCGGCGGCAGAGGACCCCTGGGCGCGCTGCGATCGCTGTGGTTCGAGGAGGGCGACGGCGTCGCCCTGTACGAGAACGACGAGTTGCTCGCGGTCATTCCTGGATGGGCGGACATGAGCCGGGGAATGCCCGGCTACTCCCGTGACGCCCTGGGCGAGTCCCCGTTCGCCTGGTCACTGGAGGACGCCCACGACGGCCTGGCCCCTCGGATCGCCAAGGCGCGCGCCTACTGGGAGTGGCGTGGCGGAGACGGAGCCTGGGCCTCGTTCCAGCAGTTCGTGATGGGCCATCTGGACCGCAAGGTCGGCACCGCGGGCAGATTCTGGGACGCGGGGGGCGAGCGGATGCCCGCGGTGGGCATCACGGAACGCCCGCCGGAACGCGGCAGGGAGCACACGATCCTGTCCACGGTCGGGATGAGCTGCCAGCGGATGCCCACCGTCGAGCAGTACATCGACCGTCCGGACGCGTACGCCCGGGTGGAGCTCGCCGTCGCCTCCCCCGGTGACGCCCGCGACGCGGCCCGGCTGTTCCTGTGGCTGGGGCAGTATCCGTGGCACTCGGTCACCTGGCTGGGGCACGGACACACCGCCAGGTGGTATCACCGCCCTGAGACCTTCCCGCTCGGCTCCGCCTACGGCGGTGTGATGATGCTGACCGGGCTGCCGGGACTGCCTGACCTGTCGGGTTTCTCCTTCGGCGGCGACTCCGTCCAGTGGCTCTGGCTCGTCCCGATCACCCCGGGCGAGCTGAGCCTGGTCTCCGCCGAGGGCTACCGGGCGGTGCTGCCGCGCCTGTCCGCGACCCGGCTCACCGGGGCGGGATGATCGGACGCCCTCCCTGACCTCGTACGGGTGACGACCGCACCGCGCCCGGGCGGGATGCCACGGGCGGCCTCGGAGCAGGGCAGGTCCGGACCGGGGCGGGGCGGGCGGGCCCCGACCGGGGCGGGCTCAGACCAGCAGGGTGAGCAGCACCCAGACCGGGATCAGCGTGGCGACGAGGGAGTCGAGGCGGTCCATCATGCCGCCGTGGCCGGGAAGCACACTGCCCATGTCCTTGACACCGAGATCTCGCTTGATCACCGACTCGATCAGGTCGCCGAGCGTGGCGAAGACCACCACGACCGCGCCGATCAGGACGCCCTTCCAGATGTCGGCCTCCAGCAGCCACGCCACCAGCCAGCCGCCCACCGCCATGCAGGCCAGCGCCGACCCCGCGAAGCCCTCCCAGGTCTTCTTCGGGCTGATCACCGGGGCCATCTTGTGCTTGCCCAGGGTGATTCCAGCGAAATATCCGCCGATATCGCTCGCGGCGGTGGTGGCGATGAAGACGACCACCCGGTCGGGACCCTGGTCGGGGTTGGCGAGCAACAACGCCACGAACCCGACGAGCAGGGAGGGATAGACGACGACCAGGATGGTCGCGGCGGTGTCGCGGACGTAGTTCTCCGTGCCCAGGAACATCCGCCAGATCATCAGCCCGAGCACGGTCATCGCGAAGACGCCGACCAGCCAGGCCGTCCCGCCCCAGGCCGAGCCGGTCAGATCCCCGCCCCAGTAGGCCGCGGCCAGCATCGCGGCCATGCCTGCCAGCACCGGGACGAGGGGGACCTTGATGCCTCTGGCCTCGAACGAGCGGACCAGCTCCGTCACTCCGATACCCACCGCGGCCACCACCACGGCGAGGAAGAGCACCTTCACGAAGTAGAGGGAGGCGATGATGATCGCCGCCAGGGCGAGCCCCACCGCCACCGCGACGGGGAGATTACGGCCGGTACGGCTACTGCCCGCCACGGGTTCCACAGGGGGTCCTACTTTCATACCTACACAAAATCCTTGTCCCGCACGGACGGCCCGCGCGGGACAAGGATCATGGCTCAAACCTCGAGCAGCTCGGCTTCCTTGTGCTTGAGCAGCTCGTCGATCTTGGCGACATGCTTCTGGGTGAGGTCGTCGAGCTCCTTCTCCGCCCGGCGCACCTCGTCCTCGCCGGCCTCGCCATCCTTGATCATCTTGTCCAGGGTCTCCTTGGCGCTGCGCCGGATGTTGCGAATGGAGACCTTGGAGTGCTCCGCCTTGTTCCTGGCGACCTTGATGTACTCCTTGCGGCGCTCCTCCGACAACTCGGGGAAGGCCACCCGGATCACCGCCCCGTCGTTACCGGGGTTCACACCGAGGTCCGAGTTGCGGATCGCCTTCTCGATCGCGGCCATCGAGCTCTTGTCGAAAGGCTGGATGATGACCATGCGCGCCTCGGGCACGTGGAACGAGGCGAGTTGCTGAATGGGGGTGGGTGTCCCGTAGTACTCAGCGCTGATCTTGTTGAACATCGACGGGGTGACCCGACCCGTGCGGATGCCCGCGAAGTCGTCCTTCGCCACCGACACAGCCTTGTCCATCTTTTCCTCGGCTTCGAGGAGGGTTTCGTCGATCACAGCGGCTCCCTGTCTTCTCGGTCACTCCCCATCCTCACGCACTTCGCGGGAGGCCATCACGCCGGAGGTCCACCGGACCACCACAATGGCGTACCGCTCGGCTCGCTACGTCAGGTTCGCACCCTGTCTTCTCGGTCACGCGCCCTCCTCGCTCGCTTCACGGGACGCTCCTACCTCGCGTACCACTCAGCCAGCTACGTCGGGCTCGTTTCCCGTCCTCTGGTCGCTCACCACTCCTCGCTCGCTTCACGGGACGCTCCTACCTCGCGTACCACTCCACCAGCTACGTCGGGCTCGCTTCTTGCGCTACCGGCTCGTCACCGTGCCGGCCCTGGCACCGTGTCGGCCCCGTACCGGTTCGTCACCGTGCCGGGCTCACCAGCGTGCCGATCTTCTCACCGCGTACCGCCCGCATGATGTTGCCCTCACCCATGAGGTCGAAGACCACGATGGGAAGGTTGTTGTCCATGCACAGGCTGATGGCGGTGGCGTCCATGACCCCGAGGCCACGGGTCAGCACCTCACCGTATTCGAGATGGTCGAACCGGACGGCATCAGGGTTCTTACGGGGGTCGGCATCGTAGACGCCGTCCACCTGGGTCCCCTTGAGCAGCGCCTCGGCGCCGATCTCCAGCGCTCGCTGGGCGGCGCAGGTGTCGGTGGAGAAGAACGGCGAGCCGAGCCCCGCCCCGAAGATGACCACGCGGCCCTTCTCCAGGTGGCGGATGGCACGGCGGGGCAGGAACGGCTCCGCGACCTGCTGCATGGTGATCGCCGTCTGAACGCGGGTGTCGATCCCCCGCTTCTCCAGGAAGTCCTGGAGGGCCAGACAGTTGATGACCGTGCCGAGCATGCCCATGTAGTCGGCCCTCGCGCGGTCCATGCCACGCTCGGACAGGGTGGCGCCCCGGAACATGTTGCCGCCGCCCACGACGACCGAGACCTGCACACCGCCGCGGACGGCCTCGGCGATCGAGTCCGCGAGGTGGCTCACGACGCCCGGGTCTATGCCCAGCGGATCACCGCCGGCGAACGCCTCCCCGGACAGCTTCAACATCACCCGCTTCCAGCGAAGCGGATCCGAGTACGAAGAAACCGCCGGCGTAGCGGGTCCTGTGTTCTCCTGCACGGCGGCGGCCTCCTCGTTTGATGCTCTGCCTGAAGAGCGGATGTCAGGGATCAGGCCTGGCCGACCTTGAAGCGGACGAAGGCCTGGACCTTGACGCCGTTCTCGTCCGCGAACTTCGCGACCGACTTCTTGTTGTCCTTGACGAAGGACTGCTCAAGGAGAGTGAAGTCCTTGTACCAGCCGTTGACCCGGCCATCAACGATCTTGCCGATGGCGGCCTCGGGCTTGCCCTCCTCGCGGGTCATCTCCTCGAAGAGCGCGCGCTCCTTCTCGATGACGTCGGCCGGGACCTCGGCGGGGCTGAGGTACTTCGGGGCCATCGCCGCGGCGTGCTGCGCGATGTCCTTGGCGACGTCGCCGTTCGGCGAGTCGAGCTGCACGAGCACGCCGACCGCCGGGGGGAGCTGAGGGTCGGTCTTGTGCATGTAGGCGCCGATGAAACCGCCCTCGAGCACGGCGAACCTACGGATCTCGATCTTCTCGCCGAGCGCGGCGTTGGCCTCGTCGAGGTGCGTCTTGACACTCTTGCCGGCGAGCTCGGACTCGAGCAGCGAGGGCACGTCGGACGGCTTGGTGGCCAGGATGTGGTCGACCACCTGGGCCGCGAGCTCCTGGAAACGCTCGCCCTTGGCGACGAAGTCGGTCTCGCAGTTGAGCTCGAGCAGCGCGGCGGCGGAGTCGCCCTCCTGCTTCAGGGCGACCAGGCCGTTGGAGGCGGTGCGGGCCTCACGCTTGCCGACGTCCTTGGCGCCCTTGAGGCGGAGGATCTCGACCGCGCGGTCGAAGTCGCCCTCGGACGACTCGAGAGCCTTCTTGCAGTCCATCATGCCGGCGGCGGTCAGCTCACGAAGCCGCTTGACGTCGGCCATGTTCACGGAAGCCATTGTCTTTTCCTCGTGGGAATCGTCGTGGATCGGGTGGGTGCCCCAACTGAGCGGCACCCACCCGGAAGGGTCTTGCGGGTCGTACGGCCGAAGGAGCCGTACGGAAGTGACCTAGGCCTGCTTCTCGGTGGACTCGGCCTCGGCGGCCGGAGCGTCCGCGACCTCGGCGGCGGGAGCCTCCGCAGCCTCGGCGGGGGCCTCGGCGGTCTCGGCCTCGGCGGCCGGAGCGCTGTCGGCGCCGCCCGCGAGCAGCTCCTGCTCCCACTCGGCCAGCGGCTCGGCGCCACCGGCGACGGCCGGCTTGTCGTCCCCGCCACGGTTGGCGCCGGCGCGGGCCATGAGACCGGCGGCGACGGCGTCGGCGACGACGCGGGTCAGCAGACCGACGGCGCGGATCGCGTCGTCGTTACCCGGGATCGGGTAGTCGACCTCGTCGGGGTCGCAGTTGGTGTCGAGAATGGCCACGACCGGGATGTGAAGCTTGCGAGCCTCGCTGATCCCGATGTGCTCCTTCTTGGTGTCGACGACCCACACGGCGCTCGGGATCCGGGACATGTCCCGGATGCCGCCGAGGGTGCGCTCAAGCTTCTCCTTCTCGCGGCGGCGCATGAGGAGCTCCTTCTTCGTGAGCCCCGAGGCGGCCACGTTGTCGAAGTCGAGCTCCTCCAGCTCCTTCAGGCGCTGGAGCCTCTTGTGCACGGTGGAGAAGTTGGTGAGCATGCCGCCCAGCCAGCGCTGGTTGACATACGGCATGCCGACACGGGCGGCCTGCTCGGCGATGGCCTCCTGGGCCTGCTTCTTCGTGCCGATGAACATGATCGTGCCGCCGTGCGCGACGGTCTCCTTGACGAAGTCGTAGGCCCTGTCGATGAAGGCCAGCGACTTCTGGAGGTCGATGATGTAGATGCCGTTGCGCTCGGTGAAGATGAAGCGCTTCATCTTCGGGTTCCAGCGCCGGGTCTGGTGGCCGAAGTGAACGCCGCTTTCCAGCAGCTGTCGCATGGTGACGACGGGGGTGGACATTGATCGTCCTCCAGATCGGGGCACCCATCTCTGGGCGCTGTTCTCGGTTGGACGCGACAGCCCTCGGCTGTCGCCCTGATGCCCCGAACCGGATCCAGCCGAGCTCTCGCCCGGACCGAGGGATCCCGGTTCTTGACGGGGCATGCGAAGTCGGCCCATGACTCACAGGCCACCAAAAAGTGTACCCGTAACCGCGCCTCTCCCCGACCTTGGGACGTCAAGCACTCCTTACGCGTCGCGTGGAAGGCCGTGCGGCCGACGCCGGGCCCGGGGGAAGAGGCTGACCTGCGCCTCGGAGATCCGAGCCCCGGGCGGGGCGTCCTCTCGATCCCTGACGGTGGTCATGTAGGGGGCGAGCAGCTCCTCGATCCGCTCGTTCAGCGCCTTCAACTCCTCGGCGTCGACCAGCAGGAGGACCCGGCTGAACAGCGCGGCGTCGCGCCACTCACGCGACTCCCGCTCAAGATTCTCCAGCGCCCTGCTCGCCTCGTCCGCCGCCTGCTCCCGAAAGGCCTTGATCAGGAACTCCTTGGCGCCACGCACGTCCGGACCGTCGTCCGGATCGGGGCTGACGCTGAAGCCTGTGGCACTGGAGCGCCACAGACGCTCCCTGCCGTCACCGCGGCCGTCGTCGCGCACGGGCGCGTCCTCGACGAAGCCGTACTTGGCGAGCATGCGCAGGTGGTAGCTGGCCGCACTGGGGGTGATCCCGACGACCTCGGCGACCTCGGTCGCGGTGCAGGGCCCCTCGGCCTGGAGCCGGTTCAGGATCGCGAGCCGCGCGGGGTGCGCCAGCGCGCGCATCGCGGTGGGATCGGTGAGGGACTTGCGCGTCGATGCCTCGGTCATGTGCAGACCGTACCCACTCCATACGTGAAGCATTGCCTTCATAACTATGAAGGGTTACCTTCACAGTTATGAAGCATTCCTTTCAAAATTTTCGGAGGCGGAAAGGAGACGGGTCACCGTGACCTCCACCACCCCCGTCACCCCTGACGACTCCGCGCCCTCCGCGCTCTCTACGCCCCCCGAGCCCTCTCCCGAGTCCTCCGCGGTCAAGCCGGGGCCCCTGCGGAGACAACGCGACTACCGGCTCCTGCTCTCCGCCCGTGCCGTCACCGAGACCGGCACGGAGATCTCCCGGCTCGCGGTACCACTGACCGCCGCCGTCCTGCTCGGCGCGTCCCCGGCCCAGATGGGCATGCTCACCGCCGCGACCTCCCTGCCCTACCTGCTGATCGGTCTCCAGGCGGGTGCCCTCGCCGACCGGCTGAGGCGGCACCGGCCGATCATGGTCGCCTGTGACACGGTCTCGGCCGTCGCCATGGCCACGATCCCCGCGGCCTGGATCACCGGGGCGCTGAGCGTGCCGTGGCTGATCGCGGTGGCGTTCGTCGTCGGCACCTGCTCGGTGATCTTCCGGGCGGTCAACTTCCCGCACCTGGTCACGGTGGTCCACGAGAGTCAGCGGACCGAAGCCCTCGCGGGTTTCCAGTCGGCCTTCGCCGTGGCGACCGTCGCCGGACCCGGTCTCGCCGGACTGCTCGTCCAGCTGATCACGGCGCCGTTCGCGCTCCTGGTCGACGCGGTGTCCTTCCTGGCCTCGGCGTTCCTGATCAGATCGATCAAGGCGCCGGAGAACCACGCTCCCGCTCCCCGGCGCGGCATGTGGACCGAGATCCGCGAGGGCCTGGCCACGGTGGCCGGGCACCCGACGCTCCGCGCGCTCTGCGGCGCCGGTATCACGATCAACTTCTTCGGCAGCGCCTACATGGCACTGTTCGTGATCTACGCGCTCAACGAGCTCGGCCTGGCCGGAGGGCTCGTCGGCGCCATCACCGCCTTCTTCGGCGTCGGCGGCCTGCTCGGCGCGGCCGTCGTCTCGCGCCTGACCGGACGGTACGGCGAGAACCGCATACTGGCCTGCTCCGTGCTGCTCTTCCCCGTCGACTTCGTGATCGTCGCGCTCACCTCAGGACCGGTGTGGCGCAGCTTCCTTCTCCTGGCCGTCAGCGCGGTGATCTCCGGCGTGGCCGTCGTGGCCTTCGCCGTCTGCATGGGCACCATCACCCTGCGCGAGACCCCTGCCGAACTGCGCGGCCGGGTCAACGCCACGCAGGCCTTCATGATCCAGGGTGTCCTCACCCTCGGCGGTCTCGCGGGCGGCCTCTCCGGTGAACTGCTCGGACTGCGCCCGGTGTTCTGGATCTCCGCGGCCGGGGTGCTGACCGCGGCCGCGTGGATCTGGCTCTCCCCGCTGCGCCACCCCTCCGCCCCCCGAACCCGATGACCTCACCCTCCCCCGGACTCGCCTTCCAGAGCCCGCGGAAGACCTCACCACCAGGTGGGCGGGTGCTCGCCCCTCTCCGGAGGCGGGCTCGACCAGTACGGCGACACACCGTCGATCGTTCCTGGCGCCCGGAGATAGGTCAGACGGCCGAAGGCGCTGTCCATCTCCTCGATCATGCCGGTGACATCGGGCTCCGGCGTGACCGCTCCGTCGACCCTGCCGAGGTCGTCCAGCCATCGCGCGGTCCGGGCCAGGGAGAGCTCCACCCGCCAGGAGCCCCCCTCGGCGGATCGGCGGAGCAGTGCGGCCATCGCGCCGAAGGCGACCAGGTAACCGGTGACGTGGTCGAGGACCTGGGCGGGCAGCGGGCGGGGCCGCGCCCCGTCGCCGCCCTCGTGAGCGATGCCGCACGCCATCTGCACCAGGCTGTCGAACCCGCGCCTGCCCGCCCACGGCCCCTGCCCCCCGTACGCCGAGACGTCGACGCACACGATCCCCGGCCTGATCTCCGCCAGCCTCCGGGGGCCGAACCCCAGCGCCTCGAGAGCCCCGGGACGGTAGGACTGCACGAACACATCGGCCCCCGCCACCAGGTCGCGCAGTGCGGCGCGCCCGGCCGGGGTCCTCAGGTCGAGATGACAGGAGCGCTTGCCGAACGCGGTGCCGACCACCAGCCCCGGCACCTCGGGAAGGTGCCCGGCACCCACCCGGAGCACCTGGGCACCGTGGGCGGCCAAAGCGCGGGTCGCCACCGGTCCGGCGATCACCCTGGTCAGGTCGAGCACCCGCACCCCGTCGAGCGCCCGCCCTTCCCCGCCTTCCGAGGCGCCGGTCCTCGCACCACCCCGGGCTCCGACCCGGGTCAGGTGGACCAGCGGTGACGCGGCGACCGCCCGTGACTGCGGATGCCCACGCCACCCGGCGTGGTCGCGCATGGCCGCGGCGCATCCTCCCGCGGCCGTCACCGCCTCCTCGACCTCGACGGCGCCACGGCTCGCGCAGGCGCGTTCGACGGCGTCCCCGTCCGCCCCCTCGGGCAGTCCGAGCGCCGCGAGGGCCGCGTCACGGTGATGGTCGAAGTTGCAGTGCAGCCGAACCCAGCCGTCGGCGGTGCGGTAGTCACCGGAAAGGGGCGCCCACGGATCCACGGCCGCTCCGTCGATCCTGAAGTGGCGCTCGTCCAGAAAGGCGATCGCCGCCTCCCGCACGTCCACGGCGGCCCGGCTTCCGCCTCCTCTGAGCGCGGCCGCCGCCCCGGTGGCGGCCCCGACGGCGACGGCGGCGGCGGTGCCCACCCGGAAGACGGAGGGCAGTACCGGATCGTCCCCGCTCACCCGTACCGGCGGCAACTCGACGCCCACCTCCGCCGCCAGCTCGCGAATACGCTCTTCGACCACGCGATCCCCGCTCTCACGACGTCCTGGGCCGTCCTTTCCCCCATCCTCAGTCACGCCTCCCGGCTTGGCCACATCTACCGCCCACTGTCCACAGAATCCCGTTCGGTCCATCTCCGCCGCAGCACGGGTCTTCATGCTTGCCGACATGAAGACCGTCCACCCCGTGGGGCTGCGAGCCCTGCTGTGCTCACTGGTCCTGGCCACACCGGCTGGCGCCCACCGCGTGACCTCCCTCGCACCCCCCGTAGACGCGACCGGCCGCGCATATGGCACGGCGGCTCCCATGAGCACCCTCGCGACCGCCCGCACCGCCGCGCACGGTCACGCGGGGACGACACCCCCCGCTGGAGCACACGCCACCTCCCCTTCCGGGGAGTCCGCTTCCATGGCTCCAGGGGGATCCCGTGCCAGGAAGTCCGCTCCCCCTTCGGGAGGGTCCTCTCCTTCTGAGTCCTCCCTCTGGGAATGGCCGCTCAGCGGACGGCCACGGGTGCTCAGGGGCTTCGCGCCACCCGCCCAGCCGTGGCTGGCCGGTCATCGGGGCACCGACCTCTCCGCGTCTCCCGGAGCCGAGGTGCGCGCCGCGGGAGCGGGAACGGTCGGTTACGCCGGGCCGCTCGCGGACCGGGGCGTGGTGACCGTGCTCCACCCCGGTGGCCTGCGGACCACCTACCTGCCGGTCCAGCCCTCGGTGCGGCGCGGGCAGGCGGTGGCCGTCGGCGAGGTGATCGGCACCCTTCAGGACGCCCCCGGGCACTGCCCCGCCACCTGCCTGCACTGGGGCCTGCTCCGTGACCGCGCCTATCTCGACCCGTTACTCCTCCTCGGCCACGGCCAGGTCCGGCTGCTTCCCGTGTGGCCCGCCCCGCCCCCATGACACCACCGAGACCGCGCTGACCGTCACCATCGGCTGGAAGCCACCCGGCCCGCCCCGCTCCCATGACCCCACCGAGAAGAGGGCTTCACCCGCCGGGAGGACGGTCAGGGCGGAGGCGCCAGCCCCGGGAGACGCGTTCGACGTAACCCGCGGCGGCCAGACCTCCGAGGCAGGAGAGCACGGTCTCCAGGTCGACGCCCGCGGCGACGGCTATCGTCGCGGGCCCCACACCGACCCGGGTGGGCATGACCTCGACGACCTTCCGGCTCTCGGGGTCGAGCCGATCTCGGGGAAGCACCGGGCCGCGCGGCTCCGGGGCCAGGTCGGTGCCCATCGTTCCGACGAGCTCGATCACCTCTTCGGGACCGGTGACGCAGGTGGCCCTGCCCTGGCGGATCAGCCGATGACACCCCACGGAGAACTCCGAGGTCACCGGGCCCGGCACCGCGGCCAGATGACGGTTGAGCGCGATCGCGTGTCCGGCGGTGTTGAGCGCCCCGCTTCGCACAGCCGCCTCGACGACCACGGTGCCCCTGGTCAGGGCCGCGATGAGGCGGTTTCTGATGAGAAACCTCGGCCTGGTCGGGTGCGCGCCCATGGGGCACTCGCTGACCAGCACCCCCTGCGACCGGATGGCGGCGAACAACTGCTGGTGCGCGCTGGGATAGGCGACGTCGGCGCCGCAGGCGAGCACGGCGACGGTCGGCCCCTCACCGGCGAGGGCACCCCGGTGGGCGGCCCCGTCGATGCCGTGCGCACCGCCGGAGACAACCCCCCACCTTCGCTCGCTCAGCCCCGCTCCGAGCTCCGCCGCCACGTGCGCGCCATACGGCGTGGCGGCTCGGGAACCGACGACCGCGACGGATCTGAGGCAGGAGAACCGCAGGTCGGCGTCACCGTGGAGCCAGAGGGCATGGGGCCGGGAGTCTCCCAGGTCGTCCAGCTGGGTCGGCCATTCGGAATCACCGGGAGTCACCAGCCTCGCCCCTATCCGCTCGCCCTCGGCCAGGTCGCGCTCAGGGTCGGCCGTCCTCAGCCTGGCCGCCCAGGAGGCGACCGTCCTGTCGATCCTGGCCGCGAGCCGCCCATCCCGCACCGCCCCCGAACCGTCACCCGCCTCAGAGCACTCGCCTTCGGAGCGACCGCATTCGGAGCGACCGCCGAACAGGACACCTCCGGACGGGGCACCGCCGGATGGATCGAGCCTCCCGACCGATAGGCCGGTGACCCCACCCGGCGAGCCGAGGTTTCCAGCAGGTGAGCGGGGGCCTCCAGAACCGGGGCCTCCAAAAGCCGAGCCGGGCTCTGCAGCCGATGGACCGAGATCTCCAAAACCGAGGTCTCCGGCCGATGCACCGAGGTCTCCAACCGGTGGACCGGGGTTTTCGGCCGGGCGGCCGTGGGCGTCGGCGAACCATCGGGTGAGATCCGCGCCCGCGGCGCCCTCGCGGATCAGGGCGACGGCGGCCTCGGGACCGCGTAGGGCCACGAGGGCGCCCATCACGGTGTCGCCCGGCTCGGCCAGGCGCATCAGGGTGAGTCGTGCCAGTCTGTCGCTCATCGTTCCTCCCCCAGCCAGAGCCCGAGCGCGGACTGGGTCTCGTGGAGCTCCGGCCGATCCTTGTCCGCGAGATCGGCGAGGGTCCAGGCCACCCGGAGAATCCGATCAAGGCCCCGGGCGCTCAACCGGCCGCTGTCGAGATGCCCGAGCAGCGGGGACATCGCCACTGCCGGTGGCCGGTATTCGGTATGGAGGGCACGGGCGGGCATCTCCGCGTTGCAGCGCCACGGCGTGTTCGCGAACCGCTTGGCGGCCCGCTCACGCGCGAGCAGCACCCGCTCGGCCACCACCCGGCTCGGCTCGATGAACCGGCGGTCGGCGAGAAGCTCGTGCCTGGTCGAACGGAACAGGCCGACCTTGATGTCCACCCGGTCGAGCAGCGGGCCGGAGAGCCGGGCGAGATAGCGGCGGCGGGCCGCGGGAGCGCACGCGCACGGGTCGTTCGGGGTGGAGGGCCGCGCGCACGGGCACCTGTTGGCCGCCAGCACCAGCACGAACCTGGCGGGGAAGGTCACCGTGGCCAGCGCCCGGGAGACCGTCACCTGCCCCGATTCGAGCGGCTGTCTGAGCGCGTCGAGAACGGTCGTCGAGAACTCGGGGGCCTCGTCCAGGAAGAGCACCCCCCGATGAGCCAGCGAGACGGCCCCCGGGCGGATCATCCCACTGCCCCCGCCGATGACGGACGCGACGGTCGCGGTGTGGTGGGGCGCCACGAACGGCGGGCGGACCAGCAGGGGACGGTCCTTGGGCAGCACACCGGCGACCGAGTGGATCGCGGTCACCTCCAGCGCCTGGTCCCGCTCCAGGGTGGGGAGCAGAGTCGGCAACCGCTCGGCGAGCATGGTCTTTCCCGTCCCCGGAGGACCGAGCATCCAGAGGTTGTGCCCGCCGGCGGCGCAGATCTCCAGCGCGCGACGGGCGAGAGGTTGCCCGGCGACGTCTCCCAGATCGGGGACGTCACCGGGCTCCTCCCCCGCACCGCAGGCGTCTTCGGGGCCCGCCTCGCCGGGAAGTCCCCGCGGGGCAGGACACCCGGCCCTCGAATCGCGATCCGCGGCACCGGCCCCGCCTCCCCCGCCCCCGCCGGAACCGGCTCCTCCAGAACCGGGCGGGAGGCCCCCTACCGGCCCTTCGGTCCGCAACCAGCTCACCAGCGCGCTCAGCGTGGTCGCCGGAACCACGGTCACCCCCGGCACGAGACCGGCCTCGGCGGCGTTACGAGCCGGAACGACGACGGTGCGGGCACCGGCGGCGACGGCCGCCAGCACGGCGGGGAGCACGCCCCGCACCGGCCTGATCGAGCCGTCCAGGCCCAGCTCGCCCAGGAAGAACGGCTCGGCGACCCTCGCTGCGGGCACGAATCCCGCCGCCGCGAGCAGGGCCATCGCGATCGCGACATCGAACAGGCTTCCGCGTTTGGGCAGGCTGGCGGGGAACAGGCTCACCGTGATCCGGGAGTCGGGCCAGGCGTATCGGCTGTTGACCAGCGCGGAACGGACCCGGTCGCGGGCCTCGCTCAGCGCGGTGTCGAGCATCCCGATGAGGTGGAGACCCGCCACTCCGCTGCCGACATCGGCCTCGACCTCGACGAGACGGCCGGTCACCCCGACCAGGGCCACACAGCGCGTGCGCGCGACGGCCACTCACCTCACCCCCCGAGGGGAGCGAGCGATCCATGACAGGCCGGGAGCCTCCGGAGCCCCTGAGAGTCGGGGGGGCATCAGCACACCCCCCGCTCGTGGCGGACGACGAAATCCCCGGCGAACCGCTCCAGGGCGACGACATCGACGCGGATCGCGTCGAAGCGGCACCGGTCCTCACACTCGGCGAGCCATCTGGCCGCGAGTCTGCGCAGGCGGGAGATCTTCGCGTCCGTGACCGCCTCGAAGGCGGTGCCGTGACTGCGACCCGAGCGGGTCTTCACCTCCACCGCGACGAGCGTGTCCCCTTCTCGGGCGACGACGTCGATCTCCCCGTCGGGGCACCGCCAGTTGCGATCCAGAATCTGCAGGTCGTGTGCGAGCAGATAGTCGACGGCGAGCTGTTCGCCGTGTTTGCCGAGCTCGTCCTTCGCGGCCATGGAACCACCTCCGGTTCCAGACCTTCGCTCAGCTCACCGCACCGTCGAGGAACCGAATGCGGATCTGTGGAAAACCGGCCGGGCAGCGCGCACGCCTGTGGACAACCTCTCGTGTCCATTCGGTCACGTACGGTGCCTCAGGCCGCTCGGCTGCCCTCAAGAGCCCCCTGGAGCCCTCGACCGTCCGTGGGCGAACCCCCCTCAAGGCCGTCGAGGAAAGCCGCTCAGGAGGAGAAACCCTCCTTTGGCATCTCCAGGTCGGGCTTGGCGAGCTCCTCGACGTTCACGTCCTTGAAGGTCACCACACGGACGTTCTTGACGAACCTCGCCGGGCGGTACATGTCCCAGACCCAGGCGTCCTGCATCTTCACGTCGAAGAACACGTCACCGTTCTCGGCGGTGCGCACGTCAAGATCGACGGAATTGGTGAGATAGAAGCGCCGCTCGGTCTCCACGACATAGGTGAAGAGGCCGACAACGTCGCGGTACTCACGGTAAAGCTGCAGCTCCATCTCGGCTTCGTACTTTTCGAGATCCTCTGCGCTCATACCGGTCCTCCTGTTAAACGCCCACCCCGGCCCGCCCGATCAGACGGCACCGGCCCCCACTTCATTCTCACCCATCACCTCGCCCGCTCCTGACCGCGCCACCGTCGAGAACGAGAAGCGGTGATCCGGACACGGGCCGTAGGTTCTGAGAGCCCTGCGATGGTCGGCGGTGCCATACCCCTTGTGCACGGCGAAGCCGTAGCGGGGATGGCGTTCGTGCAGCGCCACCATCATCTCGTCCCGCGTCACCTTGGCCACGATCGAGGCCGCGGCGATGCAGGCCGCCACCTGATCTCCCTTCCACACGCCCAGCGACGGTGCGGGCAGGCCGGGGACGGGAAACCCATCGGTCAGAACGTAGCCGGGGTGACAGGGTAGTCGCGCCACCGCCCTGCGCATTCCTCCGATGTTGGATCTGTGCAGCCCTTGGGCGTCGATCTCACCCGGCGGGATCACCACCACGCTCACCGCCCGCGCGGTCGCCGTGATCCGCTCGTAGAGCGACTCGCGCCGGGAGGCCGTGAGCAGCTTGGAGTCGTCCAGGCCGTCGATCCGGCCGCCCAGCACCACGGCGGCGACCACCAGCGGCCCGGCACAGGCGCCTCGACCGGCCTCGTCGACCCCCGCCACGGGACCGAGCCCGCGGCGGCCGAGAGCCCGCTCGTAGCCGTACAGTCCCGAATCCCGCCGGACCACGCTGGGTCTGGGGCGAAACGCGACCGTCATGGCACCACGGGTAGCACAGCGACCATGACCAGAGAGTACGCCCCCTACGGGGCATTCGGTACCGCTATCTCACCTTCAGGAAGCTCTCCGGTCTGCTGAGGACGGTGGCCCTGGAGAACGGCCAGTAGATCGCGACGGCACGGCCGATGACGTCGCTCTCGGCGACCGTCCCCTCCCCCAGTCTCTCCTCGTGGGCACGCGAGTCGGCGGAGGCGGTGCGGTGATCGCCCATCACCCACAGCCGCCCCTTGGGAACGACCTTCTCGAACGACTCCCCCGAGGGGAAGTCGTCAGGGTGGAGATAGGAACCCTCTTCGAGCGGCACCCCGTTGACCGTGATCCGCTTCTTGGCGTCGCAGCACTTCACCGTGTCACCGCCGACCGCGATGACCCGCTTGATGGTGTCCTCGCTGTTCCAGCCCTTGAAAACGACAAGATCGCCGCGCTCGGAGTCACCGTGCAACTTGTTGACGACCACCCGGTCGCCCACCAGAAGGGTGTTCTCCATCGACTCGGACGGGATGTAGAACGACTGGAAGACGAAGACCTGCAACAGCAGCGCCACCACCACCCCGCACACCAGCAGGAACAGTGACTCGCGCAGGCCACCGCCCTTACCGTTCTTCTTTTTCTTCTCAGCCTCGGGTTCGACGGTCATGAGATCCGGCTACCGCCTTGAGAGCCGGCGACGACGCCACAGCACCAGCGGCGCGGCTCCCGCGAAACCCGCGAGGAGCGGTGTCGCCCCTCCCACGGCCGCGGCCGCCTTGAGGGCCGGTTGGCCGAAGATGTCGGGAATGGGAAGGGTCGTGGCCCTGGAGAACGGCCACACGATCACGAAGGCCCGGCCGATCACCTTGTCCACCGGGATCGTCCCGCCACCGGGGTCGCCGAGGTGGGAGCGGGAGTCGAGGGAGACCATCCGGTGGTCGCCCATCACCCACAGACGGCCCGCACCGACCTTGGCCTCGAAGAAGCTCTGGGACGGCACGTCGCCCGGGTAGAGGTAATCCTCGTCGAGGGGGACCCCGTTGACCGTCACCCTGCCCTTGTCGTCACAGCACTTCACGGTGTCGCCGGGGACGCCGATGACCCGCTTGATGTAGTCCTTCTCACCGGGAACCACCCCGAAGGCGGTGCCGACCCAGCGGAAGAACCCCGCGACCGGGTTGGACGGCTCCTCGATGGAAACCTCGGGGTCCCAGGAGTCGACCCCGGAGAAGACCACCACGTCGCCGCGCTCGATGTCACGGACGTGGTAGACGAGCTTGTTGACCAGCACCCGGTCGTTCGTGAGGAGGGTGTTCTCCATCGACTCCGACGGGATGTAGAACGCCTGGATCACGAAGGTCTTGATGACGAGGGCGAGCACCAACGCCACGACGACCAGAACGGGCAACTCCTTCCAGAAGGAGCCCTTCTTCTTGCCTTTGCCGTCCTCGGCGCTCTTCTGAGTGTCTTCGGCGACCACGTCCACCTCGTCCTCGACAGGTCGACGCGAAACCGCGCCGTACTCCCGGTCCTCGCTAGTCATCGCTGACGAGCCTAGATGATGGGCGGTACCAAGTGCTTGAGTGACGGGGTACCGCATAGCCATGCGTATTGCCATAGGAGGTCAAACCTCCTTACATGCGACTGGCCCGCTCCCCGGTGAAGGGGGCACGGGCCAGGCCGACGGGCGCTGACGCGCCTAGCGGGCTTCGCGCTTCTCGCGGATGCGGGCGGCCTTGCCGCGCAGGTCACGCATGTAGTAGAGCTTGGCGCGGCGGACGTCGCCACGGGTCACCAGGACGATCTTCTCGATGACCGGGCTGTGCACCGGGAAGGTCCGCTCGACGCCCACGCTGTAGCTGACCTTGCGGACGGTGAAGGTCTCACGGGAGCCGCCGCCCTGGCGGCGCAGGACGAAACCCTTGAAGACCTGGACACGGGACCGGCTGCCCTCGATGACTCTGACGTGGACCTCAAGAGTGTCACCGGGCCGGAAGTCCGGGACGTCGGTGCGGAGCGAGGACTTCTCAAGCTCGCTGATCAGCGTGTGCATGGCAGTGGTACCTCATTTACGAACGCACCCGGAGGTCCATCCGGCCGCGACGGAGCGGCGTCGCGATGGACACGCGTGCTGAAGTGGACTATGTCTCGGGACTGGCCGGCCGACCGGCCGCGATGAAACCGGTCTGGGGACCGGATGGGCAGTCGGCGGCAACGCTTCAGTCTGCCATATTTTCCCGACCGACCGGAAATCAACCGGTCAGAGCGGCCGGACCGGCCTGGCCCGCCTCGGGCAGGTCCAGCTCCGCCAGGACCCGCCTGTCGTGCTTGTCCAGGCTCTCCGGGTCGAGCGCCGCCAGGAGTTCGGGCCGGTTTCTCGCGGTACGGCGCAGCGCCTGGTCGCGCCGCCACCTGGCGATCTTCCCGTGGTGCCCGGAGAGAAGGATCTCCGGCACCTCGTGCCCCCGCCACTCGGGCGGTTTGGTGTAGACGGGGCCCTCAAGAAGGTTCTCCATCGCGCCGGGCGCGAAGGAGTCGTCCACCGCCGAGTTGACGTTGCCGAGCACGCCCGGCAGCAGCCGCCCGACGGCCTCGATCATCACCAGCACCGCCACCTCACCCCCGGCGAGCACGTAGTCGCCGACGCTGACCTCGTCCACACGCATGCGGGCGCCGTACTCGGCCATCACCCGGGAGTCGATGCCCTCGTAGCGGGCCGGGGTGAACAGCAGCCACGGCTCGGCGGCGTACTCCATCGCCAGCCTCTGGGTGAAGGGCACACCACTGGGGGTCGGCACGATCATCCTCGGGACTCCGGCCGGGCCCGAGGCGAGGACCGCGTCGAGGGCCTCCCCCCACGGGCCGGCCTTCATCACCATGCCGGGACCACCGCCGTAGGGGGTGTCGTCCACGGTGCGGTGCACGTCGTGGGCGTGGTCGCGGAGCTGGTGGAGGTGGACGTCGAGGATGCCGCGCTCACGGGCCTTGCCGATGAGGGAGACGTCGAGGGGGGCGAAGTACTCGGGGAAGATGGAGATGACGTCGACCCGCATGTCAGACCATCTCGTCCGGGTCGAGCAGTCCGGCGGGGGCGTCCACGACGAGGACGCCCTTGGCGAGGTCGATCTCCGGGACCAGCGCCTTGACGAACGGCACGTAGACCTCGGCGGCCCCTGCGCCCCCGGTGATCCCGGCAGCCCTGGCCCCCGGCTTCCCGCGCCGTACGACGAGCAGGTCCTGGCCGTGGTGGAGCACGTCGGACACCTCTCCCACCGGCTCGCCGTCCGGCTTGACCACGGTGAGGCCGATGAGCTGGTGGTCGTAGAACTCGTCGGGATCCTCGGGGGGCGGGATGTCGTCCGAGTCGATGACGAGCATGGTGCCGCGGAGCTCCTCGGCACGGTCGCGGCCGGTCACGCCCTCGAACCTGACCAGCAGGATCCCGGAGTGCCAGCGGCGGGACTCGACGACCAGCGGGCCTGTCGACGCGGGGTCCGTGGCCAGTGCGGTGCCCGGGGCGAAGCGCCTGTCCGGCTCGTCGGTGCGCACCTCCACGGACACGTCCCCGCGGAGTCCGTGCGGGCGGCCGATCCGGCCTACGACGAGCTGCACGCCCGCCTCCTCACGTAATGGTGTCTGTGAAAAACGGACGGGCCACCCACACTGGGCGGGTGGCCCGTTCGCTCGATGGACGCGTCTCGCCGGCTAGCGGGCCTCGTTCAGGTCGAGAAGATCGACCCGGACGTACTTGCCGTCACCAAGGGCGTTCACGACCGTGCGAAGCGCCTTGGCCGTCCGACCGCCGCGGCCGATGACCTTACCGAGGTCCTCGGGGTGGACCCGGACCTCAAGCACACGCCCGCTGCGGATGCGGCGAGCGTGAACCTGGACGTCGTCAGGATGCTCGACGATGCCCTTCACCAGGTGCTCGAGGGCCTCCTCGAGCACCTCAGGCCTCGCCTTCCGGCTTCTCCTCGGCGGCCGCGGTGGGCTCAGCCGGGGTCTCGGCGGCGGCCTCTTCGGCCTTGGGAGCGGCCTCCTCAGCCTTGGGAGCCGACTTGCGGGTCGACTTCTTCGGCGTGGTGGCGGCCTCCAGGGAGAGCGACTCCTTGGCCGCGGCCTCGTAGACGGCGTGACGGTCGGCCTTGGGCTCGGCGACCAGGAGCGGGGCCGGAGCCGGCTCGCCCTTGAACTTCTGCCAGTCGCCGGTGAGCTTGAGGAGCTTGAGCACGGGCTCGGTCGGCTGCGCGCCGACACCCAGCCAGTAGGCCGCCCTGTCGGAGTCGACCTCGATGCGCGAGGGGTTCTCCTTCGGGTGGTACAGGCCGATCTCCTCGATCGCCCGGCCGTCACGCTTGGTGCGGCTGTCGGCGATGACGATGCGGTACTGCGGGTTGCGGATCATACCGAGCCGCTTGAGCTTGATCTTGACTGCCACTGGTGTGGTCTCTCCTGCATTAGAGCGTGGGTGAGCGGCGTCTCATCGAGTGGGGCACGAGGAGAGGACCGTCCGAGGGACAGGCATGGCACGCGGGAGTGAGAGGGCAACCGCGTGTCACGATGTTCCAACATGTCATTGTGCCAGACGTGCGGGGGTGCCCTGCCAACTCGCGGCCATCCGGTACGGCGGCCGGAGGGCAAATCTCGGTAATCCCCGTGTGTCCGGACCCCCCTCCGGGGCGGCCTGGTGCGCTAAATGGCCGCCGTGGCAACCACCCTCAGATCCCTGCTGCTGACCGCGACCGGATCCATCGCCGTGCTGGGCACGGTGCTGGCCATCAGGGCGACGACTCCGGCGGGCCAGGCCGACGTGTTCCCGGCGCCCATCTCGTCCCCCACCGGCGGCTCTGCCGACAGCTCCGCCAGGACCTTCGCAGGACCTTCGGGAGCCGCAGAAAGCCCGGAGAGCCGGGGAGCGCCCACCTCACCGGTGATCCCGGTCCCGCTGGAGGGCTCGGCCCCGCTGGGGCTTCTGCCCCCGTGGGGTATCCCGATCCCACCGGGGGCACCCGCGCGAGTCGCGTCCCCGTCGTCCTGGCCGTCCCTGGCACCCCCGCTCTCGCCGTTGGCGCCTGTGCCGCTCCCCCCGCTGTTCCCGCTGTACTCACCGCGCGAGGGGGAGGCCGGGGCGCCGAGGTGGGAACACTATCTGGGGCGTACCCCGAGGAGTTCGAGCACGGCGACGAGGATGAACCCCCCGACGATGATCACCCAGATCCATCTGGCGCGCGCGTGGAAGCCGTCGTCGCTCATTTCTGGCCGGGGAACTTGAACTTCGAGGGGTCGAAGCCCGGCGGCAGCTCCATGCCGGGCGGCAGCTGCTGCCGGGAGCCCAGCTTGCCGAGGAGTCCGTTGCCCGCGGAGGGCGCGGGCTCGTCGGCCTTGCCGGGGGCGGCCTTGCCGAGCGCCGCCTTGCGCGGGTCTCCGCTGACCCTGCGCCCCTTGGCCGCCTTCTTCTGCGCGGCCTTGCCACCCTTGCGACCACCCGGCATGCCGGGGATGCCCATGCCGCCGGCCATCCGCTTCATCATCTTCTGGGCGTCGAAGAAGCGGGTGACCAGGCCGCTCACCTCGGTCACCGTCACGCCGGAGCCCTTGGCGATGCGGGCTCGGCGAGAGCCGTCGATCATCTTCGGGTTGTGACGCTCGGCGGGGGTCATCGAGCGGATGATGGCGGCGATGCGGTCGAGGTCGCGGTCGTCGACCTGGTTGAGCTGATCACGCATCTGCCCCATACCGGGCATCATCCCGAGCAGGTTCTTGATGGGGCCCATCTTCTGGACCATCATCATCTGCTCAAGGAAGTCTTCCAGGGTGAAGTTCTCGCCCGAGGTGAGCTTGCTCGCCATCTTGGCGGCTTCGGCCTCGTCGAAGGTCTTCTGGGCCTGCTCGATCAGGGTGAGGATGTCACCCATGTCGAGAATGCGCGACGCCATCCGGTCGGGGTGGAAGGCGTCGAAGTCCTCGAGCTTCTCACCGGTGGAGGCGAACATGATCGGCCTGCCGGTGATGTGGCGGACCGACAGGGCGGCGCCACCGCGGGCGTCGCCGTCGAGCTTGGTCAGCACGACGCCGTCGAAGCCCACGCCCTCCATGAATGCCTGGGCCGTGGAGACGGCGTCCTGGCCGATCATGGCGTCGACGACGAACAGGACCTCGTCGGGCGAGACCGCGTCGCGGATGTCGGCCGCCTGCTTCATCAGCTCCTGGTCGATACCCAGGCGGCCCGCGGTGTCGATGATGACGATGTCGTGCTGCTGCCGCTTGGCGTGGTCGATCGACTGACGGGCCACCGCGACCGGGTCGCCGACGCCGTTGCCCGGCTCGGGCGCGTAGACCGCGACGCCCGCGCGCTCGGCCACGACCGAGAGCTGCTGGACGGCGTTGGGCCGCTGGAGGTCGGCGGCGACGAGCAGCGGCGTGTGGCTCTGTTCCCGCAGCCAGCGGGCGAGCTTGCCCGCCAGGGTCGTCTTGCCCGCGCCCTGCAGGCCCGCGAGCATGATGACGGTCGGCGGGTTCTTCGCGTAGCGAAGCCGCCGGGTCTCACCGCCGAGGATCTCGATGAGCTCGTCATTGACGATCTTCACGACCTGCTGCGCCGGGTTCAGCGCCTGGGAGACCTCGACGCCGCGGGCGCGCTCCTTGACCTGGGCGACGAACGCCTTGACCACGGGCAGCGCGACGTCGGCCTCGAGCAGCGCGATACGGATCTCGCGGCAGGTCGCGTCGATGTCGGCGTCGGACAGCCGACCCTTGGATCGAAGGGAGGAGAAGACCGATGTCAGCCGGTCGGAAAGCGTCTCGAACACGTGATTGGCCAGCCTCTGCGCTACAGGTCTGCGACTCGACCTCCCAGCCTATCCGCTGGGAGGTGCGACTGACGCCCTCCCTCGGTCAGCGACCCCAGCCGGGGACGGCCATCCGCATGGTGAGCGCGTGCTCGACAAGCGTGATGAGCGTGGCCTTCACCGCGTCGCGCGAGCGGGCGTCGGTCCGGGAGATGGGGATGTGAGGCGCGAGGGTCAGAGCCTCGCGTACCTCCTCCTCACCGTGGAGGTAGGTGCCGTCCCAGCCGTTGACCGCGACGACGAAGGGGAGTTTGGCCTCCTCGAAGTAGTCGATCGCCGGGAAGCTGTCGGCGAGCCGCCGGGTGTCGACGAGCACGATCGCGCCGATCGCGCCGCGCACCAGGTCGTCCCACATGAACCAGAACCGGTGCTGACCCGGCGTACCGAACAGGTACAGGATCAGGTCACGGTCCAGCGAGACACGACCGAAGTCCATCGCGACCGTGGTGGTCGTCTTGTTCGGTGTGAGGCCGAGGTCGTCGATCCCGGCGCTGGCGTCGGTCATCACCGCCTCCGTGGTCAGCGGCAGAATCTCCGACACCGCCCCCACGAAGGTGGTCTTGCCGACACCGAATCCACCGGCGACGACGATTTTCGTCGATGTCAGGCCGCCGCCGCGGCTAGAGCCTGCGAAGTCCACTGAGCACCCTTTCCAGCAGGTTGAGATCCGGCTTACCCGCGTCCAGCTGCGGCTGGTGGATCTGCACCAGGCCCTCGGCGGCCATGTCGGCCACCAGGATCCGGGTCACGCCGAGCGGGATGCGGAGCATCGCGGAGATCTCAGCGACCGAACGCACTTGCCGGCACAGGCCGCTGATCGCCTGATACTCCGGGGTGCGGGTGGATAAATCATGATGTATGGAGGTCGCCGAAGAGACCAGGGCCTCCAGGGCGAGTTGGGTCCGGGGGGCTGTGCGCCCCCCGGTCACCGCGTACGGACGGACGAGGGAGCTCTGCTCCGACGGCGCCGGGTGCATGAGATGCGAAGGAGCGCCCTGATTCCGGTAGGGGTCGTCCATCGATTGATAGGGACCGCCCTGTTGCCGATGGGGGTCGTCCATTGATTGATAGGGATACCCGCCGTGCGGGTCCCCCTCACCGATCCAGCCACGGCCTGCCACGGCAGCCTCCTCGCGTCATCGCCGTTACCGTGAATGGGAAGACTGCAGCTCAGCGCGAACGGCAGGAGTCAGCACCTGGCCCGCCCGCTCGACGAGCATCGTCATCTGGTAGGCCACCAGTCCCATGTCACAGTCAGCGGCGGCCAGCACCGCCAGACAGGAACCGTCACTGATCGACATGATGAGAAGCAGCCCTCGCTGCATCTCCACCACGGTCTGGGTGACCGCTCCGCCCTCGAAAACCCGGGACGCCCCCTGGGTCAGGCTGATCAAACCCGCCGCTACCGCGGCCAACTGGTCGGCCCTGTCCCTGGGGAATCCATCCGAATACGCCAACGGCAGACCGTCTGCTGACACGACGACCGTGTGCGCCACACCCGGGACGTTGTTCACAAAGTCAGTGATCAGCCAATTGACCCCCCGGGCGGCCTGGCTCATTTCGCGCACGTGTCATCCTCCTTGGCGACCATGATGAGCTCGCTCACCGGTCCTCCTTGTTTCCTTCAACGTCCCGGCCGAAGTCGGGATACGGCCGCCCGTCTCCGGCTCCGCCCCTGGCGGCCGCGCGCCCCTGCCGTACTCCCTGCTGGAAGCTCGCCAGTCTGTTGCGCACCGCCTCCGGGGAGATCGTCGGCCGGTGCACGGGAGCTTGGGGTGCCGCGCTCAGGTCGGGCGCGGCCGTACCGGGTACCAGGTTCGCCTTGGGCACCCGCTTGGGCAGCCCGGAACCGGTGATCCCCCCGAGTGAGGGTTCGCTGGCGGCCTTGGCCGCCTGCCAGCCCACGTCGGCGGGCGACGACCAGCCGTTCCCCTGGGAGGGGGCGGCCGGCTGCGAGAGCTGGACGGTCTCGTGGGCGACCTGGGTCTCGGGGGCAGCCTCGGCCCGTTCCTGAACGGCCGGAGCCGGCTCGACCTTCCTGAACCAGTCGGACTCGACGGCCGCGAAGATCGGCAGGAACTCCTCCTTCGCCTCCTCCATGGGCGAGGAGTCGGGGATCACCGGCAGCGGGCCGGTGTTGTCCGCCGGGTCGAAGACGCGCCGCCCGAACGGTCCGGAGTCGCCGGTGGACGGCCATCCCCCGGAGTCGCCGCGCGAGGCGGCCGACCAGACGTCGGAGCCGCTGTCCCTGCTCTGCTGCCCGCCGGGCCAGACGGGGGCGTCGCCACGCGCGGGTGCGCTCTGGCCCGCCGACCACGTCCCCACCTCGCCACGGGGTCCGCCCCGTCCCTGCCACCCCGGGGGGTCGGGCTGGGAGACGTTCGGCCAGCCGTTGGGGTCGGCGCCGGGCGGCGGTACCTGCCCCGGCCAGGGGGTGTCGACGGGCGCCTGCCCGAACTGGCCGCCTCCGAGGGGAGGCTGCGAGGCGTCGAAGGAGTTGAACTGCTGCCCCAGGTCGAAGGAGGCGAACGAGTTCTGGTGGGCGGCCTCGAACGAGGCGAAGGAGGGTATCGGGGGGGCCGCGGGGCTGGCCAGCACGGGCGGGCGGTCCATGGAGGCCATCGACCCCGCCCAGTCGCCGCTCTGCATGCCACCGGGAGGTCCGCCCGGACGATTGGCGACGGCGAGCAGGTTCTCCGGGAGCAGGACCATCGCGGTCAGACCGCCGCTGTCCTGCTGCCTGAGCTGGACGCGGATGCCGTGCCTCAGGGCGAGGCGGCCGACCACGAACAGGCCCATCCTGCGGGAGACGGAGACGTCCACCACCGGCGGGTTGGCCAGTCGCCAGTTGGCCTGGGAGAGCTCCTCGGCGGTCATGCCGATGCCGATGTCGGTCACCGAGACCATCACCCCGCCGCCGTCGATGCGGTTGCTGGAGACGATGACCTTGGTCTCACGCGGGGAGAAGGAGATCGCGTTCTCCACGAGCTCCGCGATCAGGTGGACGACGTCGTTGACGGAGGTGCCCGCCACGGACACTCCCGCGGACAGCTGCAGGTCGACCCGCTCGTAGTTCTCGACCTCCGACAGCGAGGCGCGGACCACGTCGATGAGCGGGACCGGCTGGCTCCACCGGCGGGCGGGCTCCTGGCCCGCGAGGACGAGGAGGTTCTCGGAGTTGCGGCGCATGCGGGTGGCGAGGTGGTCGAGGCGGAAGAGGCTGCCGAGCCGGCCCTCGTCCTGCTCGCCCTGCTCCAGGCTCTCGATGAGGGAGAGCTGGCGCTCGACCAGGGTCTGGCTGCGCCGGGAGAGGTTGACGAACATCGAGTTGACGTTGCTCCGCAGCGTGGCCTCCTGGCCCGCCAGTCGCACGGCCTCGCGGTGGACCTCGTCGAAGGCCCGGGCCACCTCACCGATCTCGTCGTCGGAGGCGACGCCGATCGGGGTGATGTCGGTGGTCGAGACCTCGCCGCTCTCGCGCATGGTCTGGACGGTCTCGGGAAGACGCTGGCCGGCGATGGACAGCGCCTCGGTGCGGAGCCTGCGCAGCGGCCTGACCAGCGAGCGCGCCATGACGGCGGTGATGATCAGGACCAGGAGGAGCAGCAGTCCGCTCAGCCCGGCGGCGATCAACGCGCCGCGCTGCTCGGTCGCCTGCAGGACCTCGCTCTGCATGATGAGGGCGCCGGCGACCTCTTCCTCCACCGTGCGCATGCGCTCGACGACGTGGTTCGAGGCGTCGAGCCAGGTCGCCTGATCGGTGAGCGCGCTTTTCGAGACGTCGACGTTCCTCAGCGGCTGGCCGTTGAGCGCCATGAAGACGGCACGGGCGCGCATCGCCGCCGCGCGGTCCTTCTTCGGGCCGCTGACCGTGTCGTCGTAGAACTGGCGCTGTTCGACCGACGCCTCGGAGCGGAAGGTCGCGAGCTCTCCGTCGAACTGCGCGCGGGCGGCCAGCATGGCGTTGAGGCCCTCGGCGCTGAACCCCCTGACAGCGAGGGCGACGGCGAGGTTCGCCCGCTCCCTGGACACCTGTTCCTTCGCCCTCGCCAGCGCGGCGAACGCGACCGCGCCACCGGCGAGCTCCTGGTCGGAGACGCCCTGGATGATCTCGTCGTGCAGGGCGAGCAGGTCGGCGATGGTACGGGAGTACATGGCGATCGTGGGCTGGGCCGGCAGCTGGGTGTTCTCCCCCGAGGCCAGTTCGCGCACGCTCTTGATCTCGTCGATGCGACGGCGGATCTGGGTGAGCTCGGTCTCGCCCCGGGTGCCGAGGGTCTCCAGCAGACCGCTGTCGGCCATCGCGGCGTTGACGCGGGGGCTCACCCGCCCGACGGCCTCGTCGACCTCTTCGTACTGCTTGCGCAGGTTCGGCTTGCCGGTGGCCGGGCGGCCCTGCGCCACGAACCTGGCCGACAGGTCTCGCTCAAGCTGCAGCTCGTCGACCAGGTCGCTGAGACCCGCCGTGAGCTCGGCGGTGGTGCGCACGCGCTCGTAGTCGGCGGCGCTGCTGATCGAGCCGGTGACCCGCAGGCCTCCCAGCACGATCGCGGCCACCGTGGGAACGACGATGAGCGCGATGAGCCGCGACCTCACCCGCCAGTTCTTGAGCGCTAGCTTGCTGCCGTTTCTCGCGGACTCCTCGGAGTCGCGACCGTCGAGGTCCTGACCCGGGCCGCTCCGCGGCCGCCCCCCCTGGTTGTCGAATCCCAGGGCAGGTGCCGGCCCGGATTCGCGTTCGCTGGGGATTGACGCTGTCCTCACTGGCCTCCGCTGCCTCTCCTCGGATCGTCTGCTTGGAGGGGATCGCGTCACGCAAATGATGTGCGAGTGACGCCGACGCATCCATGGGGTAGGGGTTATTGGAGCACAGCCGGATCAGTTCGGCCAACAGCACATAACTCGCATTCTTCACTTAACGGGTACACAGCACCCGTAACCGGGCGATGACTCTCCGCCCTGTAACCGCAAACTTCCACAAAGTTGCCAAACATATTTATTGACATCTTTCGCTATGCCCGCTACATCCGCTCACCCGGTTGATTGATACGCATGTGACAACCGAGACAGCTATGACCGCTTTGTGGCTTCGGGGCGATAGGGGCGAAAGGGGTGATATTTGTAATTTGACTGATCTACTCCGCTACTCTGATCCGCGGTCGGCATACCCCCCTTTGACCAACATGCCTCCCGGGACCCTCTCCATGTCGCCCGTTGAGTTATCGCGAGTTCCGGCAGGGGCGGTCAAACGCAGCTAAGGAGACCCATGAGGTTCAAACTTGCGAGCCGGGCCGTCGTCGCAGGAGTGGCCGCGGCCCTCGTGCTCACCGCCTGCGGAGGATCTGACACCCCCACTGACACCACCGCGGCGAACGCGGGTGGCCTGGAGAAGACCAGCCTCAAGATGGGGGCGCTGCCGATTCCCGACTCCGCCGCACTCTACATCGCCAACAAGAGGGGGTTCTTCAAGGAGGAGGGGCTCACCGTCGAGATCGAGCCGGTGCCCGGCGGCGCCCAGGCCCAGCAGGGCCTCATCGGCGGCAGCCTGGACGCCACGCAGACCAACTACGTCTCCACCTTCCTCGCCGTCTCCAAGGGCCAGAAGATGAAGATCATCTCTGACCTCTACCAGGCCGCCCCCAACTCCTTCAACCTCATGGTGCCGAAGGACTCCACGATCAAGACGCCGGCCGATCTCAAGGGCAAGAAGATCGCGGTCAACAGCAAGCAGAACATCGGCACCCTGGCGGTGACCACGGTGCTCAAGACGCACGGCCTCTCCGAGAAGGACGTGGAGTTCGTGGAGTTCCCCTTCCCCGAGATGGGGGCCCAGCTGGCGAGCGGGGTCGTCGACGCCGCCTGGATGACGGAGCCGGCCCTCACCGCGTCGCAGAAGGTCATCGGCGCCCAGAAGCTCGCCGACACGATGGTCGACTCCACCGCCGACTTCCCCATCGCGGGAGTGGCCGTCACCGAGAAGTTCGCTGCCGACAACCCCAAGACGGTCGCCGCCTTCCAGCGGGCGATCGCCAAGGCCCAGCAGATCGCCGCCACCGACCGCAAGGCCGTCGAGGAGATCCTGCCGACCTACACCAAGATCGACGCGGCGACCGCGGCCGTCATCACGCTCGGGTCCTTCCCCACGAGCCTCGACGAGACCCGCCTGCAGCGGGTCGCCGACCTCATGCTTGAGCAGGGCTACCTCACCAGCCCCATCCAGGCCAAGTCCATCCTTCCCGGAAACCTCGGGTGACACGGCGCAACCCGCTCGACAACAGACTGCTCTGCGGCGCCCTCGGCGTCGCGGGGCTGTTCTGCGTCATGGAGGCGGCGGGCCGGGCCGGGCTGATCGACCCGCTCGCGTTCCCGCTCGCCTCCACGGTGCTCGTCCGGGCGGCCGCTCTCGTGACGGACGGGGAGTTCCTCTCCGACGTCGCCTCGACCCTCGGCGCGTGGGCGACCGGGCTGCTGCTCACGGTCGCGATCGCGGTGCCCGCCGGGTTCCTGCTCGGCAGCCTGCCCCGCGTGGAGAGCGCGCTGCGGCCGATCGTGGAGTTCCTGCGCCCGATCCCGTCGATCGCGCTGATCCCCCTCGCGCTCGCCGTGTTCTCCGACAGGTTCGACATGAAGGTCACCCTGGTCGTCTACGCGGCGACCTGGCCCGTCCTGATCAACACGATGTACGGCCTCAAGGACGTCGACCCGCTCGCCAAGGAGACGCTCCGCAGCTTCGGGTTCGGGAAGCCGGCCGTGCTGTGGCGGGTCTCCCTGCCGAGCACCGCGCCGTTCATCGCCACCGGTGTCCGGCTGGCGTCGGCGATCGCGCTCATCGTGGCGATCAGCACGGAGCTGATCGGCGGTGGCTCCGACGGCATCGGCAGCTACGTCCTGGAGAGCGCGGGCGCGGTGGACACGACGGAGTACGTCATCGCCGCCGCCATCTGGGCCGGTGTCATCGGGGTGGTCACCAACGGCCTGTTCGTGCTCGCCGAGCGGCGGCTCTTCCGCTGGCACACCGCCCGTACGGAGGTGGTGTGATGAACGGCGCGATGCGTGCCGTCGGCCGGCTGTGGCCGGTGCCGGTCGTCGTGCTGCTGTGGGAGCTGGTCACCCGCTACCTGGAGATGCTGAGTTTCCCTCCCCCGTCGCAGATCGCCGCGAGTGGATACACGATGTGGCTGACCGGCCCCGCGGAACAGCTCTGGCTCACCGACGCGGCGCTGGAGAACCTCCCGGCGAGCGTCGGCCGCCTGCTGGCCGGATGGGTGCTGGCCGGGATCGTCGGGATCGGCCTCGGGGTCGCCCTGGGCCGCTCCCCGCTGCTCTTCCGTCTCGTCGATCCGCTCGTCCAGTTCGCCCGCGCCATCCCTCCCCCCATGCTGCTCGCGCTGTTCCTGGCGCTGTTCGCCATCGGCCCCCGGATGCAGATCAGTTTCATCGCGTTCGGCATCGTCTGGCCGATCCTGATCAATGCCTGCGACGGCGCCAGGCACGTCGACCGTCAGCACCTGGACACCGCGCGCGTCTTCGGGCTGTCGGGCCGCGAGCGACTGTTCCGGATCATCCTGCCCTCGGCGATGCCGAAGATCTTCGCCGGTCTCCGGGTCAGCCTGTCGCTCGCGCTGATCCTCATGGTGCTCTCCGAGCTGATCGGCAGCGTCGACGGGATCGGCTTCCAGCTCCTGGACGCCCAGAGGTCGTACGACTTCCCCGGCGTGTGGGCGACCATCGTGATGCTCGGCGTCCTGGGATACGCGCTCAACTCGGCGTTCCTCGCGGCCGAGCGACGTGCCCTGTCCTGGCACCGATCCGCCAAGCAGACGACCTGAGGACCTGTTGTGCTCGAAATCACGAACCTGTCCCATACCTACGGCAGCGGTCCGAGCGCGCACAACGCGCTGGGCGGCATCAACCTGAAGGTCGCCCAGGGCGAGCTGGTGTGCGTCGTCGGCCCCTCCGGGTGCGGCAAGTCCACCCTGCTGCGCTCCATCGCGGGGCTGCTCCGGCCCAGCGGCGGCCAGGTCACGCTCAACGGCGCCCGCGTGGAGCGGACCCCCGACGATCTGGCCGTGGTGTTCCAGGACTACAGCCGGTCCCTGTTCCCCTGGATGTCGGTGGCCGACAACGTCTCGCTCCCGCTGCGCCGCAAGGGGCTGGACAAGCAGCGGCGCAGGCAGTCGGCGCTGGAGGCGCTGGAGGAGGTCGGCCTGCGAGGCGCCGCGGCCAAATACCCGTGGCAGCTCTCCGGCGGCATGCAGCAGCGGGTGTCCATCGCCCGCGCGCTCGCCTACCGGCCCGCCCTGCTGCTGATGGACGAACCCTTCGGCTCCGTCGACGCCCAGACCCGCGAGGATCTGGAGGACCTCACCCTGCGGGTTCGCGGCCTGCACAACATGACGATCGTGCTGATCACCCACGACATCGACGAGAGCGTCTACGTCGGTGACCGCGTCGTGGTCCTGTCCAAGGCCCCCGCCGGGATCGTGGGCGACCTGCGCGTGGACCTGCCGGGCCCCCGCGACCAGATCACCACCCGCGAGCACCCCGACTTCGTACACCTGCGCGCCGAGGTCGGCCGTCTGGTGCGCGGCATGCGCAGCCCGTCGGCCTCGGCCTCCTGAAGACGACACGACCTTCACAAACACGGCTCCCCCTCCGGCCCGCACCCCGGAGAAGAGAGGATTCTCATGAGCGACCCACAGGCACCGGTCTGGGATGCGATCGGCGGTGTATCCCGTTTCGCCGCCCTGGCCGCGATGGCCGAGCTGGGCTGCGCCGACCATCTGCGAGACGGCGCCCTCACCGTCGACGAGCTCGCGCTGCGCTGCGGCGCCGACGCGTCCGCGCTGGGCAGGGTGCTGCGCCAGCTCGCCTCCATGGGCATGGTCACGACGGTCGCGCCCGGCACGTACGAGCTGACCGAGGCCGGTGCCGTCCTCCGCGAGGACACACCCGGCTCGTTGCGCTCCGCCGTACGGATGATCGCCGAGGACGGCTTCTGGTACGGCATGGGCAAGCTCCCGCAGACCGTTCGCAGCGGAAAGTCGGCCTTCGTGGAGCGGCACGGCCCCCTCTACGAATACCTCGGGGCCCACCCCGAGGCGGGCGCGCTGTTCGACGACTACATGGTGGCCAGGGCACAGCCGTTCGCGGACGCGGTGGCCTCCCGCTACGACTTCTCCGGCCTGCGGACCCTGGTGGACGTGGCCGGCGGCAAGGGGCACATCCTGGCCGCGGTACTGAAGGAGTATTCAGATCTCAGCGGGGTGTTGTTCGACCGGGAACGCGTGGTCAGCGGGGCTCGCAGGTTCTTCGCCGAGGCCGGTCTTGAAGATCGGTGCAGTTTCGTCGAGGGCGACTTCTTCGTCTCCGTGCCCGCCGACGCGGACGCCTACCTGCTGAGCAGCGTGATCCACAACTGGTCGGACGAGGACTCCGTACGGATCCTGCGCAGCATCAGGGAGGTCATCCCCGACGACGGCCGGGTGCTGATCGTGGAGTTCGTGGTCCCGGACGACGACCGGCCGCACATCAGCAAGGACGTCGACATGCGGATGCTCGCCCTTTTCGGCGAGGGGATGGAACGCAGCACCGACGAGTACGCGGAACTCCTGGGCAAGTCGGGTTTCCGGCTCAACCGGCAGATAGAACTCACCGCCGGTTCCTCCATCATCGAGGCTCTGCCGATGTAGGAATGCGAACGACGGCCGGTGGCATGAGGTTCACGCCACCGGCCGTCGCCGTTTTGTCCGCCTTTCAGGTGGAACCTCTTTCGCCCGCGACCGCCTTTCACCCGGGATCGTTTTCGCAGGCCGTTTTCGCGCGAGGCCGTTCCCATCCGGATCACCATCATACGACCCGCCTTTCGCACCGCCCGGCTTTCGTCCGGCGCCGTTTTTCGCACAAAAAGAAAATGACCACCGTGAAATCGGTGGCCACATGGGCGATTGACGGCGCGTGCCGTCGGACCGCGGGCGAAGACGGGTGTGGGCCCCGCCCCCGAAGGGACGAGGCCCACACCGGTGACGTCAGACCCTGAGCGTCAGGACGTGCTCGACCAAGGTGATCAAGGTCGACTTCACGGCGTCGCGGGACCGGGCGTCGGTCCGGACGATGGGGATGTGCGGGGAGATCGTCAGAGCCTCCCGTACCTCCTCCTCACCGTGGACGTGCGATCCGCCGAACCCGTTGAGGGCCACGACGAACGGCAGGCCGGCCTCCTCGAAGTAGTCGATCGCCGGGAAGCTGTCGGCCAGCCGCCGGGTGTCGACGAGCACGATCGCACCGATCGCGCCCTTCACGAGGTCGTCCCACATGAACCAGAACCGGTGCTGACCCGGCGTACCGAACAGGTACAGGATCAGGTCGCGGTCCAGCGAGACACGGCCGAAGTCCATCGCGACCGTGGTGGTCCGCTTCGTGGGAATGTGCGAGAGGTCGTCGACGTCCGCACTCGCCTCCGTCATCACCGCTTCCGTGGTCAGCGGCATGATCTCGGAGACCGCACCGACGAAGGTCGTCTTGCCGACACCGAACCCGCCGGCAACAACGATCTTCGTCGACGTCATTCCGGCGTCAGAGCCTGCGAAGCCCACTGAGCACCCTTTCAAGCAAATTGAGATCCGGCTTACCCGCATCCAGCGACGGCTGGTGGATCTGCACCAGGCCCTCGGCCGCCATGTCCGCGATCAACACCCGGGTCACGCCGAGAGGCATGCGCAACAGAGCGGAGAGCTCGGCAACCGAGCGCACCTGCCGGGACAGCGAGATGATCGCCTGATATTCCGTGGAGAGCGTGGTGGGGTCCACGCTCGCGAACGTCGCCGAGGAAACCAGCGCCTCGAGAGCGAGCTGCATCCGGGGAGCGGTCCTGCCCCCGGTCACAGCGTACGGGCGAATCAAACGATCTCGTCCGCTCTTGGCCTGAGGCGTGCTCGGGGGGTCGTCCCCCGGACCACGCCAACCTGGTGCGTCCATATCACCCCCCTATCGCTGAACCGACTGCAGCTCGGCCCGGAGCGCAGGCGTAAGCGCCTGGCCGGCACGCTCTGCGAGCAGTGTCATCTGGTAGGCCACGAGGCCCATGTCGCAATCCGGCGCGGCCAGCACGGCCAGCGCGGAACCGTCGCTGATCGACATGGTCAGCAGGAGGCCCCGCTGCATCTCGATCACCGTCTGTACCACAGGACCGCCCTCGAAGACCCGCGAGGCACCCTGAGTGAGGCTGATCAGACCGGCCGTGATGGCGGCGAGCTGGTCCGCCCTGTCCTTGGGGAAGCCCTGGGAGTAGGCCAGCGGGAGTCCGTCCGTGGAGACGATCACCGCGTGCGCGACTCCGGGCATCTCCTTCACGAACTCGGTGATCAGCCAGTTGAAGCCGCGAGCGGCCTGGCTGAGTTGGTTGTTCACTGCTGGTTCTCTCCCTCGACGGCGTTGGCTCGCTCGCTCATCTCAGCGCGCCCCTGCCGTACGCCTTGCTGGAAACTGGACAGACGGCTGCGTACCCGTTCCGCCGATATCGGCGGCATCGGGGGGGCCGGGGCCGCCTGGGCCGCCGAGGCGGCTCCGGGAACGAGGTTCGCCTTGGGTACCCGCTTGGGAAGGCCCGCTCCGGTCACGCCACCCTCGACGGGCTTCTTCGCGACCTCGGCGGCGGCCCAGCCCTGGTCGGACGGGGTGCTCCACGGCTGCCTCTCGGCCGCGGGCTCGGCCGGCCGCGACGGCTGCCCCTGCTGCTGCGGCGTCCGCTGCGGCAGTGGTTGCGCCTGTTGCTGCTGCGGCGTCCGCTGCGGCAACGGCTGGGCCTGCTGCGCGGGCGGCGGCGTGGAATGCGTGATCTGCGGGATGTTCTGGGTCTCCAGGCCCTGCGGACCCCGCCTCACCCGCTGTTCCATCGGCCGCGGCTTGACCTCCGGCTCCGGTTCCGGCTCGAGCTCGGGCTCCGGAGTGATGGGCGCGCTGCGGCGGAACCAGTCGGATCCCACCGCCTCGAAGATCGGCAGGAACTCCTCGGGCTCCGGTTCCGTCGGCGGCACCTCGACCACGGGAAGGGCCTGGGTGTTCTCCACCGGCTCCAGCCGGCGAGGCGTCCACGGGTCGATCGCGGGCGGGTCCGGCCAGGCCGAGGGGAACGACGGCGGCGCGGTCGACGCGAGCGGGGACGACCACAGGTCCTCCACCGCCGAGGCGGGCACCACCGGCCCCGACCACATGTCCGCGGACGTCGGCATCGGCACCTGGGGAGGCGGCTGGGAAGGCGCCTGGGCGGGCGGCGTGCCGAGACCGGTCGGCTGCCGGGATCCGCGCGCCGCACCGGTCCCGAACGGGTCCGGGTTCGGAGCGGTCCCGAACGGGTCGGGGTTCACCGAGGCGAACGGGTCCTGGTTGGACATGGACCCGAACGAGCCCGGCTGGCCGTCGAAGGAGCCGGACTGCATGCCCTGCCCCGACATGGCCATCTCGGGCATCAACGGGGACTGGGCGACCACCTGCACCGGCAGGAGCACGACGGCGCTGAGGCCACCGGTGTCCGGACGCCTGAGCTGGACCCTGATGCCGTGGCGCATGGCCAGGCGGCCGACCACGAACAGACCCATCCGGCGGGAGACCGACAGGTCGACCGCGGGAGGCTCGGCCAGGCGGCGGTTCGCCTCGGCCAGTTCCTCGTCGCTCATGCCGATGCCGGAGTCGGTGACCGCCAGGATGACGGCGCCCGTCTCGTTGCCGTTGCTGGACACCGTGATCTTGGTGTCCTGCGGCGAGAAGAAGATGGCGTTCTCGACGAGCTCCGCGACCAGGTGGACGATGTCGTTGACGGCCTGGCCGATGATCGAGATGCCCGACTCGACCCGGAGGTTGACCCGCTCGTAGTTCTCGACCTCCGACAGCGAGGCGCGGACGACGTCGCTGAGCGGGACGGGCTCGCTCCACCGGCGGCTCTGCTCCTGACCTGCGAGGACGAGGAGGTTCTCGGAGTTGCGGCGCATGCGGGTGGCGAGGTGGTCCAGCTTGAAGAGGCTGCCCAGCCGCCCTTCGTCCTGCTCGCCCTGCTCCAGGTCGTCGATGAGGTCGATCTGCCGTTCCACCAGCGACTGGGTGCGGCGGGAGAGGTTGACGAACATCGCGTTGATGTTGCTGCGCAGGCGGGCCTCGTCACCGGCGAGCCGGATCGCCTCACGGTGGACCTCGTCGAAGGCCCGGGCCACTTCCCCGATCTCGTCGCGGGAGACCACTCCGATGGAGGGCACCTCGACCTGGGGGGCGTGGTCACCGGACTCGCGCAGCACCCGGACGGTCTCGGGCAGCCGGGTGTCGGCGACCTCGAGCGCCTCGCTGCGCAGCCTGCGCAGCGGTCGCACGAGCGTGCCGGCCACCCAGGCGGTGATGAGCAGGATCATGACCAGCAGGACCAGGATCGCCGCACCGGAGATCATCGCGCTGCGCTGCTCGGCGCTCTGCATCTCCTGGCTGCGGGAGACCACCGCGGACGCCAGCCGGCGCTCGACGGTCCGCATGCCCTCCACCGCCGCGGTGGAGTCGTCGTACCAGACGGCCGCGCTCCTGGCCCAGGTGCGGCCGGTCATCCGTTCCAGCGGCTTGTTCTCGCGCATGAGGGACATGACGAGGGCACGGGTGGCGTCGGCCTGGTCGACCTTGGGGCCGTTCACCGAGTCGCGGAAGCTCTTGACGTCGGTGGCCGAGGCGGTGGCCTGGAAGGCGTTCTCCTCGCTCTGCTGGCTCCGGTAGGCGCCGAGGAGGTCGGCGGGGTCGTCGAAGTCGAACTTACGGTCGAGGAAGCTGATCAGGAGCGTTCCCCGCTGCCTGGCGACCTGCTCCTTGGCCCGGGTCAGCGCGCCCAGCGCGAGCGCGTCTCCGATGAGGCGCTCGTCGCCGCCGCTGCGACCCAGGTCGTCGTGGAGGGTGATGAAGTCGGTGATCATCCGCGTGTACATGCCGAGGGCCGCTCGGGGGAGCACGCTCCCCTCGGCCATCAGCCTGCGCAGGCCGGGGAGCCCGTTGAGCCAGCGGCGGATCTGGGCGACCTCGGTACGGACGCGGGTGGCCTGCGAGGAGTCGAGGGCGTCGATGGCGGCCAGCACCTGGCCACTGCTCCGGTCGACCACGTCGCGCTGATCCCGCACCTTGTTGAGGTTGGCGCGGGTGGTGGCGGCGATGTACCAGGCGGTGAGGTCGCGTTCCTCGGCCATCTCGTGGGAGAGGGTGCCGAGCGAATCGACCAGTCCGGCGACCTGGCTCATCCGGCGGTATCCGTCGGCCGTGGACAGGGCCGTGGTGAGCTGGAGGCCGGTGAGAAGTACGGCCGCGGCGGTCGGGAGCAGGATCAGCGCGACCAGACGGGGACGCACGCGCCAGTTCGCCGGCAGGAGTCGACTGCCCACCCCTGACGCGCGGTGGCTCCGGCGGTCTTGTGTCATCACTGGCCTACGTAACCCCTCGCCGGATTTGGAAGCGGCGGAAGCAATTTGAGCACATCCTTTATGTCACTTCGAATGGAGTAAGTGTGGATATATCCCCACAAAAGGGACATGCGGCATCAAAGCCGTCAGGCCGGTCGGAAGGAATCCCTCACCTCCGGAGCCTGATGTTTGATCATCAGATGGCGGGTCACAGAGTATTCCTGAACCGCCTCCTGACTCATGTCCTTACCGAAGCCACTTCCCTTGACACCGCCGTGCGGCGCCTCGGACGCGATGGGCAGATGGTCGTTCACCCAGGTCACGCCCACGTCGAGCCGGTGCGAGACGCGCAGCGCCCTCGCCACGTCCCTGGACCAGACCGAGGAGGCCAGGCCGTAGGGAGTGTCGTTGGCGAGCCGTACCGCCTCGTCCTCACCGTCGAAGGGCAGGGCCACGAGCACCGGACCGAAAAGTTCTCCCTGAACGATCTCACTGTCCTGCGCCGCGCCCGAAATCAGGGTGGGCGGGTAGTAGAAACCGGGCCCTTCGAGCGGGACACCGCCGTGGAGCACCGAGGCGCCCGCGGCCGCGGCGCGCTCGACGAAGCCGTGAACGCGGTCGCGGTGCGCGGCGGAGATCAGCGGACCGATGTCGGTGGCCGGGTCCCAGGGGTCGCCCACCGTGATCTGGGCCAGCGTCGCGTGCAGCGCCTCGACCGACTCCTCGTACACGTCGCGGGAGATGTAGACCCGGGTCGCGGCGGTGCAGTCCTGGCCGGTGTTGTAGGTGGCGCCCATCGCGACGCCCCTCGCCATCTCGGACAGGTCCGCGTCGCCGAAGACCAGCGCCGGCGCCTTGCCGCCGAGCTCCAGGTGGACCCGCTTCAGCGAGCCGGTGGCGCCACGCATGACGGCGCGGCCGGTCGCGGTGGAGCCGGTGACGCTCACCATGTCGACGCCGGGGTCGGTGACGAGGGCCTCGCCCACCTCCGCGTCGCCCAGAACGACCTGGAACAGACCGTCGGGCGCGCCGGCGCGGGCGAACAGCCGCGCCATCCTGAGCGTGGTGCCGGGGGTCTGCGGGGCGGGCTTGATGATCACGGCGTTCCCCGCCGCCAGCGCGGGACCGATCTTCCATACCGCCATGACCAGGGGGAAGTTCCAGGGGGCGATCGATCCGACGACCCCGACCGGGCGGCGTACCAGCACCGAGGTGTAGCCGGAGCTGAGCACCCCCGCGCCGGTGCCGTCCAGGGAGCGGGCCGCACCGGCGAAGAAGCGGAGGTTGTCGGCCGCGAACGGCAGCTCACCGTCGCGGAAGACCGCGGCGGGCTTGCCGGTCTCGATGACCTCCAGCCGGGTGAGCTCCTCGGCGTCGGCCTCGACGAGGTCGGCGAAGCGCAGCAACACCCTGGACCGTTCGGCCGGGGTCGCCGTGCTCCACTCCTCGAACGCCGCGCGGGCCCGCCGCACGGCGGCGGCCACCTCCTCGATCGAGGTCTCGGCCACCTCCCGCAGGAGGTCGCCGGTCGCCGGATTGATCAACTTGCCCATGGAACTTCCCTTGTCGTGGTGATGCGAAAAGCGATCAGGCCCCTGCCCGCTCGATCAGGTCGGCCGCCTTGCGCAGGCCGTCCCTGCGGCGGATCTCCTCACCCGCGGCGGCCAGGCGCTCGCGCAGCGCGGTGTCGCCCAGCAGCCGCTCCAGCGCGCCGGTCAGCTCCTCGTCGGAGAAGCCGTAGGTGGACAGGCGCACACCGTAGCCGAGCTCGTCGACGCGCTGCGCGTTGTCGTACTGGTCCCAGAACAGGGGCAGCAGGATCATCGGCTTGCCGAAGTGCAGCGCCTCGGTGGTGGTGTTGTTGCCGCCGTGCGTGATGACGAGGTCGACCAGCGGAATGATCTTCGTCTGCGGGACGAACTCGGCACCCCACATGTTGTCGGCCAGCTTGATCTCCTCGTGCAGCGGGCCCTTGGAGACGATGAAGCGGTACGGGGTGGTGGCCAGCACGTCGACGACCCGCTGCATGAGGCCGACGTCCGCCGAGCCGAGCGAGCCGAGCGAGAAGTAGACCAGCGGCCCCTCCTGGCCGGCGAGCGAGTCGGGGAGCTCGAAGCTCTCGTCCGTCTCGCGCACCGAGGAGTCCAGGCGGTGCCAGGAGTCGCCCAGCGGCCGGGCGTCGGTGTAGTCGGCGATCTCCGGGAAGACGTACAGGTTGAGGTCGCCCTCGTGGATGAAGTCCAGGTCCGGCAGCGCGGGGGCGCCCTGCTCGACGACCCACTCGTTGAAGGCCGTCCAGATCTCGCGGTGGGTGCGGTCGTACTCGGCGTTGAAGGCGTCCCACTCGGAACGGTCGTCGGCGGGAAGCCCGGAGAAGACCGGGGCGACGCCCTCCCCGCGCACCTCCAGCGGGTTGCAGGACACGATGCGGACGAACGGCTTGCCCGCCGTCACCAGCGCGGGGAAGGCGATGACGTTGTCCTCGACGATGACATCCGGCCGGACGCGCTCGATAATCGCCTTCAGTTGAGGCTCGCAGTACTTGGCACCGTCGATAAGCGCGTCCCAGATCGGCTTGGTGACCGTCTCCAGCTGTTCCAGGGTCGACTTCCTGTATTCAGGGGCGGTGTCCCTGATGAAGTCCTTCCAGAACTGTCCCGCGTCCTGCTCCTCTTCGGAGGGCGGCGCGAGATCGACAAGGTCCTCCTCGAATCCAAGGGCCTCCAATTTACCCTTCCATGAGGCCTCAGCTGCGAAAACGACTCGATGACCGCGCTTACGAAGAATGTCACCGATGCCGATGCAGTTGTTCGTGGGCCCGTAGGCACTCTCCGGCATGAACAGGATCGTGAGCGACATCACGCCTCCTTGCGTCTAGGGGTTGCGGCTCTTTAGGAATGATTCAATTCTCGGCTGGCAAAAACGCGGGGAAAGGGCCACTATGGACCCCGGCACAGAGCGTGGTTTTCAACGAACGGGGGAGTATGACGCGCAAGGGACGGGCGGACCGGCGCCTGGATCTCATCGCGGCCGCACACCGGGCGATCGTCCGGCACGGCACCGAGGGGGTGCATCTCAACCACGTCGCCGAGGAGGCCGGTCTCACGTCCGGAGCGGTCCTCTACCACTACCCGCGCCTGAGCGAGCTGCTCGTCGACGCCCACCACGCCGGGATGGAACGCTTCTACGAGCAGCGACTCAAGCGGATCAGCGGGATGCGCGACCCCGCGGAGAAGCTCGTGGTGACCATCCGCTCGGGGCTGCCGCACGGCCCGGACGATCCGGACGTCCGGCTGCTCAACGAACTCGGCGGCGCCGCGGCCCGCAACAGGATGTACGCCCTCCTGCTGACCACCCTCTACGACCGCCAGGTCTCGCTCTACCAGAGCATCCTCGACACCGGAGCCGCCCTGGAGACCTTCAGGCTGTCGGGCGACTCCCTGCCCATCGCCCGCAACCTGGTCGCGCTCGAAGACGCGTACGGCTATCGCATAACGGCCCGCCACCCGGTTATCGGCCCGCAGGAGGCGGCGGAACTCATCCTCGTCTACGCCAGGACCGCGACGAACAACCCGCTCAAGTCTTCTCATTGAGGGATCAGCACTCCGTCCCCGTCCGCCCAGCCGAGCGCGACGACGGAACCCGCCCGCACCTGCGTGGCCCCCGGGGTGGCCACCAGGACGGGCGTGGAGCGCCCGCCCACCTGAACCGACACGTGCGAGACGCCGCCGAAGAAGCTCACGTCGACGACCTCGCCGCGCAGCACCCCCTCGTTCCCGATCCTGAGCCGCTCCGGCCGTACGGCGAGCAGCGCGGGCGTGCCGTCGGGCAGGTTCGAGACCCCCGGAAGGATGCCGAGCCCGTCGCCGGCCAGGCCGACCGAGCAGGCCCTGCCGGGGAAGATGTTGTTCGCCCCCACGAAGTCGGCGACGAACGGGGTGCGCGGGCGCTCGTACAGCTCCACCGGGGCGTCCACCTGCTCGACCGAGCCGGCGTTGAAGACCGCGATCCTGTCGGCGAGCGACATCGCCTCCTCCTGGTCGTGGGTGACCACGACGAAGGTGATGCCGACCTCGTTCTGCAGCCGCTTGAGCTCCAGCTGCATCTCCGCGCGCACCTTCTTGTCCAGCGCGGACAGCGGCTCGTCGAGCAGCAGCAGGCGCGGCCGCTTCACGATCGCGCGGGCGAGCGCGACCCGCTGGCGCTGGCCGCCGGAGAGCTGATGCGGCCTGCGCCCGGCCATGGCGTCCAGCCCGACCTTCTCCAGCACCTCGTCGACCCTGCTGCGGATCTCCGCCCTGCCCAGCCTCTCCCGCTCCAGGCCGTAGGCGACGTTCTTCGCCACGGTCATGTGCGGGAACAGCGCGTACGACTGGAACATCAGGTTGACCGGGCGGCGGTGGGCCGCCTGGCCGAGCAGGTCGTCGCCGTCGAGCGTGACGGAGCCCTCGTCGGGTGTCTCGAAGCCCGCCAGGATCCGCAGGAGCGTCGTCTTGCCGCAGCCGCTGGGACCGAGCAGCGCGAAGAACTCGCCCTGCCGGATCTCCAGGGAGACGTCCGACAGCGCCGTGACGTCGCCGAACCGGCGGCTGACACCTGTGATCTTCAGCATTAGGACAGCGACTCCGTCAGTCGGGTCATCCGCTGGGTCACGATGACCGCGGTGAAGCTCACCAGCAGCAGCAGCGTGGCCAGCGCGTTGATCTCGGGGGTGACCCCGAAGCGGACCATTGAGTAGATGACGATGGGCAGGGTCGGCGTGGTGGGCGCCGCCGTGAAGTACGCGATGACGAACTCGTCGATCGAGAGGGTGAACGCCAGCAGCGCCCCCGCCATGATGCCCGGCGCCAGCTGCGGCAACGTCACCCGCAGGAACGTGGTGAACGGCGTCGCCCCCAGGTCTCTGGACGCCTCCTCCAGTGAGGTGTCGGCGCCGGTGAGCCGGGTGCGGACCACGGCGGTCACGAACGCCATGCCGAAGACCGTGTGGGCGAGCAGCACCGAGTGCAGCCCGAGGGTCGACTTGATCGTGGCGTAGAACACCAGCAGCCCGATGGCGAGCACCAGGTCGGGCAGGATCGCGGGCAGCACGCCGAGCGCGTCCAGCGTCCGCGACCTGGTGTGCCTGGCCAGGCCCACGGCGAGCAGGGTGCCGAGCACCGTGGCGAGCACGGTGGAGCCCGCGGCCACGACGAGGGTGTTGACCAGTCCTTCGCGGATCTTGGCGTCTCTGGCGAGGACGCCGTACCAGTCCAGGCTGAAGCCCTCGTAGACGTAGGGGGACTCGCCCGCGTTGAACGACATCACGACGAGCACGACGATCGGCGTGTAGAGGAAGACGTAGGTCACCCAGAAGGGGACGTACAGCAGGCGTGATCTACGCACGTCGGGTACTCCAGGCCTGCAGGAGCAGCAGGACGATCAGCACGGCGATCAGCGCCAGCGCGAGGGTGGACCCGAACGGCCAGTCGCGCGCCTTGAGGAACTGGTCCCTGATCAGGTTGCCGACCATGATGGAACGGCCGCCGCCGAGCAGCTCGGGGATGACGAAGTTGCCGAAACTCGGCACGAAGACGAACAGGCAGCCGGTGAGCACCCCCGGCAGGGTGAGCGGCAGCGTCACCGACACGAACGTGCGCGCGGGTGAGGCGCCGAGGTTCGCCGAGGCCTCGCGCAGTTGCGGGTCGAGCTTCTCGATCGCCGCGTACAGCGGCAGGACCATCAGCGGGAGGTACGAGTAGATCAGGCCGGTGACGATGGTGCCCTGGTTGTAGAGCAGTTCCAGCGGGCTGTCGATCAGTCCCAGGTCCATCAGCGTGCTGTTGACCAGGCCCGGACCGCTCAGCAGGATGATCCAGGCGTAGATGCGGATCAGGAAGTTGGTCCAGAACGGCAGCACGATCGCCACCAGGGCGATCGTCTTCCACTTCCGCGGGAGCTGGGCGATGAGATAGGCCGTCGGATAGCCCACCAGCAGGGCGATCAGTGTCGCGATCGTGGCCAGCTTCAGCGAGCCGAGCACGATCTCCAGATAGAGCGGGTCGAGCAGCCGGGTGAAGTTCTTCCCGGTGACCTCGTAGACCACCCCGCCGAACCGGCCCCTGCGGAAGATCGTGAAGCTGATGAGCAGGGCGAGCGGTACCAGCAGGAAGACGAGCAGGTAGATCAGGCCGGGCCCCAGGAAGACGAGCCTTCCCAGCGCACGCGACCGGCGCGCCCGCGATCTCGCGGACGCGCCGGAAACGGCGGAACGTGTCACTGCTTCGCCGTGACCTCGGTCGCGAGCTGGGTGAACTTGGCCGAGTCCTCGCCCAGGTCGATGATCGACTCGCCCTTGAGCAGGTCGGAGGGGCTCATCTGCAGCGGGGCGTTGTCAGCCTTGAGCTTGGGGTCCAGCGCGTCCATCGCGGCCTTGTTCGGGACCTTGTAGAGGATGTTCTCCGCGGCCCAGGCGTGGACCTTCGGGTCCAGGATGTAGTTGATGAAGGCGTGTCCCGCCTCCTTGTTCTTGGAGGACTTCAGCACGACCATGGTGTCCACCCACAGGTCGCTGCCTTCCTTCGGCACCACGAACTTGATGTTCTTCTCGGTGGTCGGGCACCAGCCGTCCCACGCCTCGACCATCACGGCCTCGCCGCTCTTGAGCATGTCTCCGAAGGTGACGTCCTCGTACTTGAGCAGCTTCGGCTTGGCCTCCTCCAGCTTCGCCTTGACCTTGGCGAGCTCCTCGTCGCTCCTGGTGTTGACCGAGTAGCCGAGTGCCTTGATGGCGGGAAGGGCGAGCCAGCGCTCGGTGGTCATCATCGTGACCTTCTTCACCGCGTCCGCCGGCGGGTTGAGAATATCGTTCCAACTCGTCGGAGGCGTCTTCACCAGGTCGGTGCGGTAGCAGATGCCCGTGGTGCCCCAGGTGTAGGGAACCGAGAAGACGTTGCCCTTGTCGTAGGACAGCTCCTTGGCCTCGGGGTAGAGGTTCGCGAGGTTGGGGATCAGCTCGGGGCTGAGCTGCTCGAGCAGTCCGGCCTCGTTGAGCGCCTGGGCGTACTGGCCGGAGACGAAGGCCACGTCGATGCCGGTGTCGGCGCCGCTGGTGAGCTTCGCCATGACGTCCTCGTTGGTGGCGTGCTCCGTCACCTTGAGGGTCGTCTTGAGGTTGTCCTTGATCCTCTGGGGCAGGTCCTCGGGCGTATAGCCTGTCCAGACAGAGATGGTGATGCTCTGCTTGGAAAGGTCCGCGTTGGGGTTGAGCTGCGCCGTCGAGGCACCGGCGGCGGGCGCGGCGGAGTCCGCGGCCTCCCCGCCACATGCCGAGACTGCGAGCGCGAGACCGGCGGCCAGGGCGGCGGCCGGAAGACGACGGGTGTACCGGGTGCGGGACACGACCGCTACTCCTTCAGAATTCAGTGTAAGTGGGGTAGACCGGCCGTAAGGGACACGGCAGACCAAAGCAGGAGTGTTGCAGTCAACATTAACTTGAGCAAGACTTCCACCGACATCACCACTGGAGAGTTTGGTCCGTTTGTTAAATCCTGCTTCAATCTGGCACCGGATCGACACGGTCCCCAAGGCCGGCGACGGGCGGACCGGCGAGCTCGTCGAGGCTCTGACCTGTGATGTTCCCGCCCCATTCGGTGTACGGAGATTCCACTCACTCCCCGTAACGATCACTTCTCTTTCCTCAATCGACACTCAATCGTCATCGAGTGCAGCGGCCGAACGAGGGTTCGAGGTCGATCAGACCAACTATTCGGTGGTCGTCGGCGAGAAGGTCGTTGTGAAATGGCTCACCCCGCCCGCGCCGCTCCCCCACCCCACACCCGACATGTTCGCGCACCTCACGTCGGTCGGTTTCACCGCGACCGCGACGCCGTACGCGTCCGTCTCCCGGCGCGCCGACGACGGCTCCGAGCTGCTGCTCGCCCTCGTCACCGCGTACCTGCCCGGGGCCGGTGACGGCTGGGAGTGGTGCGTGGACGAGGCCGTCTCGCGCGGCACCTCCTTCGCCGTCGACCTGGGCGTCCTCGCCGCCGACCTGCACGCGGCGATGGCGACCCCCTCCGCGACCTTCCCCACCCCTGTCAGGCGGGCGGAGGCGGTACGGGCGGGAGAGAGCCCGTGGTCCCTCCGGGCGGGCGAGGCCCTGGCGGAGGCACTCGCGCTGACCGACGGCGAGGACGGCGACTGGCTCGCGGAGCGCGCCGACGCGCTCCGCGCCGAGCTGGCGCCCCTCGCCCGGGTGGGGGCCACCCCGTTGATCCGCATCCACGGGGACCTGCACGTCGGCCAGATCCTGCGCTGGCGGGACGGCTACGCGGTGATCGACTTCGACGGCAACCCGACCGTCGCGGGCGCCGACCCCTTCCAGCCCGCGGCCCGCGACCTCGCCCAGCTCACCACGAGCCTCGAACACGTCGGCCAGGTCGCGATCAGGCGCCGCGACGCGGACCCCGCGATGATCGCCGGGTGGTCCACCACGGCCCGCGCCGCCCTGGAGTCGGCCTACCTCAGGCGGCTGAACGAGCTGGGGCACGCCGCCCTGCTGGACCGTTCCCTGCTGCGCCCCTTCGAGATCGAGCAGGAGTGCCGCGAGCTCGTCTACGCGGCCAGGCATCTTCCCCGCTGGCGCTACGCCCCGATGGGCGTGCTGCGCTCCCGATACCGCTGATCCCGGCGAACCCGCCGAATCCGCTGTTCCCCACGAAGGAGACCCCGTGATTCCCGACCTGTACCTCGCCGACCTGGAGGCCAAGCCCGCCGCACTGGCCGCCCTCGCCGGCACCCTGGAGGCGGGCGATCCCTTCGCGGGGATTCCCGCCGGAATCCGGCGGGTGCTCCTCCTCGGCATGGGCAGCTCCCGGTACGCCGCCCAGGTGGCCGCGCTGCGCCTGCGGGCCGCGGGGATCGACGCCGTGGCCGAGTACGCCTCCGCCGCGGCGTCCTACCCGCCGAGCCCCGACACCCTGGTGGTCGCCATCTCCGCCACCGGCGGCAGCCGGGAGACCCTGGACGCGGTCGCCCGCCACCGGGGCCGGTCCTTCGTCCTCGCGCTGACCAACCACCCGGACTCGGCCGTCACCGAGGGTGCGGACCTGGTGGTCCCGATGGTGGCGGGCGAGGAGCGCGGCGGTGTCTCCTGCCGGACCTTCCAGCACACCCTCGCCCTGCTCCTCGCACTCGGCGAGCGTCTCACCGCATCGGGCGGGGACGTACCCGGGTTGATCAGCCGTACGGCCGAGGCCACCGCCGACCTGCTCGACCGCCGCGACGAGTGGCTGGAGCCGGTCGCGACGCTGCTCGACGGCCCGAACGGCGTCTACACGATCGCTCCCGCCGAGCACCTGTCCTCGGCCGAGCAGTCGGCCCTGATGTTCCGCGAGGGGCCCCGCAGGGCGGCCGACGCGTGCGAGACCGGTGACTGGGCCCACGTGGACGTCTACCTCACCAAGACCCTCGACTACCGCGCCATCCTCTTCCCCGGCTCCCGCTACGACGAGCAGGCCATGGACTGGATCCGGCAGCGCGGCTCCACCGTCCTGACGGTCGGCGGCGAGCTTCCCGGCGCCAAGGCCTCCGTCCGCTACCGCCACGACGACGACCCCGACGTGGCGCTCCTGACCGAGACCCTGGTGGCCGAGCTCGTCGCCGCCCGCTGGTGGCTCGCCTGAGACCGGCGTCCGCTCCGCCTGACGCGGGACGCCCGCCGTCCCGTGTTCCGCACCCGTACCGGATCTCCGTGAGACGCGGCGCGTGCGAGGAACGGGCCTATTCCTTGAGGTGGTTGAGTACGCGTTCGAGGAGGTCGGGCCCGGGACCCGCCGCGCTGACCCGGGGGTGGTGGATCCGCACCAGCCCTTCGGACTCCATGTCGGAGACCAGGACGCGGGTGACGCCGAGGGGGACCCCCAAAAGCGCGGATATCTCAGCGATCGAGCGGATACTTCGGCACAGATCGCTGATGAAACGATATTCCCGGATATAGGAGAGACCGAGCGGGGCCGTGGTCGTGGTCGAGACGAGTGCCTCCATGGCGAGCTTGGAACTCGGGACGACCCGCCCCCCGGTCACCGCGTACATCCGGATCAGCGAGCTCTCCTCCTCGGCCGGCTCCTCGTCCTCGTCCTCGGACGCGTATCCGAAGCGCCCGCCCCGCCGGGCCCCGGCCGTCTCCTCCTGAGCCTCGTATCCCCGCGCCCCGGCCGCGCCGACGAACGGCACGAACCCCGCCCTCTCCTCCGGAAAGCCGTATCCCCGCGCCCCGGCGGAAAACCCGTACCGAGGCGTGTCGTCCCACCGCTCCTGCCATGAGGAGGCCCGGCCGTCGGGAAGCTCCCGCCCCTGGTCCCGGTTGTCGGCCCGCACGCTACCCCTCCCTGTCCGGGAGCTCGTTGCGTGCCCTGCGCACACCCTCCTGGAAGCTCGACATGCGGCTGCGCATCTGCTCCGGCGAGAGGCGCGGCGCGTCCGGCGCGGGGGACGGCTCGGGTCCCGCGACCGGCGCGACCGAGCCGGGGACCAGGTTGGCCCGGGGGGTGCGTCTGGGCAGGCCTGCCTCGGTCGTACCGCCGTGCGCCGGAGCGCTCACCGCCTGCGCGGCCTGCCAGCCGCTGTCACCGGGCGAGGTCCACGGCTCCGGCTCGACCGGCGACTCCTCCGGCGCGGAGTCGTCGGGAGCGTCGTCCCCCTCGGGGCGGGCCGTCTCCGCACCGGAGTCCCCGGCGGGATCGGCGATCCGGAACCAGGCGGACTCGACCGCGGCGAAGATCGGCAGGAAGTCGTCCTCCCGCTCGGCCGGGACCTCGCCGGCGAGGGGGTCGGACGATCCCGGAAGAGGATCGAACAGACCGGGGGGCGGCTGCGGGAACTCCCCTCGCTCCCCCGGAGGACGGAACCGCTCCGCGGGCGGGCTCCACACGTTCCGCTCGGTCGCGTCCGGCCCGCCCTCCTCGGTGAGAGGTGCCTGCGTGACCGTGGGCGCCGCGAACACGGGAACTCCCCGGTGCGGGAACGGCGCGGGCGCGTCACCCGGGACGTGCGGGAACGGCGAGTCGGGTGAATCGGGCGCCTCACCGGGGAACAGGTGACCGGTCTCGCCCTGCGGGAAGCCGACCACACCGGCGGGCAGCCCCGCGCTCGGCGACGTACCGGGGAAGACGGCCGAGGGCCGCGAGGAACCGGGCATCTGTTCCCCGATGGGCGGCAGGACGAGAAGCGACTCCGGGAGCAGGACCATCGCGGCTAGACCGGAGTCCTGCGGGCGGAGCTGGACGCGGATACCGTGCTTGAACGCGAGGCGGCTGACGACGAACAGGCCCATGTGGCGGGCGACCGAGGCGTCGGCGGCCTGCGGGTTCGCCAGCCGCCAGTTGGCCTCGGAGAGCTCGTCGAGCGTCATGCCGATGCCCTTGTCGGTCACCGACACCATCACGCCACCGCCGTCGATCCGGCTGTCGGACACCGTGACCCTCGTGGTCGGCTGCGAGAACGAGACGGCGTTCTCGATCAGCTCGGCGAACAGGTGGACCACGTCGCTCACCGCGGGACCCGCGACGGCGACCTCCGCCCGGACCCGGTTCGTCACCCGCTCGTAGTTCTCCACCTCCGACAGCGAGGCCCTGACCACGTCCATCAGCTCGACCGGCTGCCTCCAGCGCCGCGCCACCTCCTGTCCGGCGAGGACGAGCAGGTTCTCGCTGTTGCGGCGCATCCGGGTGGCGAGGTGGTCGAGCTTGAACAGGTCCGCCAGCCGCTGGTCGTCGCGCTCGCCGCGCTCCAGCCGCTCGACCAGGGTGAGCTGGCGTTCCACCAGGGTCTGGCTCCGCCTGGAGAGGTTGACGAACATCGCGTTCACGGTGTTGCGCAGCCTCGCCTCCTCCCCCGCCAGCCGGACCGCCTCCCGATGGACCTCGTCGAACGCCCTGGCGACCTCGCCGATCTCGTCACGCGACAGTACCCCGATCGGTGACACGTCGGCGACCATGCTCTCACCGTGCCCACCGTGCGATTCGCGAACCCGCTGGACGTACGCGGGCAATCTCTCCCCCGCGACCTCCAGGGCCTCCCTGCGCAGCCGCCGCAGCGGCCTGACCAGCGAGCGCACCACCCAGATGGTGACCACCAGCACGAGCGCCATCAGGGCGGCGACGGCCGCGGCGACCATCAGGGCACGGTTCTGCTCGTCGTCGCCGAGTTGCTGGCTGCGCGCGACGATGACCTGGGCGTGCCGCTCCTCTGCCTCGCGCATGTGGCCGATGGTGACGGTGACCGCGTCGTACCACTCCTTGGCGTCGTCCTTCCGCTCCAGGTCCAGGCCCTTCAGCGAGTCGCCGGAGGCGGCGCGGAGCAGGACCAGCTCGCGGATGAGGTCGGCGCGTTCTGCGGTGCGGCCGTTGACGGTCTCGTCGAAGAGGCGGCGCTCCCTGCTTCCGGCCTCGGCGGCGAAGGTCCTGCGCTCGTTGCGCTCGATGGAGATCGCGCCGAGGAACTGCTCCATCTGTCCCTGCTCGAACCGTCCCGCCACGAGCACCACCGCGAGCAGCGCCCGTTGGAGGGAGAGTGCCTCCTTGGCACGGGCGAGCGCGTCCAGGGTGAGCGCCTGGCCGAAGAGGACGTCGTCGTCGCTGCCCTTGCCGAGTTCGTCGTGCAGGGAGAGCAGGTCGGCGATGACCAGGGAGTAGGCGGCGATGGTCGCGTCGGGCAGCAGCGTCGACTTCAGTGCCTGGTCGCGCAGCAGGTGAAGGTCGTCCAGACGGGTGATCGCGGTCTCGATCTCGTCCCTGGTACGCCCGCTCACCCCCTCACCGAGCAGCGAGCCGCTCTCACGGACGCGCTCCGCGGAGCCGTCGACCAGATCCATCTGGGCCCTGATGTTCCTTACGCCGCCCTCAGGGCGGCCGAGGGCGATGAACCAGGCGGTGCGATCGCGTTCCTCGGCCAGCTCATGGGTGAGCGCGCCGACGCGGGCGGAGAGCCGGGCGAGGTCGTTGACCCGCTGGTAGTCGCCCGCCGCGCGCAGCGAGGCCACTACCTGGACACCGCCGAGCAGCACCGCGGCGATGGAGGGCACCAGAACGAGCGCGACGAGGCGACGGCGCACCCGCCAGTTCCGCAGGCGCAGGCGGCTGCCCGCGCCCTGGATCTCGTGTGTACTCACCGAACGCTGCCCTCTCGGTGGATGAACCCCCTGGCCGAATTTCCTGTGGTTCCCGGCAATTCGAGCACATATCAACCGGTGGGGCCAAGCGAACGCAGCTCTATAGATGCGTATTCGTGGTGAAGCAGGGACCGCATCCGGAGCTCCAGCTACGACTGGAACTCCGGTTTCGGTCAGCCGAATAATCTTATTAGAAACTTCCGGACCCCTATGGCCGTTTGCATCGTTCCAAACAGAGGAGGATGGAGGCATCCCCGGCGAGCTCCCGAGGAGCGTGACATCGTGATGCACGATATTCGCGATTCGCGCCATACCTCGACCCCCTGCATCCGTAGTTCTCACCGTGCACCCCGGCCCGCCGAGCCCGGGTGGCGGGCCCTGGAGGAGACCGTGGCCACCCCCGGCGACGCCGCGCGTCAGGTTCGCGGCTCCCGCTCGACCGTTCGTGCCCTGCCGGTGCTCATCGCACTGCTCCTCTCACTCGCCGCCTGCACCGGGGAGGCGGTCGCACCCGCGCCCCGGGCATCCGACGGCGAGACCGTGAGGATCGCCGTCAACGGGTGGGCGGGCTCCGAGGCGAGCGCCGCGGTCGTCGGCCGCCTGCTCACCCAGGAGCTCGGCTACCGGGTGGAGACGGTGAGGCTCGACCCGCTCCAGTCCTGGGAAGGGCTGGAGAGGGGCACGGTGGACGTGATCCTGGAGAACTGGGGGCGGGAGGCCCTGAAGCGGACCTACATCGAGGAGAAGAAGGTCGCGGTCTCCGCGGGAAGGAGCGGCCCCACGGGGGTCGTCGGCTGGTACGTCCCCCAGTGGATGGCGGACGAGCATCCCCAGATCACCGACTGGCGACAGCTCAATAAGTACGCGCACCTTTTCAAAACGGATAAATCCGGCAATTTAGGTCAACTGCTCGACGGGGATCCCTCGCATGTCACCAACGACGAGGCCCTGGTCCGCAATCTCGGCCTCCACTACAGGGTCGTCCACGCGGGCAGCGAGAAAGCGCTGATCGACGCGGCCAGGCGGGCGGCCCGCAACCGGACCCCGCTGCTGATGTACTTCTACGAGCCGCACTGGCTTTTCGGCCAGATCAAACTGGCGAAGGTCAACCTTCCGCCGTACGCGATCGGCTGCGACGCCGACCCTGCCAGGATCAGGTGCGACTACCCGCCGTACCTGCTCGACAAGATCGTGAGCAGGCGGTTCGCCGACACCGGCGGCAGGGCCTACGAACTGGTCAGGAACTTCAACTGGACGAGCGAGCAGCAGAACGCGGTGGCGAGCGACATGACCGACAATGGCCTCGGCGCCCCCCAGGCGGCCCAGAAATGGATCGACGCCAACAAACTAACCTGGAAGGAGTGGGTGCCGGGCTGACGACTCCCGGCTCACGCCCCGCCGGGGAAGACTCGGGCCCCTTCTCCGGAGACGACCCCGCCGAGCACGGAACCGTCCCGGAGAAAAACGCCGGACTACGCGGACGTCCCAGAGGCCGTGCGGACCCGCAGAACATGCTCGACCAGAGTGATCAGCGTGCGCTTGACGGAGTCGCGGGAGCGTGCGTCGGTCCGCACGACGGGAATGTGCGGAGCCAGCGTCAGCGCCTCCCGCACCTCCTCCTCGTGGTGCGGGAACTCCCCGTTCCAGCCGTTGACACCGACCACGAACGGAAGCTTGGCCTCCTCGAAGTAGTCGATCGCCGGGAAGCCGTCGGCGAGCCGGCGGGTGTCGATCAGAACCACCGCACCGATCGCGCCGCGGACCAGGTCGTCCCACATGAACCAGAACCGGTGCTGACCCGGCGTACCGAACAGGTACAGGATCAGGTCACGGTCCAGGGAGAGCCGGCCGAAGTCCATCGCGACCGTGGTGGTCGTCTTGTGGGGAGTCAGCCCGAGGTCGTCGATCCCGGCGCTGGCGTCGGTCATCACCGCCTCCGTGGTCAGCGGCAGAATCTCCGACACCGAACCCACGAACGTGGTCTTGCCGACACCGAACCCGCCCGCGACAACGATCTTCGTTGACGTCAGGCCACTCTGGCTAGAGCCTGCGAAGTCCACTGAGAACCCTTTCGAGCATGTTGAGGTCCGGTTGTCCCTCGTTGAGATGCGGCTGGTGGATACGGACGAAGCCCTCATCGACCATATCGGCCACCAGCACGCGGGCCACGCCGAGCGGAACCTTCAGGAGAGCAGATATCTCGGCGACCGAACGATACGAACGACAGAGCCTGATGATCGCATCCTGTTCGGGGGTGAGCAGCGCCAGGTCCTCCTCCATGATGAAGGAGGAGGAGACCAGTGCCTCCATCGCCAGGTGGAAACGGGGCTCCGACCTGCCACCGGTCACGGCGTACGGACGGAACAGAGGCTCGTCGTCCTCGGTTCCGTCAATCCCGAGCACGGGCCTCTCCCGTGATGAGACCGAGCGGGAGCGCGGTCATCACCGGCCCCGGGAAGACTGCAGCTCGGCGCGGAGCGCCGGGGTGAGCACCTGTCCCGCCCGCTCGACGAGCAGGGTCATCTGGTAGGCCACCAGACCCATGTCGCAGTCGGGGGAGGCGAGCACGGCGAGCACGGAGCCGTCGCTGATCGCCATGACCAGCAGCAGGCCACGCTCCATCTCGACCACGGTCTGGGTGACGGCGCCCCCCTCGAACACCCGCGAGGCACCCACCGTCAGGCTGAGCAGTCCCGCCGCGACCGCGGCGAGCTGATCCGCCCTGTCCGGCGGAAACCCCTCGGAACTGGCGATCCTCAGCCCGTCGGCGGAGACGCACACCGCGTGCGCGACACCGGGTGTGCCACGGACGAACTCGGTGATCAGCCAGTCGAACCTGCGTGCCTCATGACTCAGGGTCGTCACGAGCCTTCCTCCTCGTCAACCAGGCTTCTGGTGGTGGTTTCGACTACTTCGGCGCGGCCCCGCCGTACGCCTTGCTGGAAGCTCGACAGACGGTTGCGCACCCTGTCCGGCGACAGGGGCGGCATGGGGCCGGCCGGTACGGCCGCGGCCGTACCGGGTACGAGGTTCGCCTTGGGGGTGCGTTTGGGCAGCCCCGCCGCGGTCACCCCGCCGAGCGAGGGTTCACTCGCCGCCTGGGCGGCGCGCCACCCGGCGTCGGCCGGGGTGTTCCAGCTGTCGGGCTCCTCCGCCGGAACGGACTGCTCGGCGGCCATCGCCCCCACCTGCTCTCTCGTCCGCGGTGTCTCGTGAGCCGGCATGCCGGTCGGGGGTGTCGGCTCCTCCGGCTCGTAGGACCCGCCCTCCGGCCCGGCGCCCTCGGAGCGGCGGAACCAGGCGGACTCGATCGAGGCGAAGATGGGCAGGTACTCCTCCTGCCCGCCTTCGAGCGAGGAGACACCCACCGTGGGCATCTCCTCCGCCGTCTCCTCGTACGAGGACTGGCTCCAGGCGGAGAAATCGGAGGCGGGAGGAGCACCGTTGCCGTTGACCTGACGCTTGGGCAGGGGCTGGCCACCTCCCTCGGAGGTACCGGAGGAAACCGGCCAGTCGTGGGCCGGGCGGTCGGCGGAGCCGAACGAGGGCAGGTCCACGGACGCCTGCCCGAACGAGGTCTGTCCGAAAGGATCACGTCCGAACGGGTCCTGCCCGAACGGAGACTGCCCCTGCTCGAACGAGGGGTGGGTGTGTCCCAGCCCCGGCTGGGACTGCCCGTAGGAGAACTGCTGAACGGGCGGGCGACCCGCGGTGGACGGCTGGGCGGAGAGATCCCGCGAGGAAGCCTGCTCGTCACCCCACGAGGGCGTCTGCACCGGCTGGGTCGCCTGGACGACGAGCGCGGGCGGGAACAGGACCATGGCGACGAGACCGCCGCCCTCCTGCGGGCGCAGCTGGACCCGGATGCCGTGGCGCAGCGCGAGGCGGCCGACCACGAACAGGCCCATGCGCCGCGACACCGAGACGTCGACGACGGGCGGGTCGGCCAGCCTGCGGTTCGTCTCGACCAGTTCCTCGTGGGTCATGCCGATGCCCGGGTCACTCACCGCGAGCAGTGCGCCGCCGCCCTCGATCATGCTGCTGGAGACCACGACCTGGCTCGTCCGGGGGGAGAACTGGATGGCGTTCTCCACCAGCTCGGCGACCAGGTGCACGATGTCGTTGGCGGCGCTGCCCGCGACCGAGATCGTCCGGTGCACCTTGACCTGGACCCGCTCGTAGTCCTCGACCTCCGACAGGGAGGCGCGGACGACGTCGACGAGCTTGGCCGGCTGGCTCCGCCTGCGGGTCGGCTCGTGACCCGCGAGGACCAGGAGGTTCTCGGAGTTACGGCGCATGCGGGTGGCCAGGTGGTCGAGCTTGAACAGGTCGGCCAGGCGGCGGCCGTCCTCCTCGCCCTTCTCCAGACCGTCGATGAGCGAGATCTGCCGCTCGACCAGGGTCTGGGTGCGCCGCGACAGGTTGACGAACATCGCGCTGATGTTGGACCTGAGCTCGGACTCCTCGGAGGCGAGGCGGACGGCCTGCCGCTGCACCTCGTCGAAGGCCCTGGCGACCTCCCCGATCTCGTCGCTGGTGTCGATCGAGATGAGGTCGACGTCGGGCTCGCGGGCGTCGCCGGAGACCCGGAGCCGTCGCACGATCTCGGGAAGCCTGAAGCTCGCGACCTCCAGCGCCTCGGCGCGCAGACGGCGCAGCGGCGTCACCATCGAGCGGGCGATGACGACCGTGAGTCCGAGCACCAGCAGGAGCAGCAGCAGGATCAGCCCCGCGGTGATGATCGCGTTGCGCTGCTCGGCGTCCTGCAGATCCCTGGCCCGGGTGACCACGTCACCGGCGACCTTGTTCTCGACCTTCCGCATCTGGTCGAGGACCACGGCGTTGTCCGAGAACCACTGCTTGACCTCGTTGAAGTTCGACAGCAGCCGCCCGGTGCGCGCGGGATTGCTGGCGAGCACGATGACCCTGGCCTTGGTGAGCTCGGCCCGGTGGACCCTCTCGTCGATCAGGGCGCTCGCGAGAAGCTGCGCGTTCGCCGGGGTCGACTCGACGCCGAAGTCAGCCTGGTACTCGTCCATCCGGGAGCGGGAGGCGATGAACTTCTCGATCTCCTGCGGGGTGATGAGCGAGGGCGCGTAGTAACCGGCCAGCAGCCGGGCGCGCTGCTTGGAGACCTCCTCCTTGGCGTACGCCAGATCGCTGAGCGCGCGGGTGTTACCGACGATCTCCGGATCGTCGCTGACCAGGGTGAGCTCCTCGTGGAGTGTCAGCAACGGAGCGATCATGAAACTGTATCGTTCCATCCGGTTGATACCGGGCAGAGCACGCAGCGCGGGGAGGCCGTCCAGCTGGTAGGTCACGTTCTTGGCCGCCTCGACGATCCTGGCTCCGTAGGAGTCGTCGATCGCCTGGACTTCCTGCCGCACCTTCCTCACCAGCGCGTCCACGGTCTTCCGCTGCGCGTCGGAGCTGTCCTTCAGGCTCTTGTTCGTGGGCTGGAACGACGACCAGGCACCGCGGTCACGCTCCAGGCCGAGCGCCTGGGCGAGGTCGCGGAGTCCACCGGAGTACTCCGCCGCGGCGGCGGTCCGCTGGTAGACCGCCACACTGTCGATGGAGGCCACCACCCGCGTGCCGGCGAGTACGACACCCACCGCCGTCGGAACCAGGATCAGGGCCGTCAGGCGCGAACGGACGCGCCAGTTCTTCAAACCGAAGCGGGCGGCAGGCCGCTTAGCGCGGTCGGGTGCCGAAGCGCCCCCGCCCTCGGATGTCGCCGTAGTCACCGCTCTCGATACCCCTCAATCACGACACAAGTGGACAACATCACACCACAAGGTCACGAGTAAGAATCGGCAAAACCGACATAGCGCCTTTAATCGTTACGAAGGCGACTAGGGACCGATTTTTTACGGTTATCGCAGGGCAGCGAGCACTTGATCGCGTACCTGTGCCCGCTGGACCTCGTCGGTCAGTGGGCGACCGGCTCTGTCGACCACGTAGAAGACGTCCACCGCCTCTGCGCCGAGAGTCTCCACACGGGCGGCCCGTACGTCAAGGCCACATTCACCAAATGCTCTACCAATCCGCCACAAAAGACCCGGACGGTCATGGGCGCGTACCTCGATGACGGTCGCGGTGTTGGAGGCGTCGTCCACCAGGTTCACCCTCGGCGGCGCCACCGGCACCCGGGCCGGGCGCATCGACCTGGTCCTCCTGGCCAGGCGTTGCTCGATGTCGAGACGACCGGCCAGGACGAGGCGCAGGTCGGCCTCCAGCGTCGCGGGGTCGGGCGGCGAGCCGTACTCGGGAACGACCGAGAACTCGATGACGGCGGTCGCCCCCGCCGAGGCCGCCGACGCGGAGCGGACCACCATCCGATGCGCGGCCAGCACCCCGGCCGCGCGCCAGAGCAGACCGGCGCGGTCGGGCGCGACCACGGTGACCGCTCCCCCGTTGATGCGCACGGCGCCGCCGCCGTGGCGGGCGAGGGAAGCCTGCTCCACCGAGAGCGAGGGCGCGGGACGCAGCGGGGTTCCCGAGAGCGCGGAACGCACCCGGCGCACCAGGTCGGCGACGAGCGAGGCCTTCCACGAGTTCCAGGCGGCGGGCCCGGTGGCGTGGCCGTCGGCCACCGCGAGGGCAGCCAGCAGTTCGAGGACCTCACGCGAGCCGACGGCCTCGGCCACCCGGGAGATCGTCACCGGGTCGTCCAGGTCGCGGCGGGTGGCCGTCTCGGGCAGTAGCAGGTGGTGGCGGACCACGGTCTCCAGGATGTCGACGTCCGCCGGGGGCAGGCCCATCCGGGTCCCGATGTCGCGGGCGACGACGGCACCGGTGGTGGAGTGGTCACCGGGATAGCCCTTGCCGATGTCGTGCAGGAGCGCGGAGATGAGCAGCAGGTCGGGCCGCGAGACCTCGCGGGTGAACGAGGCGGCCCCCGCGGCGGCCTCGATCAGATGCCGGTCGACGGTGTAGCGGTGCACCGGATTGCGCTGCGGTCGGTGCCGCACCCGCTCCCAGTCGGGCAGCAGGCGGACCAGCACTCCCGCCTGGTCGAGCTCCTCCCAGACGGGCACGGCCGCGCGGCCGGCCCCGAGCAGCGCCACCAGCGCGTCACGCGCCTCGTCCGGCCAGGGCACGGGCAGCGGCGGCGACTGGGCGGCCAGCGTGGTGACCGTGGCGGGCGCCAGCGGCAGCCCCGCCTCGGCCGCCGCGGCGGCGGCGCGCAGCACCAGCACCGGGTCCTTGCGCGGGTTCACCCCGCGAGCGAGCACGACCTCTCCACCGTGCTCGACGACGCCGTCGGCGAGCGGGCGGCGACCACGGGGGGTGGGGCCGGTGAGCAACCGGTCGACGGTGCGCCAGGTGGCGTCGAAGGCGTGCCCGATCGTCCTGGCGGCCTCGGCGAGCCTGCGCATCAGCGCCTCGGCGTCGAGCAGCCCGAGCATCCCGGCCACGGCGTCCTGCTCCTGGAGCACCAGCCTGTCCGCGCCGCGGGCGGTCACCAGGTGCAGACCGTGCCGGATGTCGAGCAGCAACTCATAGGCCTCACGGACCCGGGGACCCGGGGCCGAGGCGACCCAGGCCGCCGCCACCGCCTGCATCGCCTGCACGTCGCGGATGCCGCCGCGGGAGTCCTTGAGGTCGGGTTCGAGCAGGAACGCCAGCTCGCCGCTCGCCTCCGCCCGCTTGTCCGCGGCGTCACGCAGCTCGCCCAGGCGGCGCCGGGAGTCGGCACGCCACTCGGCGAGCACGATCTCACGCGCCGAGCGCGTCAGCTCCGGGTCTCCGGCCACGTGCCGCGCCTGGATCAGGCCGAGGACCGCCTTGAGGTCCTCCCTGGCGACCTTGGCCGCCTCGTCCACCGTCCGCACCGAGTGGTCGAGACCGACCCCCGAGTCCCAGATCGGATACCAGATGCGGTCGGCGACACGCGCGACGTCCTCCCGCCCGTCGTGCAGCAGGACCAGGTCGAGGTCACTGCCCGGCGCGAGTTCGGAGCGGCCAAGGCTCCCGACCGCGACGAGCGCGACCCCGTTGAGGGCGCCGCGCTCGTCGTTTCTCGTCGTTCCCCCGTTAGGCCCGTACGGCGTACCGCAGGCGGTGCGGACCAGGTCCGTCAACCAGCGGTCGATGTCCGCGGCCCGTTCCTTACGGGCCGCGGCGTACGAGCGAGCGTCGCCTCTCACCGGTTAGAGCGCCTCAGGTCCGCGTTCCCCGGTGCGGACGCGGATGACCGTGTCCACAGGGACGGACCACACCTTGCCGTCACCGATCTTGCCGGTCTGCGAGGCCTTGACGATGACGTCGATGACATCCTCGGCGTCCTCCTCCTCGGCGAGCACCTCAAGGCGGACCTTGGGCACCAGGTCGACCTGGTACTCGGCACCCCGGTAGACCTCGGTGTGACCACGCTGGCGGCCGTAACCGCTCGCTTCGCTGACCGTCATTCCCTTGACCCCGAACTGCTCCAGGGCCGCTTTCACGTCATCGAGCTTGAACGGCTTGATGATCGCTGTGATGAGTCTCATGCGTCCACCTTCTTAGACGCCGGGGTGGGGGCCGGACCGTTGACGGCGGCCACACCCGAGGAGTGGATGGTGCCGAGGTCGTAACCGGTCTCGGCGTGGGAGGTGATGTCGACGCCGGTGATCTCGTCTTCCTGCGAGATGCGGAAGCCCATTGTCTTGTCGATGATCTTAGCGATGATCCAGGAGATAACGAAGGAGTAGGCGCCGACCGCGACGGGACCGAGCACCTGCACACCGAGCTGGGAGATCGGCCCGCCGTAGAAGAGGCCCTTCTCCTGGCCGTCGGCGAACGGGTAGGCGGCGACGAAGCCCAGCGCCACCGCACCCACGACACCGCCGACGAGGTGGACGCCGACCACGTCGAGGGAGTCGTCGTAGCCGAGCTTGTACTTCAGGCCGACCGCGTAGGCACAGGCGACACCGGCGAGCGCGCCGATCACGAACGCCGCCCAGGGGTCGACGAAACCACAGGCCGGGGTGATCGCGACCAGGCCGGAGACCGCACCGGAGGCGACACCCAGGGTGGTGGAGTGACCGTCGCGGATCTTCTCGACGAGGATCCAGGCGCCCGCCGCGACGGCGGTGGCGATCTGGGTGTTGATGAACGCCAGGCCGGTCGTGCCGTCAACGGCGAGCTCGGAGCCCGAGTTGAAGCCGAACCAGCCGAACCACAGCAGGGCCGCGCCGAGAAGGACCAACGTGAGGTTGTGCGGTCGCATCGGGTCCTTGCGCCAGCCGACGCGCTTGCCGATCACCAGGGCGACCGCGAGGGCCGCGGCTCCGGCGTTGATGTGGACGACCGTACCGCCGGCGAAGTCCTCGATGCCGAGGCTGCTCAGCCAGCCGCCGCCCCACACCCAGTGGGCCACGGGGAAGTAGACGACCGTCGCCCAGACAATGGCGAAGACGACCCACGCGCCGAACTTCACCCGGTCGGCGAGCGCTCCGCTGATCAGCGCGACCGTGATGATCGCGAAAGTCATCTGGAACGTCGAGAAGACCAGGCTCGGCATACCGGTGCCGTCATCCTTGGTCGCCGTCTCGACCAGGCCGCTCAGACCGATGTTGTCGAGTCCACCGATAATCTTGTTGAGGAATCCCGAACCGTCTCCGACGGTGTCGAAGGCGAGCGAGTGACCGTAGAGCACCCAGGCGATCGTCACGACGATGATGCTGACCCACGACATCATCATCATGTTCAGAACACTCTTGGCCCTGGTCATGCCCCCGTAGAAGAACGCGAGACCCGGTGTCATGAGTAGGACGAGTGCGGTACTCGCGAGCATCCAGGCTGTGGAGCCGCTATCGATCTCCATGCGAAGCGACCCTCCTTCCAATTGGCTTTTGCCGGTTTCACATGCAGTGATCGCTTCTGGGCTCCATCGACCGGCCGCGCACTGACGTTGCGCCACAGCGTGTTCTTCTACCGTTTCAAGGTGTGACCTTGTGTGTTTCACATCTGTGAATCTCGGCAGCAGGGTGTTTCAGATGTGTTTCGGACAAGGTGTGCCATGACTTGGAGATGGCCTTAAAAGAGCCCAGGTCAACTCCACTTGGCGGTTACCAGGGCTTTCGCCACCCCTACGCCACGCCCACCGGACCCCCTCGATCCGGACGAATAGGCTGGCCCGTAACCCCTGGTCACCCTCGGTCCCCTTCCCCGGAACGGACCCCGGCAGGCTTCTGGGGACGGCTCGACCTCGCGACCGTTCACGCTGCGGTGGGCGGGTGCTCCGGCCGGCCGTCTCAGTCACCGTCTGGCGTTTCAGGCCTCCGGCCTGCTCGGGCGCGGTGGTTGCGGGCTTCTTTCAAGCCGGCCGGAACACCCGCCCACCTCCGCTGCGCACGCCCCCGCCGTACGGCGCGCGGACCGTAGTCGCTCTCTCTCCGGCCGCCCTGTGACCTCTGTGCGGCTGAAGCGATCCGTACGAGACCGCTCAGAGCGGGCCGCCGTAACTGAAGCGTTACTTTCGAAAGGAGCGCACGGCGCGCACCGTAGAAAACCAGACCCCCACCGCACCGATCCCTCTCACCACACAATGCGGCGGAACACATAAACAAACCACGAAACAGGCCGAGCCATGCCGGTTCAGACCCTTACCAATAGCCGACGTCCCATAGCGCAGGAGTAGCGAGCATTCACCACAGTGGTCACGTTGCCCGCCCTGTCACGGAGTCCCACATCCCACGCCACGACCGCGCGCATTCGGATGAACATCGGCACACGATCCCGACGACGAAAGCAGCCGCTCTCACAGAACCTTTGACCTGCGCCGCACCCTCCCGACCCCCATCATGTCCCGACCGGCGCCCAGCCCTGCGCACCTTTCCGAGGTGGCGCTTCAGCTACGGCGCCCCGCTTTCGACGGTCCCGTACGGATCGCTTCAGCCACCCACGGAACCCAGGGCGGCCGGAGAGAAAGCCACTACGGTCCGCACGCCGTACGGCGAGAGCACGTGCAGCGGAGGTGGGCGGGTGTTCCGGCCGGCTTGAAAAGAGCCCGCAACCACCGCGCCCGAGCAGGCCGGAGGCCTGAACCACCGGAGCGCAACTGAGACGGCCGGCCGGAACACCCGCCCACCGCAGCGTGAACGGCGAAGAAACCGGCGACGCACCACACCCCGAACAGCCATGGAATCGACCAAGCGTGAACGGCACGGGCTCACACAACCTGAACACCGTGGAATCGACCAGGCGTGAGCGGCGACGGAACTCACCACAGCGTGAGCAACACGGAGCCGCCGCGGCGACAAGCCTCACCGTAAAGAACCCCACGATCCGGCACGGTCCAAACGAGACCGTGCCGGATCACGAAGCTCAGGCCGCCGTCGCCATCTTCCGCAGCCGGGCCAGGGCGTCACGCTCGATCCGGCGGGCACGGTCGCGACCGATGCCGTACCGCTCGCCGACCTCGGTCAGCGTGTGCTCGCGGCCGTCCATCAGGCCGTAGCGCCAGCGGAGCATCTCACGGGTCTGCCCCTCAAGCCCGGTCAGCCACTCCTCGAGGCGCTCGCGCTCCAGGATGTCCATCGCCTGCTGCTCGGGGTCGGCCCACGTGTCATCGGCGATCATGTCGCCGAGCTCGGTCTCGTCCTCGTCACCCACGCCCAGTTGCAGGGAGACGGGGTCGGAGGCCCAGCGGCGGAGCTCACGGACCCGCTCGATGGGGAGTTCGAGCACCGTGGCCAGATCGGCGTCGGTCGGCTCGACGTCGAACTCGGCCAGCATGTCGCGGCGGACCCGCATCAGCCTGGTCATCTGCTCGCCCGCGTGGGTGGGCAGGCGCACCGGCCTGGCCTGCTCGTGGATGGCGCGTCCCACCGACTGCCTGATCCACCACGTGGCGTATGTGGAGAACTTGTAACCGCGCCGGTAGTCGAACTTCTCGACCGCGCGGACCAGCCCCAGGTTTCCCTCCTGGACCAGATCGATCAGCGGCATTCCCCGCCCGGAATATTTGCGCGCGACGGCCACCACAAGACGTAGATTGGCCTGGATGAATTCATCCTTGGCCCTCTGTCCGGAAACGGCCAGCCGTTCAAGCTCCTCATCGGCCGCGTCACCGATCCGCGGCTCCGTCAATCCGCCCAACCCACCGTCCAGCAACTGCTCAGCGAAGAGACCCGCCTCGATCCGCTTGGCGAGCTCGACCTCTTCCTCCGCGGTGAGCAGGGGCACCCGTCCAATCTCTGCCAGGTAGGTCCCGAGCAGGTCTCGATCAGAGACATGCTGATCCTGCGTCCGATTCCCCGTCGGCCTTGCCATCCGATGGCACCTCGCTCCGCGTGCTTATGACGTGTCCAACCGCTCGCTCAAGGCCCCGTGCGCTCAGACACATCGCTTGTCTTTTCAACGGACGGATCAGGGCAAAGATTCCCTCAAGAAGTACGCCTGGAGAATGGTTTTGGATTTCCTCCTCAAGGAGGATGTTTCCCTGCGCCGCGACGAGTGCCACCACTAACCCCAGCAAAGGGGCTCAAACCAGGCGGCGCCCCTCCTTCCAGACCTGCCTCACCAGCGGTACCCCCGGCCGGTAGGCGAGGTGGACGTAGGTGGGTGTGTCGAGAATCACCAGATCCCCCCTGCTGCCCACCCGCAGCGTGCCGACGTCCCCGCGGCGCAACGCCCTCGCACCGCCGTACGTGGCGGCCCTGATCGCCTCCAGCGGTGTCATCCGCATCTCACGGACCGCCAGTGCCACGCAGAACGGCATGGAGGAGGTGAAGGAGGAGCCGGGGTTGCAGTCGGTGGCGAGCGCGACGGTCACCCCGGCGTCCAGCAGGCGACGGGCGTCAGGGTAAGGCGAGCGGGTGGAGAACTCCGCGCCGGGCAGCAGGGTCGCCACCACCCCCGACGACGACAGCGCCGAGACGTCGTCGTCGCTCAGATGGGTGCAGTGGTCGGCGGAGGCCGCGCCCACCTCGGCGGCGATCCGCACCCCCGGCCCCTCACCCAGCTGGTTGGCGTGGATCCGCGGCAGCAGTCCCGCCTTCACCCCGGCGAGGAGGATCTCCCTGCTCTGGTCGGCGTCGAAGGCTCCGCGCTCGCAGAACACGTCGACCCACCGGGCGTGCGGCGCGCACGCCTCCAGCATCTCCCCGGTGACGGTGCGGACGTACTCGTCGGCCGAGGAGGCGTCGGGGGGGACGACGTGCGCGCCCAGGTAGGTGGTCTCCTCGGTGAACCTCCGCGCGATCTCCAGTGACCGGCGCTCGTCCTCGACCGTGAGACCGTAGCCGCTCTTGATCTCGACCGTGGTCGTCCCCTGGGTGAGCATCTCGGCGACCAGGGCGGCGGTGCGCGCCGCGAGTTCGGCGTCGGAGGCGGCGCGGGTGGCCGACACCGTCGTACGGATACCTCCCGCCGTGTACGGGCGCCCCGCCATGCGGGCGGCGAACTCGGCGCTGCGGTCGCCCGCGAAGACGAGGTGGGCGTGGCTGTCGACGAAACCGGGGATGACGCAGCGACCCTCCACATCCACCCGTTCGTCGGCGTGCGGAGCCGCGTCGGCGGGACCCGCCCACACCACCTCGCCGCCCTCGACCACCAGCGCCGCGTTCTCGATCTCCTCCCGCGCCGGGTCGCCCGTGTAGAGCAGGCCGATGCCGTCGAAAAGGGTGCTCGTCACCGGACGGTCCTCGCTCGTCATACCGACCTCTCCTCCCGCGCCTCGGCGAGTGCCTCGCCGACCGCTTGCGCGAGCATCGCGCCCACGTCGCCGAGTACGTGCCCGCCGTCGACGACCACGTGACGCCCGCCCGACACCACGGAGTGCACGTCGGCGGCGGTCGCGGCGAAGACCACGCTCTCCGCCAGGTGCGCCGGGGATGCTCCGGCCGTACGGACCGAGTCCAGGCGCACCGACACCAGGTCGGCCCAGGCACCGGGGACGAGCATGCCCGCGTCGGCGAAGCCGAGCGAGTCGTGCCCCGCGGCCGTGGCCGCGTTCAGGAGTTCGGCGGCCGACCAGTGACCGCGCAGCTCGGTCGCGAGCCGCTCGTCCAGCTCGACCGCGCGGGCCTCCTCGAACAGGTCGATCACCGCGTGGCTGTCCGAGCCGAGCGTGATGGGCGAGCCCGCCTCGAACAGCCTCCTCGCCGGCCCGATGCCGTCGGCGAGGTCGCGCTCGGTCGTCGGGCACATGCACACGCGCGTGCCGGAGGCGCCGAGCAGCGCGACGTCCACGTCCGACAGGTGCGTGGCGTGTACGGCGGTCGAGCGGGGACCGAGCGCGCCGTGCGCGTCCAGCAGCTGGACCGGGGTCGCGGCGTAGGCGTCCACGCAGGCGGCGTTCTCGGCCCGCTGCTCGGAGACGTGGGCGTGCAGCGGGACCGCGTGGTGCCGGGAGAACTCGGCGACCACGGGGATCTGCTCGGCCCGCACCGCGCGGACCGAGTGCACGGCCACGCCGATCTCCACGTCCCGATCCTCCCGGTATCCGGCCACGAGCGCCTCGGCCCGCGCGGCCCACCCGTCGGCGTCCCCGTCGCCGAAGCGCCGCTGCGCACCGCTCAGCGGGGTGCCGACGCCGCCGGTCAGGTAGCAGGCGTCCAGGAGCGCGATGCGCAGCCCCGCCTCCCGCGCGGCCTGGACGAGCGCGTGTCCCATCGCGTTCGAGTCGTCGTACGGCCTGCCGTCCGGCCCGTGGTGCAGGTAGTGGAACTCCCCCACGCAGGTGATCCCGGCCAGCGACATCTCGGCGAACGTGGCCCTGGCGAGCCTGAGGTAGGAGTCGGGGTCGAGCGTTCCCGCCACGCCGTACATCCGCTCGCGCCAGGTCCAGAAGCTGCCCTTCTCGCGCTGCGTCACCCCGCGCAGGGCGCGGTGGAAGGCGTGGGAGTGCGCGTTGGCGAGTCCGGGAAGGGTGAGGCCCGCGAGCCGGACGGCTCCGCCGGGCGGGGTCGTCACGCCGGTGACGATCTCGGCGATCAGGGTGTCCCTGACCTTGACGAGTACTCCCGCGACGGCCTCGCCCGGCGGCAGCCAGGCCAGCTCGCACCAGTAGTTCAGCTCCCGCACAGGTCCTCCACGACGGCGGCGAGGGCGGTGACCCCGGCGTGACAGTCGGCCCGGTCCGCGTGTTCCTCCGGAGAGTGCGAGATTCCCGTTGGATTGCGGACGAACACCATCGCGCTGGGCACGCCCGCGGAGGCGAGGATGCCCGCGTCGTGTCCGGCGCCGGTCGGCAGGACGGGTGCGCCGCCCGCGGCCTCGGCGACCCGTTCCCGCAGGGCCGCGTCGAAGTCGACGACCGGGGTCCACGACTCGACCGTGACCTCGGCACCGGAGAAGTCGGTGAGTTCGGCGACGAGCTCCCTCACCGCGTCCTCGTCGCCGCCCCTGGCGTCCAGCCAGGCGCTGACCAGGCCGGGGATGGCGTTGGCGTTGTTGGGCGACACGCGCGTCTTGCCGAAGGTGGCGACCACGCCGCCGCGCTGGGCGGCCTGGCGGGCGTGCAGGACGGTACGGGCGAAGGGCAGCATGGGGTCGTCGCGGTCGGCCAGGCGGGTGGTGCCCGCGTGGTTGGCCTGGCCGTGGAAGTCGAACCGCCAGCGGCCGTGCGGCCAGATGGCCGAGGCGACGCCGACCTCGGCGCCGGCGTGGACGAGGTTCTGTCCCTGCTCGACGTGGAGTTCGACGAAGACGCCGATGTGCCGCAGGGTCTCCTCGTCCCTGCCCAGAGCGCCGGGGTCGCGCCCCGCCGCGCGCAGCACCTCGGCGAGCGAGTCGCCCTCGTCGTCCTTCAGGGCGCGGGCCCTGTCCGGGTCGAGGATGCCGGTCAGCAGGCGGGAGCCGACGCACGGGACGCCGAACCTGGCGCCCTCCTCGTCGGTGAAGCAGGCGATTCCCACGGGGCGCGCGGGCCGGAAGTCCTTCGCCCGCAGCAGGTCGAGGGCGGCGAAGGCCGACACGACGCCGAGGGGGCCGTCGAAGGCGCCGCCCTGGCGCACCGAGTCGAGATGACTGCCGGTGACCACGCCGGGCCGGTCCGAGGGGTCACCCCACCAGGCCCACAGGTTGCCGTTGCGGTCCTCCCTCAGGTCGAGGCCGCGTCTGTCGGCCTCCTGCCCGAACCATCGCCGGAGTTCCAGATCCGCGGGCGACCACGCGTCTCGCAGGTAGCCCCGGGTCCGGCCGTCACGTCCGAGGTGCTCTATGGCACCCCACATCTCGTCGAACACCCTCCCATTATGTGAATGAGACCATTCATTGGCGAGCCCGCCGCGCCCTCGGCCCGGCGGCCTCCCAACCTGAGGCGTCTTCGGTCACCGCGTTCAGTTCGAGGGCTTGCCGGTGGGACGGATGGTGATCTCGGTGATGTTGGCGTCCGGGGACGCGGTCAGAGCGGTCAGCACCACCCTGGCCACCGAGTCCGCGTCGAGGTGATCCTCCTGCCGGTAGGGGCCGCCCTCCTGTGCCCGTACCTCACGCTGCATGTCGGTCGCGACCCGCCCCGGGTAGATCGTGGTGACCTGGAGCTCGGGCTCCTCCAGGCGGAGCCCGTCGGCGAAGGCGCGCAGCGCGTACTTGCTCGCCGCGTAGGAGACCCAGCTCGGGTTCGCCCGCAGCCCGGAACCGGAGTTGATCAGCACCACGTGGCCGTGCGCCGCGCGCAGGGCGGGCAACAGCAGCCGGGTGAGCTCGGCCACCGCGACCACGTTGATCTCCATCGTGCGCCGCCACACCTCGACGGGGGTCTCCTCGACACGGCCCAGGTGCACCACGCCCGCGCTGTGCACCAGCACGTCGAGCCGGTCGATGTCGGCGACGTCGGCCTCGGTGACGGCGGTGAGCTCCACCGGCCAGGGCCGCGCGCCGGGCAGCTCGGCGACCATCCCGGACAGCGCCTCGGTGTCGCGTCCGCCGAGCAGCAGGTCGTGCGTGGGGGCCAGGGCACGGGCGATCGCGGCGCCGATCCCTTTGGAGGCGCCGGTGATCAGCGCGGTAGGTCGTTCTGACATGGCAGTCACCTTACCCACGGCAAAAACGATCACCGCGGGCCGTCAGTCGGGTTGCTCGGTGAAGACCCCGGCCTGGTCGGTCATCCGCTCGTACTCCTCAAGCCTGGCCTGGGTACGCAGCGGCGCCGCGTCGGCCATCGCCTCCACCAGCACCATGGCCAGGGCGAGAGGGCCCGCGTGCGAGTCGAAGACGAGCCGCTCGCCGACGGGGGCGGCCAGGACCACGTCCGCCGCGAAGGGCACGTCCCGCCGGTCGGTGATCACCGCCGTACGCAGGCCGAGGTGACGGGCGTCCCGCAGGGCCTGCACGGCCTCGGCCGGGTAGCGGGGCAGGACGACGGCGACGAGCCAGGCCGCTCCCGCCCTGCGCGCGGCGTACAGGCCGTCGGCCAGCTCGGAGCCGCCGTGGGTGAGCAGGCGGACATCGGGGTGGATCCGCCGCGCGAAGTAGGCGAACGTGGTGGCGAGCCCGCTCGACACCCGCAGGCCGAGCACCGGCAGGGGCTCGCATCCCGCCAGGTTGGCGCCCAGCTCGGAGAGGTCGGAGGGGTCGCTCAGCGCGTCGCGCACGCTCCGCAGGTTGTCGATCTCCACGTCGATCGCGGTCTGCAGGTCGTTGGCCCGCGACGGCCTCCTGCCGCCCACGACCAGGGGGCGCAGCGCCTGCCGCAGCTCGGGATATCCCCCGAAGCCGAGCACCATCGCGAACCTCGTCACCGACGGCTGGCTCACCCCGGCCCGGTCGGCGAGCTCCACGCTGGACAGGAAGACGGCCTCGGACAGGTGGTCGCCCAGGTAACGCGCGATCCGCCGCTGCACGGGCGACAGTCTCCGCCCCTCCAGAAGCCGATCGAGTCCGTCACCCACGCCCCCTCCAACCGCTCGAACCCCCACGAGCATTCCCCTCCCGTCCCGCCCCGCTGTCGTTCATACACCCGCGGAGACGAAAACGAGCGGCACCGGGGGAATTCGCGCACCGCGATCGGGACGCGGCACGCGAATCGGCACCCGTACGTCCCCGCGGGGACCCGGTCGCGGCGCGTCCGGTCAGGACTCGCGCATCGGGACGCGCACACCCCGCTCCTCGGCCACGGTGACGGCCTCGTCGTACCCGGCGTCGACGTGGCGGATGACGCCCGTGCCCGGGTCGTTGGTGAGGACCCGGTTGAGCTTCTCGGCCCCCAGCCTGGTGCCGTCGGCCACGGTGACCTGCCCCGAGTGGATGGAACGGCCGATGCCGACACCGCCGCCGTGGTGGATGGAGACCCACGCGGCGCCGGAGGCGACGTTGAGCATCGCGTTCAGCAGCGGCCAGTCGGCGATCGCGTCGGAGCCGTCCGCCATGCCCTCGGTCTCCCGGTACGGGCTCGCGACGCTGCCGCAGTCGAGATGGTCACGGCCGATCACCAGCGGGGCCTCGATCTCCCCCGAGGCGACCATGTCGTTGAACCGCTCCCCCGCCAGGTGGCGCTCGCCGTACCCGAGCCAGCAGATGCGGGCGGGCAGCCCCTGGAAGTGGACCTTCTCCCCGGCCATCCGGATCCACCTGGCGAGCGGCTCGTTGTCGGGGAACAACTCCAGGATCGCGCGGTCGGTCTTGGCGATGTCGGAGGCGGCGCCGGACAGCGCGGCCCAGCGGAACGGGCCCTTGCCCTCGCAGAACAGCGGCCGGATGTAGGCGGGCACGAAGCCGGGGAAGTCGAACGCGCGGGTGTAGCCCGCGAGCAGCGCCTCGCCCCGGATCGAGTTGCCGTAGTCGAAGACCTCGGCCCCGGCGTCCTGGAAACCGACCATCGCCTCCACGTGGGCGGCCATGGACTCGCGGGCCCTGCGGGTGAAGCCCGCCGGGTCCTTCTCGCGCTCGCCGGCCATGTCCTCGAAGGCCACGCCGACCGGCAGGTACATCAGCGGGTCGTGGGCGGACGTCTGGTCGGTGACGACGTCGATCTCGGCGCCCCTGCGCAGCAGTTCCGGCACGACCTCGGCCGCGTTGCCCTCGACCCCGATGCTCAGTGGCTCGCGCCGGTCGCGGGCCTCGTACGCCAGACGCAGCGCCTCGTCGAGGTCGGCGGCGCGGACGTCCAGGTAGCGGTGCTCGATGCGCCGGTCGATCGACCTGGGGTCGCAGTCGACGCAGATCACCACGCCGCCGTTCATCGTCACGGCGAGCGGCTGGGCGCCGCCCATGCCGCCGAGCCCGGCGGTCAACGTGATCGTCCCGGCGAGGCTCCCGCCGAACCGCTTGGCGGCCACGGCCCCGAAGGTCTCGTAGGTGCCCTGCAGGATGCCCTGGGTGCCGATGTAGATCCAGGAGCCGGCCGTCATCTGCCCGTACATGGTGAGCCCGGCGGCCTCCAGACGCCGGAACTCCTCCCAGTTGGCCCAGTCGGGCACCAGGTTGGAGTTGGCGATGAGCACCCGGGGCGCCCACTCGTGGGTGCGGAACACCCCGACGGGGCGGCCCGACTGCACCAGCAGCGTCTCGTCGCCCTCCAGGGTGGTCAGGGTACGGGTGATCGCGTCGAAGGAGCGCCAGTCGCGGGCGGCCTTGCCCGAGCCGCCGTAGACGACGAGCTGCTCGGGATGCTCGGCGACCTCGGGATCGAGATTGTTCTGGATCATGCGGAGCGCCGCCTCCTGCGGCCACCCCTTGGCGGTGAGCGTGGTGCCGCGCGGCGCGCGCACGATCCGGCTGCCGGACATGCCCGACCTCCCCCTCAAGAATGAATGAATGTATTCATACTTGGTCACCCGGAGGCCACCGGTCAACCCGGCGAAGGGGGTGCCCCGGGCAGCACGCCCGCGGCACCCCCTGGTGTAGCCGTAACGATCGCCACGCCCCGGCTCCTCGTCCCGCACGGACGGGACCGGGTGATCGAATGCGGCGCGCGCCCGACGGGCGCTCCGATGCGAAGGAGAGGCTCCGCACAGGCGGGGATGCCCGGTTCACCGGACGGCGAATCAGCCCCCCGACCCAGTGTCCGAATTATTCCTTTATGAACGATATGAATTTACGCAACCGAGCCGATCCCCGCAGCACCTGGTGGGGAAGGGAACGGACAGCCGGCCTCAGCCGGGCAGCAGGAACTGGGTGGTGGCCAGCTCGCGGTAGAGGGCGTCGTCGGCGAGCAGCTCGTCGTGGGGGCCCACGGCCCTCACCCTGCCCGCCTCCATCACCACGATCCGGTCGGCCCCCGCCACGGTGGAGAGGCGGTGGGCGATCACCAGCACGGTCGTCTCCGCCGCCACCTCCGCGACCACCTCCCGGAGCCTCAGCTCGTTGACCGCGTCGAGCTGGGAGGTGGCCTCGTCGAGCAACAGGAGCCGGGGACTGCGCAGCAGTGCGCGGGCGATGGCGACCCGCTGGCGCTCGCCGCCGGAGAGCATGATCCCTCGATGGCCGACCCGGGTCTCCAGTCCCTCGGGGAGCCGGGAGACCAGATCCTCCAGCCGGGTACGGGCGAGCACCCGCCAGATGTCGGCCTCGTCCACACCCGGCGCGGCGAAGACGAGGTTCTCCCTGAGCGTGCCGTCCAGCACCGGCGCGTCCTGCTCGACGTAGCCGAGGCAGGCGCGCAACTCGGCGAGCGGCCAGTCCGCGATGTCGCGGCCGTCGATCGTGATCGTCCCCGCCCGCCGCTCGTAGAAGCGCTCCAGCAGTGCGAAGACCGTGGACTTGCCCGCCCCTGACGGGCCCACCAGGGCGGTCAGGCCGCCCGCGGGCACCTCGAAGGAGACGGCGTCGTGGACGACCGGTCTGTCGTCGCCGTAGCGGAAGGCGACGTTCTCGAAGACGACCCCGGCGGGCACTCTTCCGACCTCGTACGCCGCGCCGTCCGCTCTCTCTGCGGGAAGCTCCTCGATCTCGCGGATCCTCTTCACCGCGGCCAGGCCGTTCTGCACCTGCGTGAAGCCCTGAACCAGCTGGCCGATGGGGGCGACCAGATAGAACAGGTACAGCAGGAAGGCGATCAGCGAGGAGACCTCCAGCACGCCGGAGGTGACCCGCGCGCCGCCCACGCCGAGCACGGCCACGAACGCCAGTTGCGCGGAGACCCACGCCGAGACGCCGGCGATCGACGTCAGCCAGGCCACGGCGATCCCCCGGTCACGCGCCTCGCGGGCCGCCTCACCCACCGCGGCGATCTCCCGCTCCTCCGCGCCGCTCGCCTTCACGGTACGGAACGCCTGGAGCACCCGGTCGAGGACCGCGCCCATCTCGCCCACCGCGACCTGCGCCTGCATGGAGGCACGCTGGATGCGGGGCATGATCAGGCTGACGAAGCCGCCGACCACGACCATCACTCCCAGCGTGATGAGCAGCAACACCCCGTCGATGAGCGCCATCATCACCACGGCGCCCACGAGCATGAACAGCGAGCTGACCGTCTCGACCACGCCGTTGGTGAACACCGCCCGCAGCAGCGTGGTGTCCGAGGTCACCCTGGACATCAGGTCACCCGGCTTGAGCCGATCGACCTCGGAGACCCGCAGCCGCAGCATCCGGTCGACGAGGGTACGGCGGGCGGAGAAGACGATGCCCTCGCCCATCCGTTCCAGCACGTAGTTACCCAGCGCGCCGATGACCGCGCCCAGGAGCACGGCGGCGGTCAGGCCGAGCACCGGACCGAGCAGGGAGCGCTGCTCGCCGAAGGCGTCGATGACCGTCTTGGCCAGGAGTGGCATCGCCAGCCCCGCCAGCGAGCCGACCAGACTGAGCACCCCGCCCAGCAGCAGGGCCCTTCTGTGGGGCCGTATGTAGGCGACCAGCAACCGCCAGGAGGCGGACTCCGGCACGGTGCCGCCGAGTTGTCCCGGTTCGCCGGGGTCTTCAGTGTTTCCCGCGTCGTTTCCAGCGTCCCGTGATATGACCCCCGCCAACGTGTCCCCCTCAGAAACGACGCGATCGGCCTTCGGCCGCTTTTCCTGTCTACCGCGCACGAATCCATCTCGGGCGGCTCGCCCTGGTCGGAGATGAAAACAATGACGTCAATGTAGGTTGACACCATCGATGGTGTCAACCTACATTGACGTCATGTGACGGGAAAGGCGTCGGAAAACCGATCGGAAGGGACTTGGCGAGCGGCAGGACACCTGGGGCGGGAGTCAGCGGCGGCGGACGCCGTACTCTCTGCGCATCTCCGCGACGGTGTCCAGGATCTCGTCCTTGGTCTTCAGAAGCTTCGCCTCGGCCTCCTCCGTCCTCGCCTCGGCCACCTTGCGGCGGTCACCCACCCGACCGGCCAGCTTCAGCTTGGCCTTGGCCTTCATTTCACGCAGGTTGAGCTTCTCCATAAGACCCATGATCAGCACCCTTCGGCAGAGAGGACCCCCAACTGCCCCGCGAGGAGCCGAGTATGCGTCACAGGAGTCCCCCGCCTCCCTTGGGTCCCCGGCCTCACCGGTTCAGGTCTTCTCAGTCGGGGTCGGGAACGTCGTCGTAGTCGACGTCGCCCTCCTCGGCGCGGCGGAGACCGATGTCCTCCACCCAGGCGCGGGCGAACCGGCGGATCTCCGTGATCCGCTCGTCGTCCACGCCGTAGGCCTCGAAGTCCTCGTCCGCGATCAGGTCGACGAACTCCAGCCTCATCACCAGCTCGGCGAGCTCGAACTCCTCGTTGTGCAGGCGGGCGAGGTGTTCGAGCTCGCGGAAGCCGTACAGGTGGGAGACCGAGGCGATGTCGATGACGTCGCGGGCGAGGCTGCGCTCGTGCAGCGCCCGCATCTTCAGGCCGACCGCGTCGTCCAGGGAGACGACGGAGATGTCGCCGACGATCACGGGCTGCTGCTGGAACGCCTCCCTGAGCAGGTCGAACTCGCAGCTCTGCTCGGTCACCGGGTCGCTCACCACGAGGCGGCCCATCCGGGGCGTCACCTCCGTCATGGTGACCTCCAGCCCGGCCTGCCTGAACGCCTCGGCCATTCCCTCCGCGACCTCGGGCAGCGGCGTCTCGGCGGCGGTGGCGAAGTCGAGGTCGTCGCTCGGGCGTTCGGTGAAGCCGTGGGCGTTCATCGCGTACCCGCCCGCCAGGACCAGCCCGAACCTGCCGCAGGCGGGTAGCGCGGCCTCCAGCATCCGCTGCTGGAACGGAGGCAGGATCACCGTTCCCACCCCGGCGCCGCGGCGCCCGTCCCGGTTTCCGCCTCGGCGCCACGATCCGCCTCGACGCCCGTCCCGGTGCCCCACCCCAGGGCGGTGATCTTGGTTTCCCAGGCCCTCCGGTAACTCGGCCCGATGCCCCGGCGCAGGGTCGGCCAGTCGGCGACGAGATGCTCGGCGTTCAGATACGACTCGGCGTCGGAGCGGCCACCGCCGGTGATGACCGTGCGGTAGAGGCTCATCCGTAGCAGCGGGTTCACCAGATCGAACTCGGTGAGCCCGGACCAGCCGAGGTGGACGGGCAGGGCGACCGTCCCCGTCGCCGGGCCGCGCAGGTCGGCCAGCGATTCCGGGACGCGCCGCTCCACGCCGTCCCATCGGGAAGGAAGCGTACTCACGTCCCCCAGTATGCCCGCCGTTCGCCCGAGGTCCACGGGACGCGCGGGCCCACGACGGACTCGGCGGCGGGTTCAGTGGCGGACTCAGTGGCGGGAACGAAGGCGGGTGGAGGGGAGGTCGTGGCGGCCGGAGAGGAACTCCTGGAAGGCGATCTTTCCGCGGATCACCGGGCGGCGCCAGCGCTCCTCGCGGCCCTCCGCCCTCGCCATCTTGCGGGGCTGCGGACGCCGGGAGCCCGGCGCGAAGAACCAGTGGGCCCAGGGCGATCCCGGGCGGGCGAGCCGTATCGCGCCGGCCACCAGGAGGACCGGGACGAACAGCCCGACGAGCCCCGTCCAGATCTTGCCCTTGAGCAACGTGATCACGGCGAGCACGAGGTTGGTCACGATGAAGGAGATCGTGAGCCACATGCCCGGGGACTCGCCGGCGTAGTCCTCCCAGCCGAGGGGACGCAGGCCGATCAGGAGCAGGGCGGTGACCGCGACGGCGACGAACACGGCGTCGACCGAGGCTCTGCCCTCCTCCTCCCAGTAGACGTCGTGCAGGTGCAGGATGAGCGCGAACTCGTCCAGGATCAGGGCGGCCCCGGCGCCGAAGACGGCCGCCGTCACCGCGTACCAGCCTTCCGAGACCCCCGAGACGATGAGGCCGGCCACCCCGCCGAGCAGGGTGAGCACCACGCCGAACACCACGTGGTGGATGTGCATCTCGCCGACGTTGACGTTGCCGAACCAGCCGATCCTGGCACGGATGAGCCGGACGTTGATCCTGGTGAGCAGGAAGACGACGATCAGCGCGACGAAGAAACAGAACAGCGGCAGCCGCCCTGTGTCCATGATCCGCTCTCGGAACAAATCCCCCACCGTCCCCCAGGCTATGCGAGGAACACCGCCGGATCGGCGCGGGAGTCACCCGGCGTCACGACGGCACGGCGGTCTCCCCGGGCGCCCGCGAGGCGCCGTACGAAGCACAGGCCGCCCGTACGAGGCGCGCCGCGCTTCAGGCGAGGAAACCCCGCAGCAGCGCCGCGGTCCCCTCAAGGTGCTCGGCCACGGCGCGGCGCGCGGCCTCCGGGTCCCCGGCCAGGATGGCCGTCACGATCGCCTGGTGCTGGAGGGCGGCGTGCTCGATGTTGCGCTGGAGCACCGGGATCGCGTTGAGCAGGTCGGTGACCCGGAGCCTGGCGTCGGCGCAGGCCCCGGCGAGCAGGGCGGAGCCGGTGAGCTCGGCGATGGCGAGGTGGAAGGCCGTGTCGAGGCGGCGGTAGTCCTCGGGCCCCGCCGAGTTCACCTCGCGCAGCCTCTCGCGCAGGGTTTCGCGCCGCTCCGGGGTGAGGGGGGTGGTGGCGAGCACCTGGGCCGCGCCGCACTCGACCGCCATCCTGAAGGTGAGGGCGTCGGACAGGTCGTCGGTGCCCATGTCGGCCACGGCCCGGCGCAGGTCGTCCCGGTGCGGCTGCGGCGGGGTGTTGTGGGTGAGGAAGGCGCCGCCGTACCGGCCGCGGCGGACCTCCAGATAGCCCGCCTCCTGCAGCTCGCGGATGGCCTCGCGCAGGGTGACCCTGCTGATGCCGAGCTGGGCGGCGAGCTCCCGCTCGGGCGGCAGTTTCTCCGACACCAGCCCCAGCTTGATGACCTGGAGCAGACGCTCCACCGTCTCCTCGAACGCGTTGCCGGCCCGCACCGGCCGCAACACGGCCGTCAACCGCGACAGCTCGTCCAATTATCTCCTCCGGCCCTTGACAACGCTCCCCCCGCTGCACGTCAATGGTCTAACACTAGCCCAATAAGACCCCGACGAGGAGGGCGTGTGGACGTCACCGAGCTTCAGGACGAGGTGCGGGCGGGGCGGATCGACACCGTGCTGCTGGCGGTCGTCGACATGCAGGGCCGTCTCCAGGGCAAACGCCTGTCGGGGCGCTACTTCCTGGAGGAGGTGCTGCGGCACGCCTCCGAGGGCTGCAACTACCTGCTCGCGGTCGACGTCGACATGAACACGGTCGACGGCTACGCCATGTCGTCCTGGGAGCGCGGATACGGCGACTTTGTCATGAAACCCGATATGTCCACCCTGCGCCGCGTGCCGTGGCAGGAGGGGACGGCCCTGGTCATGGCCGATCTGGTGTGGGAGGACGGCTCCGACGTGACCGCCTCGCCGCGCCAGATCCTGCGCAGGCAGCTCACCAGGCTGGACGAGCGGGGCTGGGGCGCCTTCGTCGGCACCGAGCTGGAGTTCGTCGTCTTCGGCGACACCTACGAGGACGCCTGGCGCCGCGGCTACCGCGACCTGACCCCCGCCAACCTCTACAACGTCGACTACTCCCTCCTCGGCACCGCGAGGGTCGAGCCGCTGCTGCGCAGGATCAGGCTCGGCATGGAGGGCGCGGGCATGTACGTCGAGTCGGCCAAGGGCGAGTGCAACCTCGGCCAGCACGAGATCGCCTTCCGCTTCGCCGAGGCCCTGTCCAGCTGCGACAACCACTCGATCTACAAGAACGGCGCCAAGGAGATCGCCTCCCAGGAGGGCATGGCGATCACCTTCATGGCCAAGCCGAACCAGCGCGAGGGCAACTCCTGCCACATCCACATCTCGCTCAGGGACGCGGGCGGGGAGCCGGTGATGGCCGGTTCCGGGCCGCACGGGCTGTCGGCGACAGGAGCGCACTTCATCGCCGGGCAGATCGCGCTGATGCGCGAGCTCACCCTGCTGTACGCGCCGAACATCAACTCCTACAAGCGGTACGTGCAGGGCAGCTTCGCCCCCACCGCGGTCAAGTGGGGCGTGGACAACAGGACGTGCGCGTTGCGCCTGGTCGGCCACGGCCCCTCGCTGCGGATCGAGAACCGGGTACCCGGCGGCGACGTGAACCCCTACCTGGCGGTCTCGGCGCTGATCGCGGCCGGCCTGCACGGCGTCGAGAACGAGCTGCCGCTTGAGGACGCCTTCACGGGGAACGCCTACTCCTCGGGCGCGGAGACCGTACCGAGCACGCTGCGCGACGCGCTGGAGCTCTGGGAGACCTCCGAGTTCGCGGCGGCCGCCTTCGGTGAGGACGTCGTGGCGCACTACGCGAACAACGCCCGGGTCGAGCTCACCGCCTTCGACGCGGCGGTGACCGACTGGGAGCTTTTCCGGGGATTCGAACGGATGTGAATGTGAAGATCATCAATCCGGCGACGGAAGAGGCGGTCGCCGAGATCGAGATGGCCGACGCCGCCGAGATCGACAGGGCCGTGGAGCGTGCCGGGCGCGCCTTCGCGCACTGGCGGAACGTCGCACCGGGAGACCGTGCCCGGCTGCTGCGCCGTTTCGCCTCGCTGGTGCGCGAGCACGCCGAGGAACTCGCCCTGCTGGAGGTCGCCAACGCCGGGCACACGATCGGCAACGCCCGCTGGGAGGCGGGCAACGTCGCCGACGTGCTCGACTTCTACGCGGGGGCACCGGAGCGCGATCACGGCCTGCAGATCCCGGTGCCCGGCGGGCTCGACGTCACCTTCAGGGAACCGCTGGGCGTCGTCGGCGTGATCGTGCCGTGGAACTTCCCGATGGTCATCATGACCTGGGGGGCGGCCCCCGCGCTGGCCGCGGGCAACACCGTGATCGTCAAGCCCGCCGAGTGGACGCCGCTCACCGCCCTGCGGGTGGCCGAGCTGGCGCTGGCCGCCGGCCTGCCCGAGGGGGTGCTGCAGGTCCTGCCGGGGGCCGGGGAGGTCGCGGGTGCCCGGCTGGTCGAGCACCCGGGGGTGGCGAAGATCGTGTTCACCGGCTCGACCGAGGTCGGCAAGCAGATCGCCGCGACCTGCGCCGGACAGGTCAAGCGGCTCACCCTGGAACTGGGCGGCAAGAGCGCCAACGTGGTCTTCGCCGACGCCGACCTGGAGAAGGCCGCGGCGACCGCGCCGTACGCGGTGTTCGACAACGCGGGCCAGGACTGCTGCGCGCGCTCCCGGATCCTGGTCGAGCGCTCGGTCCACGACGAGTTCCTCGCGCGGTTCGGCGAGGCGGTGCTGAACGTCCGAGTCGGTGACCCCCGCGACGAGGCCACCGAGATGGGCCCGCTGATCAGCGCCGAGCACAGGGAACGGGTGGCCTCCTTCGTCACCGAACCGCCCCATCTGCGGGGCGTGTGCCCGTCGGGGCCGGGGTTCTGGTTCCCGCCGACGGTCCTGACGCCCCGGTCGGCCGACGACCGGGCGTTCACCGAGGAGATCTTCGGCCCGGTGGTGTCGGTGGTGCCGTTCGACGACGAGGCGGACGCCGTACGGATCGCCAACGACACCCCGTACGGCCTGAGCGGGTCCATCTGGACCCGCGACGTCGGCAGGGCGCTCCGGGTCGCCAGAGCGGTGGAGGCGGGCAACCTCAGCGTCAACTCGCATTCGAGCGTCCGCTACTGGACCCCGTTCGGCGGTTTCAAGCAGTCGGGCCTCGGCCGCGAGCTGGGTCCCGACGCCCTGTCAGCGTTCACCGAGACCAAGAACGTCTTCATTTCCGAGGAGTAGAAGCGATGCTGCGTTTGCAGGACCGTTTGCAGGACAGGGTCGCCGTCATCACCGGCGCCGGAAGCGGGATCGGCCTCGCCACCGCGCGCCGGTTCGCCGCGGAAGGCGCCCGCGTCGTGTGCGTGGACCTGGACGAGATGACCGGTCCGGCGGCCGCCGAGGAGGTCGGGGGGCTGTTCGTGCGGGCCGACGTGACCGACGAGGACGACGTCGCCCGGGTGTTCCAGACCGCGTTCGACACCTACGGCAGCGTGGACATCGCGTTCAACAACGCGGGCATCTCGCCGCCCGAGGACGACTCGATCCTGGAGACCGGCATCGACGCCTGGCGCCGGGTCCAGGAGGTGAACCTCACCTCGGTCTACCTGTGCTGCAAGCACGCCATCCCGTACATGCGGCGGCAGGGCAAGGGGTCGATCATCAACACCGCGTCGTTCGTCGCCGTGATGGGGTCGGCGACGAGCCAGATCTCCTACACCGCCTCCAAGGGCGGGGTGCTCGCCATGTCCCGCGAGCTGGGCGTGCAGTTCGCCCGCGAGGGGATCCGGGTGAACGCGCTGTGCCCGGGGCCGGTGAACACGCCGCTGCTGCAGGAGCTGTTCGCCAAGGACCCCGAGCGGGCACAGCGCCGCCTCGTCCACATCCCGGTGGGCCGCTTCGCCGAGGCGTCCGAGATCGCCGCCGCGGTGGCGTTCCTCGCCTCGGACGACGCGAGCTTCATCACCGGCTCGGAGTTCCTGGTGGACGGCGGTATCTCCGGCGCGTACGTCACCCCGCTGTAGACCCGCTGTAGACCTCGCCCCGCCACCTTCGCGACCGGCGGTGGCGGGATTTGCCCAGGCCATACCCCGGCCCCGATAACGTGCGAGGACGTGGGCCCATCTCCCATGTCCCCGGCGTCCGCGTGAGAAAGAGATCATGTCCCGTCCCGTCATCGGCATCACCTGCTACGTCGAGCCCGCGCGCTTCACCGTCTGGGAGACGACCACCGCGCTCCTGCCGTACGACTACGTCGACCACGTGGCCCGCGCGGGCGGGCAGCCGGTGATCCTGCCCCCCGCCGGCGACCCCTCGGCGCTGGTGGAGCGCCTGGACGGGCTCATCCTGGCCGGGGGCGGTGACGTCGGCCCCGAGCGGTACGGGCGGGAGCCGCACGAGCGGACCGGCTACGTCCGGCCGTTCCGCGACGACGCCGAACTGGGACTGGTCGAGGCGGCGCTGGAGCGGGGCACACCCTTCCTGGGGATCTGCAGAGGCATGCAGATCCTGAACGTCTCGCTGGGCGGCAGCCTCCATCAGCACCTGCCCGACGTGGTCGGCCACGCCGGGCACGCCCCGGCCCCCGGCCAGTACGGCAGGATGCCGGTGCGGCTCGCCCCCGGCAGCCACACCTCGAAGATCTTCGGGACCGAGACCGTGGAGGTGGCCCACTACCACCACCAGGCCCTCGACCGGCTCGCCGAGGGCCTCACCGTGACCGCCCACGCCGAGGACGGCACGGTCGAGGCCGTGGAGGTGGACGACCACCCCTTCGCCGTCGCCGTCCAATGGCACCCCGAGACCGACGACGAGTCGGCCCTGTTCGAGGCGCTGGTCCGGCACGCCGCCCCCTGACCGGCACGGATCGGTGCCGCGAGGGGATTTCGCTCGGCCGGTGCGGGCGGTTAGGCTGGCGGCGACACCGATGAACCCGTGCGGGAGAGCGTCCTGACAGCCAGACCAGGACCCCTGAAGGAGCAAGCCCTCCCCGCGAACCTCTCAAGGCAAAGGACCGTGCGGGTAGGTGCCCTCTGGAAAGCAGGTCCCACGACCTCGCCGAAGGTGAAAGTCCGGTAAAACCCGGATGAAACTCTCAGGCACCCACGACAGAGGGGGAGGATGCTCTCATCTGTCCCTTGTCTGAGGTGCGCACATGTCCCGACCTACGCCGCTGCGCGGCGTCCACGAGTCACTCGGCGCGACGCTGACCGACTTCGCGGGCTGGCTGATGCCGCTCCGCTACGGCAGCGAGTCGGCCGAGCACAAAGCGGTCCGCCAGGCGGCCGGCCTGTTCGACCTCTCCCACATGGGGGAGATCTTCGTGACGGGGCCGCAGGCCGCCGAAGCCCTCGACTACGCGCTGGTCGGCCACCTCTCCGCGCTGGAGCCCGGCCGCGCCCGCTACACGATGATCGTCGACGCCGAGGGAGGCGTGCTGGACGACCTGATCGTCTACCGGCTCGCCCCCACCGAGTTCATGGTCGTCGCCAACGCCTCCAACTACCCCCGGGTGGCCGCCGAGCTGACCGGCCGCGCCAAGGGCTTCGACGCCGCGGTGGAGGACCGCTCCGAGCGGTACGCGCTGGTCGCGGTCCAGGGTCCACGCTCCGTGGAGATCCTGGGCTCGCTCACCGACGCCGACCTCGAAGGGCTCAGGTACTACGCCGGCCTGCCCGCCGTCGTCGCCGGGCACGAGGCCCTCGTCGCCCGTACGGGATACACCGGCGAGGACGGCTTCGAGCTGTTCGTCGCGGCCGAGGACGCCGAACCGCTCTGGGCCGCCCTCACCGAGGCGGGCGCGCCGCACGGCCTGATCCCCGCGGGCCTGTCCGCCCGCGACACCCTCCGGCTGGAAGCCGGGATGCCGCTGTACGGCAACGAGCTGTCGGCCGGCCTGACCCCGTTCGACGCCGGGCTCGGCCGTGTGGTGAGGTTTGACAAACCGGGCGACTTCGTCGGCCGGGCCGCCCTCGAACCCCTCAAGGACGTCCCGCCGTCCCGCCGCCTGGTCGGCCTCGTCGCGACCGGCCGCCGGGTGCCCCGGCACGGGTATCCGGTGGTGGTCGCCGGTGACGGCGCGGTCGTCGGCGAGGTCACCAGCGGGGCGCCCTCCCAGTCACTGGGCAGGCCCATCGCGATGGCCTACGTGGACAACGGCCTGTCGTCAGGACTGGCCGTCGACATCAGGGGCAGCCACGAGCCGGTCGAGGTCGTCGCACTGCCTTTCTACAGGAGGAAAAAATGAGCAGCATTCCCGAGGACCTGCAGTACACCAAGGAACACGAGTGGATCTCCGGCATCGATGACGGCCTCACCCTCACCGTGGGCATCACCGCCTACGCCGCCGAGGCGCTGGGTGACGTGGTCTATGTGCAGGTGCCCGAGGTCGGCGCGACGGTCACCTCCGGTGACGCCGTCGGCGAGGTCGAGTCGACCAAGTCGGTGAGCGACATCTTCGCGCCGGTCGACGGCGAGATCGTGGAGGTCAACCAGGCCGTCGTGGACGACCCCTCGCTGGTCAACAGCGACTCCTACGGTGAGGGCTGGCTGTTCCGCGTACGTCTTGAGGGCTCCGCCGACGACCTGCTGTCGCCCGAGGAGTACGCCGCGCTCACCTCGGGTGAGTCCTAAGCCTTTCCCCCCTCGCGTCACGGTCACGCGCGCCGGAGGGCGCGCGTGGCCGTCCACGCTGGAAGGATTCAGATGACGATCAGTGTCTTCGATCTCTTCAAGATCGGAATCGGCCCGTCCAGCTCGCACACCGGCGGCCCGATGGCCGCCGCCCACAAGTTCGCCCGCGGCCTCCACCAGGACGGGCTCCTGGAGAAGACGGCCCGGGTACGCGCCGTCCTGTACGGCTCGCTGGGCCTGACCGGCAAGGGCCACGGCAGCGACAAGGCCGTGCTGCTCGGCCTGTCCGGCGAGAAGCCCGAGCTCGTCGACGTCGACGCGGTCGAGGGACGGCTCGCCGCCATGCGCGAGTCGGGCACCATCTCCCTGTACGGCTCGCGCGAGATCCCCTTCGTCATCGGCGAGGACCTCGTCTTCGAACGCAAGATCTCGCTCCCCGGCCACCCCAACGGCATGCGCTTCACCGCCCTGTCCGAATCGGGCGAGACGGTCCGCGAGAAGGTCTACTACTCGGTCGGCGGCGGCTTCGTCGTCGACGAGAACGCCACCGGCGCCGACCGGATCAAAGCCGACGACACCGTCCTGCCCCACCCCTTCACCACGGCCGCCGAACTGCTCGCCCAGTGCGAGGAGACCGGGCTGTCCATCTCCGGGCTGATGCTGGAGAACGAGCAGGCGTTCGGCCGCACCGAGGCCGAGGTTCGCGACCAATTGCTCGTCCTGTGGCAGGTCATGAGCGAGTGCGTACAGCGCGGCATCGGCAAGGAGGGCGTGCTGCCCGGCGGACTGAAGGTCCGCCGCCGCGCCCACCAGCTCCACCGGCAGCTGCGCAGCGAGTCGTCGGAGAAGGACTCGCTGCAGACGATGGACTGGGTCTCGCTCTTCGCCCTCGCGGTCAACGAGGAGAACGCCGCCGGCGGCCGGATCGTCACCGCGCCCACCAACGGCGCCGCGGGCATCATCCCGGCCGTGCTCACCTACTACGACCGCTTCACGAAGGACGCCGACGACGAGGGCGTGATCCGCTTCCTGCTCACCGCCGGGGCGATCGGCGTGCTGTTCAAGGAGAACGCCTCCATCTCGGGCGCCGAGGTCGGCTGCCAGGGCGAGGTCGGCTCGGCCTGCTCGATGGCCGCCGCCGGGCTCACCGAGGTGATGGGCGGTACCCCCGAGCAGGTCGAGAACGCCGCCGAGATCGGCATCGAGCACAACCTGGGGCTCACCTGCGACCCGATCGGCGGCCTGGTGCAGATCCCGTGCATCGAGCGCAACGCGGTCGCCTCGATCAAGGCCATCGCCGCCGCCAGGATCGCGCTGCGCGGCGACGGCCGCCACTTCGTCTCGCTGGACAAGGCCATCAAGACGATGCGCGACACCGGCCGCGACATGCTCGACAAGTACAAGGAGACCAGCCGGGGAGGGCTCGCGGTGAACGTCATCGAGTGCTGACCTCGGGGTTTGGGCGGTGGGGCCTCCGACGGGCGCGCGGGAGACTCGGGACCACGGAACCTTGAGGACATACAACTCGATCGCTACCAAATTTCGCATCACGTGCAGCCTCCTCCGATCCCACGCCTATGCTGGGTGGCCATGCGCGGGATTCGGGAGGTCGCGGTGGTCACGGGAACGCCCCCGGCAAGCCGCTCCCGCCGCTCCCGCCGACCGGCCCGCCCCGCCCGCTCCCTGCGGGCGCTCCGCTTTCTCGGGTCGCACTGGCTCTTCATCACCGCCCTCATCGCGGGTGGCGGCCTGCGCCTCCTCGCCATGCTCGGCTACCGGCCCGCCCTGTGGTTCTGGGCCGATTCCTTCGTCTACCTGAACGCCGGGCTCGCCCCCCGCCCCCTGGAGTCCCGTCCCGCGGGTTACTCGCTGTTCCTGTGGATCCTCAAGCCGCTGTCCAGCATCCCCGCGGTGGTCGCGGTGCAGCACCTGCTCGGACTGGCCGTGGCCGTCTGCGTCTACCTGCTGCTGCGCAGGCTGGGCGGGCTGCCGGGGTGGGGCGCGACGCTCGCCGCGCTGCCGGTGCTGTTCGACGCCTACCAGATCCAGCTCGAACACCTCGTCATGGCGGACCTGCTCTTCCAGTTCCTCGCGGTGCTCGCGGTCACGCTGCTGCTGTGGCGACGGCGCCCGGCGGCGTGGGTCGCCGCGCTGGCCGGGGCGCTGCTCGCCGCGGCGACCGTCACCCGCACGATCGGGCTGCCGCTCATCGCCGTGGCGCTGGTCTGCATGGTGATCCGCCGGGCGGGGTGGCGGGCGGTCCTCTCCGCGACGCTCGCCGCCGCGATCGGCCTGGGCTCGTACGCGGCCTGGTTCAGGGCCGAGCACGGCAGTTTCACTCTGACCAGGGGAAACACCTTCCTCTGGGCCCGGACGATGACCTTCGCCGACTGCGCCGCAATCCAGCCGACCGGCCCCGAGGCGGCCCTGTGCCCCGTCGAGCCGCTGGGGCAGCGCGCGGCGCCGCCCGTCTACATCTGGGACGGCGAGTCGCCACTGAGCAAGGTCAAGGGCAGCTGGGCCGAGCGCGACGCCCTCGCGGGCGCCTTCGCCACCCAGGCGATCATGGCCCAGCCGTTCGACTTCCTGCGGGCGGGTCTGGAGGACGTGGCCCACATCTTCGACTGGACCCGGCGCGTCTACCCGGCTCCCGGCCCGCAGAGCGCCTACGTCTTCCCCGACACCGTGCGGCCCTTCACCTCCGGTGCCGCCTCGCAGGGCAAGACCGCCGAGCAGCTGACCGTGGCCTACCAGGGCTCGTCGGGCGCGCCGACGATGGCCGAACCCTACGCGGGCCTGCTGCGCGACTACCAGGAGTACGGCTTCGTGCGGGGTCCGTACCTCGCGGTGATCCTGCTGGTCGGCCTGGTCGGCGTGCTGATGCGGCTGCGGAGGTTCGGCGGCGCGGTGCTGCTGCCCTGGGCGGCGGGGACGATGCTGCTGATCCTGCCGCCCTTCATCGCGGCCTTCGACCACCGCTACGTCGTCCCCGCCCTCCCGCTGCTCTGCCTGGCCGCCGGACTGGCCTTCGGTGTCAGGCACGAGAAGGAGGAGAACGCGCCCGAGGTCGCGGCGGGGAGAATGGACGAGGAGTCTTCGGGCGAGGGACCCGGCGACGAGGACCCCTCGCCCGGCGCGACGGCCGAGCGGCCGGTGTACGCGAGCCCCTTCGACGAGACGGCGCACGGGTCGTACGGCGGGCGGGCTCCCGAGGAGAGCCCGTCCGTGAGGACCTCGTACGGCGAGGCGGCGGACCGGCCGGGGTACGGCACGACGGGTGAGACACCCGCGTACGGAAACACGGCGGACCGGATGGTGTACGGAGGGACGGGTGAGCGCCCGGCCTACGGGGAGCCGGAGCGACGGTCGGCGTACGGGGCGACAGGTGAACGACCCGTGTACGGGGGGACAGGCGAACGGTCGGCGTACGGGGCGACGGGTGAGCGGTCGGCGTACGGAGGCACGGCAGGCTCGCCGGAGTACGGGGAGTCAGCGGCGGCGAACGTGAAGGCGAACCACCACGCCGAGTTCTACCTCCCCGAGCGCCCGTCGGACCTTCCCCACCGCGTCTCTGTTCAGCCGGGACACGAGTCTGCCGACATCGGTCGCGGGCGCGCAGCCCACCCCGATGCGCAGCCGCTCGTGCCGTACGTACCTGACGCGGACACGAGTGAGCCCTTCGACTTCTTTAAGAGCGACTCCAAGCATGGCGGTCCCCGTCCCGGTCCGCCTGCCCCACCGTCCCCATCCCAGGGCGTGTAGCAGCCACCGCAGCGCCAGCAGAGCGAGCGTCACCAGCAGCAGCGCGACCAGCCAGCCCGGCAACGGATGCGCGGCCAGCCACCCGGGGAACCCTCGGGGCACGAGCCTGGCACCGGGCGCCTGTCCCGGCAGGTCACCGCGTCCCCGCAGGAAGGCGTAGAGCCCGGCGCACACCAGCACCGTCCCCGTGACGGCCAGGCCGATCCGGTTGCCCAGGTAGGGCCTCATCAGGCCCCCTTCCTGCGCAGCCGTACGACGACCTCTCCCGCGCACATCGCGCCCAGGCCCCCGAGCCGGTCGCCCACCGCCGCACCCACCCGGCGCAGCACGGGGCCTGTCCGCTCGGCGTCGGTGAACACGGTGACCTCGACGATCCGCGACGTGAGCCGGACCCGTGCCCCGTTCACCTCCTCCACCGACTCGGCGGCCTCCCGCAGCGTGCGGCGGAGTCCGGACCTGGTGATGCCGATCACCATGTGCGGGTCTCCCGCCTCCAGCGGCACCAGCCGGGACCGCCCCGGCAGCGCGGCGAGCGCGAGCATCACCAGGCCCACCGCGACGGCGAGCGCCGAGGCGGCGAACACGGCGGGATCCGACCAGTTCCACGCGCCGACGCCCTTGACGATCCGCCGGTAGGGCACCCGCGCGAGCGGGGAGTCCATGAGCAGGCCCACCGTCACCGCGGCCGAGGCCGCCAGCACGGCGGACACCGTCAGCGCGGTGGGGACGCCCGCGAGGGTCCTGCCCGGCCTGAGCATCCGCACCGACCTGCGCCGGACGTCCTGGAACCGCTCGGCCCCCGCCTTGCCCCCCGAGCCCGGGGTGTTCCCCGCGGCACCGGTGCCTCCCGAGCCCGCCAGGACGTCCTGGAGAGTAGTCGTCATCCGGCCATGTGTACGCGTTCCCGCAGGGCCGGACCGGGGATCAACCGCCCACTTGCACGATCTTGAGCCCTCCCTGGCGGGAGCATTGATCGCCAATACGGCAACATGAACAATGCTCATCTTCTCCGCATCGGGGTTATCCTGCGGACATGGACGACCGCCAGCGCTACGACCGGGCCACAGCGCACCTGGACCCTCCCTTCGCCGTCCTCGACCTGCGGGCCCTGCGCGCCAACGCCGAAGGCATGGCCCGCCGCGCCCGGGGCAAGCCGATCAGGGTCGCCAGCAAGTCCATCAGGTCCCGGGCCGTGCTCGAACGCGTCCTCGCCATGGACGGCTTCACCGGAATCATGGCCTTCACCCTCCCCGAAGCCCTCTGGCTCGTCTCCACCGGGATGCGCGACGTGCTCGTCGCCTACCCCACCGTCGACCGCGCCGCACTCGCCGAACTCGCCGCCGAGCCGATCGCGGCGCGGGAGATCACGATCATGGTGGACCGGGCCGAGCACCTGGACCTCGTCGAATCCGCCGTCGCCGGAGTCCGCGACCGCCACGAGATCCGGCTCTGCCTGGACGTCGACGCCGGCTACCTCGCCCTCGGCGGCCGGTTCAGGGCGGGCGTCCGCCGCTCCCCCGTCCGCGAGGTCGACCAGGCCGCCGACCTCGCCACCGAGATCGCCAAAAGGCCCGGCTTCCGGCTCGTGGGCCTGATGGCGTACGAGGCCCAGATCGCCGGGGTCGGCGACGACCCGCCGGGCAACCCCGCCCTCACCCGGGCCGTCCGCCTGATGCAGGCCAGGTCCCGCCGCGAGCTGATCACCCGCAGGGGCCGGATCGTCCAGGCCGTCCGCCAGGTCACCGACCTGGAGTTCGTCAACGGCGGCGGCACCGGCAGCATCGAGAAGACCACCGAGGAGAGGGCCATTACCGAGATCGCGGCCGGATCCGGTTTCTTCCATCCCCGCCTGTTCGACTTCTACCGGGGGTTCACCGGCCGGCCCGCCGCCCTGTTCGCCCTGCCCGTCGTACGCCGCCCCGCCCCCGGCGTCGTCACCGTCCTCGGCGGCGGCTACCCCGCCTCCGGCGCCCCCGGCGACGACCGCCTGCCCCAGCCCTACCTGCCGTGCGGGCTGCGCTACGACTCCAACGAGGGGGCCGGGGAGGTCCAGACCCCCCTCGTCGGGCAGGCCGCGGAGGACCTGCGCGCCGGCGACCGGGTCTGGTTCCGGCACGCCAAGGCGGGCGAGCTCTGCGAGCGCTTCGCGAGCCTGCACCTGATCGACGGGGACGAGGTCGTGGACGAGGTCCCCACCTACCGCGGCGAGGGCCGCACCTTCCTCTGACGCGAAACGGGCACCCGCCGTCTCACCGGCGAGTGCCCGTTCTCCTCACATCTCGGTCCCGTCCTCCGGGTCCGATGGCCCGCGGTGCTCCCGGCCTCGGAGAGATCTCAGAAGCCCAGGTCGAGCTCTTCCCACCTGCTGCACTTGTAGGTCGACCAGCCGCGATACTTGACCTGGCAGGTCTTGACCCGCACCTCGCTCACGTCGTGCGCCGTGACGCGGAAGCGCTTGGTGTCGTCGTAGCTGCACAGCCTGTCGCGCTTGACGACGTCCCAGTCCTCGTCCTCGGACGAGGTGACCTGCACCTCGACGTAGGCGCAGCGGCCCCCCTGGCGGAGGGTGCGCCTGTCGCCGTCGTACAGTTCGCCCCGCAGCCTGAAGGTGTTGTCCTCCTCGTCGTCACCCCTGACCGAGTACACGGCCTCCACTGTGGCCAGGCCGTTCCTGGACTCCTGCTCGAAGCTGTCGTCGAAGTCTCGCGCCGAGGACGCCGAGGACGCAGCCGACGCGGACGTCGGTGTCGCGGCGAAGGCGGCCGGAGCCACGGTCAGCATGACGCCCGTGGTCGCCACCACCGCGATCGCAGCGCGAATGATGTTTTTCATGGATTTACCCCTCCTTTTTCCTACTCGCGATGGTCCGCGAGCGGGAAAAAGGTCACATGAGTAAACCCCTACTCAATTCCGGGCAGCCGATCGGTCATCGGCGACATTCGCTCCCTCGGCCGGTGACGGTCAGCGACGACGGCGCCGCCACAGCATGACCACCGCGCCGAGCGCCAGCGCCGCCCCCACCCCGATCAGGATCGGCGCCAGGTCCGGCCGCTCGTCCGCCCACAGGTCCTCGGGCTCGCCGGCGAGCCTGACCGGCTTCGGCCCCGCCGCGCCCCCCACCAGGTCACCGACCTGAGCGGCGAGATGCTCCGCGTTCGCCCGGACCTTCGCCACACCACGCGCCGCGACCCGCTTGGGGCTCACCCGGTCCGCGATGGCGTCCACCGTCTGGGCCAACTCCGCGCGCGTGCGCTCGATCTGTCGTTCCAACTCCGCGGGATCGGTGTCCGCCATGGCTATCCTCCCCTACTCCTTGACATTGATCAGTCTGTCAGGTCCTACCCACCCACGGCACTTCGGGCAGGCAGGTAAGTTGACCGGGGAACCATTCCTCGGAGGACCATCATGAAACTTGAGCCGGGCGACGCCGCACCGGACTTCACCCTTCCCGCCGCCGACGGCACCACCGTGTCGCTGGAGAGCCACCGCGGTAAGCGCGTCATCCTCTACTTCTATCCCGCCGCGATGACCCCGGGCTGCACCAAGCAGGCCTGCGACTTCCGCGACAGCCTCGCCTCACTCACCTCGGCCGGATTCGTCGTGCTCGGCGTCTCGAAGGACAGCCCGGCCAAGCTCGCCAAGTTCGTCGAGCACGACGCCCTCACCTTCCCGCTCCTGTCCGACCCCTCCCTTGAGGTCCACAAGGCCTACGACGCGTACGGGGAGAAGACGATGTACGGCAAGACGACCCTCGGGGTCATCCGCTCCACCTTCGTCATCGACGCGGACGGCAAGATCGAGAAGGCCCTCTACAACGTGAAGGCGACCGGCCACGTGGCCCGCCTCCGCCGCGAACTCGGCCTCGATTAACACCCGATTTTCACCATTTAATATGACATGAGCACGCCCCAAGAATTGTCGGTCCCATTACCTAGACTTGGGGCGTGCCCACCAAATACAAATACACCCCGGAAATGCTGGCGGAGGCCGCGGCCGCATCCCTCAGCATCGCCGACGTCCTCCGCCGCCTCGGCATGACCATCGCGGGCGGCAACCACGCCCATATCAGCCGCCAGCTGAAGCGCTTCGGAATCGACACGTCGCACTTCCTCGGCCAAGCGCATCATCGAGGACAGCCATCACCACGACGCCGTCGCCCCGAACAGGTTCTCGTCATGCGCCCGGAGGGCAGCCCGCGCCCGAACCCCGGCCAGCTCAGGCGCAACTTGATCGAGATCGGGATGCCATACCGCTGCGCGGCCTGTAGGATCGGGAGCGCTTGGCAAGGTCAGGCATTGACACTGCACGTTGACCACATCAATGGCAACTGGCTGGATAACAGAAAAGAAAATCTGCGCTTTCTCTGCCCTAATTGCCATTCACAGACAGAGAATTTCGCAGGAAAAAACAGAGGGGCCGTAGTCCAAAGGCAGGAGACACACGGTTTAGGTCCGTGCCAGTCCGGGTTCGAATCCCGGCGGCCCTACAAAACAATTCAAAGTCAACCGGTCGACATGAAGCCGGTGGACACCAGCGTGACAATATCGGCCCAGGATTTATTTTTCATAGAATACTGTCGGAGCGAAAGACGCTTCGCGTCGAGATCCGCGGTCGTACGCAGAGCCATTCAATTACTGCGCGAATCCGTCCTCGCGGAGGACCGCGTCGCCGCGTCCGATCCGGCGGGTTGAGGCCGGGAACCCGGGGACGCGCGTTCGGCCGGCTTCGCCGTGGGTGGTGCTTCGGTGAGTCGCCCGCGTGGGCCCAGGTCGACCACCCGAGGGACCGGCGTCGCCCGGTGCCGCACGAGACGGCACGATGTTCACCGCCGGACGGGAAGACCCTCGTGGATCCGCGTGGGTAAGCGGGTAGGCAGGTGCGCAGGTGAGCGAGCAGGCCGACGATCCCGGTGAGGCCGCCGAAGCGTCCGAGGAGGCGCCGAGCGGTATGCGGCGAGGGAGCTCTGTCCGATGTGGCGGCTATCCGTCGCGGCGGGGGAACGGGAGAGAAAACGTCAGGTCGCGCGGCCTGTCTTCGTGACCGCGCGACCCGGCGTCGTTGTGATTGATCACCACAAACTATCTCCCTTTACTCACCCCGGAGGGCGCTCCCAGAAACCATGGTGCCCCAGAGACCGTAAAGGCTGCGTAAGCCAAGCCGAATGTGCGGCCCGGTGTGCGACCTGAGTCGTACATCGAGCTCCACCCTGAGGGGGAAGGGCGCTGATCTGCGCATACGTATCGTAGTGATGTGTTCGGCAGATTGCGCGCCTGGAGCGTGCGCCATCCCAGGATCACGGACGCCCTGTGGCTGACTCCGTTCCTGCTGGTCTCGCTGCTCAATGTCTGGGCCGTCGGGGTGGTCGACCTGGTGGCCTGGGGGGCGGAGAGGCTGGGGCTGTGGGGGTTCGCGGGGCTGACGCTGCTGTTGTTCGTGCCCCTGTTCTGGATGCGCGAGCGTCCGGTCGCGGTCTTCGCGATCGTCTCGTTCGCCTCCTTCCTCCAGTGGCTCGCCGGGGTTCCGCCCCTGTTCTTCAATGTCTCCGTGCTCGTCGCCATGTACGAGGTGGCGTCGCGGCGTTCGCTGCGCTGGGCGGTCGGGGCGGGGCTGGTGGTGGAGCTGGGATTGTTCCTGGTGTTCGGGCGGGTACCGCAGGGGTTTGATCTGCGTGCCTTCGCCACGGCCTCGGCGTTCGCGGTCGCGATCTGGATGACGGGGATCTACGCGAACACCCGCCGCCGTTATCTGGAGAGTCTGGAGGAGCGGGCCGAGCGAGCGGAACGCGATCGCGATCAGCAGGCCAGGCTGGCTGCGGCCGCGGAGCGGGCCAGGATCGCCCGTGAGCTGCACGACGTGGTCGCGCACAACGTGAGTGTGATCATCGTTCAGGCCGACGGGGCGGGGTACGCGATCGACCGCGATCCTGAGCAGGCGCGCAGGGCGATGGAGGCGGTCTCGGCCACGGGCCGCAGGGCGCTCGCGGAGATGCGGCGGATGGTGGGCGTGCTGCGGGCCGACGGTGTCCAGGAGGAGTACGCTCCGCAGCCGAGCCTGTCGCAGTTGGACGATCTGGTGACGCAGGTGCGGGAGTCGGGTTTGCCGGTGGAGTTGCGGGTGTCCGGTGTTCCCGCGGAGCTTCCCGAGGGGGAGCAGCTCACGGTTTACCGGATCGTTCAGGAGGCGCTCACCAATACCCTCAAACACGGCGGCCCGGACAGCAGGGCCACGGTGGAGATGGAGTACGGCGTGCGGGAGCTGCTCGTGCGGGTGACCGACGACGGTCGTGGCGCGGCGACGCCGGAGCGTGAGGGTGGGCACGGCCTGGTCGGCATGCGCGAGCGGGTCGCGATGTTCGGCGGGAGTGTGAAGGCGAGCCCCGTTCCCGGTGGCGGGTTCCAGGTGGTGGCGCGGCTGCCGGTCGGCGATACCGGGGCGGGGCGGGCGGCTTGACGGAGCACACGGCGGGTGACCAGGTGATTCGGGTGATGCTGGTCGACGACCAGGAGTTGCTGCGCACCGGTTTCCGCATGGTTCTCGACGCCCATCCCGGTATCGAGGTCGTCGCGGAGGCGGGTAACGGGGCCGCGGCGGTGGAGGCGGTGCGGACGGTCGCCGTGGACGTGGTGCTGATGGACGTGCGGATGCCGGTGATGGACGGGGTGGAGGCGACGCGGCTGATCTGTTCGACGGCCGGTGGGCCTCGGGTGCTGATCCTGACCACGTTCGATCTGGACGATTACGCGTTCGCGGCGTTGAAGGCGGGCGCGTCGGGGTTCCTGCTGAAGGATGTGCCGCCCGCCGATCTGGTGAGCGCGATCCAGTCGGTGCACAGCGGGGACGCGGTGGTGGCGCCGAGTACGACGCGGCGGCTGCTGGAGCGTTTCGCGGTGCACCTTCCCTCCGCGGTGGCCGAGCCGGCGGTGCTGACCGGGTTGACCGCGCGGGAGCGGGAGGTGCTGGTGCTGGTGGCGAGGGGGTTGTCGAACACGGAGATCGCCGGTCGTCTGGAGCTGGCGGAGGCGACGGTCAAGACGCATCTGGGCCGGATCCTGGCGAAGCTGAGCCTGCGGGATCGAGCACAGGTCGTCGTATATGCCTATGAATCAGGCATCGTAACCCCGCATTCCGCCGATTAGCATCGTCGTATGACGAACCTTGACGGCCGGCTCCGCGCGTCGCACTCCGATCGTGACGCGGTCATCGAGCGGTTGCGCGTGGCCACCGGAGAGGGACGACTCAGCCTGGAGGAGTTGGAGGAGCGGATCGAGCGGACGCAGGTGGCGAGGACGTACGACGACCTGAGGGCCATCACCGCCGACCTGCCGCGAGACGACGCGGGGCTCGCCATGCTGGGCGCCGGGGGTGCCGGGGGCGTCGGAGGCGCCGGAAGCGGAGTCCTGGAGCTGCGGACGAAGCACGGGGAGGTGCAGCAGAAGGACTACTGGGTGGTGCCCCCGCGCATCGTGGCGAGTTGCAGCTCGGGCACCGTGAAGATCGACTTCACCGAGGCGGTGTGCTCGCACCGCGAGGTGTTGCTGGAGGCGACCTGCGGGATGGGCACCATCCTGGTGACCGTGCCGCGTGGGTGGACCGTGTGGATCGACTCGCTGACGACGAACATGGGCACGATCAAAAACAAGGCCACCGAACCTGGGCGCCCTGACGCGCCGGTGCTGCGTGTCACCGGCAAGGTCGGCCTGGGCACCTTGAAGATCAAATACCCGCGGAGGTAATACCGGTTGAAGGCCGGGAACCTTCCCCGCCGGAGACAGGAACCACGCGAGTCTCCCCATCGGATACGAGAGCCGCGCGAACCTTGACCGAAGGCGAGAGCCTCGGCCGGAGACAGAGCCCCGGGTCGGAGGCGAGAGCCTCGGGAGAACCCCGCTGGATCAGAAACCCGCGAGCGCCCCGGCCTTCGGGCAGGAATCCCATCGAGGGTGAGGCCCCGTTCGCCTCGCCCGCCTCGTCCGAATGGCCGAGGCCGCACTACGGCGGAGGTCGCGCCCCTCCTTCTCCCGACCCCCTCCGTATCGCCACAAGTCAGGCCTAACGCCTGATGGATCCCTCTTTCCCCATCAATACCGTTTGGTGCGTCATAACATCACACGTTGTTGAGGAGAGCTGTCGTGACCATCACCGGAGAGGTCGGCGCGTGGGACGCGCGGGAAAGCGCGGCGCCGGCCGTGACGGCCAGAGGTCTCACCAAGGTGTACGGCCGGGGGGACACCGCCGTGCACGCGCTGCGCGGAGTGGACGTCTCCTTCGCGACGGGCGCCTTCACCGCGATCATGGGCCCCTCGGGGTCAGGCAAGTCCACGCTCATGCACTGCCTGGCCGGGCTGGACACGGTGAGCGGCGGGCAGGTGCACGTCGGGGACGTGGAGCTGACCGGACTCAACGACAAGAAGCTCACCATGCTCCGCCGCGAGCGGATCGGCTTCGTCTTCCAGGCGTTCAACCTGTTGCCGACGCTCACCGCCGAGCAGAACATCCGGCTCCCGCTGGAGATCGCCGGGCGGCTGGCCGACCCCGCGCTGTTCGACCGGGTCGTGGAGACCGTGGGCCTGCGCGACCGGCTCGGCCACAAGCCCGCGGAACTGTCGGGCGGCCAGCAGCAGCGCGTCGCGGTCGCCCGCGCCCTGATCAGCAGGCCGCAGGTCATCTTCGCCGACGAGCCCACCGGCAACCTCGACTCGCGCAGCGGCGCCGAGGTGCTCTCCTTTCTGCGGACGTCGGTGCGCGAACTCGACCAGACGATCGTGATGGTCACCCACGACCCGGTGGCGGCCTCGTACGCCGACCGCGTGGTCTTCCTCCGCGACGGCCTGCTGGTGAGCGAGCTGACAGGGCCGACGCCGCAGTCGGTGCTGGACACGCTGATGAAGCTGGAGGCGTGAGGTGCTGAGGACGACGCTGGCCGGGTTGCTCGCCCACCGGCTGCGCCTGATGCTGACGTCCCTCGCGATCGCGCTGGGGGTCGGCTTCATCGCGGGAACGTTCGTACTGACCGACACCATCGACGCGGGGTTCACCGAGAAGTTCTCCGCGGCGGCCGACAAAATCGACGTCGCCGTACTCCCGGTGTCCGGCGGGAACGGCGACGAGCCTCCGGTCGTCTCCGAGGCCACCCTGGAGAAGGTGCGCGCCGTGGACGGGGTGACCGACGCACAGGGGCTGGTACGGGGCACGTCCGCCCTGATCGGCAAGGACGGCAAGGCCGCCGGTGACTTCCCCACCGCGGGAATCTCCCTGCCCGAGGGCGACCTGAACCGTATGCCGATCGTGAGCGGTACGGCCCCGAAGACCGCGACGCAGGCCGTGCTCGACGAGGGCACCGCCAGGACCAGGGGCTTCAAGGTCGGCGACACCGTCGCGGTGCTCGACGCCAAGAACGCCAGACATGAGTTCACCCTGGTGGGCCTGTTCGACGTCGGCCTGGACCAGGAGCTCGGATACTTCGGCGCGGTCGGCTACACCACGGACACGGCCAGGAAGATGACCGGGCAGAAGGGGTATCGGGAGATCGACGTCGCCGCCGCCGAGGGGGTCACCCAGGAGGCGCTGCGCGGCTCGGTCGCCTCGGCCGTGGGCTCGGGTCACGAGGTCAAGACCGGTGAGCGCTACGCGGCGGACCTCGCCAGGAACAACGGTGCCAACGGCGACTTCCTGAAGCTGGGCCTGCTGCTGTTCGGCGTGGTGGCGATGTTCGTGGCCGCGCTGGTCATCTACAACACCTTCAACATCCTGGTGGCCCAGCGGACCCGCGAGATGGCGCTGCTGCGATGCGTCGGGGCGACGCGCGGGCAGGTCTTCGCCTCGATCATGCTGGAGTCCGCGGTGGTCGGCCTGCTGTCGTCGGTGCTGGGCCTGCTGCTCGGCTACGGCCTGGGCGCGGGGGCGCTCTTTGTGCTGGCGGCGTTCGACTCGCCGCTGCCCACGGCCGCCACCGCCACCCTGACGCCGACCACCGTCGTCCTTGGCCTGGTCATCGGCATGACGGTCACGATCGGCGCGGCACTGCTGCCCGCGCGGGCCGCGACGCGGGTGGCACCGATCGCGGCGCTGCGCTCGCAGACCGAGGAGCGGACCTTCAGGGCCGGCCTGGTGCGAATGATCTTCGCGGGACTGTTCCTGCTCGCGGGCGTGGGCATCGTGGTGGCGGGGATCTCCACGGATCCGGGCGAGGCCGCCCTGGTGACGGTGATGGCCGGATGCTCGTCCGTCTTCCTCGCGGTGCTGATCCTCGGGCCGGTGATCGTCAGGCCGCTCTCCGCCTTCGCGGGGTGGGTGCCGGCCAAGCTCTTCGGCGTACCCGGCAGGCTGGCCGTGGACAACTCCCGGCGCAACCCGAAGCGGTCGGCGACCACCACCGTGGCACTCACCGTGGGCGTGACGTTGATGACGGTCATCTCCGTCGTCACCGGCACCGTTCGGGTGACGTTCACCCAGCAGCTCGACGAGCAGTTCCCCTTCGACTACATGGTGCAGACCCAGGAGCGCGACTCGGGCCTGCCCCGCGCGATCGCCGAGGACCTCCGGAGCCGGTCCGAGCTGGACTCGGTCATCGCCTTCCGCGAGACCACCGCGAGGCTCGCGACCGGGACCACCCGGTACGACGTGGGAACCTTCACCCCCGTCCCTGGCTTCAAGCCGCCGCTCGACGCGGGCTCGCTCGACCGGCTCGTCCCGGGGACCGCGCTCGTCACCGACCGCGTCGCCGAGCGGCTCACGCTCGGGGTCGGTGACCGGATCACCGTACGGACGGCGAAGGCGGGTACGGTCGATCTCTCGATCGTGGGCATCTCCGACGTCGACGCGAACCTCTCCGACGTGACGGTGCCCGAGCGGGAGTTCGACCGCTACTTCGGCGAGGTCGGCGACAACCGAGTGATGATCAAGCACCGTGACGGCGTCGACCCGGACCGGGCGCTCGCGGCGGTCGAGGCGGCGACGGAGGCGTACCCGACGGCGAAGGTCGCGAGCTCGACGGAGATGCGGGGCCAGTTCGACGAGGCGCTCGACATGATACTGATGATCATCACGGGGCTGCTCGGCCTGGCGGTGCTCATCTCCCTGCTGGGCATCGCCAACACGCTCTCCCTCTCGGTCCACGAGCGCACCCGCGAGTCCGCGCTGCTGCGTGCCCTCGGCCTGACCCGGCCCCAGCTGCGGCGGATGCTCTCGGTCGAGGCGCTGGTCCTGGGCCTCATCGGCGCGCTGGTCGGCGTGGCGCTGGGAGTCGCGTTCGGCTGGGCGGCCGCGCAGACGATGACCGACAACGTCGTCTTCCAGCTGCCGGTGCCGCAGATCCTGTCGTTCGTCGCCCTGTCCGGCCTCGCCGGGGTGCTCGCGGCCGTCCTGCCCGCCCGGCGCGCGGCCCGCGCCTCGGTCGTGGGCTCACTCGCGAGCGGCTGAGCACCGGGCGGCCCGAACCGGACGGGCTGGGCGGTGCGCCTCCCGGTCCGGCCCGGCAGGACGGCGGGGCCGGACCGGGACGGTCGGGACGCCGGGACGGCCAGGTCAGGTCATGCATGGTGGCCGGGACGCCTCGCTATCGGGGGCGGCGTCCCGGCCACTGCTCGGCCACGGTCTCGGGGTTGAGCAGCGGCCGGATCACGATCTCACCGGTGGCCCTGTCGATCACCACACAGCCGGAGCCGACGGTGTCGGGCAGCACGCTGGGATCGTCGGGCTCGGGCTCGTTCGCCCAGGCGACATAGCCCTCTTGAAAGGCATAAATCCTGATCTCGACGGCGGCACCCGCGCCCCGGACCCCGTTGAAGTACTCCTCCGCCACGGCCCTCGCCTGGTCCGGGTTCACAGACGTCGTCCCTCCCTGTCGATCACGACGCAGAACACACCCGTCACCGACTCGTACGGCGGCTCCACCGCCATGTGCCCCCGCTGCGCGTCGATCCAGATCACCTCGCCGTCGAAGTTCACCGCGTTCCACGCGTGGCTGCCCCCGGCCGGCCAGCGGTTGACGATGAGCGCCGAGGAGCCGTGTCCCCCGGCCAGCAGCGCCTGCGCGATCGGCAGGTAGGCATGGCGTCCCTGCCCCACGTAGTGGAAGCGCTGCCCCAGCCACCGCTCCGCCCTCGCCACTCCCCCGGCCTCCCCGGTGAGCAGCGGCCTGCCCACCCTGTCGTACTCGGGCCTGCGCGGCGCGGCCACCGCGGGGGTGCCGTACCAGGTGGAGAGCACCGACAGCGCGCAGTCGATCGCGTTGGTCGCCCGGAACGGATCGTCGGCCGGGCCGCTCCCGTTGATCAGCCTGATCCACATGCCGCGCGGGTCGGGGAAGCGGCGCGGGGTGCCCTGCTCGGTGAGGGGAACGGCCCGCAGCATGTCCTCCTCGGTCTGCGGATCGGGCCTGGCCAGCCCACCCGCCAAGCCGTACGGCCTGCACTGGTCCAGCCGCGCCGGACCCCAGCGCATCCGCTCCCGCTCGCTCTCGCGCGGCGCGGGTGCCACCACCGGCACCTGGACCTCCAGCTCGAAGTCCCGCCACCGCTGCCCGTCCATCGTCACCACGGGGTTGTAGACCCCCGACGCCAAGCTCCACTCGTTCACCGGCTCCCCCGTCCCCAACCCCTGGGAGCCAGATAGTAGGACGGCCCACCCACCCGACACGAAGGAGTTGACCGTTTAAAGGCTCAACCCCCACCTGTCGTTCCAGTCCTCGTCACAACGGCATCGAGGTCAGTGATCGCGAAGCGGCACAGCCAGGGTCAGCCGACCCGTACCCGGATGGTGTGCCAGCCGGTGGCGCCGTCCGGGGCGACAGAGGCGCGCTCGGCGGTCTGGGTGTAGCCGGTGGTGTCGGTGGCGCGGACCTCGATGGTGTGCTCGCCGGGGGTGGCGTCCCAGTCGTCGAGGACCCACTGGCGCCAGGTGTCGGCGGTGGGGGCCTCGGCGAGGCGGGCCTGGCGCCACTCGCCCTGGTCGACGCGGACCTCGACCGCGTCCACGCCCTTGTGCTGTGCCCAGGCGACCCCCGCGACGACGGTCTTGCCGGCGGGGACGCTCGCGCCGTCCCTGGGCAGGTCGATGCGCGACTGGGTCTTGATCGGCCCCTTCGCGGACCAGCCCCTGGGCGTCCAGTAGGCCTCGTCCTCGTCGAAGCGGGTGACCTTGATGTCGGTGACCCACTTGGTGGCCGAGACGTAGCCGTAGAGTCCGGGGACGACCTGGCGGACCGGGAAGCCGTGGTCGACGGGGAGCACCTCGCCGTTCATGCCGAAGGCGAGCAGGGCGTCGCGGCCGTCCATCACGACGTCGACCGGGGTTCCCGCGGTCCAGCCGTCGGCGGAGGTGCTGAGCAGCATGTCCGCGTCCTTCTGAACGCCCGCGTCGCGCAGCACCGCGGCCAGGCTGACGCCCAGCCAGCGGGCGTTGCCGATGTAGGGGCCGCCGACCTCGTTGGAGACGCAGCAGAGCGTGACATCGGCCTCGACCACGGCGCGTTTCATCAGGTCGGCGAAGGTGAGCTCCACGGGCCGATCGACCATGCCGTGGATGGTGAGGGTCCAGTCGTGCGGGTCGACCTGGGGGACCGACAGGGTGGTGTCGACCCGGTAGAAGTCGTTGTTGGGGGTGACGAACGACGACAGGCCCCTGATCCTCAGGTCGGTCCCGGCTGGCAGCGCGGGGAGGGGTTTCGCGGGCAGGGGCAGCGTGATGCCGCTGCGTGCCGCGTTCACCTCGGCCCGCCCGGAGAGCGCGCGCCCGGCCAGACCCGCCACCCCCGCGAGAGCCACGCCGCCGACCGCGCCGGTCAGCAGGCCCCGGCGGTCGAAGGCGCGCAGGTCGTTCCCCGCCCGCATGACGGGCGGTACCTGCGGACCGGTCCGCTCCCCGGCCTCCGATGAGGACTCGGGCGAGACCGGCCGCAGGCGTTCCTGCCCGGTGTCGTGCGAAATCTCTTCCTGGCGGCCCGGCCCGGTGTCGTGCGCGGCCCCCGCGGCACCCACGACATAGGCGCCACCCGACACCCCCGCGTACGACCCGGCCGAGGCGTCGTCGGGTACGAGGGCGCGACGGACGAGCCACCGCAGAACGAGCATGCCGGCGCCCACCCCGACGAGCGTCGGGACGACGTCTACCGGTCCGGCCCCTGGCCGGGTCAGCACGGCGACGACACCGACGAGGCCGAACGCGGCCAGACCCGCCATCCCGTACCGGAGGTCGCGGACGGCGGCCCTTCCCAGCGCGACGGCGATCGCGGCCATGACCAGGAGGATCCCGGCGAGCAGCACGGTCTTGTCGTTCTCGCCGAAGGTGCGGATCGCCCATTCCTTGAGCGGCGCAGGGGTGAGGTCGACGACGGAGTTGCCGACCGCGACGACCGGGAAGGCGACGGGGTTCACCAGGCCCGCCACGAGCAGTGACACCGCCACCGCCACCGCGCCGGACACCAGACCGATCAGCGCCGGGGCCCAGGAGGGCACACGCTTGTTGCTCTGCATACCCCCGACGCTACGCCCATAAGGGGCCGCGGGTTCTTACGCGCTGATTACAGGCGCGACCTGGACGTCTCGGGCTCCTCGGCCGTCGTCCGCGCGGCTCGCGCCGTCAGGCGATCATTTCGGCGATGACGGGGGCGAGGGCGCGGAAGGCGCGGCCACGGTGGCTGATCGCGTCCTTCTCCGCGGCGGACAGTTCGGCGGTGGTCCGGGTCTCGCCTTCGGGGACGAGGATCGGGTCGTAGCCGAAGCCGCCGGTGCCGCGCGGGGCGTCGATGATCACGCCGCGCAGCGCCCCCTCGGTCACCCGCTCCTCCCCCGAGGGGAGTGCGAGCGCCGCGGCGCAGGCGAAGTGCGCGCCCCGGTGCTCGGCGGGCACGTCGGAGACCTGGGCGAGCAGCAGGTCGAGGTTGGCCTGGTCGTCGCCGTGCCTTCCCGCCCAGCGGGCGGAGAAGATGCCCGGCATGCCGTTCAGGGCGTCGACACAGAGGCCGGAGTCGTCGGCGATCGCGGGCAGGCCGGACTGCTGTGCGACCGCGTGCGCCTTGAGCAGCGCGTTCGCCGCGAAGGTGAGGCCGGTCTCGGCGACGTCGCCGATCTCGGGGAACTCCTCGAGCCCGACGATCTCGACCGGGACCCGGGCGTCGGCGAGGATCCGGCGCAGCTCGGCGATCTTTCCCGCGTTCCTGGTGGCGAGGACCACACGGGCCGCACCGGACTGGGCCGCACCGGTCTCGATCTCGGTCGTACCGGATTCGCTCATGCCGACCGCCTCGTTCCTGAACGATTCACCGGGAGAAAGCGGCTCATGCCAGCGCCTCCCGCTGGAGGCGGGTGAGCTCGGCGCAGCCGGCCGCGCCGAGGTCGAGCAGCTCGTCGAGGGCGGCGCGGTCGAACGGCTTGCCCTCGGCGGTGCCCTGGACCTCGACGAACTCGCCGGAGCCGGTCATCACCACGTTCATGTCCGTCTCGGCGGCGACGTCCTCGGTGTAGCAGAGGTCGAGCAGCGCCGTCGAGCCGACGACGCCGACGGAGACCGCCGCGACCGAGTCGACCAGCGGGTCTCCGCCGCACATCTTGCGCTTGCGCATCCACGCGACCGCGTCGACCAGCGCCACGTACGCCCCGGTGATGGCGGCGGTGCGGGTGCCGCCGTCGGCCTGGAGCACGTCGCAGTCGATGACGATCGAGTTCTCGCCCAGCGTCTTGTAGTCGACGCAGGCGCGCAGGGAGCGGCCGATCAGGCGGGAGATCTCGTGCGTACGGCCGCCGATCTTGCCGCGTACCGACTCGCGGTCGTTGCGGGTGTTCGTGGCGCGCGGCAGCATGGCGTACTCGGCGGTGATCCAGCCCTGGCCGCTGCCCCGGCGCCAGCGCGGGACGCTGTCCTGCACGGAGGCGGCGCAGAGCACCTTGGTGCCGCCGAACTCGACGAGCACCGAGCCCTCGGCGTGCGCGAGCCAGCCCCGGGTGATGGTGACGGGGCGGAGTTGATCGGGAGTACGTCCATCTGCGCGAGCCATGACGTTCACCCTAGGTCATACCGGGCCCCGCTCCGTGCCAGTTCCATCCGTCCGGCGAACCCCCCGCGGGAGGCGTCCTCCAGGACGCGGTCGCGGTCGTTCCAGGGCACCAGGTGGGTGAGGACGAGGGTGCCCACGCCCGCCCTGGCCGCGTGCTCGGCCGCCTGGCGGCCGTTCAGGTGCAGGCCGGCGGGGAGTCCGGGCTCGTCGAGGTAGGACGCCTCGCACAGGAGCACGTCGGCCCCCGAGGCGAGCTTGACCAGTTCGGCGCTCTCGCCGGTGTCCCCGGAGTAGGCCACCGAGCGCCCGCCGTGGGAGACCCTGAACCCGTAGGTCTCCACGGGGTGGTTCACCGGGGCGGCCGTCACCTCGAAGGGGCCGACCTCGAACGTCCCCGGCGTCAGGCTCACGAACTCGAAGGCTGTGTCGAGTGGCGGCTCGTCGGGCATCGCGTAGGCGGAGTTCAGGCGCTCGCGGGCGTCGGAGGGGGCGTACACCGGCACCTTGGGCAGCGGGCCGCCGGGCGAGTAGGTGCGCACCACGTGGTACGGGCACATGTCGAGGCAGTGGTCGGCGTGCAGGTGCGACAGGCAGATCGCGTCCACGTCGTACAGGCCGATGTGCCTCTGGAGCGCGCCGAGCGCGCCGTTCCCGAAGTCGAGCAGCATGCGGAACCCGTCGGCCTCCAGCAGGTAGCAGGAGGAAGGGCTGTCGGGCCCGGGGAAACTCCCCGAGCATCCAATGATCGTCAACTTCACGGCGGCCTCCTACGGTTACTGTGCGGCGCCGCGTGTCACGGCGCGGGCGCCGGTGGCCGGTGTCCGTCCCCCTTCGTCCGCCGATCCCCGGCGCTCCCCCTACGGAGCGCCCGGGCACCGTCACACGCGATGCCCGTTGTTCGGAACATCCCCTACCACCGCCACCTCGACCGCCTGGATCTCCGGTCCGAGGAACCGTCGTCCGAGGTCGGCGAAGAGTCCCGCGTCGCCGGTGGCACGGAAGCGGTGCCTGGGCTCGTCCCCCGCGGCGGCCAGGCTCCGGTCGTGCAGGACGCGGTAGACGTCCTTGGCCGTCTCGTCGGCGCTGGACACCAGCGTCACGCCGTCTCCCACCACGTAGGAGATCGGCCCGGTGAGGAGCGGGTAGTGCGTGCACCCCAGGATCAGCGTGTCGCACCCGTCGGCGAGCACCGGCTCCAGGTATTCGCGGATGACGTCGATGAGCTCGTCGCTCATCGTCTCCCCCCGCTCGACGAACTCCACCAGGCGCGGCGCGGCCACCCCGGTGAGCCGGACGTCGGGAGCGGCGGTGAACGCGTCGTGGTAGGCCATCGACTCGATCGTGGCCCTGGTCCCGACCACCCCGACCCTGCCGTTGCGGGTGGCCCGCACGGCACGGCGGGTGGCCGGCTGGATCACCTCGACGACCGGGACGGCGTAGCGTTCCCGCGCGTCGCGGAGCACCGCCGCGCTCGCGCTGTTGCACGCGATCACCAGCATCTTGACGTCGTGCTCGACGAGGTGGTCCATCACCTCCAGCGCGTAGGCGCGTACCTGTGCGATGGTTTTGGGGCCGTACGGCTGCCTCGCCGTGTCGGCCACATAGAGGATCGACTCGTTGGGCAGCTGGTCGATGATCGCCCGAGCCACCGTGAGGCCACCGACACCGCTGTCAAAGATTCCAATGCTCGCTTGCGACACAGTTCCCCAGGCTAGGCGACCCGGGACGGCCGATCACGGTAAGAATCCTCACAACGCCGAATACCAGCTCAGCCATGTATTTTTCATGACATTCAGTCGTACGGTGTCTGTAGTACGTCCCGTAGCGCGGACGTCAGCCCCGCCCGACGCGGGCCAGCTGACGGGACTGGGCGACCAGGCGGCCCGCGGAGTCCCACACCTCGACCTCCTCGTCGAACCAGCCGTCACTGATCAGGCGACCCCCGCCCAGGAGGGTGAGCCAGCCGGGTGCGGGCAGGGCACGCAGATGCCAGGTGAGGTCGACCGTGGGCGCCCAGCCGCGCGCCCCCGCGGAGAACACCACCGGCGGGAGAGCGTCGACGGCGAGCGCCAGCACGTACGGGTCGGGGTCCTGCGGCTCGGCCAGCCGGAAGTAGGCGCGGGCCTCGGGCCTGCCGGTGGGACGGCCGTCGACCCAGCCGACGGTGGGAGGGTCGAAGGCGAGTTCCACCTGGGCGCTGAACGTCAGGTTCGACGCGTCCTTGGGGGCGGGCAGCGAGACGCATCGCTCGATCGGCGGCATCACCGCCGAGGGCCCGTCCGTCCAGTCGGGGACGGCATCGCTGAGCGTCGCGGTCGTGACGAGCCCTTCGATGAAGGACGTCCCTTCCTGGACAAGGGCCACCCTGGTCATCGTGGCGGTGCGGCCGGTCTTGATCTGCTCCAGGCGCACCCGCGCGGGGCCGGGCCTCGCCGCCCGCAGGAACTGGACACTCGTGCTCACCGGATGCTCGTGAGGGGAGGCGTCCACGACCGCGCGCAGCAGCACGGCCATCAGATAGCCGCCGTTCAGGGGGCCGCCGATGGAGTATCCGGGGTCGAGGCACGCGTCGTAGGTGGTCTCGTCCACCTTGGTCACCGCTGTCGCCTCGTCGAACTTCGCCATCCGCGCCCCCGAATCTTGTTCTAGAGGGGTCACTTTACCCATTCCATGCGACCGTCGCCTCCCCGGGTCCTCGGCGCTCTCTTCCCGGGAGTCGCCAGGGCGCAGGAGCCATCGGGGAAACAAGCTCCGCGGTAAGGAAGGGACGACAGTGACCTGCGGGAACAGGGCGACAAAGATCACGATGGGCGAAGAAACCGCACTGAGCAGGGACTGATCCCGCTTAGACGTGACAATCACATAGTTAGTTCAATGCAAGCGGGTTGCTAGCAGCGTGCACTAACTTCTCCCTATCCGCGAAGTCCACCTTGTGAGTGATCATGCCTGCCAACAATCCCCCTAACCAGTCGCCCGATCCGGGTCAGCAGCCCGACAGGACGATCGCCTACCGTTGGAACGAGGGCGCACAGCCGAACGACCAGCCGCGCACGCAGGCCTACCCGCAGAACGGCCAGCCCGGATACCCACAGCCTTCCGGCGGTTACCAGCAGGGGCAGCCCTACCCGCAGCAGGGCCAGCCCTACCCGCAGCAACAGCAGCCCGGCCACCGGCAGCAGGGCTACGGCCAGCAGCCGTACGGACAGCAGAACTACGGCCAGCAGGCCGGTCAGCCGTACGGACAGCAGGCCGGTCAGCCGTACGGACAGCAGCAGGGCTACGGCCAGCAGGCATACGGGCAGCAGGCGGGGAACTGGCAGCAGGGGCCCGACTTCCTGAGCGCCGGGCCTCCCCCGGGACCTCCCGCGCGCAAGGGCGGCAAGGGCTGGCTGCTCGCGGTGGTCGCCGCGCTGGTCGTCGCCCTCGTGGGCGGTGGCGGCTTCTTCGCGATCAACCTGCTCAGCGGCGGCGGCGCGCAGCCGCACGACGTACTGCCCGGCAACGCCGTCGGCTACATCCGCCTCGACCTCGACCCGGCCGCGAACCAGAAGGTGGCGCTGTTCAACATCGCCAGGAAGTTCACGACCACCAAGGACTCCTTCAGCGGCGAGGACCCGCGTAAGGCGATCTTCGACCTGATCAAGAAGGACGCCGACGACCTCGGCAAGGTCGACTACGCCACCGACATCGAGCCCTGGCTCGGCGTCCGCGTCGGCGTGGCCGCGTTGGCCCCGGCCAAGGCCGGCGCCGAGCCCGGCGTCGTGGTGGCCGTCCAGGTCACCGACCAGGACAAGGCCACGGCGGGCATCGCGAAGCTGATGGGCAAGGAGAAGTACGGCATCGCGTTCCGCGACGACTACGCGCTGCTCACCCCAACCCAGGCCGAGGCCGACAAGGCCGTCGCCGCCGAGCCGCTGTCGGGCAACGCCGACTTCTCCGACGACCTGAGCGCCCTCGGCGAAACCGGTGTGCTCTCCTTCTGGGCCGACGCGGGCAAGCTCGCGGAAATGGCCCCCGAACTGGCCGCCCAGGACCCCACCGTCCTCGCCCAGGTCAAGAACGCCCGCGTGGCGGGCGCCCTCCGCTTCGACAGCGAGTACGTCGAGCTCGCGGGCATCAGCCGCGGCGTCGAGAACCTGGACATGGGCGATCCCGAGCCCTCCAGGATCAGCACGCTTCCCGCCTCCACCGCCGGCGCGATCTCGATCTCGGGTCTCGGCGAGGTGGTCGGCAAGCAGTGGGCACAGCTCATGAAGTCGGCCGACCAGGCCGCGGGCGGCGGCGTCCAGCAGTTCACCGACCAGGCCAAGCAGAACTACGGCCTCGCGCTCCCCGACGACCTGGTGACGCTGCTCGGCAAGAACATCACCATCGCCCTCGACTCCAACGGCCTCGACGGCAACCAGCCGAAGTTCGGCGCGAAGATCGTCACCGACCCGGCCAAGGCGCAGGAGGTCGTCGGCAAGATCGAGAGGTTCCTCGCGGACTCCGGGACGGCCGTCCCGCAGCTCGCCAAGGTTCCCGGCGACGGCGTCTTCGTCCTGGGCAGCGCGCAGGACTACGCCGCCGAGCTCAACAAGGACGGCGCCCTGGGCGACAGCGAGACCTTCCAGCTCGCGATCCCCAACGCCGGTGAGGCGACCTTCGCCCTCTACGCCGACCTGGACAAGGTGGAGAACCTCTATCTCGGCAACCTCCAGGGCGACGAGAAGGCCAACCTCCAGGTGCTCCGCGCCGTGGGCGTGAGCGGCACCCAGTCGGGCAACGAGGGGACCTTCTCGATGAGGCTCCTGTTCAACTGATCCACCCGGACTCCCGATCTCGTTCGGATCGGGCCCCCCAGATCCCCGGCGGGGCTTCGGCCCCGCCGGGGATTCGCTTTTCCCTCGGGCGGCGTTCAGGCCCAGAGCTGGCCTTCGAGCCGCTCCTCGGCCTCGTCGAGCGTCCCCTCGTAGGCGCCGGTGGACAGGTATTTCCAGCCGCCGTCCGCGACCACGAACACCACGTCGGCCCGCTCCCCCGCCTTGACGGCCTTCGCCGCCACACCGAGCGCGGCGTGCAGGGCGGCACCGGTGGAGACCCCCGCGAAGATGCCCTCGCCGGACAGCAGCTCCCGGGTGCGCCGCAGCGCGTCGGCCGAGGAGACCGAGAACCGCGTGGTCAGGACGTCGGCGTCGTACAGCTCGGGGATGAAGCCCTCGTCCACGTTGCGCAGCCCGTACACCAGCTCGCCGTAACGCGGCTCGGCGGCGACGATCCTCACACCGGGAACGTGCTCGCGCAGGAACCTGCCGACGCCCATCAGGGTGCCCGTGGTGCCCAGACCGGCCACGAAGTGGGTGACGGACGGCAGATCCTCCAGGATCTCCGGCCCCGTCGACTCGTAGTGCGAGCGCCAGTTGGCCGGATTGCCGTACTGGTAGAGCATCACCCAGTCGGGGTTCTCCTCCGCCAGGCCCTTGGCGACCCGCACCGCCTCGTTGGAGCCGCCCGCCGCGGGCGAGGAGATGATCTGCGCCCCCCACATGCGCAGCAGCTGGCGACGCTCCTCCGAGGTGTTCTCCGGCATCACGCAGATCAGCTTGTAGCCCTTGAGCCTGGCGGACATCGCGAGCGAGATGCCGGTGTTGCCGCTCGTGGGTTCGAGGATCGTGCAGCCCGGCTGGAGAAGCCCGTCCTTCTCCGCCTGCTCGATCATCCACAGCGCCGGACGGTCCTTGATCGAACCCGTCGGGTTGCGGTCTTCGAGTTTGGCCCAGATCCGTACGTCCTCCGAGGGCGAGAGTCTGGGCAGGCCGACCAGCGGGGTCCGGCCGACCGATTCGATCAGTGAGTCAAAACGCATGGTATACGGCTTCCGCCTCGGGTTGACCTTGTGATGACAGACCTGGCGCCTCGGGGTGACAGCCCGAAAACCGCGGCGCGCGCCGCCCGGCCCGGGAGAGCTCTCCGATCTCGCGAAAGACCACGGAACTCCCGCGGTGCGGGCGGCGCCACGCGGCTAGCGGGATCCGCCGGCCACGGCGGGCAGGACGGTGACCGTGTCGCCGTCGGCGACCGGGGTCTCCAGCCCGCCCAGAAAGCGGACGTCCTCGTCGTTCAGGTAGACGTTCACGAAGCGGCGCAGCGCGCCCTTGTCCACCAGGCGCTCCTTCAGCCCGGGGTGCCGGACCTCCAGATCGCCGATCAGCTCCTCGAGCGTGGCGCCCTTGGCGTCGACGGCCTTGGCGCCGTCGGTGTAGGTGCGCAGAATGGTCGGAATGCGAACCTCGATGGCCATCGCGGGTCAGTCTCCTTGTGTCGTCATGGGAGTGAGAGGCCCACCGGATCAGAACACCGGTGAGCACCGGAGGATTCCAGAAAAGCCGGTCAGCGACAGTCGTAGACGACGACGAAGGGCGTGTGCGCGAACAGGAAGTTCTGCACGGGCGCGACACCCGCGCGCCGTGCCCGAGGGCCGGGACGCGAGAGCACCACGTCCTCCTGGCTCGGGGCGGCGGTCAGCATGCCCACCAGCTTACCCAAAGGGTTCATTCGTCCCACGGCCGTACCGGACACCGACCCCGTACGAATCCCGGATGCCACCCGAACGCGGAGACGAGGGAGCCGGGACACCAGGGCATGGAGGTAAGGTCCCCACCCCGGAGGCCCCGGCGCCAGGACCCGAAAAGGTGACGCTCACCCGGAGGTGATCGTCACCTCCTCCTCGCTCACGACACCGTCGATGATCCGGTACGAGCGGAACTCGGCCTTCTCCCCCAGCTCCTCGCGGGTGGAGACCAGCACGTAGTGGGCGTTCGGCTCGGCGGCGTAGGAGATGTCGGTGCGAGAGGGGTAGGCCTCGGTGGCGGTGTGGGAGTGGTAGATGACCACCGGCTCCTCGTCGCGGTCGTCCATCTCCCGCCAGACACGCAACTGCTCCAGCGAGTCGAACCGGTAGAACGTCGGCGACCGCTCGGCGTTCTCCATCGCGATGAACCGTTCGGGGGAGTCGGAGCCGACGGGCCCGGCGATCACGCCGCAGGCCTCGTCGGGATGGTCCGCCCGAGCGTGCGCGATGATCCGGTCAACCAGTTCCCGAGAGATGGTGAGCATGACTGGAAGCTACCAAAGGGCGCGGACCAGGGTGTCCTGGAGGTAGGTGAGCCAGTCGTAGATGACGTATGCCGGATAGCGGGGATCGCTCTCCGGCATGTCGGCGATCTCGTCGTGCACCTCCTCGGTCACCTCCAGCCGGGTGCCGAGCGCGAGGCGCACGTCGTTCAGCGCGCGCATCCACGCCTGCGCCTGCTCCCTGGTCAGCTCGACCCTGCCGGCCTCCGCACTGTCGAGCATCGCCTTGGCGTCGGCCCGCTTGCCCTCGCGCAGCGTCGCCTCGGTGTATCTGCGGAACTCGGCGGCCGCCTCGCCGTCCTCGTACGCCGAGGGGAAGAGCCGGGCCAGCACCGGATCGTCGGACTGCTCGGAGGGGCCGATGCCGAGCGCCTTCTCCAGGGGGTCGTCACCGGTCTCCCCCGGCTCGATCAGGCCCAGGATCTGCGTGACCAGCGAGCGCAGGATCGACACCTCGGCGGCGTCGAAAACCGTGATCACACCGCCCCCGTGCCCCGGCTTGAACCCCGAACTCATCTCTCGCCCACCATTTCTCGCGGGCTCCGCCCGAGACCCGCCCGCCGTTTCGAGTCCTGCCGCCTCGGGCCCGGCAGGTCACCGCGCGACGACAGGTGACGCCCGGCCGCTCGCGCGCTCACGAATCCCGCTGGACGGTGGCCCACAGCCCGTACGAGTGCATGATCTGCGCGTCGCGCTCCATCTCCTCGCGGGTGCCGCTGGAAACCACGGCCTTGCCCTTGTGGTGCACGTCGAGCATCAACTTCTCCGCCTTCTCCTTGGAGTATCCGAAAACGGACTGGAAGACGTACGTCACGTAGGACATCAGGTTGACCGGGTCGTTCCAGACGATCGTCAACCATGGCAGATCGGGCCGTACGTCAATTGACGGACGCTCGACCTCCGTTGGAGCGGTGCTACCCACATTCACCAGTCTGCCCTACCCCGGGCTTAGTCTTCGACTCGTGACAAAGAGCATGAGCACCGCGTTGCTTACCGATCACTATGAGCTGACGATGCTTGAGGCGGCGCTGAGAAGCGGGGCCGCCTCCAGACGGGCCGTTTTCGAGGTGTTCGCGCGCCAGCTGCCCGGCGGGCGGCGCTACGGGGTCGTGGCGGGGACCGGCCGGGTGCTGGACGCGCTGGAGTCATTCCGCTTCGAGGAGGAGTCGCTGGCGTTCCTGCGGGACAACGAGGTGGTCGACGAGCCCACCCTGGAGTTCCTCGCCGGATACCGGTTCTCCGGGAAAGTGGACGGCTACGGCGAGGGCGAGTGCTACTTCCCCGGTTCCCCGATCATGACGGTGGAGGGCACGTTCGCCGAAGCCGTGCTGCTGGAGACCGTGATCCTGTCGATCCTCAACCACGACTGCGCGATCGCCAACGCCGCCACACGCATGATCCGCGCCGCCGGGACCAGGCCCCTCATCGAGATGGGCTCGCGGCGCACCCACGAGGCGGCGGCGGTGGCCGCGGCGCGGGCCGCCTACCTGTGCGGGTTCTCCTCCACCTCCAACCTCATGGCGGGCCACGAGTACGGCATACCGACCGCCGGGACCGCCGCCCACGCCTTCACCCTGCTCCACGACTCGGAGGAGCAGGCATTCCGGGCCCAGATCGCCTCCCTCGGCGCCGATACCACGCTGCTCGTCGACACCTACGACGTGGCCGAGGCCGTGCGGACCGCGGTGGAGCTCGCCGGCCCCTCCCTCGGGGCGGTCCGCCTCGACTCCGGCGACCTCGGCCAGGTCGCCCACGAGGTCCGCGAGCAGCTCGACGCGCTCGACGCCCACAAGACCCGCATCATCGTGACCGGCGACCTCGACGAGTACGCCATCGCCGCGCTCGCCGCCGCGCCCGTGGACGGCTACGGCGTCGGCACGTCGCTGGTCACCGGCTCCGGCTCGCCCACCGCCGCCCTGGTCTACAAGCTCGTCGCCCGCGAGGACGCCGAAGGGGTCATGCGGCCGGTGGCCAAGAAGTCGGTGGGCAAGCCCAGCCGGGGCGGACGCAAGGAGGCGTTCCGCGAGCTCGACGCCGAGGGCACGGCGGCCGCCGAGGTGGTCACCGTCTCCGGCGAGCACCCCTCGAACGCCCGCCCGCTACAGGTTCCGCTGGTCAGGGAGGGGGAGGTCGTCGGCCGCGAGAAGCTGGAGGAGAGCCGCGCGCGGCACCGCGAGGCCGTCGCCGAGCTGCCCTCCAACGCCTATCAGCTGTCCCGGGGCTACGCCGCGATCCCAACCGTGTTTGACTGATCGCATGCCAACAGCACTGATCATCGTCGACGTCCAGAACGACTTCTGCGAGGGCGGGAGCCTCCCGGTCGGCGGCGGCGCGGAGGTGGCCGCCGCTATCTCGGCACACGCCGCCTCGCACGGCTACGACCACGTCGTGGCCACCCGTGACCATCACATCGACCCCGGCTCCCACTTCGCCGCCGAACCCGACTACGTGACCACCTGGCCCGCCCACTGTGTCGCCGGGACACCCGGCTCCGACTTCCACCCCGCCTTCGACACCTCACGCGTCGAGGAGGTCTTCAGCAAGGGTGCCCACAGCGCCGCCTACAGCGGCTTCGAGGGCGTCACCTCCGACGGGACCTCCCTGGCCGACTGGCTCGGCGAACGCGGCGTGGACGCGGTGGACATCGTCGGCATCGCCACCGACCACTGCGTGCGGGCCACCGCCCTGGACGCGGTCGCGCACGGACTGTCCGTTCAGGTGCTGCTGGACCTCACCGCCGGGGTGTCCGCCCCCACCACCGAGACCACCCTCGCCGAACTCGGCTCCGCCGGAGCCCGCCTCACGGGAACCCCCGTGGTCCGATCGGCCTGACGATCTCTCAGCTCTTCGGCATCCCCAGAAAGAGGATCATCCGGTCGAGCTTCCCGTCCATGGTCCTGTAGTTCTCCTTGAGCTCGCCGATGTCGTACGCCATGGCCCTCATGTCCTGCTTGACTCCCACGACCTCCTCCTTGACCTCGGCGAGCTCCTCCTTGGTGGCGCACTTCGCCACATCGAGCCGAAGCTCGGCGACATCCTCCTTGACCTCCGCGAGCCCCACCTTCAGCTCGGCCACCTCCTCCTTGACCTCCGCCACCTCGGCCCTGAGCTCAGCGACATCCCGCTTGACCTCGGCCTTGAACTCAGCGATGTCCTGCTTGACCTCGGCCTTGAACTCAGCGATGTCTTCCTTGACTTCGGCCTTGAACTCAGCGATGTCTTCCTTGACCTCGGCGAGCTCTTCCTTCGTGGCGCACTTGGCCACATCGAACCGAAGCTCGGTGACCTCCTGCCGGAGTCCGGCGACGTCGTCCTTGGTGGCGAGGGTGTCCATCCTCGCCATGATCTGCTCGAACATCGGAGCCACGTACTCCATGATCTCGGTACGGATCATCTCGGCCAACACTTGTCCTCTTTGAAAGCATTGCGGGGGAACCCGGTGGCGGGCCCGGGGTAGTGACAACGACACGCTACCAGCGACGCCTACTCTGAGCATTCGAACGATTACCGGATCGGCATGGATGGGCAAACAGCACCATCACCGGTGGCGGCAGGAGTATCACGGAGAGTTGATACCTCTTACTACCGGTGGTGATCTCATATGTTCGTGCTCGGCGTCTCCTGGCTGATCCTGACCCCGCTGTGCCTGTGGAACCTGTTTCGCGGAGGGACGCTGGTACGGCTGACGAGCGTGCTCTCGCTGGTCGCGCTGGAGGCGGCCACGGTCTGGGCCACCACCGTCGTCCAGGTTCCCGCCCCAACTCCGATCACCGCGCTCCCGCGCCCGGCGACCCTGACCGGCTCCCTGGCAGGCCCTCCGGCCGGATCCCGGATCGCCCCCCGGACCGAGTCCTGGATCCGGCCTCGGCCCCCGCTCGCGCCGTCCCGGGTGCCCGCACCGCTTCCGGACGCGGCGCGGCAGGGCATGTGGGACACGCGGGGAGCGCAGGCGGTGCGAGGGGAGCGGGTGCCGGGCAACGGGCCCGGTGTCTCCTCCGGCAGGCGGGGCCTCTCCTGCCGGGGACGGATGCCCGCTCCGGAGCGGGTGCGGCTGGCTCGCCGTCAGGGCGCACCACGGGGCGTGACGCTCTTCTGGAAGGCCAGAGCCGACGAGTGCGACACCGCGACCGTGGTCCTGCACCACGAAAATCGCACGATCAAGGTCTGGATGCGGGAGGACAGGGCACGCAGACGCTCCTCCGGCGCCACCACGTGGCCCGTGAGCGTCGCCGGCGGCGTCGCCTCCCTGGAGGTGCCGCTCACGGTACCGGTGCGCGACACGGGGGCGTTCAGGGCGATCGACGGGCGGACCGGCAGGCCGATCGCCCTCGCCAGGCCGGGTCGCGTACCGGAGGAGCCGTCCACGGCCCGGTGAGTCCGGTGATCCAGGGCCCGGCTCGCCCGAACCACTCGGCCCGCCGTTCAGGGCGACCCGTACCGCCCGGATCTCCGGACCGGGCGCGCCCTCGTCAGGACAGGTGGCCGGGCCGAGAGTGCGCCCGGCGACCGGACCGGGCTCGAACCCCCGACCGGATGGCCTGGCCGGGGAACTCTCGCCGGGGTGATCGAGGTCGAGTCACCGGATCGGACGGAAGGCCGTCCGACCCGGTGGCCGGGTCAGTGGGAGCGCTGGGTGGCCCAGTGGCGGATCTTGCCGATCCGCTCCTGGATCTGCTCGGCGGAGGCCTGCGCGATGGCGGGTCCGCCGCAGGCCCTGCGTAGCTCTGCGTGAATGACTCCGTGAGGCTGGCCGGTGCGGTGGTTCCAGGCGCCGACGAGGCCGTTGAGCTCCCTGCGGAGGTTGGCGATCAGCTCGTGCGGGGCGAGGTCCGGCTCCTTGGGCTCGGGATTTTTCCGCTTGGCCTTCAGCTGGTCGGACTGGCGCTTGCTCAGCAGGGTGCGGACCTGGTCGGGCTCCAGAAGGCCCGGCAGGCCGAGAAAGTCCTCCTCCTCGGGGGATCCGGTCTCCGCGGCGCTGCCGAACTCGCCGCCGTCGAAGAGGACCCGGTCGAACGTGGCGACCGCCTCCAGCGTCTCGAACGGCAGCTCGTCGCCCACGACGTCGGGGTTGTCCTTCTTACGCTGGGCGTCCTCCAGCAGGAAGTCGTCCAGCCCCTCCTCGGCGGGCTTGCGGTCGAGCACGTGGTCGCGCTCGGCCTCCATCTCCCCCGCCAGGCCCATCAGGGTCGGCACGGAGGGCACGAAGACCGACGCGGTCTCGCCCCGTTTACGGGCGCGGACGAAGCGTCCGACGGCCTGGGCGAAGAACAGCGGGGTCGAGATGCTCGTCGCGTAGACGCCGACGGCGAGGCGCGGGATGTCGACCCCTTCCGAGACCATCCGGACCGCGACCAGCCAGCGCTGCTCGGAGGCGGAGAACTCCTTGATCTTCTTGGAGGCCGTGGGGTCGTCGGAGAGCACGACCGTGGCGCCCTCTCCGGTGATGGTCCGGATGTGGCGGGCGTAGGCGCGCGCGGTCTCGTGGTCGGTCGCGATGACCAGGGCACCGGCGTCGGGCACGCCCCTGCGCACCTCGGTCAGGCGCCGGTCTGCCGCCCGGAGGACCTGGCGGATCCACTCGCCCTTCGGGTCGAGTGCGGCCCGCCACGCCTGGCCGAGCTGGTCCTTGGTGAGCGGGGTGCCGAGGGTCGCGGCGATCTCGTCGCCCGCGCGGGTCCGCCAGCGCATCTCACCGGCGTAGGCGAGGAAGATGACCGGCCTGACGACGCCGTCGGCGAGTGCCGGGCCGTACCCGTAGGAGTAGTCGGAGACGCTGCGCCGGACCCCGTCGCCGTCCTCGGCGTAGGTGACGAAGGGGATCGGGTTGACGTCGGACCTGAAGGGGGTCCCGGTCAGGGCGAGGCGTCTGGCGGCCGGCTCGAACGCCTCCCGCACGCCGTCGCCCCAGGATTTCGCGTCGCCCGCGTGGTGGATCTCGTCGAAGATCACGAGCGTCTTGCGAGCCTCGGTGCGGGCGCGGTGCAGTGCCGGGTGCATGGAAACCTGGGCGTAGGTGATGGCCACCCCGATGTAGTCACGGGAGGTCGCGCCCTGACTGTTCTTGAACTCGGGGTCGATCGCGATGCCGACCCTGCTCGCGGCGTCCGCCCACTGCTGCTTGAGGTGCTCCGTGGGTGTGACGATCGTCACAGCCCGGATGATCCCTCGTGACAGGAGGTCGCTGGCGATGCGGAGCGCGAAGGTCGTCTTGCCCGCACCCGGTGTGGCGACCGCGAGGAAGTCGCGCGGCGCACGGCTGGAGTACAGGTCAAAGGCCTCCTGCTGCCACGCGCGAAGCTTCGGCGCGGTGCCCCAGGCGGCACGGTCCGGATATGAGGGCGAGAGGTGGGATGCGGCGAAAGTGCTCACAGTGTCCCCAGGGTAATCTGCGCCGCCGACAAGACGTGCCGATCGGCCGAGATCCTCGCCAAGGTCGTCCCTTCGTGCTATTGGTCCGCGGAGCGGAGATCGTCGAATCGCGGAGCCGGACTCGCGCGGCGCCCGCTCACCGCAAGCCCGCGATCACCGTGTCGATCTCGGCCCTCGACACGGGGTCGTCCGGCTGGGTCATCGCCACCACGACCACCGGGCGCTTTCCCGCTCCCGTGAGGAAGACCACACGCAGGTACGCCGGCCGGTTCACCACGTCCAGGTACTCCGCGCGCAGGGCGCGGGTGTGCCCGGTACGCGCGCCCACGGTGATCTCCGTGTCGTCCACGACCTTCACCTCGTCACCGTGGAGCAGGAGCCGCGCGTACAGGTCGCTGAGTTCGGTGGTGGTGGCGCGCGCGTCGTTCGCGGGCTCGGCGGGCATGACCATCACGGTCGTGTTGACGCCGTCGCCCGCGGCCGAGGTGAACTCCGTGACCGGCGGCACCGTACCGGTGAGCCAGCGCTCCGGCAGCGGGTAGCTCACCCCCGCGACCGGATCGTCCACCCGCTCCGGCGGCGGGGAGGGCAGTGCCCGCAGGGACAGTACGGCCACCACGGCGATGACGCCGGCACCGGCGGCCAGGGTGAGCAGTACGAGCAGCACACGGCGCAGGCGCCCGGGGCGACGCTCGGGAGGGGCGATGGGCGTGCCGTACCAGCGGGCGGAGGGCGGCAGGTCGTCGCCGGGCTCGGGGATGCGGGGAGGCCAGGTCAGACTGGAGCGGGCGTCGGACGGCTCGTCCTCCGGCGGCGGCCAGGGGCGATACTCGTCGTCCTCGGGCGCCGGCCAGGGGCGGCGCTCGTCGTCGAGGTCCGGGTCGGTGGGCGGCCACACCTGATCCTCGGCCGCCCGCGCGGCCCTGCGGGCCCGCCTTGACCGGCGTCCCCCGCCACGGCCGGGCTCGTCGGGCGGGTCCGACCGGCGAGGTCGTTCGTGCACGGGACCTCCTCCCCGGCGGCGACGGTCCTACCGTCCTACCACGCATCGGGGGGCGTGACCCGGCTATGGGTGATCGCTGTTACGAGAGTGACCAATGAGTCATGAGATGTCCCTCATACGCCGGGCGACGACGACCCCGAAGAGGCCGATGGAGGCCATCAGGGCGACAATCGTGGTGTAGCCGGTGGCGATGTCGTCGTGGCCGATCAGGTTGACCAGGACTCCGCCGAAGCCGATGGTGATCGCGCTGCCCAGGGTGTCGACGACCTGGAGGGCGGCGGAGTTGGCGCCCTGCTCGGCGTCGGGCGACTGACGCATCGCGGTGACGTTGACGCTGGTCACGCCGATGCCCATGCCGAATCCCGCGATGACCCAGGCGGGCACGGTGACCCAGCCGCTGACCCCGGGCACGAGCGCGAGCAGGGTCGTCAGGATGCCCACGGTGATCGCGACGGCGCCGATCCGCACCAGCAGCGGCCTGTCGTACGAGCGGCGGGTCTGCAGGTAGGAGCCGCTGGTCCAGCCTATGGCGCCGAGGGTGAGCGCGACCCCCGCCCCGGCGACGGAGAAGCCGTGCACCTCGGTGAGGAGCAGCGGGATGAAGGCGTTGACCCCGAAGAACGCCGAGGCGAGCACGCCGCGCATCATGACCGTGGTGGGCAGGCCGCGGCCGAACCTGAGGGCACGGGGAGGCAGCAGTCTCGGCAGGCCCGAAGCGAGGAGGGCGAGCCCCGCGGCGGTGGCGATCCCTCCCGGTATCGGGGCCTCGTGGAGACGGCCCACCCCGTACAGCAGGGTCCCGCCGCCGCACGCGGTGGCAGTGGCGGCCAGGGTCATCGCCAGCGGCCTGGAGCGGGGTCCTGAGGAGGGCTCGGGCATCGGACCGCCGACGCGCAGGGCGGGCAGGAGCATCACGAGGGCGGGGACGACCAGCGGCACGATGCCGTAGAAGACCCACCTCCATCCCGCGGTCTCGGCGATGATCCCGGTGAGACCCGGCCCGATCAGGGCGGGAAGCACCCAGGCCGCCGAGAGCGCGGCGAATATCCGGGGCCTGGTCGCCGGAACGTAGACCCGCGCGATCATCACGTAGATCGCGACGATGACGGCGCCGCCACCGAGGCCCTGTACGGCCCGCGCGACGATGAACAGTTCCTTGGACGCGGCGGCTCCGGCCATGACCATACCGGCGGTGAACAGCCCCACCCCGAGCAGGAACGGCCAGGCGTGCCCCCGCCGGTCGGACCAGAGCCCGGCGACGACGTTGGCGAGCAGACCGGCGATGAGGAAGGCCGAGAAGCTCACCCCGTACAGGTCGAGGGCGTCGAGGTCCACGGAGACGGCGGGCATGACCGTGCTCACGGACATGCCCTCGAAGGCGATCAGCGTGACGACGAGCAGAATGCCCAGGGAGGCGGTCCGGTATTCGGGACCGAAGATCCGGGGGGATTCGTATGGAGCGTCGACTGTCTTCGGTGCTGTCACCTGTCAAGGGTAGTGTTCGCCCCCCGGCCTCGGTAGACGGCCCACATCTCCTGCATCCTGACGGCCTGGCCCACGGTGAACCCGGACATGCAGCGGTCGTCGGAGTAGTCCATGAAGTTGTGGATCGGGTCGGGTCCGCCGCCCTTGCAGGTGTCCTTGAGCAGCGGGCAGCCCTCGGTGGGCTGCCCCTCGGGCTCGGTGTCGGCCACGCCGTCGCCGGGCGGCTCGCAGCCCTTCTCGAAGGTGTGCAGCAGCCCGAGCCAGTGCCCGATCTCGTGGACGCCGGTGTATCCCCGGTCGAAGCTGCGCATCGCCCCGCCGGGCAGGCTCCGCCAGTCGACGACCACCCCGTCGAGGGCCGGCTCCTTGGCGTACCCGTGGGGATAGGTGGAGTAGCCGAGCACCAGCTCACCGAGCTGGGCGAGATAGAGGTTGAGGGTCTCGGGGCCGCCCCTGCGCATCCGCTTGATCATCCGCTCGTGGGTGACGGGCTCACGGAACCAGGTCGCGCTGACGGTACGGGTGACGCCGTCCAGCCTGAACCGGATCCCGGTGTCCGCGCCACCGAGCTGCCCGGAGTAGGCGGCGTTGAGCGTGGTGATCTGGGCGCGGACGGCGGCGTCGGGCGCGCCGAGCCTGCCGTCGGTGAGGACGTGCACCCAGGTGGGCACGGTGATGGGGAGCGCGGGCCTGAGCGGGTTCGCCCCACGCCGCCCGCCTGCGGGCGCGGGGGACGGCGCGGGCGCGTGTCGCGGCACCACGGAGCGGGCGGCCCACCCGGAGGGATCGGGGGGACACCCCGGTGGCCCGGAGGCGGCGCTTCCCCGGCCGGGAACGACGGGAACGGGAGATGAGGCTCCCACCGTGAACAGGCATGCGGAAACAACGGCGATCGCACGCCGAAACATGGACTCCCCCGACAGATCCCAGGCGCTGGACGTTCGCCGCTCTCCGGCGGCATCCCGACCGTAACCTCATCTGTGGCGATCACCCATGAGCAACACTCACTCGTTGTTGCCGTCTTCGCCCTTCGGAAGTCCCGAGTAGATCTCCTTGCACTCCGGGCAGACCGGGAACTTCTGGGGGTCGCGGTTCGGCACCCAGACCTTCCCGCAGAGCGCGCGGACCGGGGCCCCGCTCAGCGCGCTCTCCATGATCTTGTTCTTCTCGACGTAGTGGGCGAAGCGCTCGTGGTCGCCGTCGCCGTGCGACAGGTCCGGGCGGACGTCGCTCTCAGGGAGAATCTTCGTACTCACCCTCGCGATTTTATGCCCGTACCGCCGCGCCCGGGGCACCGGCGGTCGGTCGGGCGCGAAACACGACCCATCGGCGCCGGAGCGACATCCCGGGATCGGCCGCCCGGGCGGTGATCCCGATGATCGTCCGGACCCGGCGGGTGCGGAGCGGAGGGCTAGTTCATCGAGGGGTCGTCGGGGCAGGTGGCCACGTAGGCGAGTTCGCCCCTCTGACGGCGCAGCACCGCCCGCCACAGCGACTCGGGCTCGTGGTGGAAGGTGTCGCCGGGCTCGGAGTCCACGACGTACCAGGCGCCCTCGCCGATCTCGCTCTCCAGCTGCCCCGCCGACCATCCGGCGTACCCGGCGAAGATGCGCATCTGGGCGATCTCCCCGGCGAGGATCTCCGGCGGCGCGTCGAGGTCGACGGTGCCGAGCCTGGAGACGGCCGCGGTGCCCGCGTGCAACCGCCGCCAGCCGAGCGGTTCCTGCCCGCTCGGGACGGCGGCCAGCGCGAGGGCGCTGTCCGTCTGGACGGGACCGCCCTGGAACAGCACGGACGGGCCGGTGACCATGGTGTCCCAGGTGGGGAGCACCTGGGTCACCGAGATGTCGCTCGGTCTGTTGAGCACTACGCCCAGGGTGCCGCCGTCGAGATCGTGTTCCAGCACCAGGACCACGCTGCGCCGGAAGTTGGGATCCTCCAGCTGCGGGGTCGCCACCAGAAGCCCACCGACGTAGATCGCCTCCGCCATGCCTCCATAATGAGGGGTGAACCCCCTTTCGCGCTGCTCCACCCGCTGTTCCGATGGTTCGGACCCCGCTCAGTGTCACGTGACGCGCATGTGAGGGCACCGCGCGAGACGAGAAGGGCGGCGGGGGCGGAAGAGGAGGCCTGAAGGCCCTCCTCTTCCGCCCCCGCCGTGCCCGTGGACCGCGCGGTCACGCCTCCGTCATACCCGTACGTGCCCGGCCACCGGCCGACTCGCGCACGGCCGCCGCGACGGCGCCCGACACGTCCGGGTGGAAGACGCTGGGGATGATGTAGTTGGGACCGAGCTCCTCGGGGGTCACCACGGCGGCGAGCGCCTTGGCCGCGGCCAGCAGCATCTCCTGGCTGACCACGGTGGCCTGGGCGTCGAGCAGACCGCGGAAGACGCCGGGGAAGGCGAGCACGTTGTTGATCTGGTTCGGATAGTCGGAGCGGCCGGTGGCGACCACGGCCGCGTACTCGCGGGCGTCGTCGGGCGAGATCTCCGGCTCGGGGTTGGCGAGCGCGAAGACCACCGCGTCCTTGGCCATCGAGGCGATGTCGTCGCCGTTGAGGATGCCGGGCGCGGACACGCCGATGAACACGTCGGCCCCCTTGACCGCGCCGCGCAGGTCACCGGAGTAGCCCTCGGTGTTGGTGTGGTCGGCGATCCACTGGAGCGAGTCGTCCAGGTCCTGGCGGCCGCGGTGCACGGCGCCCAGGTAGTCGCAGACGACCACGTTGCGGGCGCCCGCCGCGAGCAGCAGGCGCAGCACCGCCGTACCGGCCGCGCCCGCCCCCGCCAGGGCGATACGGACCTCGCCCAGGTCCTTGCCGACCACGCGCAGCGCGTTGGTGAGCGCGGCCAGCACGCAGATCGCGGTGCCGTGCTGGTCGTCGTGGAAGACCGGGATGTCCAGCAGGTCGCGCAGCCGCCGCTCGACCTCGAAGCAGCGCGGGGCCGAGATGTCCTCAAGGTTGATGCCGCCGAAGCCGGGGGCGATGATCTGCACCGTGCGCACGATCTCGTCGACGTCCTGGGTCTCCAGGCAGATCGGCCAGGCGTCGATGTCGGCGAACCGCTTGAACAGCGCGGCCTTGCCCTCCATCACGGGGAGCGCGGCGGCCGGGCCGATGTTGCCCAGGCCGAGCACCGCCGAGCCGTCGGTGACGACGGCGACGGTGTTGCGCTTGATGGTGAGGCGGCGGGCGTCCTCGGGGTTGCGGGCGATCGCCATGGAGACCCGGGCGACGCCGGGCGTGTAGGCCATGGAGAGCTCGTCACGGTTGCGCAGCGGCACCTTCGACCGCATCTCGATCTTGCCGCCGAGATGCATGAGGAAGGTCCGGTCCGAGACCTTGTGGATGACGACGCCCTCGACGCCCTCCAGCTTGTCGACGATCGCCTGCGCGTGGTCGGTGTCACGCGCGGCACAGGTGACGTCGATGCGCAGCGTTTCATGTCCGGCCGTGGTCACGTCAAGCGCGGTGACCACACCTCCGGCGGACTCTACGGCGTGGGTGAGCTGGCTGACGGCGTTGCCGCCCGCGGGCACCTCGAGACGCACGGTGATGGAGTACGACACACTCGGCACGGTGGCCACAGCCAATCCGCTCCTTTGCGACTGACTTTGGTTGGGATGCCTTCCATCGTGCCATCCCGTCGTGGGTGAGCGCGCCTGTGTCGGCCGACCTGCACATATAGATGCGGTCACGACATACTTCACGCCGCCCGGCCCCCGCCGAGGAGACGTGAGCCGGGCTCCGAGGGCCGTCGATCGCTCAGAACAGGGCGCTGGCCAGGTTTCTGCGGGCCCTGCCGATGGACGGATCGTCCCCGGGAAGCGTGTCGAACAGCCCGAGCAGGTGCACCCTGGCCATGTCGCGGTCGGCGCCCGAGGTGCGGCGCACCACGTCGACGAGCCGGTCGAAGGCCTTGTCCACCTCGCCGGAGAGCATCTCGAAGTCGGCGGCGAGGAGCTGGGCCTCGACGTCGGCGGGGTCGGCCAGCCGGCGCTGCACATCGGCGGGGTCGACGTCCTGGGTGCGGCGGATCAGGCCGAGCCCGGCCAGGCCCAGTTTGGCGTCCTGGTTGTTCGGCGAGCGGGCCAGCAGCCGCTCGTACGCGGCCACCGCGCCGTCGAGGTCGCCGGCGTCGATCGCCTGCTCGGCGGCGAGCACGTCCGGGTCGACCGGGGGCTCCTGCGGCTGCGGCTCCTCGCCTGCCGCGGCCTCCTCACCGGGGGGCGGGAGATACTGGGCAAGCGCCTCCATCAGCTGCGACAGCCAGTCGCGCAGCTGCGGCTCGGTGGCGATGCCCGGGACGACGGCCACCGGCTGCCCCTGGAAGATGGCGTACAGGGCGGGCACGTTCTGCACCCGGAGCGCCTGCGCGATCTGAGGGCTGAGCTCGACGTCGACCCTGGCCAGGACCCACCGGCCGGCGTTCTCCGCGGCCAGTTTCTCCAGCAGCCCGCTGTACTGCTTGGCCTGCTCGGCACGGGTGACGGTGAGCTCCAGCAGCACGAGGCCGTTCATGGAGCGTTCGACGACCTCGGTCGCGAAGTTGGCGTCGTCGACGTCGATGACCGGCGCCGGAACACCGCCGGTTTCCTGCGCGGCGGTCTCCCGCCGCGCCTGTGCCTCAAGTGCCTGCTTGCGAGCGCCGAGATCGACGGCGCCGTAGAGCGATCCGGGTCGAGTGAAGTCCGCTGGGCTCATGACTCCAATCCTGCCGCATCCCGGCCGGTGCCCCGACGCGCCACCGCTAGAAGCGGGCAGGTTCGGTGTATACGCCCCATTCGTCGCGCAGTGCGTCGCAGATCTCGCCCAGCGTCGCCTCGGCCCTGACCGCGTCGAGCATGGCGGGGATCATGTTGCCCTCCCCCTTCGCGACCTGTGTCATCGCGGCGAGGGCGGCGTCCACGGCCGCCTGGTCACGGGTGGCTCGGCGCTCGGCCAGGACGCGGTTCTGCTCGCGCTCGACCTCGTGGCTGACCCGGAGGATTTCCAGCGGCTCGTCGATGGAGGCGGTGTGACAGTTCACCCCGACGATCCTCTTCTCGCCCTTCTCCAGCTTCCGCTGGTAGTCGAAGGCCGCCTCGGCGATCTCGGACATGAACCAGCCGTCCTCGATGCCACGCAGGATGCCCGAGGTCATCGTGCCGTCCGAGCCCATGTCCCTGATCCTCGTGAAGATCGCCTCGGCCTCGGCCTCCAGCCGGTCGGTCAGCGCCTCCACGTACCAGGACCCGCCGAGCGGATCGGCGACGTTGACGATCTCGGTCTCCTCCATGAGCACCTGCTGGGTGCGCAGCGCGATCTCGGCCGCCTTCTCCGAGGGCAGCGCGAGGACCTCGTCAAGCGCGTTGGTGTGCAGCGAGTTGGTGCCGCCGAGCACCGCCGCGAGCGCCTCGACCGCGGTGCGCACCACGTTGTTGTACGGCTGCTGCGCGGTCAGCGACACCCCGGCCGTCTGGGTGTGGAAGCGCAGCCACTGGGCCTTGTCGGTCTTCGCGCCGTAGACGTCGCGCAGCCACCGCGCCCAGATCCGCCGGGCGGCCCTGAACTTGGCGATCTCCTCGAAGAAGTCGATGTGGGCGTCGAAGAAGAAGGACAGACCGGGGGCGAAGACGTCGACGTCCAAACCGCGCGACAGGCCCAGCTCCACGTAGCCGAACCCGTCGGCCAGCGTGAAGGCCAGCTCCTGCGCGGCCGTGGACCCCGCCTCGCGGATGTGGTAGCCGGAGACGCTGAGCGGCTTGTACGCGGGGATCTCGGCGGCGCAGAACTCCATCAGGTCGCCGATGAGCCGCAGGTGCGGCTCGGGGGCGAACAGCCACTCCTTCTGGGCGATGTACTCCTTGAAGATGTCGGTCTGCAGGGTCCCGTTGAGCTTCCCGACGGGCACCCCCTGCCGCTCGGCCGCGACGACGTACATGCAGAAGATCGGGACGGCGGGGCCACTGATCGTCATCGAGGTGGTGGTCTCGCCGAGCGGGATGCCGTCGAAGAGCAGGTCCATGTCCAGCGCGGAGTCGATCGCCACACCGCAGTGGCCGACCTCGCCGAGCGAGCGCGGGTCGTCGGAGTCGCGGCCCATCAGCGTCGGCATGTCGAAGGCGACGCTCAGCCCGCCACCTCCCGCGCCGAGGATCATCTTGTAGCGCTCGTTGGTCTGCTTGGCGTTGCCGAATCCGGCGAACTGCCGGATGGTCCACGCCTTGCCCCGGTAACCGGTGGGGTGCAGGCCGCGCGTGAACGGATACTCCCCCGGCCAGCCGATGCGCTCCATGCGCGGATCGCCGCCCTCGGGGCCGTAGACCGGGTCCACGTCGATCCCGGAGAGGGTGCGGAACTCCGCCTCGCGCTTGCGCGCCCCGTCGAAGCGCGCCTGCCAGCGCGCCCGCCCCGCCTCGACTCGCTCAGCGTCCATGGCCGACTCCCTTGTATGGCATGTGGCTTCTTATCCGGCTTGTGGCCTCATCCAGATACTAGGACGTCCTAGTAATTCTTGGCCAGGCGTGCGACCACCCGCCGCCGGGAACCGCCACCGGAGACACGCAGCATCGCCAATTGCGGGACTACCCGTGAGGCCGCGCCGGCGACTGGACCGAGGAGAGGAATGGAGCCGGACAAGAACCGTCCACCGCAACGCCCCAGCGTCCCCAATTGCGGGACTACCCGTGAGGCCGCGCCGGCGACTGGACTGAGGAGAGGGAGGTCGTGAGGAACGAGCGATCTTCCTCGACGAGGGAAGGAGCCGGGTAAGAGCGGCCTCACCGCGACGCGTTAGCGTCGCCAACAGCACTGCATTAGTACTGAAAGTCGCCGGCCGCCACGCGGAGGGTCCTGAACAGGTCGAACATCTGCTCCAGCTTCGCCTCGTCGTACATCGGCATGGCGAAGTCGGCCGCCATCAGGTCGGCCGTCGCCCGTCCGACGGTCTCGCGGCCCTCACCGGTGATCTCGGCGAGCACGCCCCGGCCGTCACGGGGATTGGGCAGGCGCCGCACCAGACCGGCACGTTCCAGACGGCTCACGGTGTTGGTCACACTCGTGGGGTGGACCATCAGACGCTCACCGATCTTGGAGAGCGGCAGCGCCCCCGTCCTGCTGAAGGTGAGCAGCACCAGCGCCTCGTACCGGGCGAAGGTCAAGTCATGCGGTTTGAGCAGCGTGTCCAGTTGCGACAGCAGGATCTGGTGCGCTCTCATGATCGATGTGACGGCGGCCATGGCCGAGGAGGGCCCGAAGTGAACGCGCCACGTCTCCGCGGCACGTTCGATGGGGTCAAACGGGAGATTCAGCTGACCTGTAACCACAGGGCTACGGTAGCGCGGCCTCATCCCGATTCGCCCGTATACGTAGAGTCACCGCGCTGATGGCTTCACCAAGAACCCGGACGCCAAACGTCACGCTCCGTTATGGTTCCCACATCGAATGGTGAGGCCGTGGCCAAGTGGCCACGATGACTCAGTCCGGCCTGCGGGGGACGCGAGCCGGACCGGTGCCGAGGGGACCGGCATCCGCACATTCACGGCACGGGGGGTGCTTCATGAACGACAACTCAACGGCGTTCGGACGCCGGACAGACCTTGACCGCACCGACGCGGCGTGGGCTCTCACCACGCCCACCGGTGCGTGAGCAGGGGGGCGTTTCACGCGAGGAACTCCAGCAGAGCGGGTTGATGGCCGTCGCCGTCCTGCTCGTGCTCGGGGTGGTCGCGGCGTGGAGCGTCCTGGTTCCCGGGGTCAGCGCGTGGGAGAACATCGTCGTCGCGGTGATCGGCTCACTCCGGCTCACCGGCCCGGTGGCGGCCGCGTTCGCCGCCTGGGTGGCGGTGCGCAGACGGCGCGGGACGCGTGGGGGGGCGATGAGCCCGTGGCAGGCGGTACGGGCACCACTCGCGATCCTGGTGGTGGCGGGAGGCGCGTTCACCGCCACCGTCCTGGTCCTCGCGGTCAGAACCATGATCACAGAGCAGGCCGGGCGGCTGCTGCCCAGCGGTCTGGTGATGGGGGCGGCCGGGCTCGCGCTGTACGTCGTCATCGGCTGGGTGATCGGCTGGCTGATGCCCTGGACGATCACACCGGCCCTCGCCGGGCTCGGCTGCTACAGCCTGTTCACCTGGCTGTGCCAGGGGCCGGCCTGGGGTGACCGGCTCGCCCCCGCCACGCGGGAGCCGTACGACCCGTTCCAGGGGTTGAACGCGGCGGCGTTCACCGATCAGACGCTCTGGCTGGTGGGGATCAGCTCGGCGCTGCTGCTCGGCTGGGCGGCGGTCGTGACGCGCCAGGCCCTGGTGCTGGCCGCGGCGCTGATCGCGGTGCTCGCCGCCGGGACCGGCATGGCCAGGCTGTTCACCGAGCCGCAGCCGGTCTCCGCCCAGCAGGTCGTCTACAGCTGCCAGGAATGGCCGATCATGGTGTGTGTGCACCCGGGCATGCGCGCCGGCCTCCCCGAGCTGGGCTCGGAGTTCATCAAGATCGCGTCTCGGCTGGCGGGGACGCCCGGGGAGTTCTCCCGGGTGGAACAGCATCCCAGGCGCGACAGCCCTCCCGCCTCCGCGGGCGTGATCGCGATCCATGTCGACGACCTGGCGGCCGGTTTCGCGGAGAAGGCCGCCGACGAGTTCGTCGACGGCCTGGCCGCCCGGTGCGGCTCCGGTCCCGCGTCGGGTTACCGCGACATCGTGACCGCGTGGCTGCGTGGCGAGCCGCTTCCCGGCGGGCCGCTCCCCGAGCACCGGTACGCCGCGGCCTGGTTCTCCGGCCTCACGGACGTCCAGCGGCGCGACTGGCTCCGCCTCCACTACGCCGACTTCACCGACTGCCGGCTACAAAGCACTCACTTCGGCGGCCAGGCCGGACAGACCTCCCAGACAGGGCAGAGCGGGCAGGGCGCGGGGGGCGCCTCGACCGGCCCCGAACCGCGGCCGGGCACCGTCCACCAGGCACCCGGCGTTCCCCCCGCCCCCGGAGTGATCACCCCGACCGGCCCCTGGCGCGCCCCCTTCGCGGAACGGGGCGCGCCGCCCTCTCCCCGGGGGTAGGAAGATCGGCATAGGCTCCGCGTGAGAAGGTCACCGTGCGGGGAAGGAAAGCGCCGTGAAAGCCTCCCAAGAAGCTCCGCCCGCGGCGCCCCCTACGGCGCGCCGCGGGCGTTTCTGGCGTTTTCTCGCCGGGCTGCTCGTCGTCGTGATCCTTCTCGTCGTCGGCGCACGCCTCGCCTGGTCGTGGCTGAACCCGTTCGGTGAGGAGACGATCGACCGCAGCCAGCCCGTGCTGCTGGAGTCCATCCACAACCTCAGCCGCTTCGAGGCCGCCACCGGCAACTTCCAGGTCGTGGTGGACCTGGAGAAGGACGCGGCCTTCCTGCCCGACGCGATCAAGGGCAGCAGGACCCTCTTCGTCGGCGCCGGCGGTGTCGACGCCTACGTCGACTTCGGCGGCATCGCCGGCAACGCCCTCACGGTCTCCCCCGACCGCACCGAGGTCACGGTGAAGCTGCCCCGCGCCCAGCTGGAGAAGCCGAACATCGACAACAAGCGCTCGTACGTCTACGCCCAGCAGCGCGGTCTCTTCGACCGGGTCGAGGATCTGCTGTCCTCCTCCCCCGCCGACCAGCGGGAGCTCTACATGCTCGCCGAGAAGAAGATCGCCGAGGCCGCCCAGGCCAGCGACCTGCGCAACCGGGCCGACCAGAACACCAAGATCATGCTTGAGGGCCTGCTGAAGGGCCTCGGCTTCGAGAAGGTCACCGTCAAGTTCGCCGACGAGACCTGAGCCCCGGAGCCGTGATCTCGATCCCCCGGATCGGGCATGTGCCACGGCCGCCGGATCGCGGGGTCCCAAGGACGAGGTTCGGACCACGGGATCCGAAGTCCGGATCACGGTCCCGCGCGGCTCGGTAACCGGTTCGGTGCCCGAGGCGCGCGGGTCTCGCTCAGCCCGTGGCGGCCAGGAGCTCGTCCGCCGCGGTGTAGGGGTCGAGTTCTGAGTCCAGGACGCGGGTGGCGAGGGCGTCGAGGCGCCGGTCGCCGTGCAGGTGGGCGAAGCGGGAGCGCAGGGTGGTGAGGGCGATCGCCTCGATCTCGTCCCTCGCCCTGGCGTGACGGCGCCGGACGAGCTCCCCCGACGCCTCCAGATAGGCCAGGTGGTCGCCGAGGGCGTCGACCACCTCCTCGCCTCCCTCACCTCTGGAGGCCACGGTCGGTACGATCGGCGGCCTCCAGGGCCGCTCGACCAGGGCGATCATGTTGCGGAGCTCGCGGACGGTGGCCTGGGTGCCCTCGCGGTCGGCCTTGTTCACCACGAACACGTCGGCGATCTCCAGGATGCCCGCCTTCGCCGCCTGGATGCCGTCGCCCATCCCCGGGGCGAGCAACACGACGGTGGTGTCGGCGAGCGAGGCGATGTCGACCTCCGCCTGCCCGACCCCGACGGTCTCGACGAGGACGACCTCGCAACCGGCCGCCTCCAGGACACGCAGCGCCTGAGGCGTGGCCCACGACAGCCCTCCCAGGTGGCCCCGGCTCGCCATCGACCTGATGAACACGTCCGGGTCGGTGGCGTGGTCCTGCATCCTGACCCGGTCGCCCAGCAGCGCCCCGCCGGTGAACGGTGAGGACGGGTCGACGGCGAGCACGCCGACCCGCATGCCCCGCTTGCGGAACGCGTGGACCAGCATTCCGGTCGAGGTGGACTTGCCGACGCCGGGAGAGCCGGTGAGCCCGATGATCCGTGCCCGGTGCGGCCGGTCGGCGCAGAGCAGCTCGGTGATCTCCCGCAACCTCGGGGAGCCGTTCTCGACCATGGAGATCAGCCGGGCCACGGCCCGCGGCCTTCCCTGGCGCGCCATCGCGACCAGGTCGGAGACCTCCGCGATCATGCCGAGGGTACGCGGATGATCAGGGCGTCGCCCTGCCCGCCGCCACCGCAGAGGCCCGCCGCCCCGAGGCCGCCGCCCCTGCGCCTGAGCTCGTGGGCGAGGGTGAGGACGATGCGGGCGCCGGAGGCGCCGATCGGGTGGCCGACGGCGATGCCGCCGCCGTTGACGTTGACCCTGTCGAGGGGAACGCCGAGCTCCCTCGCCGACTGGAGGACGACCTGCGCGAAGGCCTCGTTGATCTCCAGCAGGTCGAGGTCGCCGACCTCCAGGCCCTGCTTCGCGAGAGCGTGCCTGATCGCGTTGGCCGGCTGGGACTGGAGCGAGTTGTCGGGTCCGGCGACGTTGCCGTGCGCGCCGATCTCGGCCAGCCAGTCGAGGCCGAGCTCCTCGGCCTTGGCCTTGGACATCACGACCACCGCGCAGGCACCGTCGGAGATCTGCGAGGCCGATCCGGCGGTGATCGTGCCGTCCTTGGTGAACGCGGGCCGCAGCCGCGACAGGACCTCGACGGTGGTGTCGCCGCGCACCCCCTCGTCGGCGGAGAAGACCACCGGCTCGCCCTTGCGCTGCGGGATGGACACCGGCACGATCTCGTCGTCGAGCGTCCCGTTCTTGATCGCGGCGGCGGCGAGTCCGTGGGAGCGCGCGGAGTATTCGTCCTGCTCCTCGCGGGTCAGGCCGAGGCGCGCGTTGTGCCGCTCGGTGGACTCGCCCATGGCCACCTGGTCGTAGGCGTCGGTGAGGCCGTCGTAGGCCATCGAGTCGACGATGTCCGCGGAGCCGTACTTGACGCCCCTGCGCAGGCCGGGCAGCAGGTGCGGGGCGTTCGACATGGACTCCATGCCGCCCGCGACCACGATGTCGAACTCGCCGGCGCGGATGAGCTGGTCGGCCAGGGCGATGGCGTCCAGGCCGGAGAGACATACCTTGTTGATCGTCAGGGACGGCACGGTCATCGGGATGCCCGCCTTGACGGCGGCCTGGCGGGAGGGGATCTGACCGGCACCCGCCTGGAGCACCTGCCCCATGATCACGTACTGCACGGCGTCGGGAGCGACGCCGGAACGCTCCAGCGCGGCCTTGATGGCGATGCCGCCGAGCTCGGCGGCCGACAGGCCGGACAGCGAACCGAGCAGCCGTCCGATGGGGGTACGAGCTCCGGCGACGATGACGGAACCAGACATAAGTGGGGCCTCCCTGACGGGACTTGGAGCGACTTTGCCACCATACCCATGAGTACATCGGCGACCCCATGGAGGATGGCCCCATGTTCATGCGCATCGATCATGTAGGAATCGCCTGCCACGACCTTGAGGAGAAGATCGCTTTTTTCGAGCAGACCTTCGAGCTCACGGTGGTGGCCCGCGAGGTGAACATCGAGCAGGGAGTGAAGGAGGCGATGCTGCGCATCGCCGACGGCGAAGGCGGTGGATCGTATATCCAGCTTCTCGAACCGCTCGGCCCCGACACGCCGGTCGGCAAATTTCTCGCGAAGCGCGGGGAAGGTGTCCATCATGTCGCCTTCGGCGTCCCGGATGTCGTGCAGGCGATGGACAAGATCGGCGGCAGGGGGGTCCGGCTGCTCGACGAGCGACCGCGCCACGGCTCCATGGACTCTTCCATCGCCTTTCTTCACCCCAAAGACGTCGGGGGAATGCTCACCGAACTCGTACAGGCCTCGGAAAGGCACGCCAAGCCCACCCCGAATGCAAGAAACGCTGATACGTAACAAGTCGCGCATAAAGTCGGACGAGACCGCCAACTCGGCAACGGCGGAGTACGCTGGCGTACCACCGGACGTGGATCCCGCCCCGGCTCCCGCTTCGGATGCCTGAAACCCCCGTCCGGCCCGTGTAGCCGTCTCGACAACCCAGGATCGAGCCTCCATGCAGTCCGACATCGATGCCCAGCTCAACAATTTCTTTGAAGACGCCCCCGCTCGGGAATTCGACGTGGTGCTTCGTGGCTATGACCGGCACCAGGTCCACGACCATCTGAAGCAGCTCGACGGCGAGCTCCGGCAGTCCCGGGAGCAGCTCCAGGGCCTGCAGCGGGAGCTGTCCGACTCACAACGTCAGCTCCAGGAGCAGGAGCGACCGACCTACTCCGGGCTCGGCGCCCGGATCGAGCAACTCCTCCGCCTAGCGGAGGAGCAGGCGACCGAGCTGGTCCAGGCCGCGAGGGCCGAGGCGAACGAGATCAAGGCGGCGTCCAAGGTCGAGGCCGCCGACCTGCGCGCCGCCGCGGAGAACGAGGCGGCCGAGAAGCGCGCCCTCGCCACCCGCGAAGCCGACGAGATGCGCACCAGCGCGGAGCGCGAGGCCGAGGAGATCCGCTCGACCGCCCGCCGCGAGGCCGACGAGCTGACCGCCACCACCGAGCGCGAGGTCTCCAAGCTGCGCGCCACCGCCGACCACGAGGTGGCGGAGAAGCGCGCCGACTCCGAGCGCGAGATCGCCAAGCTGCGCACCACCACCGAGCGCGAGGTGGCCCAGCTACGCGCCTCGACCAAGCGCGAGCGCGACGAGGTCCTCACCACCGCCAAGCGCCAGGCCGACGAGATGCGCGCCCAGGCCCAGCGGGTGCTTGAGGAGTCCGAGGCGAAGCGGGCACAGGACGAGGCGGAGTTCGAGATCCAGCTCGCCGCCCGGCGCGAGGAGGCCGAGCGCCAGGAGGCCGAGCGCCACGCCAACGCGCAGGCCGCGGCCCAGCAGCTGACCGCCACCGCCGAGCAGCGCGCGGCCACCGCCGAGCAGCGCGCCACCAAGGCCACGCAGCAGGCCGAGCAGACCCGTCGCGAGGCCGACACGCACGCCAAGCAGCTGCTGGCCAACGCGCGCAAGAACGCCGACCAGGTCGTCTCCGAGGCCAAGGCGAGCGCCGAGTCCATCGTCTCCGAGGCCAAGGCGGAGTCCGAGCGCAGCCGCTCGGTCGCCCAGCGCCAGGTCGACGAGCTGACCCGCCAGCGCGACAGCATCACCAGCCACCTCGCGCAGCTGCGCCAGCTGCTCGGTGGCGCACCGCTCCCGGCCGCCGACCCGGAGCCCGCGATCGCCGCGGCACCGCCGAAGCCGGCCATCCCCGCCGCCAACGGCGCCGAGAAGCCGGTTCCCGCGCCCGCGAGGACCGAGACGAAGGACGACGACGCGGAGTGGTGGCAGGAATAGGCGGCCGCTGACTCCGGGGCGTTCGCGACGGCTACATGAAGAGAGCCCGGCGACCTGCACGGTCGCCGGGCTCTCTTCATGTCTCGTCCCTTCTCACCGCCCGGATCACGCGGGCGTTCCGGCGGGCTCGGAGATCAGGACTTCGCGGTGCCCCGGCCTCGACGAACGGCGTACGCGACAATGATCTCGTCGGACGACCGGACCGGACAGGCTCCTACGATCCGGGAACCTCGGTGGGCAGGGGATGGGCCGCCGGATTCACCCGCTGGACGATCTGGTCGAGGACGATGCGCACGTACGGCTCGCCGACCCACAGGTGCTTGGCGTCGTCCACCCCGACGACCTCGGCCTGGGGCACCCTGGCGAAGCGTTCACGGGCCTGTTCGGGACGCAGGTAGTCGTCGAACTCCGGGATCAGCGCGATCAGCGGCCGCCCGAACTCCGCCCACGCGTCGAGGTCGGCGTCGGTGGCCCGGTGCAGCGGCGGGGAGAGCAGGATCGCCCCCTCCACCAGCGGGTCGTGCCCCCACTTGAGCGCCAGTTCGGTGCCGAAGGACCAGCCGAGCAGCCAGACCCGGGGCAGGTCGTGGAAGTCGGCGTACTCCAGGGCCGCGGCGACGTCCATGCGTTCGTCCTCGCCGGCGCCGAAGGCTCCCTGGGAGGTGCCCCGCTCCGAGGTGGTGCCGCGCGTGTTGAAACGCAGCACGGCCAGGTCGGCGAGGGCGGGCAGCCGGTTGGCGGCCTTCTTGTAGACGTGGCTGTCCATCATGCCGCCATGGGTGGGCAGCGGATGCAGGCAGACCAGCGTGGCCACCGGGGGCCGGTCGGCGGGAAGGGCGAGCTCACCGACGAGTGTCAGACCGTCGCCGGTGTGCAACTCGATCGGCTCCCTGCGCGCGGGCAACACCGTAGAGGCCCGAATCTCCATGTCTCTCCTCGAATCCGCCCTGCCGGCCCGCGTCGGAGCCGGTCGTGGCCGATGGTGGCCGGTGATGGCCGGTCGTTGTCAGTGGTAGGTCAGTGGTGGCCGACCCGCGTCTGCGCCGGTCGTGGCCGATAGTGGCCGGTGATGGCCGGTCCGCGTGCGCCGGTCAGTATCTGCTTCTGCCGGGTCCGCGCCTGACCCGGTTGCGCCAGCACGCGGTGTGCCAGTGCCTGCGCTCGTCCTCCCCGCCCGGCCAGGCGGGCCAGCTGACCAGATGTGGCAGTCCTGGCCTGATCTCCTGATCGCATCCGGGGCAGCGGTAGACCTTGTCCGCCGCGCCACCGGTGACCCGGCGCACCTGCCAGTCACCGTCGGGCCACTCCTCGGTACGGTCGACGCCGGGCACGGAGCCCCCGACGGGACGGGCGAGGCCCCGCTTGCCGCCCCGGTCGAAGGGGTCGGCGCGGCGGGCCTTGCGGGGGCTCACGAGCCCGTCGCGCCGAGGCCGGCCATCACGGTCCTTCCGACCGCCCGCGCCGCCCGAGAAGTGCTCGTCATCGCTCTCCCACCCCGCCCACCGGGTCGCCCACCTGGCGAACCGCCACTCCGGCGTCACAACAGTCTCCCAGAGAGGTACCGGCTACCCCAAAAGCCGGGCAGGTAGCCAAAGAGCGAACAGAAAGTACTTGAACCGGAGTTGAGTAACCAGTAGCGTTTGAGAACATGAGCGGAGGAGGAGTCGTGAAGGACGAGCTGACACCTGAGGACGCCCTGCGACAGATCGACGAGGTCGGCCGGCGCACCCGGCGACCGGCGCGCCTCGCCGGCCTGCTCTACGTGATCGTGGGCGTTGGCACGATCGTCTACTGGCCCGTCATGTTCCTCGGCCCCGGCTGGTCCAGAAACACGGCCGCGGCGGCGTGGCTCGTCCTCACCGTCCTGTTCGTCGGATATCTCGGCGGCATGAGGGTTCAGGACCCGGAGGTCGCCTGGGCCAACAAGGCGACGGGGCCCGTGACGATCTCGTACGTCGCCCTGGTCTTGTTCGTGTTCGTGTTCGGCGCGTTCCTGCGCCCCGACGACCCCGGCGTGGTCTGGAGCGCGGCGCTGATCGCGCTGTCGATCTGCGCGAGCGTCCCGATCTTCTACGCGGCCTGGCGTGTGCTGCGGGTGGAGCGGTGAGCGAGACCCACAGCGCGCGGGAGGCGGGACACCCGGGCCCGGCGGACGGCGGCGCGGGCAGGGCGACGCGCGGCGCCGGGAGCGCCGCGGGCGGCACGGGCTCACACCCTCGGCACGACCTCGACGACGTCATCCACGCGCCCGTCCGGCTGTCGATCATGGCCGCGCTCTCGGTCACCGACAAGGCCGAGTTCCGCTTCCTGCGCGACACGATCGAGGTCAGCGACTCGTTGCTCTCCAAGCACGTCATCACCCTGGAGGAGGCCGGCTACGTGAGCGTGGAGAAGGCCTTCGTGGGTAAGCGCCCGCGCACCTGGCTCGCCATCACCGATGAGGGCCGCCAGGCGTTCCATGACTACGTCTCCGTGTTGAGACGTCTCACCGAGGGATCCCCCCAATGATCGAGATAGACGACCTGCACAAGCGGTACGGCGACAAGGTCGCCCTGGGCGGCGTGACGTTCTCCGTGAAACCCGGCGAGATGTTCGGCTTCGTCGGGGCCAACGGGGCGGGCAAGACCACCACGATGCGCATCCTGATGGGCGTGCTGACCGCCGACTCGGGCTCCGTGCGCCGCGGCGGCAGGGCGCTGACGTTCGACGACCGGCGCCGGTTCGGCTACATGCCGGAGGAGCGCGGTCTGTACCAGAAGATGAAGGTCGCCGAGCAGGTCGAATACTTCGGCAGGCTCAGCGGCCTGACCGCGAGCGGGGCGAAGAAGGCCACCGGCGACCTGCTCGAACGTCTCTCGCTCACCGAGCGCGCGAACGACGCGGTGGACGCGCTCTCCCTGGGCAACCAGCAGCGCGTGCAGCTCGCGGTGGCGCTGGTGCACGATCCCGAGGCGCTCGTTCTCGACGAGCCCTTCTCCGGGCTCGACCCGCTCGCCGTCGACTCGCTCGCCGAGGTGCTCGCCGAGCGGCGCGCCGCGGGCGTTCCCGTGCTCTTCTCCAGTCACCAGCTGGACCTCGTCGAACGGCTCTGCGACTCGGTCGGCATCATCTCCTCCGGTCGCATGGTGGCGAGCGGAACGGTCGAGGAGCTGCGCGACCGTGAGGGACGCGGCCTGCTCAGGGTGGTCGTCAGGGACGCCTCCCCCGGCTGGGCCACCTCCCTGCCGGGGGAGGTCGTCGAGAAGGGCGACGAGGTCCTCGTCGCGGGCGTCGACGGCGACGACCAGGAGATCCTGCGCCTCGCGGCCAAGGCCGGAAGGGTCGAGCACTTCGGGTGGCAGCGCCCCACACTCACCGAGATCTTCAGGGAGGCCGTAGCGTGAACGGGTTGTGGCTGGTCGCGCGGCGGGAGATCGTCACGCGCGGCCGTACGAAGGCGTTCGTCATCGGGCTCGTGGTCAGTGCCGTGCTGGTCGCGGCACTGGCGTTCCTGCCCAAGCTCTTCTCCGGGCCCGACTCCTACACCGTGGGGCTCGCCGGAGCGCAGTCGCAGGCGCTGCGGCCGGCCCTCACCGGCGCGGCCAAGGACGTGGAGCTCACCGTCAGAGACTTCCCCGACGAGGCCGCCGCGAGCGCCGCGGTCACCGCCGGCGACGTCGACGCCGCCGTGGTGGACGGCCGCAAGGTGCTCGCCGACGGCGAGGTGGACCGCGACCTCGGTCTGCTGCTGGAGAGCGCGAACCAGGCCGCCCAGACCGAGAGGCGGCTGGGCGAGGCGGGCCTGGACCCGGCCAAGGTGGCGGAGGCGATGCGGGTCGCCCCTCTGGAGCAGGTCTCCATCGGAGCCGACACCCGATACGCGGGCGTGCGGGTGGGCATCGCGTCCCTGCTGGTCATGGTGCTGTTCTTCCTGCTCATCTACTCCTCCATGTACGTCGCCATGGGCGTGGTCGAGGAGAAGGGCAGCCGGATCGTGGAGATCCTGCTCACCTCGGTCCGTCCCTGGCAGCTGCTCGGCGGCAAGATCGTGGGGCTGGGCGCGCTCGCGCTCGCCAACATGGTGGTGATCATCGTGGCCGGTCTCGGCGCGGCGGCGGCGACCGGTCTCGCGGCCGACCTGCCCCCGGGGATGACGGGCATCGTGGTCAGCGCGCTGTTCTGGTTCGTCCTCGGATACGCCTTCTTCGCCGCGATGGCGGCGGCGCTCGGGTCCCTGGTGTCCAGGCAGGAGGACGCGAACAGCGTCCTCACCCCGATGACGATGCTCATGATGGTCACCTACCTGGTGGCCTACTTCGCGGCGGTCCAGCCGAACAGCCCGGTGGCCAGGATCCTCTCGCTGGTGCCGCCGTTCTCCTCGATGGTCATGCCGGTCCGGATGGCCGGAGGCGAGGTGTTCGCCTGGGAGATCGCCCTGGCGGCGGTCCTGATGCTCCTCGCGACGGTGGGCACCCTCATGCTCGGCGCCCGCATCTACAGCCGCGCGGTCCTGCGCACGGGCGCCCGCGTCAAGCTCTCCGAGGCGGTGCGCTGACCCCTCGGCGTGACTTCCCGATCTCGTACGACTCTCGTACGACCGGGGAGTCACGCCCCAACCGCCGGCGGGCCGTCCGTATGGATCACGGGGACCGGGGTCCCGTCGGGCCGATAGGGTTCGGTCATGCGTCTGGTCATAGCTCGGTGCAGCGTGGATTACGTCGGGAAACTCACCGCCCATCTTCCGATGGCACCCCGGCTCATTCTCATCAAGGCCGACAGCAGCGTCTCGATCCATGCCGACGACCGGGCCTTCAAGCCGCTGAACTGGATGAACCCGCCGTGCAAGCTCCGCGAGGAGGAGGGCACCTGGACGGTGACCCACGGCAAGACCGGCGAGAAGCTCGTCCTCACCATGGAGGAGATCATCCACGACAGCAGCCACGAGCTGGGCGTGGATCCGGGCCTGATCAAGGACGGGGTCGAGGCCCACCTGCAGGAGCTGCTCGCCGAGCACATCACCACCCTGGGCGCGGGCTGGACGCTCGTCCGCCGCGAATACATGACGGCGATCGGCCCCGTCGACATTCTCTGCCGCGACCACACGGGCGCGTCCGTCGCCGTGGAGCTCAAGCGCCGCGCCGGCATCGACGCCGTGGAACAGCTCACCCGCTATCTGGAGCTGATGAACCGCGACCCCCTGCTCGCCCCGGTCTCCGGAATCCTCGCCGCCCAGAGCATCGCGCCCCAGGCCAAGACCCTGGCCGAGGACAGAGGCATCCGCTGCGTCACCCTCGACTACGACGAGCTGCGCGGCATCGAACGCGAGGACACCCTGTTCTGACGAGCTGAGTGCCGCCGAGGCCCGGAGGAGGCGTGCGAAACGGAATCCGACGGCTGTCACGGCACGCAGAGCTCCCCGCCCGGGAACGCCGACCACTTTTTGGGTGCGAAGTCCAGGGCGAGGCCGTTCGGATCCTCGCCGTCGCGCACGGCGATGACACCGGGCGGGTTTCCGCGCCACCTCGACGCAGGCCCACCCTGGCCATTACCGCGCGCTCTCGCGCCATTCGGCACCCGACGGGGTCACCGGTCGATCATTGATCGACATTTCCGCCTCCCTTCTTCCCAGCCCGCCACCCAAGCTCGGCCACCCTTTTCGCGATAGGCGTTACTGAATTCTCGACGAGCAATGCGGCCGCCGGAAAACAGCCGAATATCAGTGGTTATCCCGCACCTTCTGAATCGCTCTTCAAATACGGTGTGCCGGTGGCACACTCGATGTGCACCACGTCCGGATCATCCGGCCTGAGACCGAGCGCATGAAGCGGCCGTCCGTCGCGGCACGCCGCCGATCGAGAGAGAAACGACGGGCCCCGTGTCCTCCGTTCGGTGGACACGGGGCTCCATCGAACGTCGGTACCGCGAGAACCGCGTGGACGCGACGCTTGGCACATGGACACAGCGGTAAGAGTGAGAGGTCTGACCAAGCGCTACGGCGACGTTCAGGCCGTCGCAGGAGTCGATCTCGACATCCGCGCGGGCGAGGTGTTCGCGATCCTCGGCCCGAACGGGGCGGGGAAGTCCACCATGGTGGAGATCATGGAGGGGCACCGCTCCAGGGACGCCGGGGAGGTGAGTGTCCTGGGGGTCGACCCCGGCAGGCCCACCCGCGCGTGGCGCTCACGGATCGGCATCGTGCTGCAGACGGCCAACGACGTGGCCGAGGCGACCGTGCGGGAGACCGTACGGCATTTTGCCGGCTACTACCCCGGCGCCAAGAACCCGGACGAGGTGATCGAGCAGGTCGGGCTCACCGAGAAGGCCGACCAGCGCATCCGGAAGCTCTCGGGCGGGCAGCGGCGCCGGGTGGACGTCGCGCTCGGGGTGATCGGCGATCCGGAGCTGCTCTTCCTGGACGAGCCGACCACCGGGTTCGACCCGGAGGCTCGCAGGCGGTTCTGGGAGCTGATCGAGAGCCTGGCCCGCGACGGCACCACGATCGTGCTGACCACCCACTACCTGGACGAGGCCGAGGCGCTCGCCGACCGGGTGGCGGTGGTCGCCGGAGGACGGATCGTGGCCGAGGGCGAGCCGAAGACGCTGGGCGGCAGGGCCGCCGGCAAGGCACTGGTGAGCTGGTCCGGCGCGGGTGAGCGCCACTTCCTGGAGACGGACACGCCGACCAGGACCGTGCTGGAGCTGACCCGTCGCTTCGACGGAGAGGTCCCCGAACTGGCCGTGACCCGTCCCACCCTGGAGGACGTCTACCTCCGCCTCATCGAGACCCCCGCCTGACCGTCTCCCGTACGAGCGTCGACCGGCCCCCCGAGGTGACCAACCAGATGAGCCAGACCCTTGCCCGCCCCTCCGCCCCGGCGTCATCCGCCGGGCAACCTTCCGTGATGCGACTGGGGCTGTCACGGACGGTCGTCGAGAACAGGATGTTCTTTCGCGAGCGAGACGCGGTGATCTTCAGTTTCGCCTTCCCGATCATCATATTGGTGATCTTCGGGTCGATCTTCTCCGGTGAGATGGAGGGGACCGGCCTCACCGTCTCCCAGCTCTATGTGGCCGGGCTCATCGGGACCGCCGCGATGACGGGGTTCCAGAACCTCGGGATCAACATCGCGGTGGACCGCGACGACGGCACGCTCAAACGGCTGGCGGGCACCCCGCTGCCGCGCACCTCCTACTTCATCGGCAAGGCCCTCAACACCCTGTTCGTCTCCTTCCTGCAGGTCGTCATCCTGCTCGCGATCGGGGTCGCGCTGTTCGGCCTGAAGCTGCCGTCGGAGGCGTTCCGGTGGGTGACCTTCGCCTGGGTGTTCGTGCTCGGCGTGGTCGGCTCGGCCCTGCTCGGTGTCGCGATCAGCAGCCTGCCCCGGTCGGCCAAGAGCGCCTCCGCGGTGATCGCGATGCCGTTCGTGGTGCTGCAGTTCATCTCCGGGGTGTTCATCCCCATCGGACAGCTGCCGTCCTGGCTGGTGAACATCGCCTCGCTCTTCCCGCTCAAGTGGATGTGCCAGGGGTTCCGGTCGGTCTTCCTGGGGGACGCCGGTGCCACACTTGAAGTCGCGAACTCGTACGAACTCAACCGGGTCGCCCTGGTCCTGGGAGCCTGGGCGGTCGGAGGACTGGTGCTGTGCCTGATGACGTTCCGCTGGAAGAGCCGCCGAGACGGGTGAGTCTCGCCGACCGCACCGAGCCCTCCGCCCGAAGGACCGAACCGCACGCGTGGGAGTCGCTGCGCGGCTGGGAGTTGCTTCTGACCTTCGGGCTCCTCCTGCCCACCTCGACCGCGTTCATCATCGACGTACCCGTGCGCGAGAAGGTGATCGTGGCGAGCTGCCTGGGCGCGATCCTGCCGCTCTATGTCCTGTTCGGCCGTCCGGCGATCATCCGCGGTGACCGGCTGCGAGGGGCGGTCTACATCGGTCTGTTGATCGCGCTGTTCACTCCCCCGGGACTCACCGCGTCGTACGCGACCTACGCCCTGTTCGGGCTCTGCCCGCAGTGTTTCATGGTCTTCCCCGCCAGGCGGGCGATGATCGCCGTGACCGCGCTGAACCTCCCCGCGATGATCCGCTACCTGTTCCTGGTCGAGGGGGCGGAGCCGTTCAACTTCCTGGTGGTCGCCACGATCGTCGTCGTCTTCTCCGCCACGTTCGGCATCTGGATGGAGCGGATCACCCGGCAGAGCGAGGAGCGGGCCGCGCTCATCGAGGAGCTGGAGAGCAGCCGGGCGAAGGTGTCCACGCTCTCGGCCGAGCGCGGGGCGCAGGCGGAGCGCGAACGGCTCGCCGGGGAGATCCACGACACCCTGGCTCAGGGGTTCACCAGCATCATCATGCTGCTCCAGGCGGCCGAGGCACAGCCCGACCCGTCCCGCCACCTGGCGTTGGCCATGCGGACGGCGCGGGAGAACCTCACCGAGGCCCGCCTGCTGGTCACCACGCTGAGCCCGGCGCCGCTGGACGGCTCGACCCTGGACGAGGCGCTGCGGCGGCTGACGAACCGCTTCGGCGAGGAGACGAACCTGTCCGCCGGATTCGAGGCGTACGGAAGGTCCCGGCCGCTGAGCGCTTCGGCCGAGGTGGTGCTCGTCCGCGCCGCCCAGGAAGGGCTGGCCAACGTGCGCAAGCACGCGGACGCGGCGTCCGTCGCGGTCTCGATCGCCTACCGGGACGGCTCCGTACGGCTGGGGTTACGCGACGACGGACGCGGTTTCGAGCCGTCCGACGGCGAGGGGTACGGCCTGCGGGGCATGCGCGCCCGCGTCGAGCAGGTCGGCGGCACCCTCACCGTGAAGGGACTCCCCGGCGAGGGGACGGTGCTTGAGGTGGTCGTCCCCACCGACCGGCCCGTCCTCACCGCCGACGACCCTCCGGAACGGCCCGCTCCCCCCACCGACCGAACCGGCCAGAGCGACGGCACCGGCCGTCCCGACCAGGAGGGGTGACACATGCTTCGCGTGATGATCGTCGACGATCACCCGGTGGTCCGCGAGGGCCTTCGGGGGATGCTGGAGGCCGCCCCCGGGATCACGGTGGTGGGCGAGGCGGCCTCAGGGGACGAGGCCGTCGTACGGGCAGCGGAACTCACCCCGGATGTGATCCTGATGGACCTGCGTATGCCGGACGGGGACGGGGTGAGCGCCACCTCGCGTATCCTCACCGGGCGGCCGGAGAGCCGGGTGGTCGTGCTGACCACCTACGAGACCGACGCCGACATCGTCCGGGCGGTCGAGGCCGGCGCGGCGGGCTATCTGCTGAAGGACACCTCCAGGGCCGACCTGCTCGCCGCGATCCGCTCGGCGGCGCGCGGGGAGACCGTCCTGTCGCCGTCGGTGGCGACCAGGCTGGTCACCCGGATGCGGGCTCCGGTGACCGAGTCACTGTCGCCGCGTGAGACGGAGGTGCTCTCCCTGGTGGCCAAAGGGCTGACCAACGCGGAGATCGGCAGGGCCCTGTTCATCGGCGAGACCACGGTCAAGACCCATCTGCTGCGCGCCTTCGGCAAGCTCGGCGTCTCCGACCGCACCGCCGCCGTGACCACGGCTCTGGACCGGGGCCTGCTCACTCGCTAGGCGGTCGCCCACCGGGACCGGCGCCACCCCGGCCGCTCTTCCGAGGCCGGCTTCGCTCTTGAGGCCGAGCGGCCTTCGAACAGAACGGTGCCCCGAGGTTCGCGACCCGGGGCCGGACTTTCCCGCGCCGCCCGCGACGAATCCCCCCCATTCCGCCGCGGCCGAAAACACCTTGACCGACTACTCAGACATGTCGCCTTCTTACACGGATAATGCAAGAAATAACATAGTGACTCTTCCGCAAAAAGGATCTTGCACCCATAATGGTTGATTCCGGGGGCCAGAGCCATGAGGTGGAAGTGATAAAGCGAGTATCTGTCAACCTCGCACTGATCTGTGGGAGCTTGACATGAATGGACGGTCCTACCGGGGAATGTCAGCGGAGGAGCGACTTGAGGAGCGCCGGGAGCGTCTGATCTCCGCGGCGTACACCCTCTTCTCCGACCCCGGATTCCCCGAAACGACGATCGAGAGGTTGTGTGCCGAGGCACGTATCTCCAACCGCGCATTCTACGAGTGCTTCTCAGGACGCGAGGAGCTGATGCAGACCGTGTACACCCGATGCGTGCGCGAGACGCTGGAGTCGATGTCGAAAGCGATCGAGCAGGCCCCCGACACCCTGGCCGACCGGGTCAGGACGGGAATCACCAGCTATATCAGCTTCGTCACCGAAGACAGGCGTCGCGCGCAGATCATGCATCTGGAGGTCCGCCGGGCGGGCGACTGCCTCCTCACCTCCAGGCAGTCGGCCGTCGCGGCCCTCACCAGGACGATCGAGTCGAACGTCGCCGACATGCCGGAGGCGACGAAGGCCAACCAGCACCTCCTCGCGCTGGGGATGATCGGGGCGATCCAGGAACTGCTCATCGAGTGGGTCCTGGCCGACGACCCACCTCCGGTCGCCAGGCTCATCGACACCGCCACGCACATCTTCCACAGGTCCTTCGTGACCTGATCGCGGCGTAACACAGCGGTGTACGACAGCGGTGTGACACGAGGGCGGGCCCGCCGTGCCCGTCCTCCGGCATCGTGCTCCGGTGTCGCCGGACTCCCCCGACTCCGGCGACCTTCCGGATCAGGCCACCGCGGCCACCGGAAGCTCGACGGTGAGGACCCGGTTGAGCCGGGTCACCGCCAGCACCCGCATGACCCTGGGCGGCACCCTCCGCAGGATGAGGCGGCGTTCCGCGCTCACAGCGCGGCGATGCGTGCCCACCAGCACCCCGAGACCGGTGGCGTCGATCATTTCCAACCCGGAAAGATCTACGATCAGGTCGCCCCGCCCCGAGTCGACCGCCTCGTGCAGTCGCGGGCGCACCTGGGCCACGGTTCCCACGTCGAGACGATTCCCGACGCCGACCACCTGAGCCCGGGGGTTACCAGAGACGCGCATGCCTCCTCCTCACGCCCGGCCACGGAGAAACCGGCCCGGCACCACGGCGACGCGTCACCCGCCGACTGGTCACGCATCGCGTTCATCCGATGTCACCGCGCGGAAGAAGGTCGTCACTCCTGCAGGAAGGTGCGAACCTCCCTCGTCCCTGACGTCGATCTTCCGGCGAACACGGGAGTCCCTTGCCCGATTCGAAGGAGAAAACGCGTTTAAAGCCAACCTTTTTGTTGGGCGGCCCGGATCGCGGTGATCCGGTTGGTCGCGCCCAGCTTGGTGATGGCGCTGGACAGGTAGTTGCGTACGGTGCCCTGGGTGAGGTGGAGCGCGACGGCGATCTCGGCGACCGAGGCGCCCTGCGCGGCCAGCTCCAGAGAGCCGCGCTCGCGCTCGGTGAGAGGGTTCTCCCCCGCCATCATCGCCGAGGCGGCCATCTCCGGGTCGAGATAGCGCCCACCCGCGTGGACCTTGCGGATCGCCGTCGCCAGTTCGTCGGCGGAGGCGTCCTTGGGGACGAAGCCGCGCACCCCTGCCGCGAGCGCCCGCCGCAGGTATCCGGGCCGCCCGAAGCTGGTCAGCATCAGCACCGCGTGGCCCCGCAGCGTCTCGGCGACGCTCAGCCCGTCCATCCCCGGCATCTCGATGTCCAGCACGACCACATCGGGCCGGTGCTCCAGCACGGCCGCCGCCACCAGGTCTCCCCTCGCCACCTCCGCCACCACCTCGATGTCCGGCTCCAGGCCGAGCAGGGTGGCGATCGCCTTCCTGACCAGGTGCTCGTCGTCGGCGAGCAGTGTCCGGATCACCGTGCCTCCTCGGTCCGACAGCCCGGCACGGCGAGACGCCCCACCTCGACCGGACCACTCACCCCACCGGAACGGCCCACCTCGACCGGACAGCCCCGCACGGCGAGACGGTACGAGACGGTGGGACGGCCCGGCACGACGGCCATCGTCTGGATCATCGTTCTCCCTCCAGCGGGATCGTCGCCCGCAGCCTGAACGTCCCGGGAGCGCCGGGGCCCGCCGTGACGGTCCCGCCGATCGCGGCGACCCGCTCCGACAGCCCGAGGAGGCCGGTACCACCCCGGCCGTCCACCCCGTCGCCACCCCCGTCCTCGTCCACCCCGTCGTTGGTCATCTCCAGCACGGCGTCTCCCCCGCGGAGGGTGATCGTGATACGGCATCGAGTGGCGGAGCTGTGCCGCAGCACGTTGGTGGTGCCCTCCCTCACCACCCAGGCCAGCAGGGTGGCCGTCCCCTCGGGCACCTGTTCGCGCGGCGTCTCCAGGGTGCAGCGGATGTCGCCCGCCTCCAGCACCGCGGTCATCGCGCGCAGCTCGGCGGTGAGGTCGACCGTCCGGTAGCCGCGTACCACCCCACGGATCTCCTTGAGCGTCTGCCGTGCGAGGATCCTCACCTCGTCCATCTCCCTCGCCGCCCGTCCGGCGTCCACCCCCGACAGCTTGGAGGCCACCTCGCTCTTGACGGCGATCGCGGAGAGGTTGTGCCCGACCAGATCGTGCAGGTCGCGGGAGAAGCGGAGCCGCTCCTCGGTGACGGCGAGCCTGGCCCGCGCCTCCTTGCCCTCCTCCGCGGCCCTGAACAGCTGCCAGAACCAGAGCTGGAACCGGTTCGACCACGGCGCCGCCGCGGCCACCCCGAGGTAGGCGCCGAGGCCGGGCAGGTGACTCTCCGCGTTCGGTGCCGCGAACACCTCGGCGAATCCGTCTCCCGGCCACGCGAGGAACAGTCCGGCGGCGGCCGCCGCGACGGTGGCGGCGGTCGTGGCGGATCTGCCGAGCAGCAGCGCGGCACCCGACGCCCACGCCGGGCCGAGCAGCCCCCAGGGCCAGGGACCGCCGTCCTGGGTCAGCATGAGGACCACCACGACCACGGCAGAGGCGACGATCTCGCCTCGCGCGCCGGTTCCGTCCACGGCCGCTTTGATGATCCTCAGGTACAGAAGACTGAAGATCACCAGGCCCGGTATCCCGACGGTCAGCAGCGAGGGCCTGCTTCCCCCGTCCTCGTTCGCCAGCTCGGCGAGAGGGCTGATCCAGGCGAGGACGAGGCCCATGGTGAGGGAGAAGATGGTCATCCGGCGGAGCCGCTGGACGGACGAGCGCCGCCTTCTCACGGAAAGCACGGAAGGGGCGGCGGGGGCGGCGGGGGCGGCGGGGACGCGGTGCGTGGAGAACGCGGAGGGGACGAGGCGCGCGAGGCGCCTCATCCCTTGTCTCGCGAAGTCGGCCGGCATTTCGTTATGCACGTTAGCCGTGCCGGGGTTCCCAGCGGAACAGCCATCGGGCCAGCAGCCCGGCCACCGCGATCCAGGCCAGCAGGATCGCGAATGAGGGCAGCGCGGCCACCCACTGCCCGCCCGTGCTCAGCGCCTCACCACCCCCGGAGATGTGGTCACCGCCCAGGAAGGCGGTACGCGCGATCTCCACGATCGGAGTCGCGGGAAGCAGGGCGGCGACGTGGCCCAGCACACCGGGCAGCGTGTCCGCGGGGAACGCGATCGGGGCGCCGACCAGCACGAGCAGGAGCACCGGCAGCACCGTGACCTGGGCGAGTTCGGCGTTCGGCGTGAGGCCGGAGAAGGCGGCGGCGAGCAGGCAGAACAGCGTGACCCCCAGGACGGCGACGGTCACGAGCATCGGCACGTTCGCCGGCGTGACCCCCTCGGCCCGCCGCATCCAGACGGCCAGAAGCGCCACCTGGGCGAGATAGAGCACGAGCGCCCCGAGGGCGCCGCCACCGAGGATCGCCGGCCCCGACGGCTGGCTCGCGCGCAGCCGCTTGAGCACCAGTTCCTCGCGCCGGGCGGTGAAGGAGTTCACCAGGTTGACGAAGACCGCGAACACCAGCAGCACCCCTGGCAGCCCGGCCAGGACGAAAAGCCTCCCGGCCACGCCGTCGATCTTCTCGGCGCCGACCGCCTGGGTGTACAGCCAGGCCATCAGGAGCGGCAGCAGGAGCACGTTGAACAGGACCGTGGTGTTCCTGCTCACCAGGGTGAGATCGATCCTCGCGAGCCTGATCGCGTGCAGCACGTCGGTTCTCATGGTCACTCGCCCCTTCTCGCCGGTCCTGCCGCCACCGGCCCGCCGTCGGCCCGCCGATCCGTACCGTCGTCTCCGGCGTCCCCGGCCGGCGACGCCTCCCCTGCCACCCGCAGGAAGACGTCCTCCAGGGTTCCCCGGCGTACGGCCAGCCGTTCCAGGGTCTCGCCCCGCGCGTCGGCCCAGTCCAGCAGCAGCCGGACCGCCGCGTGCGCGCGGGCCTCCGCTCGCGCGCCGGTCAGGGTGTAGGCGACCCCCGTATCGCCCGTGTCGCCGCCGTAGGTCAGTACGGGGGATACGCCGTCCAGCGGGGGCAGTTCGCCGAAGGTCCAGGAGATGCCGGGAAGGCGGAAGGAGATCCGGTCGCCGGAGCCGGCCACCACCTCCTCGACGGTGCCCTGGAGGTGGATCCGGCCCTCGTGCATGATGGCCAGCCGGTTGGCGAGGCGTTCGGCCTCCTCCAGGTAGTGGGTGGTGAGCAGCACCGTGGTGCCCCCCGCCCGCAGGTCCTCGATCACCTTCCAGGTGGCGCGACGCGCCTCGGGGTCCATGCCGGTGGTCGGCTCGTCCAGGAAGAGCACCTCCGGCCGGGAGATCACCGCCAGTGCGAGGTCGAGCCTGCGCCGCTGGCCGCCGGAGAGCTGCCGGACCCTGGTCCTCGCCTTCCTGGCCAGCCCCGCCGCCTCCAGCGCGTCCATGGTCCCCGGATCCGTGCCCCTGCGCCGGCCGGGAAGGGAGAACGTCCTCGCGGAGGCGGCGGTACGGCCGTCGCGGCTCAGCCCCTCCCACAGGCCGACGGTCTCCGCGACCGTGAGGTCACCGAGGAAGCCGCCCTCCTGCAGCATGATCCCCACACGGGGCCGCAGCGTCCGGCGCTGCCTGACCGGGTCGAGCCCGAGCACCCGGACGCTGCCGTCGGTGGGGGCCCTGAAACCCTCCAGGACCTCCACGGTGGTGGTCTTGCCTGCGCCGTTCGTGCCGAGCAGGGCGAACAACTCGCCCCTCGGGACGTCGAAGGAGACGCCGCGCACCGCCTCGAAGTCGCCGTACGCCTGCCGGAGCCCACCGACCTCGATCACACTGTCGAGGCCCGGCGGGTCCGTCACCTGTGGTGTTCTCATGACGACAATCGTCGTCGTCCGGCATTCGACCAGGTAGTCGTGGATATCACCGGAAAACAGTGATCTTTACGGTGTTCCGGGTGACAAATGTCAACTACTGGCGGGGGGGCAGCGCGGGACGCCGCCGGGAGGGCCGGGTGGAGCGATCGGGTGGGGTCGCCGCCGGACGCTCCTCCAGCGCGGCCAGCACGAGCCGTACCGCCTCCTCGATCTGCGGGTCCCTGTCCTGCGCCCAGTCGTCGGGGGTGATGTCGACCTCGACGTCGGGATCGACACCGTAGTTCTCCACGCCCCAGCCCAGCTCCTCGAACCAGAAGGAGTACTTGGGCACGGTGACGCGCGAGCCGTCGACCAGGCGGTGGTCGTCCTCGATACCGATGACGCCTCCCCAGGTTCGGGTGCCCACCACGGGCCCGAGCTTGTGGATCTTGAAGGCCGCGGTGACGATGTCGCCGTCGGATCCGGCGTTCTGGTTGGTGATCGCGACGAGCGGACCGCGCGGCGCGTCCTCGGGATAGGTGATCGGCGTCATGCCCCTGGGCAGGTCCCAGGCGATGACCCGGCGGATCAGCTTCTCGATGACCAGCTCGGAGGTGTGGCCGCCTCGGTTCCCCCGTACGTCCACCACGAGCCCTTCGAAGGTCATCTCCCTGCGCAGGTCGCGGTGGAACTGCGCCCAGCCCTCGGCCACCATGTCCGGGATGTGCAGGTAGCCGAGGCGTCCGTCGCCGAGTTCCCTGACCCGTGCCCGGCATCCGGCCACCCAGTGCTGGTAGCGCAGGCGCCGGTCGTCGCGGAGCGGTGTGACGACCACCCGCCGCCCGCCGCCCAGGGTCAGCTCGACCGGCTTGTCGGCGGCGCCGACCAGCAGCCGCGCGGGTCCCTCCGGCGGCACCGGGCGCCCGTCGACCGCGAGCAGCGCCTCTCCCGGCTGGACGCCCGCCCCCGGCCCGGCGAGCGGCGAGCGGGCGTGCACGTCGGAGGACTCCGCGGGCAGCACCCGGTCCACCTGCCAGCGGCCGTCGTCGCCCCTGGAGAGGTCGGCGCCGAGCAGCCCGACCGGTTCTGAGGCCGGGTAGCCCCAGGGAGCGGCGTCGACGTAGGCGTGCGAGCTGCCCAGCTCCCCCAGGACCTCCCAGAGCAGGTCGGCGAAGTCGTCGGCGGTGGCGACCCGGTCCACCAGCGGCCGGTACTCCTCCAGCACGTTCTCCCAGTCGACGTCGGCCATGTCCTCGACCCAGAAGTCGGCGCGCATCCTGCGGCCCGCCTGGGCGTAGGCGTGCCGCCGCAGGACGCGCGGGTCGGCGGTGATCCGGATCCTGGACAGGTCGACGGTCGCGTCGTCACCGTTCTTGCCGCCCTGCTTGCCCCCGGCGGGACGAACCGTGAGCGTGCCCTTGTCGCTGACGACGAGCTGTGTGCCGTCACCGCTCACCCGGTACCAGTCGAGCTTGTCGACCACTTCCTTCCACTCGCGCTTGACCAGGTCGTAGCGGTCCAGCGCCGGGCGGGGCGCCTCGCCGCCCACCTCGTCCCTGTCCTCGCCGAGCTCCCCCGCCAGCGGCTCCCGCAGCCAGACGAACCCGCCCTTGACCGCGCGCAGGTCCGAGTAGCGGCCCTCGGGCACCGGAACCTGCACGACCCTGGCGGCGATGCCCTCCAGGTCCACGGTGAGCGCGCCGTCGTTCTTGCCGTCGTCGCCGGACCCGGAACCCGAGTCCGAGTCGGGGTCGGCCGCCCTTCCCGCGGCGCTGGGCGCGAACGGGGACGGCGTGGACGCGGACAGCGGCACCAGGTAGGGCCGGTAGCCGAAGGGGAAGGACATGTCGAAGGAGTGCGCGTCGTAGACCGGGTCGAAGCCGCGTCGCGACAGGAACGCCAGATAGTCCCCCGCGAAAGCGGGTGAGATGTCCACGAACCGGCCGTCGGTGACGTCGGTGACGACCCGGTCCGCCACCCTCGCCAGCCTGATCCTGCGCAGCTGGGGGCCGTCGGGGTGCGACCAGGCCAGCCAGGCCGAGTCGGGCGACCAGGTCAGGCCGTGGATCTCCCCGTCGGCCCTGGCCAGCTCCACGGCCTCGCCGGAGGCCACGTCGACCAGGAGCAGCCGTCCGTTCCTCGCGGTCACCGCGATCGTGTTCCCGTCGGGCGCGACGGCGAGGTCACCGACCTCGCCCAGCGTCCCCACGGCGATCCTGCGGCTCTCCCCGCCGCCCGCCGGGACGATCTCCAGCCCCTGCGTCTCGCCGTCGTCGAAGACCCACACCACGCGGTCGTCGCCGAGCATGCGGGGCCGCCCCGCCGACAGGCCGTCGCTGAGCTGCCGCGCCGGGCCGTCCCGGTGCGTCACCCAGTGCACCGTTCCCTGGACCTCCACCGCGCTGGCACGCCCGGTCGCGTCCACGGCCAGGTCGTGCAACCGCCTGCCCGCGTTGACCTGGTACGGCTGCCGCCCGCGCAGCGGGGAGCCGAGGGTGACGTCGAGTTTGCGGGCCTCGGCGTCGAGATCGTCCAGGAGGTAGAGGTCTCCGGCGTTCTGGTAGACGATCCGGGTCCCGTCGGTGGTGGCGTGCCGGGCGTAGAAGACCTCGTGGTCGGTGTGGCGGCGCAGGCCGCCGCCGTCCAGGTCGCAGGAGTAGAGGTTGCCGATGCCCTCGTGGTCGGAGAGGAAGACGAGCCGCCCCCCGACGAGCATCGGGCTCGCGAGGTGGCCGTTCAGGTCGGTCAGGATCCGGGTGAAGTCACCGTCGCCGCGCCGCACCCACAGGCGGCCCGCCGTGCCGCCCCGGTAGCGCTTCCAGACCGCGGGGTCGCGGGGAAGCCCTCCGGCGAGCAGCGCCACCGTGTCCCCCGCGGTTCCCCCCGCCATCGACAGGTCGTTGACCGGGCCGTACGGCAGCCGCTCGACCCGTCCCTCACCGAGCGCGTAGGCCCAGGTCTGCGAAGCGAACGGCTGGCCGGTCGCGCTGATCGCGAGGACCTCGCCGTCCGGCGTCCAGCCGCGCGTCCGCGTCCGCGCGTCTCCCCAGTAGGTCAGCCGCTCCGCGGAACCGGACTCCAGGTCCGCCAGGTAGACCTCGGGAGCGCCGTCACGGACACCGGTCCAGGCGACCCTGGTGCCGCCTGGCGAGAGACGAGGGTGGCTCGCGGGGGCTCGGTCCAAGGAGAGACGCCACGCACGGCCGCCGTCCGCCGGGGCCGCCCACACGTCGTCGTCGGCGACGAAGGTGAGCGTCTCGTGGGAGATGTGGGGGAATCGCAGGTAGAAACCAGAAACCATCGACAAATCATATGGTCCTCTATCAGGTTAAACAGGATGGTTTTCCTGCCGATACGCTGAGCCTCATGACGCGAGCTGACAGAGACAACCCGGTGGTGCTCTCGAAGATCTACACCCGTACCGGGGACGACGGCACGACCGCGCTCGGCGACATGAGCCGCACTCGCAAGACCGATCCGCGCCTGGCCGCCTACGCGGACGTCGAGGAGGCGAACGCCGCGATCGGCGTCGCCCTCGCCGCGGGGACCCTGGAGGCGGACGTCACCGCCGTCCTCAGCCGGATCCAGAACGAACTTTTCGACGTCGGGGCCGACCTGTGCGCCCCGGTCGTGGAGAACCCCGAGTTCCCCCCGCTGCGCGTCGAGCCCTCCTACATCGACTGGCTGGAGGCGCGGTGCGACGAGTTCAACAAACGCCTCACGCCGCTGCGCAGCTTCATCCTGCCCGGCGGCACCCCGGCCGTGGCCGCGCTCCACGTCGCCAGGACCGTGGTCCGGCGGGCCGAGCGGACCGCCTGGTCGGCCATGGAGGCCCACGACGACATCAACCCGCTCACCGCGAAGTACCTCAACCGGCTGAGTGATCTGATGTTCATCCTCTGCCGGGTGGCCGCGGGCGGCGACGAGATCCTCTGGAAACCCGGCGGCACCCGCTGAGAGCGAGCGCCGACGGATCCCCACGGAGAAACCCGTCGGCACACGCGAAGAACGCGGACCGCGGCCGGCCCGACGGCAGCCCACGGAGAAACCCGTCGGCACACGCGGAGAGCGAGGATCGCGCCCTGCCCGGCGGGTGCCGGGCAGGTGGGTCAGGCGACGTCGAGGTAGGCGCTGGGCGGGGCGGACTCCAGCCAGGCGACGAAGCCCGTCAGTGCCCGGTATCCCATCGCGAGCTCGAAGGTGTCATTCCCATTGCGGCACTCGATCGCCGTCACGCCCTCGATGAACCCGAAGAACTCACCGGACCCGACCTTGCGCCGTCCGGAAACCACAAGGCCGCGCCTCACGATGACGTGGCGCGGCCTTGGGAGCAGACCTATGAGCGGAATCCAGTTGAGGTGGCCGTCGGCGTAGCGGGCCACCCCGACCCGCCAGCCCCGCTTCTTCGACAGCGAGCGCAGACAACAGAGCACCGATCCCCGGGAGCGGGTGAGTATCAGAACCCGAAGGCCCAGGAGGGCGACGAGCAGCCCCAGCACGATGAGAACATCCACCACCATGTCTGCTCGCCCCCCAAAAGCGCGTACAGCCTAAGAAGCAGAATTTATCCGACTTCTTCCCCGGCCGCGCGCAACCGGGCCTTGGCACGCCTCGCCCCGGCGGCCGCGTCCGCGTCTTCCTGCTCGGATTCGATCGAGGCCTGAGCCCGCTCCAGCGCACTCTTCGCGCGGGCGATATCGACCTCGGACCCCAGCTCGGCCACCTCGGCCAGAACCGACACCTCGTCGTCGGCCACCGAGAGGAACCCTCCGTGGACGGCGGCGACGAGATCGGCCTCGCCGTTGCCTCGCTTGATCTTCAGCAACCCGCCCTCGACGAGAACGCCGAGCACGGGCGCGTGCTTAGGCATGATACCGATCTCGCCGTCGACGGTCTTGGCAATGACCATGTCGGCCTCACCGGACCAGATCTCACGCTCCGGGGAGACGACGCCTACTCGCAGCTTCGCCACTTTCTCTCCAGTTCCTTATCGAACCAGGCGCCGGTACGGCCGCATGACCGTACCGGCGCCGAAGGCGACTAGCGGGCGAGTTCCTTGGCCTTGGCCACGGCCTGGTCGATGCCGCCGACCATGAAGAACGCCTGCTCGGGCAGGTGGTCGTAGTCGCCGGCGCACAGACCCTTGAACGAGGCGATGGTCTCGTCCAGCGGGACGTTCTCGCCGGGCTGACCGGTGAACGCCTCGGCGGCGTACATCGGATGGGACAGGAAACGCTCGATACGACGGGCCCGGTTGACGGTGACCTTGTCCTCTTCCGAGAGCTCGTCGATACCGAGGATCGCGATGATGTCCTGCAGCTCCTTGTACTTCTGCAGGATCCGCTTGGTCTCCTGGGCCACGCGGTAGTGCTCCTCGCCGACGATCAGCGGGTCGAGGATCCGCGAGGTGGAGTCGAGCGGGTCCACCGCAGGGTAGATGCCCTTCTCCGAGATCGGCCGCGAGAGAACGGTCTGCGCGTCGAGGTGCGCGAACGCGTTGTGCGGGGCCGGGTCGGTGATGTCGTCCGCGGGGACGTAGATCGCCTGCATGGAGGTGATCGAGTGACCGCGGGTCGAGGTGATGCGCTCCTGGAGAACACCCATCTCGTCGGCCAGCGTCGGCTGGTAACCCACCGCGGACGGCATACGGCCGAGCAGGGTGGACACCTCGGAGCCGGCCTGGGTGAACCGGAAGATGTTGTCGATGAACAGCAGCACGTCCTGCTTCTGGACGTCACGGAAGTACTCCGCCATGGTCAGGGCGGAGAGCGCGACGCGCAGACGGGTGCCCGGGGGCTCGTCCATCTGACCGAAGACGAGGGCGGTGTCCTTGAGGACGTTCGCCTCCTCCATCTCCAGCCAGAGGTCGTTGCCCTCACGGGTGCGCTCGCCGACGCCGGCGAACACCGAGGTGCCACCGAAGTTACGGGCGACCCGGCGGATCATCTCCTGGATCAGAACGGTCTTGCCCACGCCCGCGCCGCCGAACAGGCCGATCTTGCCGCCCTGCACGTACGGGGTGAGCAGGTCGATGACCTTGATGCCGGTGGTCAGCATCTCGGTGCGCGACTCAAGGGTGTCGAAGGAGGGCGAAGGGCGGTGGATGCCCCAGCGCTCGCTGATCTGGAGCGACGAGGTCTCGACGTCCAGCGACTCGCCCAGGGTGCTCCACACGTGGCCCTTGACGACGTCGCCGACGGGGACCGAGATGGCCGCGCCGGTGTCGGTCACCGGGGCGCCACGGGTGAGGCCGTCGGTGGGCTGCATGGAGATCGCGCGGACGAGGTTGTCACCCAGGTGCTGGGCGACCTCCAGGGTGAGGACCTTCGCCTCGCCCTGGAGCTCGACGTCCACCTTGAGGGCGTTGTAGATATCGGGCATCGCCTCGACGGGGAACTCCACGTCGACGACGGGACCGGTGACCCGCGCGACGCGGCCCACGCCGGTCTCAACAGTCTGTGCAGTCATTTCACTCTTTCCCCGCTGCGGAGTCGGCCAGCGCGTTCGCGCCACCGACGATCTCGCTGATTTCCTGGGTGATCTCGGCCTGGCGGACCTGGTTCATCTGCTGGGTGAACACGCGGATGAGCTCGTTGGCGTTGTCGGTGGCCGACTTCATGGCCCGGCGGCGCGAGGCCTCCTCCGAGGCCGCCGACTGGAGCAGCGCGCTGAAGATGCGCGACTCCACGTAACGCGGCAGCAGCGTGTCGAGGACCTCGCCCGCGTTGGGCTCGAACTCGAAGTAAGGAAGCGGCGTGTCGGACGCCTCCTCCACGCTCTCCTCGACCTCCAGCGGGAGGATCCGCTTGACCACGACCTCCTGCGTCAGCATCGAGACGAACTCGGTGGAGACGATGTGGATCTCGTCCACCCCGTCGTCGTCCGAGAACGCCTCGATCAGCGTGCCGGCGATCGCCTTGGCGTCGGAGTAGGCGGGCTTACGGGAGAACCCCGTCCACTGCCCGCCCATCTCACGGTTGCGGAAGGTGTGCCAGGCGACGCCCTTGCGACCCGTCACGTAGGGCACGGGCTCGACGCCCCTGTCCCTGAGCAGGTTGCCGAGCGCCTCCGCCTCGCGAAGGATGTTGGCGTTGAAGCCGCCGCAGAAGCCGCTGTCGCTGGTGACGATCAGGACGGCGGCCCTGGAGGGCTGCTCCTTGGCCACCGTCAGCGGATGGTCGGTGACGGTGGTGTTGCTGACCACGCTCGTGACGGCGTGGGTGATCTCGCGCTCGTACGGCACCGCGGCCTGCATGCGCTGCTGGGCCTTGACGATGCGGGACGAGGCGATGAGCTCTTGGGCGCGGGTGATCTTCGCCGTGGACTTGACCGACTTGATCCTCCGCCGCAGCAGTCTTAGCTGGGCACCCATCGGCTACTTCTTCTCCACCGAGCGGACTCGCTTCGTGATCTTCTCCTGGCCGACCTCGGCCTCGCCGAGCGCGGCGACCGGCTCGTCGTTGACCAGGTACTCGCCGGAGGAGGTCTCGAAGCTCTTCTTGAACTCGGTGATGGCGTCCTTGAGGGTGGTGATCGTGTCGTCGGACAGGTCACGGGTCTCGCGGATGCCGTCGAAGACGCCCTTGTTCTCACGGCCCAGGTAGTCGAGGAACTCCGACTCGAAGCGGCGGATGTCCTCGACCGGGACGTCGTCGAGCTCACCGGTGGTGCCGGCCCAGACCGACACGACCTGCTTCTCGACGGGGAACGGGCTGTACTGGGCCTGCTTGAGCAGCTCGACCAGGCGCTGACCGCGCTCCAGCTGGGCGCGGGAGGCCGCGTCCAGGTCGGAGGCGAAGGAGGCGAACGCCTCCAGGTCACGGAACTGCGACAGCGAGAGACGCAGGGTGCCGGCGACCTTCTTCATCGCCTTGATCTGCGCCGAGCCGCCGACTCGGGAGACGGAGACACCGACGTTGATGGCCGGACGCACACCCGCGTTGAACAGGTCGGTCTCGAGGAAGCACTGGCCGTCGGTGATGGAGATGACGTTGGTGGGGATGAACGCCGAGACGTCGTTGCCCTTGGTCTCGATGATCGGCAGGCCGGTCATCGAGCCGGACCCCATGTCCTTGGAGAGCTTCGCGCAGCGCTCAAGGAGGCGGGAGTGCAAGTAGAAGACGTCGCCGGGGAACGCCTCGCGACCCGGCGGACGGCGCAGCAGGAGGGAGACCGCGCGGTAGGCGTCGGCCTGCTTGGTCAGGTCGTCGAAGACGATGAGGACGTGCTTGCCCTGGTACATCCAGTGCTGGCCGATGGCCGAGCCGGTGTAGGGCGCGAGGTACTTGTAGCCGGCCGGGTCGGAGGCCGGAGCGGCGACGATGGTGGTGTACTCCATCGCGCCCGCCTCCTCAAGGCGGCCCTTGACCTGGGCGATCGTGGAGCCCTTCTGGCCGACCGCGACGTAGACGCAGAGAACCTGCTTGTCGGGGTCGCCGGAGAGCCAGTTCTCCCGCTGGTTGAGGATGGTGTCCACGGCGACGGCGGTCTTGCCCGTGCCACGGTCACCGATGATCAGCTGGCGCTGACCGCGGCCGATCGGCGTCATGGCGTCGACCGCCTTGAGACCGGTCTGCAGCGGCTCCTTCACCGGCTGGCGCTGGACCACCGAGGGGGCCTGGAGTTCGAGGGCGCGCAGGCCCTCCGCCTCGATCGCGCCCTTGCCGTCCAGGGGGACACCCAGGGGGTCGACCACCCGGCCGAGGAAGCCGTCGCCGACCGGCACGGACAGGACCTCGCCCGTCCGGCGGACCGACTGGCCCTCCTCGATCTTGCTGAAGTCGCCCAGAACGACGACACCGATCTCTCGGACGTCCAGGTTCAGTGCCAGGCCACGCGTGCCGTCCTCGAACTCAAGCAGCTCGTTCGCCATCGCCGAGGGAAGGCCGGAGACATGGGCGATACCGTCGCCGCAGTCGACGACGGTCCCGATCTCCTCGCGCGCGGCACCTTCCGGCTCGTACGCCTGGACGAAGCGCTCAAGTGCGTCCCGGATCTCGTCCGGCCGGATCGTAAGCTCCGCCATCTCTCTTCAGTCTCCCTATTCGCCTAGCCGGCCAACCGGCGGCGGACTTCTTCGATTCGTCCCGCGATGGTGGTGTCGATGAGGTCGTCCCCGATGTGGACCGAGAACCCTCCCAGCACCCGCGGATCCACCTCGACGTTCAGATGAACGTCGCGGCCGTACGAGGTGCGCAGCCACGTGGCGAGACGCTGCTTCTGCACCTCCGAGAGCACGACGGCGCTGCGCACCACCGCGACGAGGCGCTGCCGCTGGGCGGCGACCAGCCTGCCGAACTCGGCAAGCCCACTGTCCAGGCTACGTCCTCTCGGATGCAGCACGAGCTGGATGACCAGGCGCAGGGTGGTGGGGGCCACCTTTCCGGCCAGGAGGGAGTTCAGCAGCTCCCGCTTGGCCGGTGCCGGGGCCGCCGGCGCCGTCAAGGTCCGGTAAAGCTCCAGGTTCGAGGCGGTGATGCGCCCGAACCTGAACAGCTCGTCCTCGACGTCGTCGAGCCTGCCCTGTGCCTCCGCCTCGGCCGCGGCGGCGATGACGCCGAGGCGCTCCAGTGCGTCGGCCAGGTCGCCCAGGCGCGCCCACTTCGCGGACACGGCCGCGATGACCGTCTCCAGCGCGGCACCGCTGATCTTGCCCTCCAGCAGCACCCGTACGACCTGCGCCTTCTGGGCCGCGGGACGTGCGGGGTCGGAGAGGTTGCGGCGGAGCCCGTGCTCACGGTCCAGCAGGTCGGCGACCGAGAAAAGCTCGTCGGCCAGCGTGCCGAGGTCGGCGCTTCCCGCCACGGCGTTGAAGCGCTCTTCGACCTCGGCCAGCGAGGCCCTGCTCAGGCCCCTCATCGGCTGCTCACCGACACTCGCGCGTCACGCCCGGTTCGCCGCGTCATCAGCGGACCGCCGCGCTGCTCGACTCGAGCTCCTCAAGGAACCTGTCGACGGTGCGGCGCTGACGCGCCTCGTCCTCCAGGGACTCCCCGACGATGCGGCCGGCGAGCTCGATCGACAGGCGGCCGAGCTCGGTGCGGAGCTGGGCGAACGCCTGCTGGCGGTCGGCCTCGATCTGCAGGTGCGCGGCCTCGACCAGGCGGCGGGCCTCGGCCTGCGCCTCCTCGCGGAGCTCGGCCTTGATCTGCGCGCCCTGCTCGCGGGCCTCCTCACGCAGCCGCGAGGCTTCGTGACGGGCTTCGGAGAGCTGGTCCTTGTACTGCTTGAGCAGCGCCTGGGCCTCGGCCTGGGCGTCCTCGGCTCGCTTGATGCCGCCCTCGATCGCGTCGGTCCGCTCGGCCAGGGTCTTCTGGATGCGCGGGGTGAGGATCTTACCGACGACGAAGAGGACGACGAAGAACGCGAAACCGCCGACGACCAGCTCGTAGAGGTGCGGCATGAGCGGGCTGTTGCCCTCGGCCGCCAGGAGCTTAGCTGCGGTAGTCATCGATGCAGCCTTCCGTCAGGGTGTTTTCTATCAGAGGCCGTAGATGAACGGCGCGACAAGACCGATCAGGGCCAGCGCCTCGACGAGCACGAAGCCCAGCAGCATGTTCTGGCGGATCAGGCCGTAGGTCTCGGGCTGGCGGGCGATGGCCTGCAGACCGTTACCGAAGATGAGACCGACACCGATGCCGGGGCCGAGCGTGGCGAGTCCGTAACCGATGGAACCGATATTGCCGGAGACCTCAGCGATGACGTTCATTGCTGTTTCCTTTACAAGATGGCCGGTGAACGAGTCTCACCGGTCTGAACTGGACGAGAAGGGTCTTAGTGCTCGGCGTGCAGCGAGCCGCCGATGTACATCGCGGCGAGCAGCGCGAACAGGAAGGCCTGGAGGAACTGGATGAACATCTCGAACCCGGTCATCGCGATCGTCATGATGACGCCGACGACACCCACCGGAGCCCCGAACGGCGTGAGCTGCTCGAAGAGGAACCAGAAACCGACGGCGCTGAAGAAGGCGAGGATGATGTGGCCCGCGAACATGTTGGCGAAGAGTCGCACGGCGTGGGTGAACGGCGCCACGATCATGTTGGAGAGGAACTCGATCGGCGCGAGCAGCAGGTAGATCGGCTTGGGCAGGCCGGGCGGGAACATCATGTTCTTGAAGTAGCCGATACCGCCCTGGTGCTTCACACCCAGGTAGATCTTCAGCACGTAGATGCTCACCGCCAGGACGATCGGGAAGGCGATGTGCGAGGCGACCGGGAACTGCAGGAAGGGGACGACCCCCATCAGGTTCCAGATCCAGACCAGGAAGAACAGGCTCAGCAGCAGGCCCATCCAGCGGTCGGCGTCCTTACCGAGGAAGGGGCGGGCCACCTGGTCGCGGACGAACGTGTAGCCGACCTCACCGATGTTCTGGATGCCCCTGGGGACCAGCTTCGGGTTGGCGAAGGCCGACCAGCAGAAGGCTATGACCAGGAGCGAGCTCAGCAGGGCGAGCAGGACCGGCTTGGTGAACCAGGCGACGCCGGGAATGATCGGGGGGAGATCGAACAGCTCAAGCCCGGGGGCCTTGAACTCGTCGGCGGCGAGGACCGTCAGCGCCTTCACGCGGCGTTCCCTTCAACGTGGTAGTGGATCAAGATTGCTTCCTCAGCGAAGCGACCGCCGCGCGAGGTCAGCGACCGTATTTCCGGTAGACCAGGTAGATGGCGAGAACGACACCGACGATCACTCCGATCGGTGTGAACACAGCCACGCCGGTCCAACGGCTCAGCAACCAACCACCGCCGCCGTACAGAATGATCCCGGAGAGAATGTAACTGGGAACCGACCAGGCAGCATTGGCGAAGTCGCGGCCATCGCTCTCGGGCCTGCGTTCTTGTTCGCTCATTGCGGGCATGACAATAGCAGCCAGGCAGATGACTAGTCATATCGGGTCCCCGCCGCCCGGTCATAATACGCCTCACCGGGGGTCACCCCGACCGGGAACGGTCGCACTCGGGTCGACGTAGAGCATCTTCGTCTTCATGAACCCCCACATCTCACCGGCCGTCCAGACGACGGTGCAGATGATCGCCGACCAGCCGAAGGCTCGGGGCTCGAAGGCGGTGGCACTCTCGAAAGTTTTAAGGAGCGCCATGATGATCAGGACCTTCACCGCGTAGGTGACGATCGCGGCGACCATCATCATGGCGGGAGAGATCCTGCTCGCGTAGGAGACCGCGACCAGGCTCACCGTGAAGAAGACCGCCACCACCAGGAGGCCGAGCGCGGCCCCCAGCGCCCCCTTGCCACCGGAGAGCAGCGTCGCCGCGAGCACGACGACCACGCCCGCGGCGGCGGTGGGTATCACGGCCCCTTTGAGGACGCGCACGTCGTTGGCATGCATCGGCACTCCCTGTGGCTGTTATCAAGCGAGCGATTGCTACGTCGCAGATCCGGCTGACCCCCGGACCCGTTAGTGAAAGCTATCACAAGCTCTCGGAAGGCCGCCTTTACCTGCTGTTTCAAGTAAACGATCAAGGTGCTGCCGAAAACGGCTCAAAGCGGCGTCTCAGAGTTCGAGAAACCCTGACGGGGAGCGCTGAGCGACAGGTCGGGCAGCGCCGAGAGCGTCGCCGTGTCGTCGCCGGCGGCGGCCGGACGGGGTCCCGACGCCTCCGAGGGATACGGATGGGGCCTGCCTCGGTGCGGCTGCCCGCCGGGACGCGCGTGCCGCCCCGGCCCCTCCGCCGGACCCGCGGGACCCGTGGGATAGGCAGGATCCGGCCCACCACGCCCCTCGCTCCCCCCCTCGGCCTCGCCCTCGGCCCCGCCGAGGTCGCGGCGGGCGCGCCAGCGGGGCAGCGCCATCATCACCAGCACACCGATCGCGAGCAGCACGGTGAGCGGGAACAGGATGAGCGGGACGCCCTCGATGGACAGCGCCACGACCGCGAAGGCGAAAAGGAAGGTCCACGCGTACATGATCATGACGCTGCGGCGGTGCGAGTGGCCGATGTCCAGCAGCCGATGGTGCAGATGCCCCCGGTCGGGTGAGAACGGCGACAGGCCGTTGGACGTGCGCCGGATCACCGCCATGATCAGGTCCAACAGCGGGAGCACCAGGATCGCGACCGGCACGAGCAGGGGAAGGATGACGGGGAAACGGTTGATGCTGCTGGAGTCGAGCGGCGTGACCAGGATCATCGTGGAGGCGAGGACCAGGCCGATCAGCATCGCCCCCGTGTCGCCCATGAAGATCTTCGCCGGGTGGAAGTTGTGCGGCAGGAAGCCGAGGCAGATCCCGATGAGCACCGAGGCGATGACCGCCGTCGCGTTGATGCTGGTGTTGCCGTAGTCCTTCGACAGGGCCACCGAGTACGTCCACGTGGCCATCGCGGCGATGCCGACGATCCCCGCGGCGAGCCCGTCGAGCCCGTCGACGAAGTTGACCGCGTTGATCATGACGACCACGATCAGGATCGTGATCAGCGGGCTCAGCGTCGAGTCCAGGATGGTCTGCCCGCCCAGCGCGGTGGGCAGCGGGAGCCACGGCAGGCTGACACCGAAGGTGACGAGCACCCCCGCGGCGCCGATCTGCCCGGCGAGCTTGACCAGCGCGTCCATGCCCAGCCAGTCGTCCAGGAAGCCGGTCAGCGTGATCAGGCCACCCGCGGCGATCAGCGCGATCACGGTCTTGCCCTGGCCCTCGGCCGCCAGCTTGCCCCCGGCGTAGGGCAGCTCTCCGGCGATCAGCAGACCGGCGACCAGGCCACCGTACATCGCCAGGCCACCGAGCCTGGGGGTCGGCGTGGTGTGCACGTCACGGCTGCGAACCTCGGGCATGGCGCCGATCCGAACGGCGAAAACGCGGATCAGGGGAACCAGCAGGTACGTCACCGCGGCCGCGACGAGCGCCATGAGTAGGTATTCGCGCACGGAACCAGTTTCGCGGATAGTCCGGCCACCTGTGACCGGAAAACGACACAGAACAGCTCATAGTTCGCTGGGATATATCTGATGAGCCCTCGTCAACACCTCGACGCGCTCCCGTATCTCCCCCGTCGCGTCCGGATCTCGGATGGCCTGCGCGACCATCGAGGCCACTTCCTTCATCTCCTCGGGGCCCATTCCCTGAGTCGTGACACAGGGGGTGCCGACCCGGATCCCCGAGGTCACCGTGGGCGGCTCGGGATCGTAGGGGATCGCGTTGCGGTTCAGCGTGATCCCGGCCGCCTGGCACCGCTGCTCGGCCACCGCTCCGGAGATCCCGACATCGCGCAGATCGATCAGCGCCAGATGGCTGTCGGTGCCCCCGGAGACCGGCCGCATACCCTCGGCGGCGAGCGCCTCGGCCAGCACCTGGGCGTTCGCCACCACCTGTCGCGCGTACTGTGCGAACTCCGGCCGCAGCGCCTCGCCGAACGCGACCGCCTTGGCCGCCACCGCGTGCATGAGCGGGCCCCCCTGCACGAACGGGAAGACCGCGCGATCGATCCTGGGTCCCAGCTCCCCCGTGCACATGATCCCGCCGCCTCTCGGACCGCGCAGCGCCTTGTGCGTGGTGAAGGTCACCACGTCCGCGTACGGCACGGCGGACGGCAGGGCCAGTCCGGCCATCAGGCCGACGGTGTGCGCGACGTCGGCGAGCAGCCAGGCGCCCACCTCGTCCGCGATCCCGCGGAAAGCGGCGAAGTCGATCTCACGCGGATAGGCGGTGGCGCCACAGATGATCATCTTGGGCTGGTGCCGAAGCGCCAGCTCCCTCACCTCGTCGTAGTCGATCAGCTCGGTGTCCCTGCGCACGCCGTACGCCACGACGTCGAACCAGCGCCCCGAGAAGTTGACCTTGGAGCCGTGGGTGAGGTGGCCGCCGTGCGACAGCTCCATCGCGAGCATGGTGTCGCCGGGCTGGAGCAGGGCCGCGTAGGCGGCCAGGTTCGCCGAGGCGCCGGAGTGGGGCTGCACGTTGACGTGCTCGGCGCCGAACAGCAGCTTGGCGCGGTCGATCGCGAGCCGCTCGGCCCGGTCGACGACCTCGCACCCGGCGTAGTAACGCCTGCCGGGATAACCCTCGGCGTACTTGTTGGTGAGCGTCGAGCCGAGCGCGGCGAGCACGGCGGGTGAGGTGAAGTTCTCGCTCGCGATCAGCTGGACGCCGCCACGGAGCCGGTCGAGCTCGTCGAGGAGCACACTCGCGATCTCCGGGTCCTCGCGCTGCAGGAGACCGAAATCCGGCCCGTAGTACGGTTCTGCGCCCATGGCTCACACCCCGAAGACGACGACTCACCCCCACTGTAAGCCCGCCCGCCCCGGTTGTCCCAGGTCAAGGACGTGCCGCCCCGGAAGGCGTGTCGCGAGGGAGCGCCCTCATCGCAGAGACCGCATCGCAGGAACACCCGTCAGGCAGACGCGACGTCACCCGGAGAACCGTCCCACGAGACCGCGTTTCCCGGAAGATCGACACCCTCGACGGGGCCGCCTCACGAACACCCGTCAGGCAGACGCGACGCCGCCCGGAGAACCGTCCCACGAGACCGCGTTTCCGGAGGGTTCGGCACCCCGGCGGGGCCGCCTCACGAGAACGCGTGCGGGGCTCCGGATCTGACCGGCACCCACCTCGGCGTGTCGGCCGCCTGGTCGCTGATCGACGTCAGGACCGCCTGCCGGTAGAGGCCAAGGCGGGTGCGCCACTCCGTCATGTCCTCGACGTAGCGGCCGGAGACGGGCGCGTCCCAGACGTCGCTGCTCCTGGCGAGCTGGTAGGCCTTGTCCAGGCTGGAGGTCAGCGTGTCGAGCACGGGGAGCACCTGCCTCCACATCATGACCAGCCGCTGGTAGTCGGGGTTGAACTCCCACGACGTGGCCGCGTCCGGGGACGGCAGACCGGTGCTGGCCGAGGCCGGAGGGGTCTCCCCCGGCTGCATCGGCTGCGGTGCGGGTGGATCCACGAACATCACAGGCTCCTCACCCTCGCTGACACGCTCCCTGCCTCCTGCTCACTGACCCTCTTCACTCGCCGACCACGCTCAAGGACGAGGACGAACCGCCGGCACACTCACCGCCTGCCGCCCTTCGCTTCCCAGGCGCCTCTCACCCACCCGCTCGCCGCCTCGGTGCCGCCTTCGCGACGGTCACCGGCCGTCCCCCGGAGGCGGGACAGGCCGCAGCGGATCTCCCGCTTCCACATCGCCCGCAGGACCGTCGGGCAGGATGTCCATGGGCACCCAGGCGCCCTCGCCCCAGGTCTCCCCGTCGGGCACGCTCACGCCGGGCATCTCCAGCGGTTCGATCTCGCGGGCGTTGTCGGCGAGCGTCCTGAGCGCGTCGAGGTCGAGCGGACCCGCCTCCGCGGTGACGACGTCGCTGCCGTCGTTCGCCCACCGGGCGACCGAACCCCCGTCCTGCTGTGCGACCGGTTGCGTGTCCGGTCGCACGGGCGGCTGCGCGTCCGGCTGTACGGCCGGTTGCGCGGACACACCCTCGGGAGCCGCTCCCGCCTGTCCGGAAACCCCTGCCGCATCCTGCGCCACAGCGGAAACCGCGTCACCGACGGCCGGCACCCGCATCCCGTCCGGCCGCGCGGCGGCCTCGCCCGAGGTCGTATTCGCCGTCTGGATCGCGGGCTCGCCCGAAGCCGTCCCGACGGGCCGGAGCGCGGCCTCACCGGTGGACCGGGAAGGGGAGTCTCCCTGCGTCACATCGGCGGGCCTCGGGGCGGGATCGCCCGAGGTCGTACCCGTGGACTGGGGAGTCGCGTCGCCACCGGTGCCCGGCGGCTGGACGGTCTGGTCCGTGGTCGGGCCCGCCGTGTCGAGGAGCGGGTACGCGGGCTTGGCGGAATCGAGCGGTTGGTGCGGCTCAACCCAGCCGGGCTGCCCCCCGGTGACGGAGACGTTGTCGACACCCGGCATCTCCAGCGGCGGGATGTCCTCGATGTTCTTCAGCAGCTCGTCGACCTCGGCCGCCGTGGGCGCGTCGAGCGGGATCTGGAGCACCTTCACCCCGTCGACCTCCACGACCTTCGCCCTGGAATCGCCGCTCTGGTCGATGTCGTCGGGGTGATCCTTCCTCGGGGTGTCGAGAACGGTGTCGCCGGACGACCCTCCCCCGTCTCTGGGCGAGCGCTCGTCGCCCTTGGAGCCGGTGTCACTCTTGGCGTCGGAATCGTTCACGGGCGCGTTCCCCGTGGAATCCCCACGCGGCGTCGTCTCATCACCCTTGGACCCCGTGTCGCCCTTGGCGTCGGAATCGTTCACCGGCACGGTGCCGGTCGAATCCTGCCCGCGCGGCGTCGTCTCATCGCCCTTGGCGTCGGGCGCGTTCCCCGTGGAATCCCCACGCGGCGTCGTCTCATCACCCTTGGACCCCGTGTCGCCCTTCGCGTCGGAATCGTTCACCGGCACGGTGCCGGTCGAATCCTGCCCGCGCGGCGTCGTGTCGCCCGAGTTGATGACCTCCCTCCCCCCGTCGTCGGCCCTGGGCGGCTCCGGCGTGGGCGTGGAGTCCCCCTGCGGCGCCCCGGGCGCGGGGGCGGTGTCCGGGTTGGGAGCCCCGGGCGTACGCGGGAGGTCGGGCGTCTCGCGCGGCGCGGTGTCGACGGGCTGCCCTCCCCCCTGCGGGTTCTCCCCCGGTCCGGGAACCGCGGGCTTCAGATCCTCGACCCTCGGCGTCTCGGGATGCGTCCCCTCGGTTCTGGGGACGTCCGGCGCGGGCGCGGAATCCTGCCTGGGCACCTCCGCGCCCTCGGCGTTCGGGGCACCCGGCGTGGGCGCGCCCTCGACGTTCGGCATCTCGGGGACGCGACCCGGCGCGGGGGCCTCCGGCCGGGTGTCCTCGCCCCTCGGCACGTCCGGTACGGACTGGGAGTCCGGGTTGTACACCTCCGACGGAGGCACGGCATCGTCCCTCGGGGCCTCCGGCACGGGGTCCGGGCGGGGAGGCTCAGGACGGGGCTCCTCGGCCTTCGGAGGCTCGGGACGGGGTTCCTCCGCCTTGGGAGGTTCGGGACGGGGCTCCTCGGCCTTGGGCGGCTCAGGCGTCGGATCGGGCCGGGGAGGCTCAGGACGCGGCTGCTCCGCCTTGGGCGGCTCAGGTGTGGGATCGGGCCTGGAGGTCTCGCGCGGCGCGGTCTCAGTCGGTTTCGCGGTCTCCTTGGGCTTCTCCCGCTCCTCCTTGGACTTCTCCCCCTCCCGCTCCTCCTTGGCCTTCTCTCCTTCGCGCGGAGAGGTCTCGTCGGCCTTCGACCCCGTTTCCGGTTTCCGGTCGTCGGCCCCGGACGCCTCGGGTTTCCGCGTCTCCTTCCGATCATCCCGCTCATCCCGCGGGGAGGTCTCGTCGCTCTTCGAACCGGCCTCCGGCTTGGCCTCGTCGGCCTTCGGGGAGTCGGCCTTCGGGGAGTCGTGCTTGCCGTCGGGCTTGGACTCGTGCTTGGAGTCAGGCTTGCTGTCGTCTTTGGAGGAGTCTTTGGGATCGTCGCGCTGGGTGGCCTCCGCCGACTGGTCGCCGACGCGGGGCTTGTCGTCCGTCCCGACGGCCGGCTTGAGCTCGTCCGCCTTCGGGGTCTCGGGCTTGGCCCCGTTCTGAGAACCGCTCTCCGGCTTGGCGCCGTTCTGAGAGCCCGACTCGGGCTTGGCACCGTTCTGGGCGTCCGTCTCCGGCTTCGCGCCCTCGCCCTGGGAACCCGCCTCGGGCTTCGTGTCCCCGGCCTTCGGCTCGGTGGGGGGCGCCGTCCCGTTCTGGCTGACCCTCTTCTCCAGCAGCGCCACGCGGGCGGAGACGTCGCGGACCATCACGTCGCACGCGTCGGCGATCTGGACGGGTCTGTGGGTCGACTGAGAGGACAGGCCCGCCCCGCTCATCATCTGCGAGACCTTGCCTTCGACGTCCCGCATCCGCTCGGCCGCCCGCTGAACCTCGGACAACAGATCGCGGACCAGCTTGGGGTCCATTCCTTCGAACTTGCCCATGGACGTCTCCCAGGAAGTGTCGGCCCACTTCAAGGTACCGGGGAGACAGCCCGGCGTCACGGTGATAATCAGATGGCATGGATCACGGCATATGCCGGAGACGCGCGCTCAGACATCGGGGCGCCCCCGTGGAGGCGCTCGCCCGTGTCCTCACACCGCCCTCACCGTCAGTCGCCGGGCTCCGGGCCCGCGTCCGTGGCGACGTAGCCGATCACGCCGCGCAGCTTCTCCACGCTGATCGCCCCACGCCGCAGGAGCCTGGGCACCGCCGTGGTCAGATCGAGGATCGTCGAGGGGATGTCGCTCTCGCACGGCCCGGCGTCGAGATAGACCGACACCGAGTCGCCGAGCTGCTTCTCCGCGTCGGCGGCGGTGGTCGCCGCGGGGGCCCCCGAGCGGTTGGCGCTGGAGACGGCGAGCGGGCCGGTCTCCTTGAGCAGGTCGAGGGCGACCGCGTGCAGCGGCATCCGGATCGCGACGGTGCCCTTGGCGTCGCCGAGATCCCACGACAGCGACCGGTTCGCCCGGCAGATCAGCGTGAGCGGCCCCGGCCAGAAGGAGTCGATGAGATCCTGGCCGTACGGACCGAGGTTCTCCACCAGGGCGTTCGCGGCCCGGACGGTCCCGACCAGCACGGGAACCGGCATGTCACGGCCGCGTCCCTTCGCGTCAAGCAGGGCGGTGACCGCGGCGGGCGTGAAGGCGTCGGCGCCGACACCGTAGACGGTGTCGGTCGGGAGCACCACGAGCTCCCCCCGCTGGAGGGCGGACGCGGCCTCGAGTAGGCCCGTGGCTCGCTGGGTGGCATCCATACAGTCAAAACGTCGGCTCACGGCGTGCATCCTATTCCTGGCCGAATCGAGCGGTGACGAAGCGGTCCCTGCGAGTCAGGTCCTGGCGGCTGCGAACGTCGCGCCAGCCGTTCTCCTCAGAGAAGATCAGATAGACCGGAGTGCCCTGCTGGTCGGCGTGTTCCACGGCGACGAACCCGCCGGGGCGCAGCAGCCGCCTCGCGGTCCGCTCCACCGCCCTGACCTCGTCGAGGCCGTCGCTGCCCGATCCGTACAGCGCGCGGTGCGGGTCGTAGTCGCGAACCTCGGGGTCACGGGGGATCGCGCCCGGCGGGATGTAGGGCGGATTGGAGATCACCAGGTCCACCTGGCCGTTCAGCTCCGAGAGGGCGTCGGCCAGGTCCTCGGGGTGCAGGTGGACACGGCCTTGGCCGTGTTCGATGATGTTGCGTTTCGCCCAGGTGTAGGCGCCGGGATCGACCTCGACCGCATGCACGGTGGCGAGCGCGACCTCCTGGGCGATGGACAGCGCGATCGCGGCCGAACCGGTGCCGAGATCCACGACCACGGGCGAGGCGACGTCCATCTCCCGCAGCCGATCGATCGCCCAGCCCACCACGACCTCGGTCTCCGGGCGCGGCACGAACACGCCTGGCCCGACCTCCAGGGACAGGTAGCGGAAGTAGGCCCGCCCGGTGATGTGCTGGAGCGGCTCGCGGGACTCCCTGCGGGCGACGCCCTCCCAGAACAGGGCGTCGAAGTCGGAGTCCTTCACCATGTGCAGCTCGCTGCGGCGTACGCCGTGCACACACGCGGCGATCTCCTCGGCGTCGGTGCGCGGCGACGGCACACCTGCCTCGGCGAGCCGGGCGGTGGCGAGGGCGATCTCGTCCAGCAGAAAGGTCATGGGCGCGTTCTATGAATGGGCGGCGAGCTTCTCCGCCATCTCGGCGTCGAGCAGGGACTGGATGACGGCCGTGAGATCCCCGTCGAGCACCTGGTCGAGGTTGTAGGCCTTGAAACCGACGCGATGATCGGAGATGCGGTTCTCGGGGAAGTTGTAGGTGCGGATGCGCTCGGAGCGGTCGACCGTGCGGATCTGGGACTTGCGCTCGGCCATGGCGGCGGCGTTCGCCTCCTCCTCGGCGATCGCCTGCAGACGTGCCCGCAGGATGCGCATCGCCGACTCCTTGTTCTGAAGCTGGCTCTTCTCGTTCTGGCAGGAGGCGACGACACCCGTCGGCACGTGGGTGATCCGCACGGCCGAGTCGGTGGTGTTGACACTCTGCCCACCGGGTCCGCTGGAGCGGTAGACGTCGATACGGAGATCGTTCGGGTCGATCTGGACGTCGACATCCTCGGCCTCCGGGTAGACGAGCACGCCGGCGGCGCTGGTGTGGATGCGCCCCTGCGACTCGGTGACCGGGACCCGCTGGACGCGGTGCACGCCGCCCTCGAACTTGAGCCTCGACCAGACGCCCTCGTCGCCCCTCGCCTTCAGGGCGATCGTGACGTCCTTGTAACCGCCGAGGTCGGAGTGGGTGGCGTCGATCAGCTCGGTCTTCCAGCCGATCCGCTCGGCGTACCGCAGATACATCCGCAGGAGGTCTCCGGCGAACAGGGCGGACTCCTCGCCACCCTCGCCCGCCTTGATCTCCATGATGATGTCCTTGTCATCGTTGGGATCGCGCGGGACGAGCAGGTGCCTGAGCTTCTCCTCCAGCTCGGGAATCCGGGCCTCCAGCTCCTTCGCCTCCTCGGCGAACCCCTCGTCCTCCGAGGCGAGCTCCCTCGCCGTGCCGAGGTCGGACTGGACGCCCTCAAGCTCACGGTAGGTGGCGATGATCGGGGTCAGCTCGGCGTAGCGCCTGCCGAAGGTGCGCGCCTGCTTCTGGTCGGCGTGCACGGAGGGGTCGGCGAGCTTGAGTTCCAGCTCGGCGTACTCACTGAGCAGCTCGTCGAGATTCACCGTGCGTCCTTCCTTGAAAGCCCTTGTCAGCCTGCCTCATCACCACGAACGCCGACCCGGGCACCCCGCGAAGGGGGTTATCCGAGCCGGCGCCGAGATGAGAGCTACTGGCCCGCGGGCTTCTTGCCGAAGCGCTTCTCGAAGCGCGCCACCCGGCCGCCGGTGTCCAGGATCTTCTGCTTGCCCGTGTAGAAGGGGTGGCAGGCGGAGCACACGTCGGCGTGGATCACGCCGTTCTTGGCGGTGCTGCGGGTGGTGAAGGAGTTACCACAGGTGCAGGTCACCTGCGTGGCGTGGTACTCCGGGTGGATGTCGGGCTTCATGTTGCCTTTTCCTCTCCAAAACGCGGTCGCCGGGTCGCCACTGTCTCTCGCCTGTGGGGCTTGCGCGCTGAGCACACCGAGGTGCGCGCGGGCGGGAACCGGAACCGCTACGGTTCGGCTACCAGTGTGCCAGATCCTCCAACCATCCCAGGCCACAAGACATTCCCCGCCCCCGTGACCTGCCCCTTCAGGCCGCTCACGGCCCACGCCTGTCGCGATATCCGCGCGGAGGCCGCGCCAGGCGGGCGTCCGCGAGGAAACCGGGTGCTCCAGGCTGTCACCGTCCGAGGTACGCCAGCACGGCGAGGACACGGCGGTGATCGTCGGCGGCGGGCTCCAGCCCGAGTTTGCAGAAGATGCTGGAGATGTGCTTCTCCACGGCCCCCTCGGTGACGAGCATCCGCCCGGCGACCGCGGTGTTGGAGCGCCCCTCCGCCATCAACGCCAGGACCTCGCTCTCCCTCGCGGTCAGGGACTCCAGGGGATCGCCCCTGCGCTGGCGGCTCAGGAGCTGTCCGATCACCTCGGGGTCGATGACCGTCCCACCGGCCGCCACCCGGCGTACGGCGTCGAGGAACTCGGCCACGTCGGCTATCCGCTCCTTGAGCAGGTAGCCGACCGCCGCGGCGCCGCCGCCGATGAGTTCGGTGGCGTACTGCTCCTCGACGTACTGCGACAGGACGAGAATCGGCAGCCCCGGCCGCCTGGACCTCGCCTCCAGTGCGGCGCGCAGCCCTTCGTCGGTATGGGTCGGCGGCATCCGCACGTCGACGACGGCGAGGTCCGGGTCGTGCTCGTCGACCACCGCCACCAGCCCGGGACCGTCGCCCGCCACCCCCACGGTCTCGATGCCCCCGTCCGCCAGGAGTCTCGCCAGTCCCTCACGCAACAGCACCGAGTCCTCGGCGATCACCACCCGCATGGGTCCCACGTTCTCACCATTCGCAGGGCAACTCCGCCCTGATCATCGTGGGACCGCCCAGCGGGCTGTCGATGCTCAGGGTGCCGTCGATGGTCGCGGCCCGGTCCGCCAGCCCGGCGAGGCCGCTGCCCGGCCGCGGCACGGCGGCGCCGACCCCGTTGTCGTAGACCTCGACGATCACCCGCTGCCCCTCGCGGCTCACCCGGACGAACGCCTCGGTGGCCTCGGAGTGCTTGGCGAGATTGCTCAGGCACTCGGCCACGACGAAGTAGGCGATGCTCTCCACCGCGGGCGGCGGCCGGTGGGAGACCTCCACCGACAGGTCCACCCGTACGGGCGCGCGGGCGGCGAGCGACGACAGGGCCGCACTCAGCCCCCTGTCGGTGAGGATCGCCGGGTGGATGCCCCTGGCGAGGTCACGCAGCTCGGCGATGGCGGCCTTGGTGCCCCGGTGCGCCTGGGCGAGGAGCTCCCTCGCGGCGTCGGGGTCGGAGTCCAGCTTGGCCTGGGCCCGGCCCAGGTCCATCGCCACGGACAGCAGCCGCTGCTGGGCGCCGTCGTGCAGGTCCCGTTCGATCCGGCGCCGCTCGGCCTCCGCCGCGTCCACCCCGCGGGCCCTGCTGGCCCTCAGGTGGGCGGCGCGGGCAGCCAGCCGGTTCTTCTCACTCGTCCCCAGCAGGGCGACGCCGAACAGGACGTGCAGCCAGGCCATGCCCCGGGTCGCGTACAGGGCGGCGAGGAGGAAGCAGGCCCCGATCAACGCGCACAGCAGCACCCTCGGCCCGCTGTCGATCGGCAGCCCGCCGATGGGTGTCATCGGCTGCCCGGCCAGCAGCAGGGGCAGTGGCGCGAACGTCAGGCCCAGCCCGAGGACCCACAGGACCGCCGTGACGGTGAACTCCGCGATCCCGACCGGCAGCAGCAACAACAGGTAGAGCAGGTCCTTCCAGGTCGCGGGGTCGACGAACATGTCCTTCCAGCGCAGGAACAGGTTGTCGCCCTCGGAGGGCCGGTAGGGGCTGGGGATGTCGACGCCGAAGGCCAGGCGCAGGAACCGGCGCTCCAGCATCGCGGCGCCCCGCCAGGCGAGCATGGTCAGGGCGAGCAGCGGCAGCCCGATCCACACGAGCACCATCACCAGGGAGGCCGGGATCACGGACGCGAGGAACGCGAAGCAGGCGAGGCCGTAGAACACGCTCACCAGCAGGTAGGGGACGGCCCGCCAGGTCATCGGGTCGACGAGCATGCCCAGGGGACCGTTCGGCCCGAGCGGGACACGCCACCTGAGCGGCGTCCTGACCGGGGTCGTGCCTCCCAGCGTCTCGGCCGTCATGCGCCTCCTCTGCCCCCGATGCCCACCCTCGTCATCTGTGCCCCGCCGTCCCCGACGTTCCCGCTGCCCCCGGCGTCTCCCCGCGCCCGCCCTCCTCGCGTGCCGTCCGCACTCGCGACCGTCCCGGGCACGAGAGTCACGGGGAAAAGGGGTCCTGAAGTAGGGATATCCCGAAGTACCGGGTCACACAAGGGCTTTGGAAAACGTGAACGCCCCGGCCGGAGGGGCCGGGGCGTTCGACGTACGGCGGACGATCAGTCGCGGTCGGAGCTGACCGTCGTCTTCTGCACCTGGAGCAGGAACTCCGCGTTGGACTTGGTCTCCCTCATCTTCTCCAGGAGAAGCTCAAGGGCCTGCTGCATGTCCAGGGCGTGCAGCACGCGGCGGAGCTTCCAGATGATCTGGAGCTCGTCCTTACCCATGAGGATCTCCTCCTTACGGGTGCCGGACGCGTCGACGTCCACCGCGGGGAAGATCCGCTTGTCGGCGAGCTGCCGGTTGAGCTTGAGCTCCAGGTTGCCGGTGCCCTTGAACTCCTCGAAGATGACCTCGTCCATCTTGGAGCCGGTCTCGACCAGCGCGGTGGCGAGGATCGTCAGCGAGCCGCCGTTCTCGATGTTGCGGGCGGCACCGAAGAAACGCTTCGGCGGGTAGAGCGCGGTGGAGTCGACACCACCGGACAGGATGCGGCCGGAGGCCGGGGCCGCCAGGTTGTAGGCGCGGCCCAGACGGGTGATCGAGTCGAGCAGCACGACCACGTCGTGGCCGAGCTCCACCAGGCGCTTGGCGCGCTCGATGGCCAGCTCGGCGACCGTGGTGTGGTCCTCGGCGGGGCGGTCGAAGGTCGAGTGGATCACCTCGCCCTTCACCGACCGCTGCATGTCGGTGACCTCTTCCGGACGCTCGTCGACGAGGACGACCATGAGGTGGCACTCGGGGTTGTTGCGGGTGATCGCGTTGGCGATCGCCTGGAGCACCATCGTCTTGCCCGCCTTGGGCGGGGAGACGATGAGACCGCGCTGGCCCTTGCCGATCGGCGCCACCATGTCGATGATCCTGGTGGTCAGGATGTTCGGCTCGGTCTCCAGACGCAGGCGCTCCTGCGGGTAGAGGGGGACGAGCTTGTTGAAGTCGGGCCGCTGCCGCGCCTGCTCCGGGTCCATGCCGTTGACCGTGTCGAGGCGGACGAGCGCGTTGAACTTCTCCCTGCGCTCGCCGTCGCGGGGCTGGCGGACGGCGCCGGTGACGACGTCACCCTTGCGCAGGCCGTTGCGACGGATCTGGGCCAGCGAGACGTAGACGTCGTTGGAGCCCGGCAGGTAACCGCTCGTCCGCACGAACGCGTAGTTGTCGAGGATGTCGAGGATTCCGGCGATCGGGATGAGGACGTCGTCGTCGCCGACCACGGGCTCGTTGCTGTCGAACCGCTCACGGCCACGGCGGTTGCGCTCACGGAACCGGCCACGGCGGCCACGGCGGTCGTCGTCGTCGCCCACGCCGTGCTGGTCGTTGCGGTCCTGCGGGCCTCGGTTCTGCGGGCCCCTGTCACCACGGTCGCCTCGCTCGCCCCTGTCACCACGATCGCCACGGTCGTTGGTCCGCTCACCGCGGTCGTTGAGACGGTCTCCGCGGTCGTTGGCCCGCTCGCCACGGTCGTTGGTCCGCTCGCCACGGCTCTGGCCGGTGTCGGTGGCGCGCTGGTCGGGGCGGCCGTCGGTCCGGTTGTCGGGGCGGGTGTCGCCACGCTCGCCACGCTCGCGGCGCTCGCTGTTGCGGCCACGGCGCTCGCCGCGCTCGCGACGGCTCTCGCGCTCGCCACGGCCCTCGGCCGGGGCGGTCTCGATGGTCTGCTGCTCCACGACGGGCTCGGGCGCGACGACGGCGGCCACGGGCTCGGGGGTGGGGGCGGAGGGCGCCTGCTCCACGACGGGCTCGGCGGCCACGACGGGACGGGACCGTTCCCTGCGGGTGCGCGCCGGACGCTCGGCGACCGGCTCGGCCACGACGGCGGGGGCGGCCACGGCAGGTGTCTCCTTGACGGCGGCGGGAGCCTGGGCGCTCTCGGTGGAGACGCCCTGCTTCTCCTGAATGGCCGCGATCAGCTGGCTCTTGCGCATCCGCCCGGTCCCGCTGATGCCGAGCCCGGAGGCCATGGCCTGCAGCTCAGGCAGCACCATGGCGGAAAGGCCGGTGCCGGAGCGACGGCGCGGCTTGGCCGCGGGGCGGGTGGGGGTGTCGCCGGACGCCGGCGCCGTACCGGTGACGTCGGAGAGGAGTTCGGTGGTGTCGCTCACTAATGGGTCCTTCCCAGGGGTCGGGCGTGGCCATGATCAGCCAATCGTCCCGGTGGTGCGATCGACCCGGTGGGACAGACCGGGTCGGGTTGCACGTTGCGATCCTCGACGGCCCATCGAGAGCCGCCGCCACTGTCGGAGAAGGGCGGATCCAGGCCGTCACCATCGAGAATCGCCGACGGTGGGACTTGGAGGACACCCCCCGGATTGCTACCGGCAACCAGATGTCGAGGTGGTTCGAACGCGCATGCCCCCCTAAACGCCGCTTCTCAATGCCCCTACCGAAATACGGGGCATTCGGAGGCAACGGATTCGGGGAGGCCACTGCGGCGCCCATGTCTCACCAGGTGAGACATGGCACAGCGATGTGTGGCTGACAAGCACGCACCCAACGCGGGGCACCTGGTGCGGCTATCAGCCTAACATCACCAGCGCACACAGCTATTCCCTGAGGGTCGAAGAGGTGTCAGCGTGTCTCGAGAGAAACAACGCGGGCTCCTCTGGTTTCGACATCCAGTGGCTGGATGTGCCAGTCATTACCCACTTCCGGTGCGATCAAATCCTGCGTATTCACCGTTGAAAACGCAAGAACCGTGGGCCCCGCTCCCGAGACGACAGCGGCGACCCCCGCCTCGCGCAGCCGTCGCACCAGATCGGCGGTCCGCGGCATGGCGGGTGCGCGGTAATCCTGGTGGAGACGGTCCTGCGTGGCGGCGAGCAGCAACTCGGGCTCGGGTCTGGCGGTCAGCGCCGCGACCAGCAGCGCGGCCCTTCCCGCGTTCGCGGCGGCGTCGGCGTGCGGGACGTCCTTGGGCAGCAGCCCGCGGGCGACCTCGGTGGACAGCCGGTGCGCGGGGACGAGGACCACGGGCCTGACGGCCTCGTGGGGCGGCAGCCGCACCAGGTGCGGCACGCCCCCGGCGTCCGTCCACGCCACGGTGAACCCGCCGGCCAGGCACGGCGCCACGTTGTCGGGATGCCCTTCGATCTCGGTGGCCAGCGCGAAGACGGCGTCGTCGGTCAGCTCGGGCGGCCCCTCCGGCGACCGATCCCCGACACGGTCGTCTCGCGCGTACGGGGTGGCGGCGAGGGCGCGGGCGGCGAGGATTCCGGCGCAGATCGCCGCGGACGAGGAGCCGAGGCCACGGGCGTGCGGGATCCGGTTGAGACAGCGCAGCCGGATGCCACGCGGCCGTGGGAGACCCATCGCGTCAAAGGTCGCGCGCATCGTGGTGACGATGAGGTGCCCCTCGCCCAGGTCGAGCTCCGCGGCCCCCTCGCCCTCGACCACGATGTCGACGCTTCGGGAGTCCGGCCCGCCCTGGGGATCGAACAGCTCCGCCTCGATCTCGTCGTGAAGGTCGAGAGCGAGCCCCAGCGTGTCGAATCCGGGCCCCAGATTGGCCGACGTCGCGGGGACGTGGACGGTCACCTTCGCCGTGCCGCCGGTCATCGGGGTCCTCGGGGGGCCGTGAGGGGCACGTCGCTTCTCCTGAGGTTCACGTGATGTTCACTGGGCGAGCTTGAGGTCCGGCTAGGCGAGTTCGAGGGCGGTGGCCGCCGCGTGCGCGTCGATCGGGATCGTCACCGGCGTCGGGGCGCCCGAGATGGCCCAGTCGGGGTCCTTGAGGCCGTTTCCGGTCACCGTGCACACGATGCGCTGTCCCGGTTCGACCAGGCCCTGCCCGTGGGCCTGGAGGAGGCCCGCCACGCTGGCGGCGGAGGCGAGCTCGACGAACACGCCCTCCTCCTGGGCGAGCAGCTTGTACGCGGCGGCGATCTGACGGTCGGTGACGGACTGGATCACACCGCCCGACTCGTCGCGGGCGGCCTCGGCGAGCTGCCACGAGGCGGGGTTGCCGATGCGGATCGCGGTCGCGATCGTGTGCGGGTGGGTCACCGGCGCGCCGTTGACGATCGGCGCGGCGCCGCTGGCCTGGAAGCCGAACATCCGCGGCGTCCTCGTCGCGACGCCGTCCCCGGCGTACTCGGTGTAGCCCATCCAGTACGCCGAGATGTTGCCCGCGTTGCCGACCGGGATGCAGTGGATGTCGGGGGCGTCCCCGAGCGCGTCGACGATCTCGAAGGCGGCGGTCTTCTGGCCCTGGAGCCGGAACGGGTTCACCGAGTTGACCAGGGCGATCGGGTAGTTCTCCGACAGCTTCCTGGTCATCTCCAGACAGTCGTCGAAGGACCCCTCGACCTGGAGCAGCCTCGCCCCGTGGACCAGCGCCTGGGCCAGCTTGCCCATCGCGATCTTGCCTCGGGGCACCAGCACCGCGCAGGTCAGGCCCGCCCGGACCGCGTAGGCGGCGGCGGAGGCGCTGGTGTTGCCGGTCGAGGCGCAGATGACGGCCTTCGCCCCGTCCTCGACGGCCTTGCTGATCGCCATGGTCATGCCACGGTCCTTGAAGCTTCCGGTCGGGTTGAGGCCCTCGACCTTCAGATAGACCTCGCAGCCGGTCAGCGCCGACACCCGGTTCGCCGGGACGAGCGGGGTGCCGCCCTCCAGAAGCGTGACAACGGGCGTCGCCGTGGTCACCGGAAGTCGGTCACGGTACTCCTCGATGAGGCCACGCCACGCCCTGGTCATGATTGCTCCTCACCGCGCACGGCCGATCCGTGCGCGTGCTACCTGCGGTATTGGGAAACGAGTCTACGGGCAACGCGCTCGGCCCCGGGATGCGATGTCCACCAAATGGACAAGCCAGGCGTCTCTCCAGGGAACTCTAAGGATCAGCCGATATGGTCTGCGAGCCTTGACAGGGCTTGACAGACGGGGAATCGAGACAAGGGGTGCCACATCATGACGGGCGGCACGGCGGCGGACCTGCCGCCGATCCGGCACAACGACTACTCACCCCTGGACCCGCCCGCGCTCGGCGCGTGGGATCCGGAGCTTTCGGTGAGCGTGATCATTCCGGCCCACGGCGGGCAGCACAGGCTCGACCTCGCCCTCGCCGCCCTGGCCGCGCAGACCTACCCCGATCACCTCATGGAGGTGATCGTGGTCGACGACGGCAGCGACCCGCCGCTGCGGCTGCCGGAGATCACTCCGAGTGGCGCCAGGATCGTGACCACCGGCTCCTCGGGCTGGGGGATCGCCCACGCGGTGAACACCGGTGCCGCCCTCGCGGAGGGGCGGATCATCCAGCGCCTCGACGCCGACATGGTCGTCTGCCGCGAGCACATCGAGGCTCTGGCCCGCTGGCACCACCTGGCCGGCTACCTGGTCACGATCGGTGCGAAGAAGTTCGTCGAGGAGCCGGCGCTCACGGCCGCGCGGGTCCACGAGGGCGTGCGCGCGGGCTCGCTCGCGTCCCTCTTCGACCTGTCGGGCGCCCTGCCCAGCTCCACCGAGCAGACGATCTCCCGCACCGACGGCCTGCGTGCCAGCCGCAACCCCTACCACGTGTGCACGGGGCCGACGGTGTCGATGCGGCGCGAGATCTTCCAGGCCGTGGGCGGGGTCGACCCCGGGGTGCTACGGGGTGAGGACACCGAGTTCGCCTACCGGCTGGCCGCGCACGGGGTGGTCTTCGTCCCCGACATGGCCGCCCAGGCCGTCCACCTGGGGCTTCCCGCCCAGCGGCGCGATCCGGAGCGGGCGGTGCGGGTCGTCGCCCCCTACCTGGCCCATCGGGTGCCGCTCCGCCGCGACCTGCGCAAGGACCGGGGCCGTCACTGGCTGGTCCCGTACGTGGAGGTGGTGCTGCGCGCCGACGGGCCCTGGGAGAAGGTGCGCGAGGCGGTGGGCGCGGCGCTCGACGGGTCGCTCGGCGACGTGATCGTCACCCTGGTCGCCCCGTGGTCGAAACTGTCCGGGGAGCGTCGCCCCGTGCTGGACGATCCCCTGTTCGACCTGCGGCTGCTGCGCGAGCACTTCGCCCACGACGAGCGGATACGCTTCGCCGACGAGATCTCCGCGACCCCCGCCCCGATCGCGTTCCGCTACACGGGCCCGGTCTCGGTGCCGCTGGGACGCGAGACGCTGGAGCGGATGATCCGCGTGATGCAGGACGACCGTTCCGGCATGCTCGTCGCCGATCTCGGCGACGACGGCGAGGCGAGGCTGGAGCGGACCGAGGCGCTGGGCCGGGCGAGGCTGCTGGGCGCGGACGACGTCGCCGCGTCGATCGAGGCCACCCACGGCGTACGGCGCGGCGACCGGTCGGAGTTCTGGCCCGCCTCCCCGATCCCCGCTCCTCCGCCCGCCCAGGTTCCGGCCACGTCCGAGAGTCCGGCCCCGGATCGGGGGCGGGAACCCGCGAGACCCGTGGCGGAGCGGGCTCCCGGACAGGAACGGCACCAGGAGGGAAGTCGCCGGGAGGGGCGTGGCTCCCTCCTCGGCAGGCTCCGCACCGCGCTCAGGAGCTGAGCGCGGGCGCAGGCCCCCGGGGCGTCTCCTGAACACGGAGCTCCGCGTTCAGGAGGCGAGCGGCGGCCGAGATGCGGTCATGTCGTCAGCGACGGCGGGTGATGACCCGTTTCACGGAGGACAGCAGCCCGTACTGGACGACCTTCCTGGCCGCCGCCAGCTCCTTGCGCAGGGTGCCGACCTCGCGGCGCAGTTCGACGGTACTCCTGCGCCAGCGACCCGCCTCGTCGCGCCACTTGACCACCTGTTCACGGAGCCGTTCCGCCTCTTTGGCGAGGCGCGCCACCTCGGCCTCCGCCTCGCTCCTGACCCGGTAGGCGCTGCGGCGGCCGGTGAGGGCACGGGCCTCCGGCGCGAACCCGTAGGTCTCGGCGTCCACCCAGATCACGCCGAAGGTGTCGTCCACGGCGTCGTCGAGGTCCTCCCCCTCCCTCGACACGATCGCGGCGCGCGCGAACGCGGCGGCACGTTCCAGCCGCGCCGCGACGACCCCCCGCCCCGAACCCGTGCCGTCGGTGCCGCCGCCGTCCTCCTCGGCCAGCAGTACCGAGACCAGGCCGTATCCCTCGTCCACGGCCAGGTCGAGCAGGCGGGCCAGGGTGTCCTCGCCCGGCACCCACCCCGCGGGCAGCCGGAGACGGTACGGAACCGCCCGGGCGGGACTCGGCGAGGACCCCGGCCGGTCACGGGGAGCCTCGGAGGTCTCGGAGGTCTCGGAGGTCTCGGCGGTCTCGGCGGCGAAGCGGACCCTGGGTTCGTGGGCGTAGTGGCCGCGGATCAGCACCAGGTCCAGGTCGGGGTCTCTCAGGGGGGCGCGCCCCTCGACGCCGACGCGGTCCCACGGCCCGGTGAGGGTGACCGCGACGTCGGGCACGGTGCCCGCCAGCACGGCGTCGACGGTGGCGCGGACCTCGTCGTAGGCGTACTTCCCGGGCCCTCCTGTTCCGCCCGGCTCGACGACCACCTCGACGTACGGCACCTTCCACTGTCTGGCCGGGTGGGAACGGAGCCAGCGGTAGGACGGGATCCGGTCGGCCACGAAGGCGTGGCTGACCCGGTCGATCGGCGCCTTGTCGCGCATGCGCATGGTCGGGCCCAGGTGAAAGGCGCGCGACAGCGGCTCGGGGACGAAGACGGCGCCCGCCTGGGCGAGCCGGTAGCCCATCTCGGTGTCCTGGCCGAGGATCAGGTCGGTGTCCATCGGCCCGGCGGCGGCGAGCAGCGCGGCGTTGACCGAGGTCGCGCCGCCGACGTGCATGCTGAACGCGCGGTGCGGGTTGGCGGTGAGGCCGTCGGTGCGCTCGACGAGGTCGACCAGCCAGGCGTGCGGCTCGGCGGGCTCGAAGAGTTCGGCCAGGTCGTCGGCGGCGGCGACCACCTCGGGGGCCGGCAGCGCCGCCGGGGTGAAGCGCAGGTATCCGGTGACCACGAGGTACGGGGCGGCGTGGTGCCAGCGCATGTGCGCCTCGACCGACCTGCGGTCCAGGACGACGTCGGAGTCGAGCCAGTGGATCACGTCGCCGGTGGCGGCCGACAGCCCGGCGTTCCTGGCGTGGGCGCGGCCGGGGACGGGGCAGACGATCAGGCGGGTGTTCTCGGGACACAGCGCGGGCAGCCGCAACGGCGGGCTGCTGCCGTTGTCGACCACGATCACCTCGGTCAGGGCCGCGGGGTAGGTCTGGGTGGCCAGCCCGGCGAGCGCGAGGTCGAGTTTCTCCTGGTCACCGTAGGCGGGAACGACGACGCTGACCCGGAGCGAGGGTGCCAGGGAGCCCAGGGCGGCCGGCGTGAGGCTCCGGTAGTCGTTACCGGTGATCCGTGCCGTCATGGCGCTTCCGGGGTCGGGCTCCGGCGAGGACCGCGCCACGGGTTCGGGGCGACGGAGGGGAGCCGGTGTCGAGGGGGCCTCGGGACCGGGTGCCGGGGCGGGTGATCCGGGCCGCCGGCGCGGTGGGCGCTCGCTCGCGGGAGGCCCGTCGGAGTGGCCGAAGGGGGCGGGGAGGGGGAGGTCGGCTGCGCGGGCACGAGCGAAGGATAGCGAGGCAGGAAGATCCCTTCTCACCACACTTCCCACTTGACATTGAGGATCACTGCTAAAGGCTCACAGCTGTCACACAGGTCACAGGAACCTTCGAATTTCTTATTTGTCGACGTATTTGCACTTGAAGAGCCGATAACCTCATTTACCACTGACAAGGACAGGTAAAGATTACAGAGCGGCACGGAAGGTAAGCGCGGATGTCCACACCCCGAAAACTGACGCTTCTGGCGGCGACACTCGGCCCGGTGTTCCTGATCGCGCTGACGCTGCTCGCGAGCTTCGAGATCATCTCGGTCACCGCGGCCATCGTGCTCGGCGCGATCGCGACGGTGCTCGCCGTCCAGGTGTTCGCGGTCGCGACCGTACGCAGGGTCGACGGAAAAGCCCAGCGGATCGACGCCCGGGTCAAGCGCTACGAGACGGAACTCGCCACGGTCAAGGCGGCCACCCAGCGGCTCGACCGGCGACTGGACGAGATCGTCGAGTTGCTCAAGAAGCACGAGCACAAGCGCGACGAGGATCTGCAGGCGATCCTGGTCTCCCTGGGAGAGGACCGGCTGGCCTCCGTACCCCGGCATCAGGAAATCGAGGAGATGGTTCACGACCTGCTGCCGCGCCTGGCCGCGGTGGAGGCGAGAACCGCACGGGGCGCGGGGGAGAAAGTGGAGGGAAAGGCGTGACCGGGACTGGTTTCGCCACCCCCGACACCGCTTCCCTTCCCTCTCCCGCCCACCCCCGCGACGACCGGACCGCCGTCCCGCGCGCCGGGGTGAGGCACAACGACTACGGCTCCCTGCTCCCGCCGGACCTGGGCACGTGGGAGCCCCGGCTCAGGGTGAGCGTGGTGATCCCCGCGCACGACTGCCAGGAGGCCCTGGACCGCACGCTCGCCGGGCTGGCCGCGCAGACCTACCCCGCGCACCTCATGGAGGTGGTCGTGGTCGACGACGGCAGCGACCCGCAGATGCGCGTCCCCGAGATCACCCCGGCCAACACCAGGCTCGTCCGGGTGCCCGAGGGCCGCTGGGGCCGGGGCTGGGCCCGTCAGACCGGCGCCACCGCCGCCGCGGGCGACATCCTGCACTGGGTCGACTCCGACATGATCCTCGACACCGAGCACGTCGAGGCGCACATGCGCTGGCACCATCTCCTCCCCTACGCCGTCGTGATGGGCGACGTCCGCTTCACCCCCGGCGGGATCGGGCCCTCGGCCGACGAGGTCTTCTCGGCCGTGAACGCCCGGGACGCGGAGAAGCTGTTCGACGAGTCCGCGCCGCACGAGTGGCGGGCCGGGGTGCTGGAGGAGACCCGGTGGCTGCGGGACGCGGGCACCGGGGCCTACCGGCTCCACTCCGGCGCCACCACCTCGGTCCCCCTGACGCTGCTGCGCTCGGTCGGCGGCGTGAACACCACCCTGAACATGGCCGAGGACACCGATCTCGGCTTCCGTCTCGCGCAGGCGGGCGCGGTCTTCATCCCCGACCCGCGGGCCCGCGGCTGGCATCTCGGACCGTCCACGGTCATGATCCGGGAGAAGGAGGTGCACCGGCACAACTGGTCGGTACTGCCCGATCTCATTCCCGACCTGCGATGGCTGCGCACCCACCCGCGCAGGACCTGGCTGGTGCCGTACGTGCACGTCGTCGTCGACGCCCGCGACGCCTCCTACGAGGACGTGCGGGCGAGCGTGGACTCCGCGCTCGCGGGCACCCTCGTCGACGTCGCCGTCACCGTGGTCGGGCCGTGGACGGACCTCCCCACCGGGCGCCGCCCCTCCCTCGACGAGCCACTGCTCGACCTGCGCCTGGTGCGCAACCTGTACGCCCACGAGCCACGCGTCTCCTTCACCGAGGAGACGCCCGCCGACTCCGCTCCCGCGCCGTTCAGGCTCACCCTGCCCGCCGGATGGGCGCTCGGCGCGGAAAGCCTGGCCGAACTGGTCGAGCTCGCCGAACGCGAGGAGTACGGGCTGCTGAGCGTGGCACTCGACGAGGGGCCTTCCGGGGTGAGGGCGGCCAGGTTCGAACGCACCGCCGCCTTCGCCAGGGCCGCGCTGGTGAGCGGTGACGGACGCCGGAGCCTCGGCAGTGATCCCGACGGTGACATCGACGGTGACATCGACGGGGTCGTCCACGAGCTGTTCGGCTCACTCTGGGTGGGCGCCGCCGAGGTCGGCGTGACGACCGCGGGCGAGGCGGAGCCCGTCGCCGGGGACACCGCGAGGTGGCGGGCCGACTCCGCGCGCCGGAAGCGTGAGGCGGAGAGCCTGAGGAGCGAGGTGAAGAGCCTCCGCGCCGAGACCGAACGGCTGCGGGCGAAGAACGCGCGCCTGGAGGACGAGCTGCGGCGCGGGCCACTCAAAAAGATCATCTCAACGGCCAGGCTGCGGGGGAAGACCGGCTGATGTCCCTTCTGATCGATCTGGTCCGCGCCGCCAGGGAGCGCGCCGGCAAGCGACGCGTCCTCGTCTACTGCGCGGGCCTCGAGACGCTCGGCGAGCTGGAGGCGTACGGGGCGATGGACCTCGACGGCGACCTCGACGGCCTCCCGCGCGCCGAGGAGGGCGCCGCGGAGATCCTGGTGCTCGCCCGCACCGCGACCGACGTCCGCAGGGCCGCGAGCCTGCAGTCGCTGCTCGCCATGGCCCCCCGGGTCGTCGTCGCCGTACTGGAGACGCCGCACTGGTACACCGCGCCGGTGCTGTCCCCGACCCCGGCCCACCGCTGGCGCGCGCTCGTGGAGCTCCGCGTCCACCAGCCGAAACAGCCCGCCTGGGTGGTCGAGGCGGGCTTCTCCAAACCGGTGCCCGCCGGGCGGACGCTCGCCGCGACCGCGCGGGCGTTCGGCGGACACCGGATGGACGCCGTCGCCGGCCCCGTCGGCGCGCTGGCGGGCCCGGGAGCGGCCCACTGGCGCCCCGGCGACCCGAACGCGGCCCCCGCGCCCCTCACCGGCCCCGTTCCCGACAGGTTCGGCGCCCGCGGCGCCGACCTGGTCGTGCGCGCGGTCGGCGAGGAGCCGCCGCCCTGGTCCGGCGCCGATCCCACCGGCGAGACCACGGTGGACCGCCCGGTCGCCGAGCTGATGACCTGGGAGAGACTCGGTCGCCCCGGCGGCGGCAAGATCCTGGAGAACGGCATCGGCGACCTGTCGGAGCCCTGGACCATTCCCCCGGTCGACAGCCGCTCGGTCAACCCCATGAACTTCGTCACCGTGCCGACCCTCGGCACGGCCGACCTGTCCTCCGAGTCCGGGCGCTGGACGATCACCTGCGGGGGCGGGACGCTCACCTCCTTCGACGCCTCCGGCCGCGTCACGGACGTGGACGTCAGCCGGATCAGGCAGGTCAGGGGCGTACGGGTGGACTGGCGGCACAGCCACACCGGCCCTGCCGCCGCACTGCGGGTCGTCACCGGACTGGCCGCGGCCGGGGTTCCCCTGATCTGTGAGACCGTGCCGCGCTGGGCGGGCGCCCTCGGCCCCGAGCTGGCCAGACTGATCACCTCGGTCGACGAGCCCGCGCTCAAGGACGACCTGGAGCGCGAGGAGCACAGCATCCGGTTGCGCCGCGAGGCGCTGCGCCTGCACGGGGTCCGCGCCCGATGGGAGCAGCTGGGCGCCCCCGTGGCGCCCGTGCCGACGGTCTCGGTGCTGCTCGTCACCCGCCGCCCGGAGATGGTGGGCTTCGCGCTGAGGCAACTGTCCAGGCAGCGCGGCGCCACGTTCGAGGTGATCCTCGCCCTGCACGGCGTCCCCGCGACGCATCCGGGCGTCGCCGAGGCCCTCGCGTCCTTCGAACGGCCGATCACCGTGGTCGAGGCCGACCAGCAGACCGTGTTCGGAACCGTGCTGAACCAGGCTGCGGCGAGGGCGTCGGGATCGTTCCTGCTGAAGATGGACGACGACGACTGGTACGGGCCCGACTTCATCTCCGACCTGCTGCTCGCCCACTCCTACTCGGGAGCCCAGGTCGTGGGCATGGTCCCCGAGTTCGTCTATCTCGCCTCGATCGGGGTGACCGTCCACCGCGAGCAGATCACCGAGCAGATCACGAACTTCATCGCCGGAGGAACCATCTTCTCCGAACGCTCCGCATTCGAGGCCGTGGGCGGCTTCCGTCCCCTGCCGGGAACGATCGACGCCCAGTTCCAGCACGCCGTGCAGGCCGCGGGCGGGCAGATCTACCGCACTCAGGGACTGGGTTACATCCTGCGGCGCGGCAACGTCGCCAACCACACCTGGCGCGAGCCGATCGGCACGTTCCTGCGGCGCAACAAGCGCCAGTGGCGCGGCTTCCGGCCCAGCGCGCTCATGGAACTCTCCACGGAGACGCCGTGAGCACGCCGCCCCCCTCTGACGCACGGCGTGTCCCCGGCACGCCGTACCCGACACCGACATCGACACCAGCTCCGGCCCCGTCCCCGGCTCCGGCCACGGAAGGCGCTGCGGGCACGTCGCGGGCCCTCGCCGGCGACGCCGTCGCCACGCCCCGGATTCCGGGCAACGACTACGGGGTGCTGCCCGCACCCGCGCCCGGCACGTGGGAGCCGCGCCTGCCGGTGAGCGTGGTGATCCCCGCGAGGGGACGGCAGGACAGGCTCGACCTCACGCTGGCCGCGCTCGCCGCCCAGACCTACCCCTCCCACCTCCTTGAGGTGATCGTCGTGGACGACGGCAGCGCGCCCCCGCTCCGGCTCCCCGAGATCGCCCCCGAACACACCCGGCTCGTCGGCAACGCCTCGGGGCGCCGGGGCATCGCCTGGGCCCTGGAGACCGGCGTGGCCGTCGCGGACGGCGAGGTGATCCACCGGATGGACGCCGACATCGTCTCCTACCGGGAGCACGTCGAGGCGCACATGCGCTGGCACCATCTGGCCGGCTACCTGGTGGTGACGGGGACACTGCGCTTCACCGCCATGGCCGGCACCCCGCCCACCCCGGCCGAGGTCCAGATCGCCGTCGCCAAGGACAGGGCCGACTCCCTCTTCGAGGAGGATCCCGAGCACGGGCACGACTGGATCGGCGAGCTCGTCGCCACCCACCGCGACTTCCGCGACGCGCCCAGCTCGCTCCTGCACCGCGTCCACGTGGGCGCGACGGTCTCGCTGCCCGCCGCCCTGCTGAGGGAGGCGGGAGGGCTGGACACCTCCCTCACCCTCGGCGAGGACACCGAGCTGGGTTACCGGCTCACCCAGACGGGCGCGGTGTTCGTCCCCGACGCCGAGGCGCTGAGCTGGCACCTGGGTACGACGACGGCGATGCGCAGGCCCGCGGACGTCAGGCGGCACAACGACCCGTTCATCGCCGACCGGATCCCGTACCGGCGCCACCTGCGCACCGACGCGGGCAGGCAGTGGCTGGTGCCCTACGTCGACGTCGTGGTGGACGCCGAGGGCGCCTCCTTCGAGGACGTCAGGGCGAGCGTCGACGGGGCGCTGGCCAGCACCCTGCCCGACGTGCGCGTCACCCTCACCGGGCCGTGGGGGTCGCTCACCGGCGAACGCCCGGCCCCGCTGGACGACCCGCTGCTCGACCTGCGGCTGCTGCGCGGCCAGTACGCCCACGACGGCCGCGTCTCCTTCGCCGAGCACGTCCCCGCGACCTCCGCGCCCGCACCGTTCCGCCTGCTCTGCCCCGCCGGATGGGTGCCGGGGGCGGACTCGCTGGCCACGCTGATCGAGCGGGCGGAGAAGGAGGACGAGGGCCTGCTGCTCGTGGCGCTGGACGAGGACGAGTCGGGGGTCCTCGCCGCCCGCCTGGAGCGGACCTCCGCCGTCGCGAGGGCGATGCGCGTGGCCCGCGAGGGCGAGCGGCTCGACGACGTGATCGCCGACCTGCACGGGGCGACCTGGCTGGACGCGGAGTCGTGGAAGCTGCGGCCCGCGGCCCAGGCCTACCCCTACTGGGCCGTCAACCGCAACAGGGAGGCCGCGCGCTGGAAGGCCGCGGCCGAGTCGCGGGCGAAGGAGGCCGAGCGGGCCAAGCGGCAGGTCGCCGCCCTCAAGGCCGAACTGAAGGAGTTGCGCTCCAAGGCCGCCAAGGGCAGCCGGGACACCCTCAGGTGGAAGGAGAAGGCCGAGCAGCGCCGCCTGGAGGCCGTCGCCCTGCGCCAGGCCCAGCAGCGCTCCCTGCTCTCCCGCGCCGCCCGCCGCCTCCGCAGGCTCACCGAGGGCACCTGACGCCCCACCGCCGCAGGATCACCGAGGGCACCTGACGTCCCACCGCCTCCGCAGGCTCACAGGGCACCTGACGTCCCACTGTCTCCGCGGGCTCGCCGAGGGACCTGACGCTCCGCCGCCTCCGCGGGCTCGCCGAGGCCCGCCGCCGAGGACACCCGGATGTCTCCGTGCGGTCTCGGCCGCGTTCACTCCCGCACGGGCAGGGGGCGGTAGCGGGCGCCGACGGCGCTCTGCAGGGTACGCACGACCGTGCCGTGCGACTTCCTGGTCCCCAGCCAGTCGAGGAACTGATTCAGGAGCCTGGGAGTCGTCGAGTAGAGGCCGCAGTCGTCGCAGACGCGGTGGAAGACGAGCGGAACCAGCCCGCCGCCGGTCTTCTCCGCGTTGAGCACCTGCTGCTTCAGGTGCCGCAGCAGGGTGTCCTCGCGGACGGAACCGGAGGTGCGGATGTCGTAGCGGTCCTGCGGGCGGAAGGGCTCACCGGCCGGGCAGCCGGGGCAGCCCCACTCCTTGAGCCCGCCGACCCCGCGGGCCGCGTCGTAGCCGCACCGCCGCGCCACCGCCTTGGCGTCGGAGTCGACCGCGCCGAACGGGTAGGCGAGGGTCGTGGGCCGGTACCCCCACGCGATCAGCGCCCTGCGGTCGTCGCAGATCTGCCCCTCCTGCTCGCTCCGGGTCAGCTCGGTGAGGCGGACGTGGGTCAGCGTGTGACCGCCGATCTCGTGCCCCTTCTTCGCGATCGCGGCGAGCTCGCGCCGGGTCAGCTTCTCCTCGCCGCCGACGGTGTCGGTGTTGACGTAGAACGTGCCACGCATACCGCGTTTCTCCAGCATGCGGGCGACGGCGGGGTGGGTGGAGTCGCCATCGTCGAAGGTGAGCGCGACGATCGTTTTGATCTTCTTGGAGGGACGCGCGGTCGCCGCGTGGGCGGCCGGGCTCAGCGTCGCCACGACGGCCAGCGCCGTGGCGAACGCCACCACCCGGTGGAAGACCTTCACGGTGGACTCCCTTTCGCGGAACGGCAGACAGGGCATGAAAGAACCCTATAAGTCGGTAAAGACCACCAAATGAACCGTTATCAAATGCCCAGGAACCCGATGCCGGGCCGACACGGCATGATCACCGCGAGTGCCGGGAGAGCCCTCGGCAGTGTCGGCGACGGTGCCGACCGACAGCGGTCCGCGCCCGCGCCGGTTCGGCGCGGGCGCGGACCGACACCGAGCCGACGCCGAACGGGCTCGGGCGGGCGGGCCGGCCACGGCGGACCGGCAGGCGCCGCCAGGAGGCGCGTCCCCGCCCTCGACCCGCCCACGCGGAGGAGAACAGTCCGGCGGATGCCGCTAGGAGGCGTCCTCGCCCTCCACCCGCATGACGCTCACCACGTCGCGGACGATGTCCAGCTCGCGCAGGCCCTCGATCGTGGCGGAGAGCGCGGCGTCGCTCGCCCGGTGGGTGACCAGCACCAGCTGGGCGTCCGCGCCGTGCCCCTCCTGCCTCACGGTCTGGATGGAGACGTCCTGCTTGGCGAACATGTCGGCGACCCTCGCGAGCACGCCCGGCTTGTCGGCGACGTCCAGGGAGACGTGGTAGCGCGTGACGGTCTCGCCCATCGGGTGCACGACCAGGTCCGCGTACGTGGACTCCTCAGGTCCTCGGGTGCCCGCCAGCACGTTGCGTCCCACGGCCACGATGTCGCCGAGCACGGCGCTCGCGGTCGGGGCGCCGCCCGCGCCCGCGCCGTAGAACATGAGCTGCCCGGCGGAGCGCGCCTCGACGAACACCGCGTTGTACGCCTCGCGGACCCCGGCCAGCGGGTGCGTCCTGGGGATCATCGCCGGATGCACCCGTACGCCGAACGACCTGCCGTCCTCGGAGCGGGCGCAGATCGCGAGCAGCTTGATGACGTATCCCATCGCCTTGGCACTGGCCACGTCCGTCGCGGTGATCTCGGTGATGCCCTCGCGGTGCACGTCGGCGGCCGTCACCCGGCTGTGGAAGGCGATCCCCGCGAGGATCGCGGCCTTGGCCGCGGCGTCGAAGCCCTCCACGTCGGCGGTGGGGTCGGCCTCGGCGTAGCCCAGCGCCTGCGCCTCCTCCAGCGCGTCGGAGAACGAGGCCCCGCTGGAGTCCATCTGGTCGAGGATGTAGTTGGTGGTGCCGTTCACGATGCCGAGCACGCGATGCACGTGATCACCGGCGAGCGACTCGCGCAGCGGCCTGATCAGCGGGATCGCGCCCGCGACGGCCGCCTCGAAGTAGAGGTCGGCGCCACCGGCCCTGGCCGCGGCGTGGATGGTCGCCCCGTGCTCGGCGAGCAGCGCCTTGTTCGCCGTGACAACCGATTTGCCGCTGTTCAGCGCGGCCAGGATGAGTGCCCTGGCGGGCTCGATGCCGCCGATCACCTCGACGACGACGTCGATGTCGTCGCGGGTGACCAGGGCCTCGGCGTCCGTGGTGAGCAGGGCGGGGTCGACGTCGGCGTCCCGCCTGCGGCCCAGGCGCCGTACGGCGACCCCGGCGAGCTCCAGCGGCGCCCCGACGCGGGCGGCGAGGTCGTCGGCCTGCTCGTGCATGAGCCTGACCACCTGGGAACCGACGACGCCGCATCCCAGAAGTGCGACTTTCAGTGCCATCCGGTCACGCCCCCTTGTCACTCACACCGTGGACGGCGCTCTCGGCCGCTCCGGGTCGTTTCACAGCTGTCCTCTCAGCAGGTCGTCCTCGGTCTCCCTGCGGACGATCACGCGAGACACCCCGTCCTTGACCGCGACCACGGCGGGCTTGGGGAGGTAGTTGTAGTTGTTGGCGAGCGAGCGGCAGTAGGCGCCGGTGCCCGCGACGGCGATCAGGTCACCGGTGGCCAGGTCGGCCGGGAGCCACAGGTCGCGCACGACCATGTCGCCGCTCTCGCAGTGCTTGCCGACCATGCGGGAGAGCATCGGCTTGGCGTCGCTCTCCCTGGAGGCGAGGCGCGCGGTGTAGTCGGCACCGTAGAGGGCGGTGCGGATGTTGTCGCTCATACCGCCGTCGACGCTGACGTAGGTGCGCAGGCCCTCGACGTCCTTGATCGTGCCGACCTCGTAGAGCGTCACGCCGGCCAGCCCGGCGATCGCCCTGCCCGGCTCGACGGTGAGCTTGGGCACCGGCAGGCCGGCGCCCCTCGCCACCCTGCTGACGATCTCCCGCAGGTTGTCGGCGATCTCCTTGACGTCGGGCGCGGTGTCGCCCTCGACGTACGGGATGCCGTAGCCGCCGCCGAGGTCGAGTTCGGGCAGCACGACGTCGTGCTCGTCCTTGATCTTGACCAGGAGGGTGGCGAGGCGGGCCGCGGCCACCTCGAACCCCGCGGTGTCGGTGATCTGGGAGCCGATGTGGGAGTGCAGGCCGACGAGCTCCAGCTGGGGCAGGGCGAGGATCCGCCGTGCCGCCTCGGCCGCCGCGCCGCTGCTCAGCGAGAAGCCGAACTTCTGGTCGTCGTGGGCGGTCGCGATGAACTCGTGGGTGTGGGCCTCGACGCCCACGGTGACGCGGATCATCACCTTGGGACGCGTGCCGTGCTTGTCGGCGAGGAAGCCCAGGCGGGCGATCTCCTCGAAGGAGTCGGCCACGATGTGCCCGATCCCGGCCTCGACGGCCTTCTCCAGCTCGGCGAGGGACTTGTTGTTGCCGTGCATGGTGATCCGCTCGGGCGGGAACCCGACGCTGAGCGCGACGGCGAGCTCCCCGGCGCTGCAGACGTCCAGGCCGAGGCCCTCCTGCATGATCCAGCGGGCGACCTCTCGGCACAGGAATGCCTTGCCCGCGTAGTGGACCTCGCCGCCGGAGAACGCGCTCGCGTAGTCACGGCAGCGGGAGCGGAAGTCTTCCTCGTCCACCACGTAGAGCGGGGTGCCGTGCTCCGCGACCAGGTCCCTCACGTCCGCGCCGCCGATCGTGATCGAGCCGTCGGCGCGGCTCGACGTTCGGGGCCAGATGGTCGGATCGAGCGCGTTCAGGTTTGCGGGTGCGTGCGGAGGGCGCTCCTCGGGCAGCACTTCTGCATGCCGGTCACCGGCGGGGTGGACGAATCGACTCACCCGATCGAGGCTATCGGACCCGGTGATCCCCCTGAGACGATTGCCCACCCATCGAGACGCGATCCTGCTCGAACACGCGAACTTTTTACGTTATGGGCCATTTTGACGACATATTTTAAGGTCGCACCGCGACACGATCCTCGGGAGAGACCGGGTGAGCGCGTTCCCGGAGGCCGGAGGACCGAGCGCTCGGCGTGGCGGGTACGGCGGGAAGCCGGACGCGCCGCGCCAAGCGTGAGGGTACGGCGGGAAGACCGGTGAAGGCCCGCCGAGCCTAGGAGACCTGCTCGGCGGGAGCGCCCCAGGTGTTGCAGGACCCCACGGTGCCGCCCTTCTGGCCGCGCAGCATCCACCCGGCGCTGCTCGTCCCCGAGCCGTGCGACTGCCGGTAGCCCGCCTCCGCCCCCTCGTCCGCGCCGGGGCCGCGCCCGGCGAGAAGGCGCAAATTCTCCAGCCGGCGCGGTGCGACGCCTCGCAGCGCCACCGCGGCCAGGCAGTCGGCCTGCAGTTCGAGCCGTCGCGACCACGCCTCGTCGAAGGCCTCGGAACCCCTCTGGTCGGCGATCCCGCTCACCTCCTGGACATGGTGGGCGTACTCGTGCGCGAGGGTGAACATCATCGGGAAGGCCCGCTCGCCCTCGACCAGCACGTTCACCACGCGAGGCCCCGGACAGTAGATCCCGGCCCAGTCGTAGTCGTCGATCCCGCACGCGGCCTCCTCGGGAGCGTCGACCAGCCGCACCTCCCCCGGCGGCTCGTAGTCGATCTCCGCCCGCGCCAGGGTGGCCGCCCACATCCGTTCCAGGCAGCCGGCCAGAGCCTCCAACGACGCCCTGACGTCGGCGTCGATGTCTTTCGGCAGGGTGTCGCAGCGGCCGTCGACCGGCTCGGTGTCCCCGTAGAGGCGATGCTTGGCCGCGGCCGAGATGGGCGAGCCGGGGGCGGTGCCGAGGAGCTCCCTGAGGTCTCCGCCGAGATAGGCGAGCCCGCCGAGGATGACGGCGAAGGCGAGCAGGGTCGGCAGCGTCCGCCGGACCACCCCTGATCGGCGCGGCTCGTGCGCCTCCCAGTCACGAGGCCCGACCATTCACCTCTCCCCTGATCCTTTTGAACTCCTTTGGGAGGGTCTATCACAGTCTCTCGGGCGCCGTCTCGCCAAGCGCCGTCAACGCCTCGGCCAGCACGTCCCGCACGGCCCGCGCCAGGCGCACCCGGGCGGTGTGGAGCTCCGACGGCTCCTCGTCCCCCGAGGGAAGCGCGGCGGCCCCCTCGAACGCGTCGTGGTACGCCAGCGCCAGCTGCTCGGCGTAGGCGGCCCACCCGGGGTCCCGGCTCACCCGCCTGCCGTGGATCTCGGCCAGCAGCCTGAGCACCGCCCGGTCCCTGCGGTCCTCCAGCAACTCGGGCCTGAAATCCCCGCCGACGCCGAGTTCGACGGCCCAGCGCTGTACGGCGACCGCCCGCGCGTGCGCGTACCTGACGACGAACCCGGGGTTGGCCCACGTCCTGGGCAGGTCTCCCCACGCGGACCCTCCCCCGAGCGTGTCCACGGGAACTCCGCCCTCGGCCACCGGAACGACGGAGGTGTCACCGGGGGCCACGGGGACCTCCCTCGCGGGAACGGGCTCTTCGCCCGTGGGCACGGGAACGGTCGCGCCGATCTCCGTGACGAGTTCGCCGGGGACGGCCACCACGATCTCCAGGAAACCCCGGGGCCGTACCCGGACGGCCGTGATCCCCGGCAGCGCGCGCAGCCGCTCCGCCAGTTCCTCGGGGTCCTCGCCCCTGCGCAGCGCGACCGGGGAGACGTAGACCGCCTCCCCCGCCCACGTCCCCCTGGGAATCGGCGGCAGGCCGAGAACCTCGCCGAGCGTGCCGGGCGTCATCGAAATCCCTCCAGCGTGGAGACCCCGGGCTTCGGCCCCGGAGAGGAAGTCAACCCGGCAGCCTAACTTCCCGGTGAGGTCGTCAGGCGGCGACGGGGCGGCCGGCGGTCGGTGGCGCCGTCGACCGCCCGACGGTCGCCTGACGGTCGCCGGTGTTCAGACCAGGGCGTGCGGGTCGGCCGGACCGTAGTCGACGAGCTGGGCCGAGCCGAGCAGCCAGCGGTCACGGTCGCGGAGGCAGACGTAGCCGAAGCGGTCGGCGGAGAAGACCTTGATCCCGTCCGCGCGGCACTGCCGCATCAGCACGTCGGCCCAGTTGTCCGAGACGTCGGCGAAGCCGATGTCCCGCAGGACCGCGCGGCGGGCCAGCAGGGTGGCTCCCGCGACGTCGGGCAGGTAGGAGTACTCGGCCGAGGGCTGGCGCAGCACGGTCGCCGCGACGTCGCGCAGGTGGGCGTAGTAGGCCGCCTTACCGACGATGTCGGCACTGGCGAACAGGAACGCCCGGCTGAGATCGGCCAGGTAGTGCTCGCCGTACCGGTCGCGGGCGTCCATGACCGCCACCAGGTCGCCCTGGCACAGGTCGAGGGCCCGGTTGAGCAGGCCGCCCGTGGTCAGGTTGGAGGTGGGGCGGCGCACCGTGACGTGCACGCCGTCGGGCATCGCGTCGCGGGCACGCGCCGCGGCGTCCGACGCGTCCGACAGCAGCACCAGCTGCACGACGCCCTTCTGCGGCGCGACCTGGGCCAGCGCGTAGTCGAGGTCGCCCCGGTCGATCATGATCACCGAGATGTTCAGGGTGGCCCTGCCGCTGGGCAGGCCGATCGCGTCCAGCAGGTCGTCGACCTTGTTGGTCATCGTGCCCGAGGCGTACGCCTGGCGGAGCGCCAGGTGGGCGCGGCGCGCGTCGGGCTCGGTGCCGATGGGGGTGCCGCAGGCGGCGAGCTCCGCCATCCGCCAGGGCTCCGTGCCCGGCGGGCAGTCGACCGCGACGGGCCAGCGGTAGGAGGTGAGGACGTCCGGGTACGACAGGTGCCCCGGAAGCAGCTCCTCCAGCGAGAGCACCCGCTCGAACCGGTCCCCGGCGAGCGGCAACGGGTTGTGCACGCGCGGCTGGATCGCGAAGGGCAGGATTCCCAGCGAGGGCGCCCGGCGTCCCTGCTCGGGCTCCTGAGCCGCCAGCGCGGTGCCCCACGGCTTCACGGACTTGGGCAGCGCGGTCACGACGTGCTCGAACAGCCGGGCCGCGGCGACGAACTCGGCGGGCGTGCCCCCGGTGTGCCAGAAGACCGTGCGGATGCCCCGCTCCGCGCACCAGGCCAGCAGCGCGTGCAGTCCCTGGCCGGGCCGGCGCAGCTCCTCCGCCCACGGCCCCTCGGTCACCGACTCGACCAGCAGCAGGTGCGGGACCTCGGCGGCCAGCACCCTGGCGAAGTCCTTCGGCGTGAAACCGGTGGTCTGGCGCCACTCGTAGCGCAGCAGCGCCTCGCCGTGCGGCGCGGCGATCACGGCGGCGGTGAGGTGCGGGCGGGTGTTCGGGCCGGTCGGGACGCGGTACGGCTTGAGCTTCACCGGTCTGCCGCCGACGGTCCTGACGGAGCTGGTGGCCTGGAAGGACGCCCCGGGCACCGGCGCCTTGTCGCCCGCCTTGCGCGGCACCGGCTGGCGCTTGGGAGCGGTCGGGCGCTTGGCCGGCTTGGCCGCCCCGCGCAGGCCGCGCGCCAGCCGCACCGGGTTGCTCTTGCCCGTCTTGATCGCGTCGCCCAGCCGTGACCAGCGGGCCACCTGCACCGAGGAGAGCTTCCACTTGGCCACCTCGGCCTGGTAGCGCTGCTCCGCCAGCTCCTTGCGGAGCTTCTCCTCGGCCGCGTTCGCGGCCTCAAGGCGCTCCTCGGTCTCGCTCAGCAGCTCCTTCACCCCGCGCAGCTCCTCGGCCGCACGTTCCGCATCGGCGATCTTGGCCTGTGCCGCGTCGAGCAGGCGGGCCAGCTCGGAAGCCCTCTCCGCGTGCGCCACCGCCTCCCGCAACGCCTGTCGTGTGCTTTCGAGTTGCTCGCCCGCCACGCCGTCCTCCGTTTCGTGAGCCGGGCGAAAGGATACCCTTTGGTCAATCGCGACACAGAGGAGTCAGCACGGTGCAGTGGCCGACGTTCAATGTGAGGCCGTACGTCTGCGGCGGCATCGGACACCTCGACGAGGCCGTCCTGGAGAGGTTGCGCGAGGCGGGGCCGCGGGTCAGACCCGCCGTCCAGGCTCAGAACGCGGCCCTGTTCAGTTCCTCCCCGCTGCCCCCGTACCGGCGCGACGAGCGCACCTGGGCCTTCGCCTGGGGCGAGCGCAGGCCCGGCGGCGCGGCGCCGTGGATCACGGTGGCGGAGACCTACGAGACACCCGGCCTGATCGACGACGGTGAGCGGATCACGCTGCACACCGGAGGTCTCGGCCTCGTGGACGTCTACTACCTGTCCTACGGCGGGGCCGTCTACTTCTCCTCGCTGCTCGAACCGCTGCTCTCCCTCGCGCGCACGCCGTACGAGATCAACTGGGACGCCTGGGCCTCGATCATCCAGCTCACCTTCCCGCTGCGCGACGACACCCCGTACACACAGGTGAAACGGCTCGCGGGGGCGAGCGCGCTCGTCTTCGACCGGGCGTCGGACCGGATCGGCGTCGAGCGGATGCTGCCCCGCTGGCTGCGCGAGGAGCCCTACGAGGCGGGCAGGACCGCCGGGGAGATCCTGGAGATCCTGCACGAGGTCTACAAGGAGTTCGACGGGCGCCCGCTGCTGGTCCCGGTCAGCGGCGGCTACGACTCACGGCTGCTGTGCTCGGTGGCGGTGGCGCGTGGCGCCGACGTGGAATCGTGGACGACCAGCCCCGACGACGGCACCGACACCGACATCGTCTTCGCCAAGGCGATCACCCGCGAGCTGGGCGTACGCCACAGGGTGATCACCCAGGACGCCGACGCCTATCCCGACGACGCGCTGGCCGCGGCGCGGCGGCTGGAGTTCCTCACCCCGCACCACGCCTGGTACACCCCGTTCGCCCGCGAGGTGCACCGGGCGGGGCGGACCCTCGTCGACGGGCTGGCCGGAGGGCCGCTGCTGAAGAACTTCATGGTCAGCGGGGCCGCGCTCGGCGCCTCCACGCAGGCCGAGCGCAAGGCCGCGCTGCTCGGCTCGCTCGCGCTCGGCTCCCCGTCCGTGCCGTTCCTGTCGGAGGGGGCCGAGGCGTGGATCACCGACAGCGTGAGGCACGCCTTCACCCAGTCGACCGCGATGCTCAACGGCCACCGGGCCGAGCTGCCGCTCTCGGTCCTGCACACCAGGACCGCGCGGGGCATCGCCCGCTCCCCGGTCAACCTGGTCGGCCCCGAGGCGTCCTTCGCGGCACCGTTCATCCACCCCGCCTTCTTCGACGCGGCGCTCTCGGTCGGCGTGCACCGCAAGGACCAGGGGCGCTTCTACCGCGAGGTCCTGTACGCGGCCAACCCGCGCGTGGCCGCGCTGCCCTCCACCAACGTGGTCAAGCAGCCGCTCCAGCGGGTCCCGCTCCGCTCGGCCGCCGCGCCCGCCAGGGAGTACGGCCACCTGATGCTCACCCGGGTCGCCGGCGCCGTGCCCTCGCTGCTGTCGGAGCAGCTCCACGCCGTGGTCGCCGAGGGCCCCGACGCGCTGGCGCGGTTCAACGGCTGGAACGACCGATTCTGGGTGCGCGGCCTGGTGCTGTTCGGCGCTTGGCTCGGCGACTACCAGGACCACCTTCCCGACCTCACCCCGCCCTGGAACTGATCCCCTCCCCTTCCGCGTCGGGAGCGGTCTCCGTCCGTCCTGTGCCCGCCCCGGTCCTTTCCGAGGCGTCCGTTCCGTGAGGGTTTCTCCGTGCCCCGTGAGTGCCCCCGGAGTGCCCTGAGAATGCTTTCGGGAATGCTTCGGGGACCCGATGCGCAACATCCGCGCAAAGGACCGGCTCCCGGCCGCGCGGGAGGATCCGTGTATCGGCCGGATCCCCGGGCATAGGACGAGGTCACCCCTCTGCGGCGTGTCGTGTTTCACGCAGGAAAACAATCAGCGACGCGACGATTACGCGGTCGTGGCGCGATGCGCGCGAAAATTCCGTGGGGCGGCGGCGATGTACCACGCCAAGAGGGCTTCGGGGGTCTCAGGTGGCTGGTAGTGTTCGGCCCAGAAAGCGCCACAACGGACAGTCCTGAATCACAAATTCGTCCTGTCCGCGGCCATGGAGCTCGTGGGGATGACGGCTCCCGCCGGCGCGGTCACCAAACATCATCAGCCGGAGCATCCGGTGACTTCGTCCTGCCCTTCATCACCGTGAGCGAGAACACGATGACCCCATCCCCCTTCCCCTCCCCTTCCCAGGAGTCCGTGGCCGAGGACTTCGTCTCGGCGGATCCCCAGTGGTACAAGCGCGCGGTCTTCTACGAGGTGCTGGTCCGCGGGTTCAAGGACTCCAACGGCGACGGCACCGGCGACCTGCGCGGTCTCATCGAGAAGCTGGACTACGTCGAGTGGCTCGGCGTCGACTGCCTGTGGCTCCTTCCGCTGTACGAATCTCCCCTACGTGACGGCGGATACGACATCTCCGACTACATGAAGATCCTTCCGGACTTCGGGGACCTCGGGGACTTCGTGGAGCTGATCGAGTCGGCGCACCAGCGGGGCCTGCGCATCATCACCGACCTGGTGATGAACCACACCAGCGACAAACACCCCTGGTTCCAGGCGTCCCGGCACGACCCCGAGGGGCCGTACGGCGACTTCTACGTGTGGTCGGACACCCCGACCGGGTATCCCGACGCGCCGATCATCTTCATCGGTGCCGAGGAGTCCAACTGGACCTACGACCCGGTCCGCAAGCAGTACTACTGGCACCGCTTCTTCCACCACCAGCCGGACCTGAACTACGAGAACCCGGCGGTCCAGGAGGCGATGCTGGAGGTCCTGCGGTTCTGGCTGGACCTGGGCATCGACGGCTTCAGGCTCGACGCGGTGCCCTACCTCTTCGAGCGCGAGGGCACCGACTGCTCGGGTCTGCCGGAGACCCACGCCTACCTGAAGAAGATCCGCGCCGAGGTCGACCGTCTCTACCCGGACCGGGTGCTGCTCGCCGAGGCCAACGGCTGGCCCGAGGACGTGGTCGAATACTTCGGCGACCCCGCGACCGGCGGCGACGAGTGCCACATGGCCTTCCACTTCCCGCTCATGCCGCGCATCTTCATGGGGGTGCGACGGGGCAGCCGCGAGCCGATCTCCGAGATCATGTCGCGGACCCCGAAGCTCCCCGACAGCGGCCAGTGGGGCATCTTCCTTCGCAACCACGACGAGCTGACGCTCGAGACGGTCACCGAGGAGGAGCGCGACTACATGCACGCCGAGTACGCCAAGGACCCGCGCATGCGGGCCTACCTCGGCATCCGGCGCCGCCTCGCCCCGCTGCTGGAGAACGACCGCGACCAGATCGAGCTGTTCACCGCGCTGCTGCTCTCGCTGCCCGGCTCCCCGGTCATGTACTACGGCGACGAGATCGGCATGGGCGACAACATCTGGCTGGAGGACCGCGACGCGGTCCGCACCCCGATGCAGTGGAGCCCCGACCGCAACGCGGGCTTCTCCACGGCCGACCCCGGACGCCTGTACCTGCCCGTCGTCATGGACCCGATCCACGGATACCAGGCGGTCAACGTGGAGGCGCAGCAGAAGAACCCCGCCTCGCTGCTCCACTTCACCAGGAACATGCTGGCGATCCGCCGCAGCCACCAGGTCTTCGGCACCGGCGTCTACAACGAGCTGTGGTCGAGCAACCCGGCGGTGCTCAGCTTCGTCCGCGAGGACGGCGAGGACCTGATGCTGTGCGTCAACAACCTCTCGAAGTATCCGCAGCCGGTCGAGCTCGACCTGCGCCGCTTCGCGGGCATGATCCCCGTCGAGGCGAGGGGCGGGGTGCGGTTCCCCCCCGTGGGCACCCTGCCGTACCTGCTCACCCTGCCCGGCCACGGTTTCTACTGGTTCTCGCTCAAGAACGCCGACGTCCCCGGCATCGACGGCTGAACCCCCTTTTCCTGGACGGCCCCGGGACGGTCATCGTCCCGGGGCCGTCCCGGGTGAACGCCGACGGTTCAGGGTCATCTCGCGGTGACCGGGACCTGGGCGCGGGCCGCGTACCCCGCCGGGATCAGCGTCACCAGCAGGGCGCTCCCCACCGCGACGAGCACCGCGACGGCGAGCGTCAGGGCCGAGGGCGTACGGCCGATGCCCGCGCCGACGCCGCTGGTGTGCCCCTGCAGGTCGATCAGCCCGCCGACGAGTGAGGCCCCGGCCGCGGTGCCCGCGACCACCCCCAGCACGATCAGCAGGCCGGTCCCGGTGACCAGGGTGGCCGCCACCTGCCGGGGGGTGAGGCCCATCGCCTTGAGCACCGCGAGGTCGAGGGCGTGGTCGCGCAGGCCGAGGGCGCTCGCCGTCAGGAGGTTCGCCAGGCCGAGCAGGGCGAGCACGACGATCAGCGCCACGATCACCACGCGGATGATCGCGAGCCGTTCCGCCGGATTCACCACCCGCCGGACCTCGAGGGCCTCTCCCGAGGCGACCATCAGCCGTGCCCTCACCTCCGCCGGGTCGGCGCCCGGCCTGAGCACCAGACTGTAGAACTGCGGCGGCACCGCGTCCTTGGCCGCGAGGCTGTCGATCCCGAAGGAGAGCACCTCGCCGTCCTGGTCGGGCTCCACCACCCGGCCCACGAGGTGCACGATCAGCGGGGTGCCGCCGACGGTGAGCCGGATCCGGTCTCCGATCTTCACGCCCAGCAGGTCGAGCAGCCCCTGCCCCGCGACGGCCTCCCCCCTGGCGGCGTACATCCGCCCCTCGACGACCGAGAAGGGGTACGGCTCGGCGGAGGTTCCGGCGGCGCGGGCCAGCACACTCCTGGTCTGCTCGGGCTCCAGCGCGGGCACCTCGGTGCCGGGGTAGACCGCCAGCACCCCGGGGTCGGCCCTCGCGATCCGCAGAGCGTCGTCGGCCGAGAGCTTGTCCGGGCGCACCGTGAGCGCCGCCGCCTGGCCGACCCGCTCCGGGTGCCGCAGGAAGTCGTCCAGGGTGGCCCAGCAGCCGAGCCCAATAGTGATCATCATCATCGGGATCGCGACGCCGAAGATGCTCAGGAACGCCGGGACGCGACGGGTGAAGGCGTCCCGGGTGCCCAGGACCAGGGCGGGAGGCAGCCGTACGAGGAGCGCCAGGCGCGCCAGCCGGGACAGGTGCCTCCTGGGCGGCGCGACGGGCGCCGCGGGGACGGGAGCGGTACGGCCGCCCCGCCAGGCGGGCAGTGCCACCGCGATCAGGACCACGGCGGCGGTGCCGCCGGTGATGGCGAGCAGCGGGACCGGGGAGAGCGGCAGTATCGGCACCCCGTCCAGGACGAACGAGGCCGCGATCTGCCCGCAGACCAGTCCGAGGGCGATGCCGAGCAGCCCGAGCGCGCCGTGCTCGGCCATGAGCACGCCGAACACCTGGCCCCGGGTGTAGCCGAGGGACTTGAGGGTGGCGATGTCGCGCGTCTGGCTCAGCACCCGGCCGCCCACCGCGTTGGCGATGGCGAGCGCGGCGGCCACCAGCCCGGTGATTCCGAACAGCGCGAGCAGCAGGCCGAGCAGCCGGTTGTCCAGCTCCATCGAGGCGCGGACCTCACGCCAGGTGGACATCCGCTGGATCTGCTCGTCCAGGAGGGTGACGGCGCCGTGGACGGCGGGCAGCGTGGCCTCCCCGTCGGCCAGGCGCAGCCCGGTGACCGACTCGCTGCGCCCCAGCGCGGGCTCGACCCTGGCCAGCACGGGCGCGAGCGTCCAGGCGAGGCCGGGCGTCCACTCGGGGTAGAACCCCTGGTCGGCGGTGTCGGCCAGGCCGACCACGATGAGCGGGTGGGTGGCGCCGTTGAGCGCGGTCACCGGGAAGGCTCCGCCCACCCTCAGGCCGAGCGCTTTGGCGAAGGAGCGCTCGACGACCACGCCGTCGGTGTCGCCGGAGCGCAGCGGGCGCCCCTCGCGGATCAGCGGGGCGGCGACCCGGGGCGGCGTCGCGGACATCTCCCGCAGCGCCACCGGCGACCTTTTGCCGTCCAGCGTGAGGGTGACCGGAGCCGACCGGTAGGGGCCCGCGACCTGGACCACGCCGGGCAGCCTCGACAGCGCGGCCGGGTCGGGGGCGTCCTTGGTGTGTATCCACACGTGCGCGCCCCTGGATTCGGCGAACAGCCCCCGCCACGGGTTGGTGCCGTCCTCCAGGAGGGTCGCGGAGGTGATCAGCGCCGTGACGATCCCGGCGACGGCGAGCAGCGTGAGCAGCGCCTGGCCCCTGCGGGCCCTGATATCGGCGCGGATCCACCTCACGGAGGCGCGGACGGTGCTCACCGCGATGCCTTCCGCATGATTCGCGAAACCCGTGGGGCCCCCGAAGCCCGCGGGGCCGTCGGACCGGCGAGCCCCGAAGGCACCGGCGGAGGCGAACCCGTGATGCCGCCCGCGACGACGTCGCCGACCCGGAAGAGCCTGGGGAGCACGGGCCGGGGCGGCCCCTCGGACGGGGAGGGCGGAGGGCGCACCGTCAGCCTCTCAGCTCGACGACGTCGCCGGCGCTGCCCTTGGGGCGGCGGCGGACCAGCCCGGCGCCCCCGTCGTCGACGACCTGGCCGTCCAGGAGGGAGACCACCCGGTCGGCCAGGCTGGCGACCCTGGCGTCGTGGGTGACCAGGATGATGGCCTGGCCCTCGCGGTGGACCTCGCCGAGCAGGCGCAGGACGTCGCGGGTGTTGCGGCTGTCGAGGTTGCCGGTGGGCTCGTCCGCGAGCAGCAGGCTCGGCTCGTTGGCCAGCGCGCGGGCGAGCGCGACCCGCTGCTGCTCGCCCCCGGCGAGCTGCGAGGGGGCGGCGTCGGCGCGGGCGGTGAGGCCGAGCTCGCCGAGGAGGTATTCGCGGCGGCGGCGGGCCTCGCGCGTGGAGGCCCCCGCCAGCAGCGCGGGCAGCTCGACGTTGTCGGCCACGGTCATGTTGGCGACGAGATTGAAGAACTGGAAGACGAAACCGATCCTCCGGCGGCGAAGCAGCGCCCAGGCGCTCTCGCTGAGCGTGTCGGCCCGCTGCCCGTCGAGCCAGATCTCACCGCTGGTCCTCGCCTCAAGACCACCGATCATGTGGACCAGGGTGGACTTTCCCGAGCCGGAGGGGCCCATGACCGCCACGAACTCCCCCGGGCTCACCCGCAGGTCGACCCCTCGCACCGCGGGCACCGGCACCCCGCCGTCCTGGTAGATCTTGACGAGGTTGACGGTTTCGACCACGGGAACCACGGGAGAGGTCAACTCAGCTCCTCCTGGCAGCGTTCGAGCCAGTCGAGGTCGGCCTGGAGGTGCAGCATGGCCCCCTCGACCAGCAGGAGCGCGACCTGGTTCTCCGGGTCGGTCCGCTCGGCGAGTTCGTTGAGGTCACGCATGAGTCCGAGGTAGTGACGGCGCTGGCGATTGATCATCGCCATTCTGTCGGCGATGCCGGTCATCGGGGCCAGCACGAGCTTCATGAAGAACTCGTCCCGGACCCTGGGGCCCTCGGTGGGCTCGTCCACCCACGTGTCGAGGATCTCGCGGCCGGCGGCCGTCAGGTAGTAGACCTTCTTGTTCGGCCGGTTGGACTGCTCGACGTCCACGGCGCGCACCAGACCGTCCTTCTCCAGACGGCCGAGCGTGACGTAGATCTGCCCGATGTTCGGTGAAGGGTAGGCGCTGCCGAAGATCTGTTCAAGTGCCTGTTTGAGCTCGTAGCCGTGGGCAGGTTCCTTCGCGAGGAGCGCCAGCAGCGTCAGCCGCACGCCCCACCTCCTCGGAGAGCTCGTTACGTGAGCGTTACGGGGTTATCCGTTGACGGTGATGATACCGCTATGCATAACATGCATGCATCTACCTAACACGTATGTAACCAACTGGAAACCGGGAGGTCATGGTGCGCCGACTCATCCCCGTCGCGCTCGCCGTGCTTCTCGTGGCGGGGTTGGCGGGATGTTCGGCGGCCGGTGCCCAGGAGGATGAGCGGTTCGGCGGGACCGGTCCGTTCACCCTGGTGATCGGACGCCCCGCGACCGCCTACCTGCAGCCGCTGCTCGACCGCTGGAACCAGGCCCACCCCGGGGAGCGGGCGACCCTGCTCGAACTCCCCGAGGCCGCCGACGAGCAGCGGGCGCAGATGGTCGCCAACCTCCAGGCCAAAAGCGACCGATACGACGTGATCGGATTGGACGTGATCTGGACCGCCGAGTTCGCCGAGGCCGGCTGGATCCTGCCGCTGGAGCGCACGATGTTCCCGCTCGACCGGTTCCTGCCGCCGGTCGTCGACACGGCGGTCTACCGGGGCAAGCTCTGGGCGGTTCCCTACACCAGCAACGCCGGCCTCCTCTACTACCGCAGGGACCTGCTGGCCAAGGAGGGCTTCAAGCCGCCGAGGACCTGGCAGGAGTTGCGCACCCAGGCGCGCGCCCTGCACGACAAGTACGGCATCGGCGGCTACGCGGGGCAGTTCCTGGCCTACGAGGGCCTGACCGTCAACTTCACCGAGGCCGTGCAGTCGGCGGGCGGGCAGATCCTCAGCCTGGACGGCACCAAGGTGACCATGGACGTGGCCAAGGCGAAGGCCGGCCTTGACTTCCTGATGGACGGGTTCCGGGAGGGGTGGATCCCGGAGGAGTCGCTCTCCTACAAGGAGGACGAGGCGCAGCTCGCCTTCGAGGAGGGACGGCTCGCCTTCGCCCGCAACTGGCCGCACGCCTACGGACCGGCCACCACCTCGGCGGTCGCCGGCAAGTTCGGGGTGACCCGGCTGCCCGGTCTCGACGGCCCCGGCACCGGTTCGCTCGGCGGCTACAACCTCGCGGTGAGCGCCTTCTCCAAGCGGCAGAAGTCGGCCACCGAGTTCATCCGCTACTTCACCGGTCTTGAGAACCAGCGGCGGGTGCTCGCCGACGGCTCGTTCCCGCCCGTGTGGGCCGAACTGTACGACGATCCCGATCTGATCAGGCGTTTTCCCTACCTGCCGGTCCTGAAGCAGAGCATCCTCTCCGCTCGGCCCAGGCCCGCCGGCGCCAACTACAACCAGGTGAGCCTGGTGATCGCCAGCGCGGTCTCCAACGCCCTCACACCGCCTTTCGCGAAGGACGGCGACGGCGACGACGTCGTCTCCTCCATGAAGGGTCAACTCGAAGAGATAATCCGGGCCCAATGAGGCCGGGGCATCCCCCGGCAGAAGCCGTCATCCCCATTTCGGCTGGTTGTTCGTCCTACATATCCCGATTTCAAGCCTCAACGTCTCAGGAGGTCTGTTCAGTATGCGCAAAACCATCGCAGCGGTGACGACGGCGGGACTCGCCCTGGCACTCGCCGCGTGCGGCGGCGGCGAATCGGCCGCCCCCGCACCGGCCACGAGTGACAGCGCGCCCGCGTCGGCCCCGGCCGCCAAGAACCTCGAAGGGGTGACCGTCGAGGTCGCCGCCAAGTGGACCGGCGCCGAGCAGACCAACTTCGAGCAGGTGCTCAAGGCGTTCGAGGAGAAGACCGGCGCCAAGGTCACCTACGCCTCCACCGGTGAGGACACCGGCGCCTACCTCGGGCCGCGCATCGAGGGCGGCAACCCGCCGGACGTCGCGATCCTGCCCCAGCCCGGCCTGGTCCAGCAGTACGCGGACCAGAAGGCGCTCAAGCCGCTCACCGCCGAGGTCCAGAAGCAGATCGACGACAACTACACCCCGTACTGGAAGGAGCTCGGCTCCGCCGACGGCCAGGCCTACGGCGTGCTGGTGAAGGCGGCCCACAAGTCGCTCATCTGGTATCGCGACCAGGCCTTCCAGGACGCCGGTGTGACGCCCCCCGCCACCTGGGACGACCTGATCAAGGCCGCCCAGACGATCGCCGACTCGGGCACCCCGCCGTTCTCCCTCTGCGGCGCCTCCGGCTGGACCCTGACCGACCTGTTCGAGAACGTCTACCTGTCCTCCGCGGGCCCGGAGAACTACACCAAGCTCTCCAAGCACGAGATCCCGTGGACCGACCCCAGCGTGACCACCGCGCTGGAGAAGATCGCGCAGCTCGTCGGCAAGAAGGAGTTCCTGCTCGGCGGCTCCGCCGGCGCCCTGCAGACCGACTTCCCGACCTGCGTGACCCAGGTCTACGGCCAGGACAAGTCGGCGATGGTCATCGAGGCGGACTTCGTGGGCGTCACGGCCGAGCAGTCGGGCGCGAAGCTCGGCGAGGAGGCCAAGTACTTCCCGTTCCCCAAGGTCGGCGACACCGAGCCGGTCGTGCTGGGCGGCGACATCGCGGTGGCACTGAAGGAGTCCGAGGGCTCGATGGCGCTGCTGGAGTTCCTCGCCTCCAAGGAGGGCGGCGAGGTCTGGGCGAAGCTTCCCGGCTACCTCTCTCCCAACCGCAACGTCTCGCCGGACAACTACCCGGACGACATGACCAAGAAGCTCGCCGAGACGATCATCGCCGCCGGTGACACGGTCCGCTACGACATGTCCGACCTCGCGCCCAGCGCCTTCGGTGGCACCGACGGCAAGGCCCTGTGGAAGTACCTGCAGGACTTCGTGCGCACCCCCTCGGACGTCAAGGGCATCCAGGACAAGCTTGAGGCCGAGGCCAAGAAGGCCTGGAAGTAGGGGAGTAAGGCCGTGACCGACCGGTTAGACGGCCCGCAGGGTTCGCGTGGCGGCGACGACGACGCCGCCCGCGGTCCCTCCTCCGGACCTGACGACACCCAGCGGCCGGCGCGAGGCGCCGGCTCCCCCCACACCTCTGACGCCACCCCGTCCGGCGGCGAGCCCTCGAAGACCTCCGGGACCCCTGAGATCCCTGAGACCTCGGAGAAGACGGACGGCGGGGACGGTCACCCGGCCCTCGCCGACGTCAGGTCGGACGACCCGGCCGCGCCGGCCGCCGAGCCGGAGCTCGCCACGGCGGGGGCGGCCGCCCCGGCGGCCACGCCCGCGAAGGTGCCCGCCGGGGCCTCCCGGCTGGGGCCGCCGCCGAGGATGGCGATCTGGTTCCTGCTGCCGGGCGCGCTCGTACTCGGCGTGATGGTGATCTACCCGATCATCTACTCGATCTTCCGTAGCCTCTACGACGCCGGCGGCAGCACCTTCGTCGGGGCGGAGAACTACGCGACGATCTTCAGCGACTCCTCCACCCTGACCACGATCAGGAACAACCTGATCTGGGTCGCGGTGGCTCCCGCCCTGGTCACCGTGATCGGCCTCGTCTTCGCGGTGCTGACCGAGCGGATCCGCTGGGCGACCGCGTTCAAGCTGGTCGTGTTCATGCCGATGGCCGTCTCCCTGATGGCCTCCGGCGTCATCTTCCGCCTCGTCTACGAGCAGGCCCCCGACCGGGGCGTGGCCAACGCGGTGATCACCTCGGTGACCGGTCTCTTCGGTTCGAGCAACGGCTACCCGGATGCCCGCCCCAGGGAGAACGACCAGTCCCCCGTCACCGCGGAACAGGGCGGCGGGGTGGTCACCAAGCAGCCCGCGCAGCCGGGGCAGGCGGTGCTCCTGCCGCTCGTGGGCGTGAAGCCCGACACCCTCGCCTCGGCCTCCACGGCGAAGGCGGTCCAGCCGGGTCCCGGCGAGCTGGCGGGGACCGTCTGGGTCGACTTCACCCAGGGCGGTGGCGGCGCGGCCAACGAGGTGGACGGCACCGAGAAGGCCCTGGCCGGGATGACGGTCGAGGCGGTGCAGAACGGCGCCGTCAAGGCCACCACCACCAGCGGGGCCGACGGCACCTTCCGCTTCACCGGGCTCGCTCCGGGCGACTACCAGGTGCGACTGCCGCAGTCGAACTTCGAGGCGGCGTTCGGCGGGATCCCCTGGCTGGGCCCGACACTGATCACTCCGGCGATCATCGGCGCGTTCGTCTGGGTGTGGGCCGGATTCGCGATGGTACTGATCGCGGCGGGGCTCGCGGCCATCCCGCGCGACGCGCTGGAGGCGGCCCGCATCGACGGGGCCACCGAGTGGCAGGTGTTCCGCAAGATCACCGTTCCGCTGCTCTCCCCGGTACTGCTCGTCGTGTTCGTCACGATGATCATTAATACCCTGAAGGTCTTCGACCTGGTCTTCGTCATCGCACCGGGATCGGTGCAGCCGCAGGCCAATGTGATCGCGCTGGAGATGTGGCGGGTCTCGTTCGGCGGAGGCAGCAACCAGGGGCTGGGCAGCGCGCTCGCCATCTTCCTGCTGCTCCTCGTCCTTCCCTTCATGATTCTCAACATCCGCCGGTTCAGGAGGGACAACCAGTGACGACCTCCACCCTTGGCACCCCACCTCGCGGCGTCCTCGGCAGGATCGTGGACCGGCTGGGCAACGGCCTGGTCCAGGCGGTACTGGTGCTGGTCGGCCTGTTCTGGCTGGTTCCCACCCTGGGCCTGTTCGTGGTCTCGATCCGCGAGGAGGCGGCCAACAACTCCAGCGGCTGGTGGACGATCCTCACCAAGCCGGCCGAGCTGACCCTGGAGAACTACTCCAACCTGCTCGCCACCGGGTTCACCGCGTCGTTCTGGAACACCGTGTTCATCACGGTGCCCTCGACCATCCTGGTGATCGGCATCGCCGCCATGGCGGCGTACGCGTTCGCCTGGATGGAGTTTCCCGGCAGGGACGCGCTGTTCCTGGTGGTGGTCGGCCTGCTGGTGGTGCCGACCCAGATCGCGCTGATCCCGATCGCGAAACTGTACGGCTCGGCCGGGATCTTCGGCTCCATCGCGAGCGTGGTGCTCTTCCACGTCGCCTTCGGTCTCCCCTTCGCCATCTTCCTGCTCCGCAACTTCTTCGCGGGCATCTCACGCTCGCTGCTGGAGGCGGCGCGGATGGACGGCGCCGGGGAATGGAAGATCTTCTCGACCGTGGTGTTCCCGCTGGCCAAACCGGCGGTCGCCTCGCTCGGCATCTTCCAGTTCCTCTGGGTCTGGAACGACCTGCTCGTCTCGCTGGTCTTCGCCAACACCGAGAACCAGCCGATGACCAAGGCCCTACAGTCCCAAATGCGGCAATTCGGGACCAACGTGGACATTCTTGCGCCGGGTGCTTTCCTGTCGCTGATTATCCCGTTGATCCTCTTTTTCGCCTTCCAGCGGTATTTCGTCCAGGGGATGATGGCTGGCTCGGTGAAATAGTTAACAGGGGCAGGCCCGGTGCGGCACGCGCTGATTCCCAGCACGCGCCGTACCGGGCCTAAAACCTCGATAGGGTCCTGCACATGGCCGCACGTCCCTTGAACGAAGTCGTAGAAGCCGGGTGGGCCGAGGCCCTCGAACCCGTCGCCGAGAAGATCGCCGAGATGGGCGAGTTCCTCCGGAGGGAGGTGGCGGAAGGCAGGCAGTACCTCCCCTCGGGCGCCAATGTGCTCCGCGCCTTCCAACAGCCGTTTGACCAGGTCAAAGTGCTGATCGTGGGCCAGGATCCGTACCCCACGCCGGGTCACCCGATCGGCCTGAGCTTCTCCGTCGCCGCGGACGTGCGCCCGATCCCGGGCAGCCTGCGCAACATCTACAAGGAGCTCACCGAGGACCTCGGGCTTCCGATGCCGAGCAACGGCGACCTCACCCCCTGGACCGAGCAGGGCGTGCTCCTGCTCAACCGGGTGCTCACCGTCATGCCGGGCAAGCCCGCCTCACACCGGGGCAAGGGCTGGGAGGAGGTCACCGAGCAGGCCATCAAGGCCCTCGTCGCCCGCGACAAGCCGATGGTGGCGATCCTGTGGGGACGCGACGCCCGCAACCTGCGCCCGATGCTCGGCTCCGTCCCGGCCATCGAGTCGGCGCACCCCAGTCCCCTGTCGGCCCGCAGCGGCTTCTTCGGCTCCCGCCCGTTCAGCAAGACGAACGAACTTCTCGAGAAGCAGGGCACCACCCCCGTGGAGTGGAAGCTCCCTTAGGCTGGTCCACCCCACCCAGGCACTAGGATTTACACCATGAGTGATGTATCGGGCACCGAACGCTACCTGCGTCTGACCGTTGAGCTGACCGTGGAGGTGCAGGACATCGCCGCCCTGCAGGCCGCCGCGCTGAAGGAGATCAGCCACCCTGACGCCGACCTGGACGACGACGAGCGCAAGGAGCAGGCTGAGCTGGTCTCGGCCGACGACACCGGCGCCACCGCACTGCAGTGGCTGATCGAGCCGGACCACGTCCTTGGGCTGATCGAGCACGTCGAACAGATCGAGCCCCGCGAGGCCGTGCTGGGCGTCGAGCCCTCCGACGGCCCCTCGGACGAGGACGACGACGAGGACGAGGCAGGCCACGACCACGCGGGCCACGACCACAAGCACTGAGACCGCGAGACTGAGCACGCGGCACTGAGAACGACCCCGCCCCCGGCGGTGGTGGGCTTTCCCGGCCAGGCGCCTCGGCCGGGAAAGCCCACTGCCGCCGGGGCCTCTCATCGTGGGGCCCCGTCGCGAGGGCTCGCGCCTCGGCGGGCGACGACCCGGCCGGCTCAGTCCATGGACACCAGGGGCGCCGGATAGCCCGGGACACCCGAGGGGAGCCTCCAGGGCTCGTGGATCATCCTCGTGGGCACGGTGCCGAGCTCGGGGACGTGACGGCGGACGTACTCGCCCTCCGGGTCGTACCTTTTGGCCTGCCGGATGTGGTTGACGGGCCGGTTGGGCCGGGTGTCGTTGCCCGTCCCGGCGACCCACTGCCAGTTGCCGTAGTTGTTGGCGACATCGCCGTCGAGCAGCAGATCGAAGAAGTGGTCGGCGCCGACGCGCCAGTCGACGCCGAGCCGCCGGACGAGGAACGAGCCCACGATCATGCGGGCCCGGTTGTGCATCCATCCCTCGCTGAGCAACTGCCGCATTCCCGCGTCCACGATCGGGACTCCGGTCATGCCCTCCTTCCACGCCTGCGCCGCGTGGTCGTCGTCGCGCCACTCGTGCCCGCGCGGCCGGTAGTCGTCGCGGTTGATGCGCGGGAAGGCCCGCGTCACCTGGTAGAAGAAGTCACGCCAGCACAGCTGCCTGACGAACTCCTCGGCACCCCCGCCTTCGCCCTCTCCCACGCCTCCCACCTCCCTCGCGAGCGCTTCCAGCTCCAGCGGCGAGACGCAGCCGAAGCGCAGGTAGGGGCTGAGCCTGGAGGTGCGGTTACCCGCCATGTCGTCGTGGCCGTCGGCGTAGTCGTCCACGCAGTGCTTCAGCCACTGCCTCATCCTCCGGCGCCCAACCGTCTCACCGCCCCTGAACAGCTCGTGCGACGCGCGCCCCGGCTCGGGCGGCCTCCCGGCCCACACGCCCTCGGGAACGCGCACCACACCGGGGGCCTTGAGCACCTCCCTGCGCGGCTGCCGGGCCCAGGCCCGCCAGTAGGGCGTGAAGACCCGGTAGTGGTCGCCTCCGCCCGACGGCCTGAGCGCGTCGGGGGGCACGATCGTCAGACCGGGAAACATGTGGAACGCCGTCCTGGCGTGCTCGCACTCCTCGGCCAGGCGTCGCTGCCTGCGCCGCGCGAGGGTGCTGACGTCCATGCTGACGTGGACGGCCCGCGCCCCCGTCTCCCGCGCCAGGCGCATCGTCTCGGCGATCGGATCACCACGGCGCACGACCAGCTCACCACCCCGCTCGCGGAGCGATTCGCTCAGATCGGCGAGGCACTCGGCGAGAAATCCCCGGCGGTCGCCCCCGGGCACGGAGGGGTCCGCGACGAAGAGGGGGACGACATGACGTGCGTGCTCGCACGCCGCGGCGAGTGCGGGATGGTCGTGCACCCGAAGATCACGGCTGAACAAAACGATCACAGTATCGGTCACGATTCCCCTTCGGCCGGTCACACTCCGTTGGTTGCATCCGCCAGGGGCCCGGAAATCGAATAGGTGTTCATGGAGCAACCGCTCGCGTCGCCTGTCAGGCTGGTACGGCGGATAGCAGGCTTAAAATGGGACGAGATGGATGAGCAGCGTCAGGTGGCGATCGTCGGGGAACCGAGCTACGGCATCGGGGCCGTAGCACGACGCCTCGGAGTGCCCGCCCCCACACTGCGGACCTGGAACCTACGCTACGGCGTGGGTCCGAGCCGCCGGAGCCCGGGGGGGCACCGCCGCTACGACGCCCGCGACCTGTGGCGCCTGGAGGAGATGAACCGGCTCATCAGGAGCGGGGTGCCCGCCTCCGACGCGGCACGGGAGGTCCTGAAGATCGAGACCGTCCCACCGCCTCCGGTGGAGCGGGAGTCCGGGCGGCCCGCCCGCGAAAAGATCTCGCCCTTCACGGCGACGCGGCCGCCGGGCGTGCCGACGGTGGCGATGCTGAAGCGGGCGACGATGACGCTGGACAGCAGGGCCGTCCAGGAGTGGATCGGCGCGGCGCTGGCCAGACACGGCGTGCGGTGGACCTGGGAGTGCCTGGTTTTGCCGGTCTTCGAGACGATCTGCAGGCGCCAGCTGGAGAGCGGGGCGAGCATCGAGATCGAGCATCTGTTCTCCGACCGGCTGCTCGCCGCGCTCATCCCTCTCACCGAGCGCCCCGCCCGGCCGGCCGGTGACCGCCCCGTCCTGCTCGCCTGCGCCGAGCACGACCTGCACAGCCTGCCGCTCTACGCGCTCGCCGCGGCGCTCACCACCGACCACCGCGTGGAGACCAGGGTGCTGGGCGCCAGGACCCCGTACCCGGCGCTGGCGGACGCGATGCGGCGGCTGCGCCCCTCGGTGGTCTTCGTCTGGTCCCAGCAGTCCGAGACCGGCGACCCCGCCCCCCTCGCCTCTCTGCCCACGCTCCGCCCGTCGAGCCTGATCGTCGCCGGCGGCCCCGGCTGGTGGGACAGCCTGCCCGCGTCCGTCCCCCGGGTCACGTCGTTCCAGGACGCCCTCACCCGCGTCACCACCGCGGCCCTCGCCTGACCCCTTCCCGGCACGCCGTCCTCCGCCCTCGGCTCCCTCGGCCCGCCCTCTCCTGACCGTCCCGCGTCGCCTCCTCCTGTCGCGCGGGGCCACCTTTCGGAAATGTCCCGCCTTCTTCGCTCCCGGTCACGTGGTGTCGTCCTCTCCTCACCGAACTCTCCGCCAGACCCGCCGGACCTGCGGATATCTCCCTGCCTCCACTTGCGATCACCGCCGTCGAGCGACTATGAATAAGTTTTGAGTAGGTTATTGAGGCAAGGGGGGCATCATGACAGACCACCTGAACACCCGGTTCGCCGAGGGCGACGAGGCGGCCCTGACCGAGTGCCTCCGCACCCACGGGCCCCTCATCCGCTCCTACCTGCGGCGATTCGTTCGGCCGCAGGATGTGGAGGATCTTCAGCAGGTCGTGTTCGCGGAGGTCTGGCGTTCCCGGCACCGCTTCGACCCGGAACGCAGCCTCCCCGCCTGGATGCTCGGGATCGCCCACAAGCGCGCGGTCGACCAGCTGCGGATACGCACCTTCCAGACGGTGCCGCTGGATGTGATCGCGGACCCCGTCGGCGACGACGGCCGGGACGACGGCGAGGAGCTGGCGGAGCGCGACCAGGTGCGGCGGGCACTCGCCAGGCTGCCCGAGCCGCAGCGCCAGGCGATCGAGCTGGCCTACTACGACGACCTGACCCAGCGGGAGATCTCCGAGAAGCTGAGCATCCCACTCGGCACGATCAAGGCCCGTACGGCACGCGGCCTGCGCCGCCTGTCCGGCATCCTCGGCACCGTCACGGCGCGCGACCGGGACGCCGCACCACACCGGGAGACAGTGTCCGCCGTGCGTGGCGCGAGCGGTTCGAGCGCGATGGACGAGATGGACGAGGTGGGCGAGATGAACGGAACCGGCGAGGCGGGCCGGCGGGCCGTCAGGCCGAGGGTCGCGGTGTCCAGCTGCCTGATGGGCGAGCCGGTCCGGTTCGACGGCGGACACAGCCGCAACCGATTCCTCAACAACGAACTGGACAAACACGTCGAGTGGGTGCACATCTGCCCGGAGATGGAGATCGGCCTCGGCAGCCCGCGCGAGACGCTGCGCCTGGAGCGCTCACCGGAGGGCACGCGGCTGGTCACCAGGAAGAGCCGGGTGGACCTCACCGACAGGATGACCGCCCTCGCCGCCGAGCGGGTTCCCGCCCTGCTGGAGGTGGACGGCTACATCCTCAAGTCCAAGAGCCCCAGCTGCGGGGTGCACGGCATCCCCGTCCACGCGGGTGGCACGACCGTGGGCCGCAAGGGCAGGGGGGTGTTCGCGGGCGTGGTCCTCGACGCCTATCCACTGCTGCCCGTCGAGGACGAGGGACGGCTCAACGACGCGCTGCTCCGCGAGAACTTCGTGGAACGGATCTTCGCCCGCGCCCGGCTCCGCGCCCTGCTGGAAAGCGACTGGCGCCCTCGCGACCTGGTGTCCTTCCACGCCCGGCACAAGATGCAGCTACTCGCCCACGACCCCGTCGCCTTCAGGGAGGCGGGCCGGCTGGTGGCCGGCGCGGGCACGCGGCCCCGTGAGGAGCTGGCCGCCGACTACACCCGGGTGTTCGACACGGCGTTCGCCACCAAGGCGAGCATCGGCCGGCACGTCAACGTCCTGCAGCACTGCGTGGGAATGGTGGGCGACGCGCTCGACCCGGCACGCCGGGCCGACCTGGCGGAGGTCATCGCCTCCTACCGGGCCGGGCAGGTGGCGCTGAGCGTCCCGGCGACCCTGATCCGCCACCACGCCCAGAGCCTCGCCGCCGACTACGTGCGGGACCAGACCTACTTCTCCCCGTACCCGGAGGACCTCCGGCTGCGCAACCACGTGGCCGCCTGACCGTCACCGCCGCCGTGACGGCCGCCGCGACGGTCAGGCGGATCAGGGGATCACCGGCCGGTCAGAGCGCCGGATCCAGCCGCACGATCGCGAGGGATCGGGGAGGCAGGAAGAGCTCCTCCCCCTCCACGGTCGCCGACGGGTCGGAGGCGAGCAGGATGTGACCGGGTGCGGCCCTGCCCGTCCCGAGCCTCACCGTGAGCGCGACCGGGCCGAGGTTCGCCGCCACCCTGAGCCCTCCCCGGTGCACGACCAGCCAGGACTCGCCGTGATCGACGCGTACCCGGTCCAGCCTCGGGTCCGTCAGCTCCGGGTGAGCGCGGCGCAGCGCGATCAACGCCCGGTACCAGTCGAGGTGTGCCCGGTGGGCGTCGTCGTCCAGCTCGCTCCAGTCGAGCTTGGAGCGCAGGAACGTCATCTCCTCACCGGGATCGGGGGCCTTGTCCGCCCAGTCGTCGTAACCGAAGCCGACGAACTCCCGCCGCCGCCGATCCCCCTCGCCCTCGCGCAACTGCGGCTCGACGTGGTCGGTGAAGAACAGGAACGGCGATCGCGTCCCCCACTCCTCCCCCATGAACAGCATGGGCGTGAACGGCGAGGTCAGCAGGAGTCCCGCGGCGAGCCGCAGCGCCTCGGGCGCCATCCGGTCGCCCTCGGCCCGGTTGCCGATCTGGTCGTGGTTCTGCGCGCAGCAGACGAAGCGGTAACCGGGCACGTGGGACGCCGGGCGGCCGTGCGAGCGCCCCCTGAAGGAGGAGTAGGTCCCGTCGTGGTAGTAGGCGCGAGCCAGCACCTTGGGCAGCGCGCCGTGGAAGTCGTCGTAGTAGCCGTGCCGCTCACCGGTCACCGCCACGTGCAGGGCGTGGTGGACGTCGTCGTTCCAGGCCGCCGCGAGGCCGAACCCCCCGGCCTCGCGGGGGGTCATCAGCCGGGGGTCGTTGAGGTCGGACTCGGCGATGAGGGTGAGCGGCCTGCCCACCGCCGCCGACAGCGCCTCCGCCTCGACGGCGATCTCCTCCAGCAGGTGCACGGCCCGGTTGTCGTGCAGGGCGTGCACGGCGTCCAGCCGCAGGCCGTCGATGTGGTAGTCGCGCAGCCACTGCAGCGCGTTGCCGACGAAGTAGGCGCGCACCTCGTCGGAGCCCGGGCCGTCGAGGTTCACGGCCTGCCCCCAGAAGGAGGAGGCACTGGAGTGGAAGTACGGGCCGAAGGGGGCGAGGAAGTTGCCCGAGGGGCCGAGGTGGTTGTAGACGACGTCGAGGATCACGCCGAGCCCGCGCCGGTGGCAGGCGTCCACGAAACGCTTGAGCCCGTCGGGGCCGCCGTAGGTCTCGGTGACGGCCCACAGGTCCACACCGTCGTAACCCCAGTTGCGCCCGCCGGGCACCGGCGGCACCGGCATGATCTCCACGAAGTCGACGCCGAGCTCCGCCAGGTGCTCCAGCCTGCCGATCGCCCCGTCGAAGGTGCCCTCGGGGGTGAAGGTGCCGATGTGCAGCTCGTAGATGACCGCGCCCGGCAGGTCACGCCCCCGCCACAGCGCGTCGCCCCACTCGAAGCGGCCGTGGTCGTAGACCCGGCTCGGCCCGAAGATCCCCTCGGGCTGCCACCTCGTCCTGGGGTCCGGCAGCGCCTCGCCCCCGTCCAGCCGGAACCGGTAGTCGGTGCCGTGCCCCGCGCCGGGGACCTCCACCGCCCACCAGCCGCCGCCCGCCGACGACATCGGGTAGCGGACCTCGCCGATCTCCACGTCAACCGCCGTCGCCGACGGCGCCCATACCTCGAACATCGGTCAGACCCTTTCCAGAAGCGCGACAGGGTGAACGGAGAGCAGGTGGGCGAGCGGGATCCGGCCGGTGTACTCGGTACCCGACAGCAGGTCCCGCCAGGTGCCATGCGGCAGGGTGAGCGTGGTGCTCCCCCACCCGCCGCGCCGCTCCAGGCCGACGGGCAGCCGGGTGGCCACCGTCACGGCCCGCTCCCCCCTCGCGAAGGCGATCGCGTGCTCCCCGGCCTCGATCGGGACGTACGGCGCCTCGGGGTCCAGCCTCCGGCGCAGGTCCAGGGCGCGGGCGGTGATCGCCAGCTTGGCCTCGTCCCAGCTGAGGGCGGCCGTGGCGGCGGGGCTCGGGTGCGGCTCGTCCGGGTGTTCCTGGCTCGCGTGGGCCTGGGCCGCCGAGAGCATCCGGCGGCGCAGCTGGAAGTCGACCGGGCGCCGGTTGTCCGGGTCGACCAGGGAGAAGTCGGTGATCTCGTTGCCCCAGTACACGTCGGGCACGCCGGGCAGCATGAGCTGGACGATCTTCTGACCCAGCGAGTTGGACCTGGCGTACGGCTCGATCCTCGCGGCGAACTCCGCGACCGAGGCGCCGCACTCCTCGACGGCCCGGCCGACGAAGTCGCGGATGCCACGCTCGTAGGCCGGGTCGGGGGTGGCCCAGGAGATCGAGGTCTTGGCCTCGCGGGCCGCCTTGAACAGGTAGTCGAAGAACCTGTCGGGCCCGATCGGCCAGGAGGCCATCAGGTTCTGCCAGGCCAGGTAGTCGAGGGCCGGGTCGAAGGAGACCTTCGACGACCACTCGCCGACCGCGGCCGCCCACTCCTCCGGCATCTCCGACAACACGGCGAGCCTGGCCCGTACGTCCTCGGAACGCTTGGTGTCGTGCGTGGAGAGCGTCGTCATCGTGCCCGGTGACATCTCCCGGCAGAACGCGTGGAACTCCTCGACGGACCCGCCGAAGCGGTCGGGCTCGCCGCCCACCTCGTTCAGGCAGGACAGGGGGTACCAGCGGTAGAGGGCGGTGTCCTCGACCCCCTTGGCCATCACGGGGCCGCAGGTCTGCTGGAAGCGGGTGACCGCGTCGGCGGGCCCGGTCAGGACCCGCTCGACCACCTCCGCCACCGGGGCGCCCTCCGGCAGCCGTCCGGCGGCGACCCGCCCCGCCTCCTCGACGATCCTCGCCGAGACCTCGGGCACCGGCTCGCCCGGCACCGCGTAGGCCCGGTAGACCGGCATCGCGGCGAGCAACTCCACCAGCGTTTGCCGGTCGGAGCCGACGACGGCGTGCAGCCGGTCGATCTCGGCGCCGAAGAACAGGTCCAGGACCTCCGCCTTGGACTCGCGGACCACCGCCGCGTAGTCGCCGCCGACCCCGGTCAGCCGGGTGAACAGCTCGACCAGCGGCTCCCTGCCCGCCGGGTCGACGAACAGGCCGGTGATCCGGTTGAGCGTTTCGTAGCCGGTGGTGCCGTCGCACTCCCAGTCGGCGGGCAGCCGCTCGGAGCCGACCAGGATCTTCTCCGCCACGGTCCACACGCCCGACCTCTCGCGCAGCCGTGACAGGTAGCCGCGCGGCTCGGCGAGCCCGTCGGGATGGTCCACCCGCAGCCCCTGGATCACCCCCTCCTCCACCAGCGAAAGGATGACGGCGTGCGTGGCGTCGAACACCTCGGGGTCCTCGACCCGCACCCCGATCAGCGAGGACACGTCGAAGAACCGGCGGTAGCCGGGGCCGCGCCGCCAGTCGACCAGCCGGTAGTACGTGTCGGGCAGCGGGAACTCGTGGTCGTGGTAGCGCAGCACGTCGCCGTCGGCCACCGTCTCGCCCTCGTCGCCGAGCACCGGCATGTTCACCTTGCCGACGCCGCCGTCGCCGTCCTCCACGGACCAGTCGATGTCGAACCACGACGCGTACGGCGAGCCCGGCCCGTCCTTGAGCACCGACCACAGCTGCGCGTTGCCCGACTCGGGCACCGGGATCGTCATGTGGTTGGGCACGATGTCGACGACGATGCCGATCCCGTGCAGGGCCATGGTCGCCGACAGCTCCCGCAGCCCCTCGACGCCGCCGAACTCCTCGCGCACGCGCGAGTGGTCGGTCACGTCGTAGCCGTGCCGCGACTCCGGCACGGCCTGCAGGATCGGCGACAGGTAGACGTGGCTCACTCCCAGATCGCGCAGGTACGGCGCGAGCTCGGCCACCTTGTCGAACCCGAAGTCGGGGGTGAGCTGGAAGCGGTAGGTCGAGACCGGAACCTCGTACGAGCCGGGCGACGGCGGAGGCGCGGGCGCCTCCTCGGGGAGCTCGAAGGGGTCGGTCACGTCCCCGCCGGTCCCGAGGGCGGCGTCCGCGAGGAGTTCGTCATGGGCGACCTGCGGCGGCACCGAACCGGGCCGGACATCGGGCAGGGGGTCCGGCGGCAGAGCGGGCTCAGAGGCGGGCTCGGGAACCGGCTCGGGGACCGGCTGGGTCGTCGGCTCAGACACGGCGCAGCACCCTCACCGAGCGGCCGACCACCGGCACGCTCTCTCCGGCCCGGCAGACCCGGGTGTCGACCGTGATCGGCATCGCCGTGTCGATCTCCGTCAGCCACATCTCGCCGTAGTCCTTCGGAAGCGTGAACTTGATGACGTCGTGGTGGGCGTTGAACAGCAGCAGGAAGGAGTCGTCGACGATCTGCCGGCCCCGGCGGTCCGGCTCGGTGATGGCGTCGCCGTTCAGGAAGACGGCGAGCGACTTGGCGTACCCCACGTTCCAGTCCGCGTCGGTCATCTTCTCCCCTCTCGGAGTGAGCCAGGCGATGTCGCTGAGGTTCTCCTCGGAACCGCGTACGGGCCGCCCGTAGAAGAACCGGCGTCGGCGGAACACCGGGTGGTCGGCGCGGAGCTTGGCGAGCCGCCGGGTGAACTCGAGCAGCAGCCAGTTCTCCCTGATGTCGGACCAGTCGACCCAGCTCAGCTCGTTGTCCTGGCAGTACACGTTGTTGTTGCCCCGCTGGGTGCGGCCCAACTCGTCGCCGTGGGAGATCATCGGAACGCCCTGGGACAGGAACAGCGTGGTCAGGAAGTTGCGTTTCTGCTGCTCGCGCAGGGACTCGATCGCGAGCGAGGCGGGCCCCTCCTCACCACAGTTCCAGGAGCGGTTGTCGTCGGCGCCGTCCCGGTTGTCCTCGCCGTTGGCCTCGTTGTGCTTGTGGTTGTAGGAGACGAGGTCCTGCAGGCTGAACCCGTCGTGGCAGGTGACGAAGTTGATGGAAGCGGCGGGGCGGCGGCTGTCGTCCTGGTAGAGGTCGCTGGAGCCGGTCAGCCGGGAGGCGAACTCGGGCAGCGCGGCGGGTTCGCCCCGCCACAGGTCGCGGATCGTGTCGCGGTACATGCCGTTCCACTCGGTCCACCTGGCGGGGAAGTTGCCCACCTGGTAGCCGCCCGGCCCGACGTCCCACGGCTCGGCGATCAGCTTGACCTGCGACAGCACCGGGTCCTGCTGGACCAGGTCGAAGAAGGCGCTCAGCCGGTCGACCTCGTGCAGCTCACGCGCGAGCGTGGAGGCCAGGTCGAACCTGAAGCCGTCCACGTGCATCTCGATCACCCAGTAGCGGAGCGAGTCCATGATCATCTGAAGCACGTGCGGGGAGCGCATGAACAGGCTGTTGCCGGTGCCCGTGGTGTCCATGTAGTACCGCTTGTCGTTGTCGACCAGACGGTAGTAGTCGGCGTTGTCGATGCCGCGCATGCTCAGCGTCGGACCCAGGTGGTTGCCCTCGGCCGTGTGGTTGTAGACCACGTCGAGGATGACCTCGATGTTCGCCTCGTGCAGGGCCTTGACCATGGCCTTGAACTCCAGCACCTGCCCGCCGCGCTGCCCGGTGCTCGAATAGGCGTTGTGCGGCGCGAAGAACCCGATGCTGTTGTAGCCCCAGTAGTTCGTCAGGCCCCGCTCGGTGAGGACGTGGTCGGTGACGAACTGGTGCACCGGCATGAGCTCGATCGCCGTCACTCCGAGCGCGGTCAGGTGATCGATGATCTCCGGGTGGCCGATCGCGGCGTACGTGCCGCGGATCCGCTCGGGGATCTTCGGGTGGTTGATCGTCAGGCCCTTGACGTGCGCCTCGTAGATCACCGTGTCGTGGTACGGGGTGCTCGGCGGCCGGTCGTGCCCCCACCCGAAGAACGGGTTGATCACGATGGAGCGCGGCACGAAGTCGGCCGAGTCGGCGTCGTTGCGGCTGTCGGGCTCGCCGAAGCGGTAGCCGTACACCGCCTCGTCCCATTTCACATCCCCCTCGACCGCCTTGGCGTACGGGTCGAGGAGGAGCTTGGCGGGATTGCACCGCTGCCCTCTCGGCGGGTCGTACGGGCCGTGCACCCGGTAGCCGTACCGCTGTCCCGGGCCGACGCCCGGCAGATATCCGTGCCAGACGAAGCCCTCACACTCGGTGAGGGTGACCCTGGTCTCCTTGTTCTCCTCGTCGAACAGGCACAGCTCGACGCGTTCGGCGGCCTCGGTGTAGAGCGCGAAGTTGGTTCCCGCGCCGTCGTAAGTGGCCCCGAGAGGATAAGGGTCACCCGGCCAGATCTCGATCATCAGTCCCTCTTGAGCGTGGTGACCCCCGCCTTCAGGCGGGGGAGGGAACACGGCGCATCGCCGTACTGCGGTTTCTCTCGAAAGTATGAGCGGACTCGGCCGGTGGGGAGGATGTCAACGCACCGCCTTTCGGCGGTGGAGAGATATGCCCCATGTTCGCGTGGCCATGCGCACATTCCCATTCCTGTGACGGTGATCTCTGCCCGGCCGTGAACCTCCTCGCACCTTCATCACCTAACCCGCTCGTCACGGGCGAAACGTACCGGCCCGGCGAGCGGACCGCGAGACGTCACGGCGAGCGGAGCCTCTCGCCCAGCGCGCGGATCGCGGGCTCGTAGACGCGTGTCCCCGCCCCGGCGGCGAACGCCTCGGCCGCCCGCAGGTGGGCCTTCGCCCGATCCTCGTCACCGCCGAGCAGGGCGAGCCTGGCCAGGCACAGGTCGGTCAGGGACCAGCCCAGCAGACGGCCCGCGTGCGGGGCGAGCCTGCCGTACAGGATCTTCCCCGCCGCCTCGTCGCCCAGCGCCGCGCAGACCTCGCTCACCGCGTCGGGGACGAACCGGTAGGACAACTCGGGACCTATCTCCGCGAACCCGTCGCGGGAGAGCTCGGCGAAGGCGTCGCGCGCCTCGGCCGTGCGGCCCAGGTCGATCAGGGCCAGGCAGCGCAGGACGCGCCAGGGCTTCTGGCCGGGGCGCCGGGCGAGCATCGCGTCGGCCAGCGCGAGCGCCTCGTCCGCCCTGCCCCGGTCGCGGCCCTTCCCCACCTCGTGAGCCCCGCCCGGCCCGTGCCCCGCACCCACCTCGTGCGGCCGATCCGGCCCGTCGCCCTTGTCCGCCGCCCGCAGGGCCAGGAAGCGGAACATCTCCCGGCGCAACGACGCGTCGTCCCGCCCCAGCGCCCCCTCCGGGTGGGCCGCACCGGAGGCGTCGGCCGCGGCGAGCGCGTCGTCGAAGCGTCCGGACAGGTAGGCGTGCACCGCGGTCTGCCAGGCGGCCAGGCTGATCATCGAGGGAAGTCTGAGCCGCTCCGCGGTCTCCCGCAGCCAGGCGAGCAGCTCCACGGCCCGCTCCGTGTCCCCACTGTCCCCGCTCGCGTTCAGCTCGACGTACTCGTTCTCCCTGCCGATCCACTCGACGACCAGGTCCCCGCCGCGGCGGCCGATCTCCGCGATCTCGCGGGCGACCGCCTCGCGGCGCCCGTGGTCGTGGCCGGAGCGCAGCAGGATCTGCAGGACGATCAACGTCCTGGACAGGGTCCGTTCGTCACCGGTGAGACGGGCCATCCGCACCGCCTCCTCCGCCATCTCCGCGCTCCGCTCGACGGGCCGTACGGTGGAGCCGGTCAGCGCGGCGGCGGCGAGCAGTCGCGCCCGCCACGGCGAGTCCCCGGCCAGGCCGGAGGCGAGGACCCGATCGATGCGCTCGGCCAGCCGGGCGATGCCGGTCATCTCCTCGTACATGGCGGAAGAGATCGGGTCGGAGAACCCCAGGACCGCCCTGGCCAGCCGGTTGTCGTCGCCGAACCGTTCGGCGATCTCCGCGGCGGCCTCCAGGGAGGCGTGGGCCGCGGCGCTCATCCCCGCCGCGGCCTGCGCCTCGGCCAGGTCGAGCAGGAGGTCGCAGCGGAGCGCGTCGTCGGGGCCCGGCAGCCGGTCGATCATCGCGATCGCCCTCTCCAGGTTCTCCACCGCGTCCTCGTGGGCGAACTGCGCGGTCGCCTGGGCCGCCGCGCGCCGGGTGTAGCCGATCGCCCTGCCCGCCATCCGGGAGTTCAGCAGGCCCTCGCGGTAGTGGTGGGCGATCTCGGTGAGGCGCGTCCCGCTGCGCTCCTCCAGCACCTCCGCGATCCGCGCGTGCAGCTTCCTGCGGCGCAGGGGCGGCAGTGCCTCGCGCAGCACGTCACGGACGATGTCGTGAACGAACCGGCAGCTCGGCCCGTCCCCCTCCACCAGCAACCGGGCGCCCACGGCGGCGTCGACGATGTCGAGGATCCGCTCCTCCGGCAGCTCCGCCACGCGCGTCAGGATGTCGGTCGCCGCCTCCCTGCCGAGCAGCGCCGCGACGGTCAGCACCTCCTCGGTACCCGGCGGCAGACCGGCCATCCGGCCGCGCACGACGTCCGACAGCGCCTCGGGGGTCTCCCCCAGTTGCAGCACCTCCCCCAGGAAGAACGGATTGCCCGCGGTCAGCCTGTCCATCTCCGCCGCCAGGTCCGGGTCCGCGCCCGCCCGTCCCAGATACTCGCGGATCTCCTCCTCGGCCAGGCCCCGCAGCAGCAGCCGCCGCACGTGCGGCAGCCGCAGCAGCGCGCCGAGGGCGTGATCCAGCGGTTCGCCGGGGCGTACGTCGGTGTCGCGGTACGTGGCCACGACGGTCAACTCGGGGCAGAGCCTGGTGGAGGCGAGGAACTCCAGCAGCCGCAGCGACGAGGTGTCCGCCCACTGGAGGTCGTCGAGGACCACCAGGACCCGGCCGTGCTCGTTCAGCAGCCGGGCGAACGCCTCGTACAACGCGAACTGCCCGGCCTGCCCCGCGCCGGCCTGCCCGGCTCCGGCCAGCCGCGCCAGCTCGCCGTCCCTGCCGACCAGGTCCCGCACGGCCTGTGTCCAGGGCCAGAAGGGCGGCGCGCCGGCATCGCTCCAGCAGCGCCCCCACACCACCCGGTGGTCCCGCGCCCGCGCGGCCTCCGCGGCGTGCTCGGCCAGGCTGGTCTTGCCGATACCGGGCTCCCCGGCGAGCAGCACCACCCGATGCCCCTCACCGGCGACCGCCCGCTCCAGCACCTCGGCCTCGGCGTCCCGGCCCACCAGGCCGGCGCCCTCCCCCTTCGCCGACTCCTTCACCGTCGCCTGGCCCGTGCTCGCCACGAGGCGGGGCCTCAGCTCGGGATCCTGGTCGAGGATGCGCCGTTCCATCTCCCTCGACCGAGGATCGGGGTCCAGCCCCATCTCCTCCATCAGCAACCGGCGTCCCTCGGCGAGCACACCGAGCGCGTCGGCCTGCCGTCCCGCCTGGTAGAGCGCGTGGGCGGAGAGCACGCGCAGCCGTTCCCTGAAGGGGTGGGCGCCGATCAGGTGGGCGAGCCCACTCGTCAGCGCCGCCCCCCGGCCGAGCGCGAGTTCCGCCTCGGCCAGATCCTCCTCGATCGTGAGCCGCAGCTCGGCCAGGTGTGAGCTCTCCTCCACCGCCCAGGAGGTGTCGGAGAGGTCCGCGAGCGGCTCCCCCCTCCACTCCCCCAACGCCAGCCGCAACCGCCCGACCGCTCCCTCGTGGTCGCCCCCGGCCCCCAGGCTCCTGCCCTCGGCCAGCCGCTCCCGCACCCTGCCCAGGTCGATCGCGTCGCCGGGGACGTCCAGCAGGTAGCCTCCCGGTTTGCTGACCAGAACCGTCGGGGGAACGTTCCTCGTCCTGCCCGGCTCGAAGACGCGGCGGAGCTTGGAGACGTACGCCTGCACGGTGTTGAGCGCCCCCGGAGGGGGGTCGCCCTCCCAGAGCGCGTCGATCAGCCGGTGCGGGCCGACCGGCCGCGGGGCGGCGAGGACGCACATGGCCAGCACCAGCCGCTGCTGGTAGGGGCCGATGTCCAGCGCCACCCCTTCGTCGGTGAACGCCTCGACAGGGCCCAGCACACGAAAGTCCATCCGGCCACCTCGCTCGTGAATGCGCTGATAGTAACCTTTCACCCTCGCTGCCCCATTCGGCCGGTACGGCTGCGCGCAGGCTTGCCGGTATTGTCCTCACCGGAGAAAATTCCGGAAAAAGACGGAAGTTTGGCCGCCGCCAGGTGGGCAAAGCGACCGTCCTCACGAGTCAACGACCCCCTCCTGAAGGAGGGGGCTTGAGGTGCCGCCTGGTGCCTTGAGCCCGTATTGACCAGCCCCAGCCATCACGAACAGGAGGTGCA
>NZ_JBIAYX010000017.1:247722-253656 GCF_042898365.1 Streptosporangium sp. NPDC000509 | reverse complement strand
GCAGGGACGCGGCGATGACCCTGGTGGTGCGGGTGGTTTTCATGGGCTTGCTCCGTTTATGGGGGGCGGGGCCGGCCGGTCTGTCGGCCGGCCCCGGTTGAAAGTGGCGACGTTCAAGGGGGTGTGCTGTGTCGCCGTTGAGGTCGGGTCAGCAGCTGAGCGTGTTGTAGGCGGTGTCGTGGTCGGCGGTTACCGCCTGGCCGCCGATGGTCGCGGCGCCCGTGGCGGTCGCGGTGCCGGCGGCGAGCTGTCCGGTCCGGGTGTTGAAGGACTGGTAGGCCTGCTTGCCCGGGGCCACGTTGGCGAACGTCTTGGAACCGTAGGCGGTGGACAGGGCGATGTCGGCGGGCACGGTGCCGTTGTTGACGGCCGTGACCGCCAGGTGCGCCGTGGTACCCACGCAACGAGCCTGCGCGGTGAGGCCCACCGAGAGACCGGAGGTGAACTTCGTCTGGTTCTGCGGGTTGATCCTGTCGGTCTTCACGGCCGCCGCGGCGTTGATCTCGGCCTGGGTGAGGGACTCGCTCGGCTTCAGCTTGAAGGTGTCGAAACCGCGCACGATCTCGTTACCGTAGATGTGGCCGTTGTACCAGTAGGCGGACCAGAAGCCACCGGTGACCAGCGAGGACGCGTTGACCGGGCCGCGGTCGAAGAACGCGATCTCCTTGGGGTTGGCGGAGTCGGTGAAGTCGAACACCGACAGGCCACCCTGGTACCAGGCCTGGACCATGACGTCACGACCGGGGACCGGGATGAGCGACCCGTTGTGCGCGACACAGTTCTCCGCCGTCGTCTGCGGCACCGGGAGCTTGTAGTAGCTCCTGAAGACGAGCTTGCCGTCGACGATGTCGTAGATCGAGTTCGCACCCCACGACGGCAGGTCGGTGGTCCGGCAGCGCGCACCGGAGCCGCCGCCCCACTCGTCGGTGAAGACGACCTTCGTACCGTCGTTGTTGAAGGTGGCCGAGTGCCAGTACGCGTAGTTGGGGTCGGAGACCGCGTCGATCCGCTTCGGGTTCGTCGGGTCCGAGATGTCGATCAGGATGCCGTTACCCGCACAGGCACCGGCGGCGAGACCGATCTCCGGGTACGACGTGATGTCGTGGCACTGGTTGGTGACCGGTGACGGCGACCAGTTGGTGCCGGCCGGGTGCTGCGGGGTGGGCGGCGTGTTCTGCAGCCCGTTGATCGCGCCGGTCTCCTCGTTGGTGAAGAGCCGGGGGTTGCTCACGACCGCGGCGTTCTGCGGAGCGGCGAGCGGAACCCGGATGACGTCGATCCGCCACAGCGAGGTGGCCGGGTCGGTCGCCGCCGTGTTGGCGCAGCCCGCGAGTTCCTGGCCGGAGCGCACGCTGGAGGTTCCGGAGACGTAGACGTACAGGTTCTCCGGCTCGTTCTTGCTCGTCACCAGCGAGTGCGTGTGCGAACCACGGCAGGTCTGCACCGCCGCCACCTGCGTCGGGTGCTCGATGTCGCTGATGTCGAAGATACGGACGCCGCGGAACCGGTCGGGGTTGACGGTTCCGGTGGCCCCCTGGGTGCCGCAGTCGATCCGACCGCGGGTCTCCTCGACCGACATGAACAGCAGGTTCCCCTGCACCGACAGGTCGCCCTGCCCGCCGGGGCAGACCACCGACGTCTTCAGAACGGGCGTGCTGCCCGTGGAGATGTCGTAGATGTTGAAACCGTTGTAGTTACCGGAGAACGCGTAGTTCCCGCTGAACGCCAGGTCGGAGTTGAGGTACGAGCCGCTACCTGGGTTGGAGGGGGTGTAGAAGCCCTCCGGCCTGTCCAGGTGCGCGGTCTTCTCCAGGTTGCTGATGGCTTCCTGGGCGTCCAACCATCCGGCACCAAGACCGATGCGGGGGTCGACGTCGGCCGCCGCGGAGGCCGTGGCCGGCAGGAGTCCTGCCAACACCGCACCTATCGCGATCATCCCGAGCTTTTGTAGTCTGGCACGTCCCCCACGCGCCGAACGGCTACCTCTCACGGGCCGCTTCCCTTTCTTTCGGGCATCCCCTCCCTAGGTGATCTATCGCGAAGGGCGACCCGGGATCTGCCGGTGCCTCTTTGTGACGCCAGCTGGGGGGGAGATCCACTTTGGTGTTACACGCCGAACTGTAACGGAAGCGGCCTTGATGTTCTATACCCTGACATATCTACTGTTCCGGATGGCCGCTACCTAGAAGGGTGCAAGAGGTTCACATAATGACTTCACTGCCCAAATGGCGAAATGTAAGCATGTTTGTGATCGCGGTCGGCATGCTCGCCGGATGCACCACGGAGTCGCCCAAGGCGTCGGCCGCTCCGGTGATCGTTCAACCGGGAGCCCCGGGAGATCGCGGACAGACGCTCGCCGCCTCCTCGATGCCAACGGTCGCGGACACCCTGTTCACCGCCGCCGACGTGCTCTTCATGCAGGGGATGATCCCGCACCACGCCCAGGCGCTGCGGATGACCGACCTCGTGCCCTCCCGCAGCAAGAACCGGGACATCACTTTGATCGCCCAGCGGATGCAGGCGTCCCAGGAGGACGAGGTCGCGCTGATGCGACGCTGGCTCCAGGACCGCGACCAGAAGGTGCCGGACGCGAACCACGATCACTCCGGCGCGGGTGGGGAGCTCATGCCCGGGATGCTGAACGAGGAGCAGTTCGCCGAGCTGAAGAAGGCCACGGGCAAGGACTTCGACCGGCTCTTCGTGCAATACATGATCATCCACCACACGGGCGCGCTCCAGATGGTCGAGAAGCTGTTCGCCGACGGTGGCGGCCAGGAAACGGAGATCTTCACCTACGCCTCCCACGTCGACGCCGACCAGCGCATCGAGATCGACCGCATGCGGAAGCTCCTCGCCCAGCTGGGCGGTCCCGCTTCCGGCTGATCGTCGTTCCCCCTCCCGGCCGGGGCGCGTTCGCCCGGGGAGGGGGCGGAAAGGCGTGGACGGGCGGCTGTTTCGACGGCGAGGACAATGGTCACCGATCTTTGGTATTGACCGTCGCCCAAGCGGGGGCGAACAGGAAAGAAGGTGGCCTGTAAATTTTTTCTGAGGATCAAGTGAAGAGGTGAATCAAATTTTGTTCTGACAAAGTCATGATTTGTCAGTCTGATTGTCGGTGCAGGCGATTCGCCGATTCGCCGATTCGTGCTTTTTTCGTATCCGTTCCGTGTTCGTTCTATGCCTGTTTCACGGCCGGGGCCGGTCCGATCAAGACGCTGGTCACCCTGCCGCAGGGCTGCGACGTACGGTCATGGCGACGGCGGTCCGCGCCGGGTGCGTGGTCAGGGGTGGTGCCAGGCGGAGGCGAAGGACGGCGCGATCCTCGCGAGCCGTCCACGAAGGGGCGAGTCAGAGCTCGGCCTGCATCTCCCGCATCCTGCGGATCTCGGCGCTCTGGGTGACCGAGATGTCGTTGGCCAGTTCCTCGACCCGCACGTGTGAGCCGGAGGTCAGGACCTGCTCGGACATCGTGAGCGCGCCCTGGTGATGCGCGATCATGAGCTGGAGGAAGAGCCGGTCGAAGTCCTTGCCCGAGGCGGCCTTGAGCGCGTCCATCTGCTCCGGCGTGGCCATGCCGGGCATGTCGCCGTGCCCGGCATGGTGTTCGGGAACCCGCTGTCCCTGCTGCTGGAGCCAGGTGGTCATGAACTGGATCTCCGGCCCCTGCGCGTCCTTGATGCGGGAGGCGAGGCCCTTGAGCCTGGTGTGCTCGCCCCTGGTCGGGGCGAGGGTGGCCATGTCGAGGGCCTGGCGGTGGTGGACGATCATGTCCTGGAGGTACTTCACGTCGGCCGCGTTCACGGTGGGCGAGGGCACGAGCGTGGCGGCCTCACTCGGGCCGACGGTCCTGGCGACCTCACCCGGCCTGCCTGGGACGATCACCGGCGCCGAAGCGGCGGCCTCGGGGATCGCGGGGGCCTCCGGCTCCGAGGTGCACGCGCCGAGAGACAGGACGGCGACCACGGCGATGAGCGCGACGCGCACCCGGCCTCCTTCGTGAATGTCCATTACCGTCCTTCCGCGGCCCGGGAGCCGGGGCTGTCGGCTTCCGGGCCCGGCCGGATCCGCGATCCGCGGACCGGGCACGCCTCAAGCTCCACGTGAACATCCACGCGAACGCGGCACGCCCTGTCCCGGCGGGAACGCCACGTCCATCATGTCCGCTGCGGATCACCCCAACCCTAACGGGTCGGGGTGATATGAGGAGGGAGACGTCGCGCGGGCGATGTGGGGTGTTTCGGGCTGTATGTCCAGTGCCGCAAGACCGTAACGCCTCCGGGTGGTGTTCGTAAAGACTGCATGTCGGAAACAGTTGCTGACACTGTGACGGCTTGCCTGACCGGCCGCGCAGGATGAACGATTCAGACATTTATGCACGCTTTATCAGTGCATGCAGCTAGGAGGTACAAAGTGTCCACCCCCCCAGGGAAGAGCCTGACCGGTCGCTTCCTGTTCGTGGCCGGCCTCGCCGTCGCCACGGTTCTGGCCGCGGTACCCGCGCAGGCCGCTGATATCCCGGCGCCTGGCGAGATCGCCAAGAGCGGGAACGTCGAGCACGTCACCAACGTGCCCAAGCCGGCCAACCTGACAGACATCAACACCGACATGGCGTTCCAGGGCGACTACGCCTTCGTCGGCAACTACAGCGGCTTCTCGATCTACGACATCAAGAACCCGAAGAAGACCTCGGTGGTCAGCTCGGTGGTCTGCCCCGGCGGCCAGATGGACCTGTCCGTCCATGGCGACCTGCTCTTCGCCGCGGTCGACTCCTCGCGCAACAACGACTCCTGCAGCAGCGTCGGCCAGAGCGCCGCGATCAAGGAGTCGTGGGAGGGTGTCCGGATCTTCGACGTCAGCGACAAGAAGAACCCCAAGTACGTCAAGGCGGTCGAGACCAACTGTGGCTCGCACACCCTGACCCTCGTCCCCGGCAAGGGCAGGGACAAGAAGAACGTCTACGTCTACGTCTCCTCCTACAGCCCGAACGCGTCGTTCCCCGACTGCCAGCCGCCGCACGACAAGATCTCGATCATCAAGGTGCCGGTGAAGAACCCGGAGGCCGCCGCGGTCGTCGCCACGCCGGTTCTGTTCCCGGACGGCGGTAACCCCGGCGAGAGCCTGCCGTACCCCTACCGCACCTCGGCGACGAGCGGCTGCCACGACATCACCGCCTACCCGGAGAAGGACATCGCCGCCGGAGCCTGCATGGGCGAGGGCATCCTGATGGACATCTCCAACCCGGTCGACCCGAAGGTCACCGCCACGGTCCGTGACGACGAGAACTTCGCCTTCTGGCACTCGGCGACGTTCAACAACAAGGGCACCAAGGTCGTCTTCACCGACGAGCTCGGCGGCGGCAGCGCGGCCACCTGCAACGAGGCGATCGGCCCGAACCGCGGCGCCAACGCCTACTACGACATCGAGGACGGCCAGTTCGCCTTCAAGGGTTACTTCAAGATCCCCCGCCACCAGGCCGACAATGAGAACTGCGTCGCGCACAACGGCTCGCTCATCCCGGTCAAGGGCAAGGACATCATGGTCCAGGCCTGGTACCAGGGTGGCATCTCGGTCGTCGACTTCACCGACTCGGCCAACGCGCAGGAGATCGCCTTCTTCGAACGCGGCCCTGACAGCGCCAACCCGCTCAGCGGTGGATTCTGGTCGGCGTACTACTACAACGGCCACGTCTACGGCAGCGACTTCAACCTTGGTCTTGACGTTCTGAAGATCAATGACGCTCGCCTCGACAAGGCGGACAAGGTCAAGTTCAAGGACCTGAACCCGCAGACCCAGGACTCCTACCAGCCCGACAAGGGTCACTGACCTCTGACGTGACGGTCGTGGGGGGGCGGGCGGGCGCCCCCCCCCCCCCCCCCCCCCCCGCCCCCCCCCCCGGGCCCCCCCCCCCCGGGGGCCCCAACAAAAGGGCACACC